>CAILNX010000017.1 GCA_903835685.1 uncultured delta proteobacterium
ACACCCGATCCCATTCCGAACTCGGTAGTTAAGACCTCCATCGCCGATGATACTGCGGTCTAAATCGTGGGAAAGTAGGTCGTCGCCAGGACTTTTTCTTTCAAAAGCCATAAGGCAAAACAAAGCCCCCTGTGAATGCAGGGGGCTTTGTCGTTTGTAGTGCCCGGGGCGAGGAGCGTGGAGCCGGACCTCTCCATGAGACGAAAAAAGCCCCCGGGAGCCGGGGGCTTTGGAGCGCGATGCCGCCGTTGGGTTCAGCCCAGGTTCTTGGCCACGAAATCCCAGTTGACCAGCTTGTCCAGGAAGGCCGTCACATAGTCGGCCCGGCGGTTCTGATAATCCAGGTAGTAGGCATGCTCCCAGACGTCCACGGTGAGCAGGGCCACCTGGTTGGAGGTCATGGGCGTGGCCGCGTTGGCGGTTTTCACCACCTTGAGCTTGCCCTCCTCCTTGACCAGCCAGGCCCAGCCACTGCCGAACTGGCCCACGGCCGTGTCGGTGAACTCCTTCTTGAAAGCCTCGAATCCTCCGAAGGCCCCGTTTATGGCCTCCAGGACCTTGCCCGTGGGCGCGCCGCCGCCACCGGGCTTGATGCCGTTCCAATAGAAGGTGTGGTTCCAGGCCTGGGCCGCGTTGTTGAACAGGGCCATGGCCGAGGGGTCCTTGGCCGCTTCCAGGACGATCTTGTCCAGGGGCATGGCGGCCAGGGGCTTTCCAGCCACCATCTTGGCCGTGTTGGCATAGTAGAGGGCCGTGTGTTTGCCGAAGTGGAAGCCGATGGTCTTGGCCGAGATGACCGGCTCCAGGGCCGCTTCGGGGAAGGGCAGGGCCGGGGCCATCGGGCCTTCCTCGGCCCAGGCCAGACCGCCAAGTCCCAGGCCGTTGGCCGCAACCAGACCGCAGACCCCTGCGGCCGAAGCCAGAAACATCCTGCGGGTCATACCGGAGTCAGTGATTTGGTTTTTCATTATCCCTCCAACAGTTAGAGGTTCAATCATGGCCTGATTGTATCCGAGAAAGCGGTCATGTCAAGGGAAGCAGAGATCGTTTATTGGCCGTGCCCCGCTTCAGGGGACGGGTTCATGGCCTCCCGGTCACCCGGTTCAGTTGAAATCGGTGCGCAAAAAGCAAAGTGGCCCAGCCGGGCCGATGGGTCAGCCCGGCTGGGCCGGAAGGAACTCAAGGAGGATTTTTTCTAGACCGGCAGGATGACGTGCTCCTCGCCGTGCAGGTAGGGCCGCAGGACCTCGGGAATGACCAGGGAGCCGTCGGCCTGCTGATAATTCTCCAGCACGGCCACCAGGGTCCGGCCCACGGCCAGGCCCGAGCCGTTCAAGGTGTGCACCAGGGCGCTCTTCTTGGACTGCTTGGACTTGAAGCGGATGCCCGCCCGCCGGGCCTGGAAGTCCTCGAAATTGGTGCAGGAGGAGATTTCCCGAAACTTCTGCTGGCCGGGCAGCCAGACCTCGATGTCGTAGGTCTTGGCCGAGCCGAAGCCCATGTCCCCGGTGCACAGGGTGATGACCCGGTAGGGCAGGCCCAGGCGCTGGAGGATGACCTCGGCATGCCGGGTGAGCAGATCCAGGGCTTCCCAGGACCGTTCGGGGTGCTCGAAGCGGACCAGCTCCACCTTGTGGAACTGGTGCTGGCGGATGAGGCCCTTGGTGTCCTTGCCGTAGGACCCGGCCTCGGAGCGGAAGCAGGGGGTGAGCGCGCAGTAGGTGATGGGCAGATCGTCCTCGGTCAGGGTCTCGTCCCGGTGCATGTTGGTCAGGGGTACCTCGGCCGTGGGGATGAGATAGTAGTCGGTCCCGGCCAGCTTGAACAGGTCGTCGGCGAATTTGGGGAGCTGGCTGGTGCCCGTGAGGCTGGCGCTGTTCACGATGTACGGGGGCAGGACCTCGACATACCCGTGCTCCCGGGTCTGCACGTCGAGCATGAAGGAGGCCAGGGCCCGCTCCAGGCGCGCGGCCCAGCCCAGGGACACGGCAAAGCGCGAGCCGGTGATCTTGGCCGCCCGCTCGAAATCCAGGCCGCCCAGGGCCGCGCCCAGCTCCCAGTGCTCCTTGGGCTCGAAATTAAAGGCCGGGATATCTCCCCAGGTGCGCAGCACGGGATTGTCGTGCTCGCTCTGGCCCAGGGGCACGGACTGGTGCGGGATGTTGGGCACGGACATGAGCCAGGCCGTCTCAGCCTCTTCGATGGTGGAGAGTTCGGCCTCCAGGACCTTGATCCGATCCGAGACCGTGGCCATGCGGGCCAGAAGCTCGGTGGCCTCTCCGCCCTCGCGCTTGGCCTTGGCGATATCTCCCGAGGCCTTGTTCCGTTCGGCCTTCAAGGCCTCGGACTCCTGGAGCAGTTCCCGGCGGCGGTCGTCCAGGGCCGTGAATTCGGCGATATCCAGGGAACTTGCGCGTCGGGCCAGGGCTTCGCGCACCAGTTCGGGATGTTTTTGCACCAGTTTCAAATCCAGCATGGTCATATCTCCTTCATCGCGTGGTGCTTTCGCATACGGTTTTTCGGGGAAAAAACCAAGCCCGGGAATGGGACGGCCGGGCCGGAGGGAAGTGTCGAACAACGGATATTTATGCGGGCAACCACTCTCGAAATAAGGGTTGGCGAAACTCGGAAAACGTGGCATGCGGGCTGCAAGCATTGTCAGGAGCATCGGTTGCCCGGGTGATCCCGGACGAGGAGGGCGCATGGCCGGGAGAGAAACCCTGAAGAACGTGACCAGATTGGGTGAGATCCTGGTGGCCCGGGGGCTGTTCATGGCCGTGGCCGAGTCCTGCACGGGCGGGCTTTTGGCCGACACCCTGACCAATGTGTCCGGCAGTTCGGACTGGTTTTTGGGCGGGCTGGTGGCCTACGCCAATTCCATCAAGACCGGTCTCTTGGGCGTGCCTTCGGAAGAGCTGATCCGATACGGGTCCGTGAGCGAACCCGTGGTCCGGCACATGGCCGAGGGTGTGCGGCGGCTCATGGGCTGCCCGGTGGGCGTGGGCCTCTCGGGCGTGGCCGGTCCCACGGGAGGCTCCCCGGACAAGCCCGTGGGCACGGTCTGGATGGCCTGGACCTTTGGGGTGGAGACCCGGGCCGAGCGCTTTTTCTTCCAGGGCAGCCGTCTGGAGATCAAGGCCCAGAGCGTGAACGCGGCCATCTCCGGGCTGTTGGCCAACCTGGGCTGAGTGGAGCCGCGTCCGGGGCTTCCAGCCTGAGAAACACGGTTTGGCCAGGATGAAGAATAAGAAAAATTATTCTTTTATTCCGTGTTCTTGTACAGGCCAAGGCCGATCATCAAGCCCTGCCATCGGGGGGCACCCGTGATCCGCTGTTTCGTGGGCCTGCCCCTGCCCCCAAGTTATCACGACCACCTGTCCGCTCTTCTGTCCCGGCTTCGGCCCCTGGTGCGGGCGCGTTTGTCCTGGACCAGGCCGGAGAACTGGCATCTGACCCTCAAATTCCTGGGCGAAACCGAACCCGACCGGGTGGCGGCAGCCACGGCCGCCCTGGCCGGGGTGCGTTTCCCGGGCTTTACCCTCCAGGCCGGGGGCGGGGGATTTTTCCCGGACGGGCGCAGGCCTCGGGTGCTCTGGGTGGGGCTCATCCAGGGCGGCCCGGAAAGCGCGGCCCTGGCCCAGGCCGTGGACCAGGCCCTGACTCCTCCGGGGTTCGCGCCCGAGGAGCGGCCCTTCACGGCCCACCTGACCCTGGGCCGGGTCAAGGACGATCCGGGCCAGGACTGGTCCCGGGTCCTGAATCTGCTTGGAAGTACGGCCTGGCCCGTGGCGGCCATGGAGCGCCTGGTGTTCTGGGAGAGCCGCCTGGGTCCCCGGGGACCGGCCTATGCGCCCCTGGCTGAATATCCTCTTTCAGCCGTTTCAGGGGACCGCATCCAGCCCTCGGGCGAAAACACGAAGCGGAATGAGGCCGGGGAAAAGTCAGAGGCCTGAAGTCTTTTCCTTGGAGGCCAACACCCGTTCCATCACCGTGTTCAATTCAGTGAGGTCCACGGGTTTGGACACATAGCCATCCATCCCGGCCTCCAGGAAGCGCTCCTTGTCCCCGCGCATGGCGTGGGCGGTCAGGGCGATGATGGGGATGCTGGACCTGGGGCCGAAACGATCCGGGTTGCGTATCTCCCGGGTGGCCTCCACCCCGCCCATGACCGGCATCTGGATGTCCATGAGGATGAGGTTGAAGGGCCGGGACGACAACAGGTCCAGGCAGGCCTTCCCCTCTTTGGCAATGACCGCGACATGGCCTGCTTTCTCCAGCAAACGCTTGATGGCCATGGCGCTCGTCTCGTCGTCTTCGACCACCAGGATGCGCCTGGACAGGTTCGCGAATGGACGCTCCATCACGGGCGTCGTGTCCGGGGAGTCCGATTCGGCGACAGGCAGACCGCACTCGACGGAGCAACGAAAGGTCGTGCCCTGCCCGACCGTACTGGTCACGGTGATGTCCCCGTGCATGAGTTCAACCAGGCGCTGCACGATGGACAGCCCAAGTCCGGCCCCTTGGCGGGTCCGGGTGATGGAGCCGTCAATTTGTTTGAATGATTCAAAAATGGTGGCGATCTTGTCCTCGGGGATGCCCTGGCCGGTATCGCTGACCGTGAGCACCAGACGGCATCTGGAGGGGGTCTGCCCGGGAAAGACGGCCAAGCCAAGGGTGACTTCCCCCTGGTCCGTGTGCTTGAAGGCGTTGCCCAGGAGATTGGTCAGGATTTGGGTGAGGCGCAGTTCATCCCCGATCAGGGTCTCGGGCGTGGCGGAATCGAGGGCCGCGCGCAGGGGCATGTTCTTTTCCATGCTCACGGCCAGGAAGACATCCACCATGCCCCGCAAGAGCGCAAGCGGTGAGAATTCACTCTCCACGATTTCGATCTTTCCGGCCTCGATGCGCGACAGGTCCAGGATGTCGGTCAGAAGCCGCGTCAGGCGTTGGCCCGATTGCATGGCCGCGGAGACGCACTCGGCCTGTTCCGGGGTGGGGCTGCTCATGGCGATCACTTGGAGCATGCCCAGGATACCATTCAAGGGGGTGCGGATCTCATGGCTCATGTTGGCCAGGAATTCGGACTTGGCGCAGGTGGAGGCCTCGGCCTGCTCCTTGGCCTGGCGAAGCGCCTCCTCGACCCGCTTGCTCTCGGTGACGTCGGGGATGACCGCCAGAAAACGCTCGTCCAGGGAGGCCCCGGAAATCTCCACGATGCGGGCCTGGCCCGTTCGGTCGGTTATGGCGCAGGCCATGGGCGCGCCAGGGGGCAGCCTCCCGGCGGACTGTCCGACGGCCTGGTCCCAGGCGGCCATCATCCGCTGCCGGGAGTCCGGGTCCGGGCAGGCCATGGCCCCCCATTGCTGCAGATTCGCTATGTCTTCAGGAGCTTGGCCGAACATCTGCCGGAAGCGGTCGTTGCAATCCAGGATCGCGCCCGCACTGTTCACCAGACACAGGGAAACCGGGGCCGCGTTGAAGAGCTGGTGGAATTTCAGGGCGCTCTCCCGGAGGCTCTCATCCGCTTCCAGCCGGGACAGGGCCATGGCCACGCTTTCAGCCATGAATTCCAGGAAGGCGATGAGCTCCGGGGTGAAGCGGCCTTCCCGGTGGTCGTTGAACTGCAACAGCCCGTAGGTCTTCTCCCCGGAGCGAAGCGGGACCAGGGCCACGGATTCGTATCCCACGCCATTGCAGCGGTTGCGGGTGGAGGACTGCCGATCCGCCTCCGTGCTTCCGGCCAGAAGCGCGGTGGTCCCGTTGGACCAGAAGCTGCCCCGGCCGGAGAAAAAGGGCAGGTCCGGGTTGGTGCGCCCCTGGATGACGTTGCCGCACATGCATTCGAGCCGGGGGTTGCCGTTTTTGTCCAGAACCGGTCGGCCGTCGCTGCCGGTTATGCACAGGCGGTTCTCCATTTGGACGAATTCCTCGGAGAACCCCCTGGTCTCGAAATAGGGATAGTCCAGCCCCTCCCGGAAGCGGATGCCCACGGAGTCGCAACCGGACCAGTCGCGCATCTGGTTGATCAGGCGGCGCAGGATGTCCTGGGCCTTTCCCTGGGTGCTCAAGGTGCGGATGAGTTCAGTGGTTTGGGCGAAAACGTCCGTGGAAGGGCGGGAAGCGCCGGTCCTTGTTCCAGGCCCGGCCTGATCCGGTCCTTCCAGTTCCGTGACCCGCCCGCGCAGCGAGACCAGTTCGGCCAGGAGTTCGCTACGGGATTTTTCGGCATCCGGTTTCATGTTTCCCTCAGCCCATGACGGGGCCTTTCCTACATGATTCTGGACGTACGGAGTTCCCGGCCTTCCCCCAAATTAGCGCACTCGATGGCCTGAACACAAGCCTTTTGTGTCTGCCTCGGATCATAAATCCTTGAACACTGCCTCCATGGCCTCCAGAAACACCCCGTTCTGCTCCGGCAGGCCCACGCTCACCCGCAAGGCCTGGGGAAACCCGTAGCCGTTCATGGTGCGCACCAGCACGCCCTTTTTGGCCAGCCCCTCGGCCACGTCCTGGGCCGGACGGGGCGGGATGAAGAACACGAAATTGCCCTGGCCCGGGACCGGGTCGCAGCCCAGGGCCGTGAGCCCCTTGGCCAGCCGGTCGCGCTCGGTGATGGCCATGCTCAGGGACTCCATGGCGTGGTCGGTGTCGGCCAGCACGGCCAGGCCCGCGGACTCGGCCAGGCTGTTCACGGAAAAAGGCAGGCGCACCCGCCTGAGCACGTCGGCCAGGGATTCGTGCATGAGGCCGTAGCCCAGCCTGAGCCCGGCCAGGCCGAACCCCCGGCAGAAGGACCGGATCACCACCAGGTTGGGGAAGCGGTCCAGAAGCGGCAGGATGGAGTACTCCTCGTCGGGCCAGGCGAAATCAATGAGGGTCTCGTCCACGATGACCAGGGTGGTCTCGGGCATCAGGGCGGTCATGACCGTGAGTTCCTCGGTGGTGGCCGCGTGTCCGGTGGCCTCGTCGGGATTGGACAAAAGCACGGCGGCCGTGTTCGGCCCGGCGGCCTGGACCAGGGCCTCCAGGGGCAGGGAGAAGTCCGGCTCCCGCGGGGTGCGGCGCAACTCCACCCGGCAGAGGTCCGCGATGATCTGGAAGCGGGGCGGGCAGGCCGCGCCGGTGAGCACGTGGTCCTGGCCCGGCCTGGCCTTGACCCGCAGGATCAGGTCAATGAGTTCGTTGAGCCCGTTGCCTACCAGGATGCGGTTTTCGGGCTGGCGCAGATGCCGGGCCAGGGCGGCCACCAGGTCCGGGGACCCATTCTGGGGGTAGTGGTGAATCTGGGGGGCGCGGGCCAGGGCCGCGTTCAGGGCCAGGGCCGGGATGCCCATGGGATTGGTGTCCTGGTCCAGGCGCAGGGTCGGTTCCAGGAGCCCGGCAGGCGCGGGGCAGGCCGGGCCAGCCTGGGGCGAGGGCAGGGCGGCCTCTTCCGAGGCCGGGACGCAAGGGCGGGGTCCGGGCTTGCGGCCCAGGCGCGGCTTTGCGGCCGGGGACTTGGGCGCGGCAGGCCTGGCCGGGGCCAGGCCGCGCAGGGCCTCCAGGATGGCCGAGGTGTCCCGGGCGCTCCCGTCGTCGGCCTTGCGCACCAGGTCTTCCAGGATGTTCAGGCTGTCCAGAAGGATGTTCACGGCCTGGGCCACGGCGGCTGGGGTTGTCTCGGATCGGGCCAGGGGGGGCAGGGCCTGCTCCATGGCCAGGGAAAGATCATGAATGCCCGCGAAATCCATGAGCCCGGCCCGCTCGGCCAGGGAGTCCAGGCTCCGGGCCAGGTCCCCGGCCTGCTGCGGGGTGGGGCGGGCCTGGGAGCGGTCCAGGGCCATGAGCGCATCGCCGATCTCGGCCACCTGGTCCAGGGACTGGTCGAGGAAATTCTGGATCAGGTCGTCAGGATCGAGGTCGGGCATGCACGGGGCTCCTTGGGACTGTCGGCCCGGGTCAGGGCCGCAACGGCAGAGTGGCCCATGCCCGCCGAACCTGTCAAGCGGCCAGCCGCCCTGATGGGTGCCGGGGTCAGTCCAGGATGCGGGAGATGATGGCGCTTGAAACCAGCATGCCGTTCTTGGTCAGGCGCAGGCGGCCCTGGTTCACCCGGGCCAGGCCGTTTTGGCGCAGGGCCTGGATCAGGGCCTTCTTGTCCGCCAGCAGGGCCTTGCCCGTGAGGGCCAAGTAGTCGCTGAGGAGCGCGCCCCGGGTGGTGCGCAGGCCGAGCATGAGCCGTTCGCGCAGGAGCGTGGCCGGGTCCAGGGCTTCGAAGTCCCGGCCCGTGGTCTCCTGGCGCACGGCTGCGTCGTAGTCCTCCATGGCCCGGGCATTGGCAAAGCGCCGGGTCCCCAGGGTGGACACGGCCGACGGCCCCAGGCCCAGATAGTCCCGGCCCTCCCAGTATCCGCTGTTGTGGCGGCTGGCGAATCCCAGGCGGGCGAAATTGGAGATTTCGTAGTGCAAAAGCCCCTCGCTCTCCAGGTATTCCGCGCCGAGCACGTACATGCGGGCCTGCTCGTCCTCCGGGGGCAGGGTCAGCTCCCCGGCCTGGATGCGGCGGGTGAAGGGCGTGCCCTCCTCCTGGGTCAGGCCGTAGCAGGACAGGTGCTGGGGGGCCAGTTCCTTGACCACTGTCCTTAACTGGCCGAGCCAGTCCTGGAGCCTCTGCCCGGGCAGGCCCCAGATCAGGTCCAGGCCCACGTTGGCCAGCCCGGCCCGGCGGGCCAGGGCCAGGGCGGACGTGGCCTGGGCCGCACTGTGCGGACGTCCCAGCCGGGCCAGGTGTTCGTCGGACAGGCTCTGCACGCCCAGGCTCAGGCGGTTCACGCCCAGGGAGGCCAGGGAGGCGAACCAGCCCGCGTCGCCCACGGAATCCGGATTGGCCTCCATGGTGATCTCCGCGTCCCGGTCCAGGTCAAAGGACTGGCGCGCGGCGCTCACGATCCGGTTCAGGTCGGCCAGGGACAGGAGGCTGGGCGTGCCCCCGCCCAGATACAGGGTCTCGGCCTTGGGCCGGTTCAGCCTGCGACCCCAGAGCCCGATCTCGGCGACCAGGGTCTTCACGTACCAGGCCGCCGTGACCTGGTTGTACACCTGGGAGTGGAAGGCGCAGTAGGCGCACTTCTGGCGGCAGAAGGGCACGTGCACGTAGAGCAGGAGCTTCTTTTCCCCTGGCCCGGTCTTGAGGGCCAGGCTGTCCAGAGGGTTTGGGGCCGGGGCCTTGGGCCGGGTCAGGGCCTCCACCTCGCCGAAGAATCTGGGCATGGGCTTCTCCCCTCGGGTTCAGGACGGCGCCAGGCCCGTTTCAGCGGCCACGGCGCGCGCAAGCTCCCGGGCGTAGCGCTCGGCCTCGCTGTACAGGCACCCGCAATACTGCTGGCGATAGAGCCCCCACTCCTTGGACCGGGTCACTCCCTCTTTCCAGCCCTCCCGGAAATCCTGGTACAGGAAATCCAGGCCCTGGGCCTGGGCCGCCGCGAGTCCGGCCTGCCGGATGGCCTCGTGCTTCTGGTACTTGCTGTACAGCAGGGAGGTGGTGAAGGCCGTAAACCCCATCTCCCGGGCCGCCCGGGCCGTGGGCTCCAGGCGCAGGGCGTAGCAGGGGGGGCAGCGCTCCTCCTCCCGGCCGGTCACGGCCTGGAAAAAGACCCGGGGCTGGTACTCCGCGTCCGGGAAGAGCACCGGGATGTCCAAAAGGCGCGCCGCCTGGAGCAGGGTCTCCCGGCGGCGCAGATATTCGGTCAGGGGATGGATGTTGGGATTAGAGAAGTACCCGGTCACCTCGAATCCCTGGGCCTTTAAGGCCGACACCGGCACGATGGCGCAGGGGCCGCAGCACAGGTGCACGAGGACGCGGGCCATGGCTCACTTGGCCTGGATGTTGATCTTGCGCTCGAAGCGGCGCTCCAGCTCCTGCAGGGTCTCCCGCTTGTGGTTGAGCAGGTGCATGGCCGTCTCCATGGCGGTCTCGTAGACCAGGGCCGTGTCCGTCCCGTGCTTGCCGCGCAGGAGCCGGTGGATGTCTTTTAAGGCCTGGACCGACTGCCATTCCATGTTCCGGCGGATGCCCGTGCCCTGGCAGCAGGGGCAGGGCTCGGTGGAAAGCGATATGGCCGAGGAGCCCAGGCGCTGGCGGATGACCTCCAGGAGGCCAAAGGGCGAGATGCGGCCGCAGTCCGTGCGCGCCCGGTCGTTTTTCAGCGCGGTCTTTAAGGTCTTTTCCACTTCCCGGCAGTGCTTGGGGTCCTTCATCTCGATGAAGTCCACCACGATCTGGCCGCCGATGTCCCGGAGCATGAGCTGGTGGGCGATCTCCTCGGCCGCTTCCTGGTTGGTTTTCAGGGCCATGGCCTTGAAATTCTTCTCGCCCCCGATCTTGCCGGAGTTGATGTCCACGGCCATGAGGGCTTCGGTCTGATCAAAGACCAGGCGGCCCCCCGAGGGCAGGGTCACTTCCCGGCCGCAGACCTGCTCGATCTGCTTGACCAGGTTGAAGCGCTCCCAGAGGTTCTTGTCCGTGTCCGCATGCACCTTGACCAGGCCCGCGCGGCGGGGGAAGGCCACGGCCGCGAATTCCGTGACCTGCTCGGCGGTCTCGGCGTCGTCCAGCCAGATTTCGGTCACTTCCGGGGACAGGTAGTCGCGCACGGCCCGGGCGGCCAGGTTCAGCTCCTTGTATACTTGGCAGGGGGCCTTATCGATCTGGGCTTTTTTGCGGATGTCCGTCCACACCCGGCTCAAGTACTTGAAGTCCTGGGAGATGCGCTGCTTGCTTAAGCCCGTGGACACCGTGCGCACGATGACCCCGATGCCCGGGTCCGGGGTGATGTGCTCGAACATGGATTTGAGCCGGGCGCGCTCGGTCTCGTCCTCCACCTTGCGCGAAACCCCGAGTTGCTCCCGGCCCGGGGTGAGCACCAGGTAGCGGCCGGGCAGGGAGATGTAGGAGGTCAGGAAGGCCCCCTTCTTGCCCGTGGGCTCCTTGACCACCTGGACCAGGATTTCCTGGCCGGGCTTGAGCACCTTTTGCAGGGGCGGATACTTGGCCCCTTTGCGCAGGGGATAGGAGCCCGTGTAGTATTCGGGATGGATTTCATCCACCTGGAGGAAGCCGTTGCGTTCGGCCCCGTAGTTGATGAAGGCGGCTTGCAGGGCCGGGTCGATGTTGTGGATGTACCCCTTGTAGATGTTGCCCCGGGTCTTTTCCTGGTGCAGCATTTCCACGTAGTATTCCAGGACCCGTCCTTCCTCGGCGATGAGCACTTCCACCTGTTCGCCGGGCAGGACACTGATGAACATTTTTTGACGTTTTTTTACGATGGCGGTCATTGGTTCCTCATGAGCGAAAATTTTTGAAATGTATGCAAACGCACAGGCGTTCGTCAGCGTTGGATCGGGCCGTAAAAGCCCCGTGAATCAGGGTCGCCTGCCCCCCTATCCGCGATGCGGCCCGCCTCGAGCAGTTCGGCCAGGGCCGAGGCCACCAGGCGGGGGGGCGCTCCCAGGCCCAGGGCCAACTGCGTCGCGGTCTGGGGCCGCCGGGCCAGGGAGGAGGCAATCATATCCTGGAGTTCGGCAAATCTCAAATCGCCCCGTTCGCCCTGATCCGAGGCCGGAGTCGGGGCTGGGGCCGCGCCCTGGCCCAGGGCCTTGCGCCAGGCGGCCAGGGTGTCCTGGTCCACGGCCCGGGCCGTGGGCAGGGTGCCGGGCCGGGTCAAGGTGACCACGTCCACCCGGTCCGGGCCAAGCTCCGGGATGAAGGCCGCCAGGGCCTCCAGGTTGGCCGCAGTGTCGTTTACTCCATGCACCAGCAGGATTTCCAGGTACAGCCGCCCGGCAAAACCGGCCCGGAAATCCAGGAGCCCCTGGCGCAGGCCGTCTAGGGTCAGGTCCGCATGGGGGCGGCTTACGGCCGCGAACTCTGCGGGAACCAGGGTGTCCAGGGAGGGCAGGACCACCTCGGCCTGGGCCAGGTCCTGGCGCACGGCCGGGTCGGACAGGAGCGTGGAATTGGTCAGCACGGCCGTGGGCACGTCCGGAAACAGGGCCTTGGCTCCGGCCAGGATGGCCGAAAGCTCCAGATTCAAGCAGGGCTCGCCGCTCCCGCCCAGGGTGATGTGGTCCAGGGGCGGCCCATTCTGATTCTTGAACTGGTCCTTGAACTGGGCCAGTTCCTTAAGCAGGACCTGGGCCGGGACGTACGGCCCGCGCGAGAGCGTCAGGACCCGGGTGGCCCCGACCTCGCAGTAGACGCAGTCCAGGGAGCAGATCTTGGCCCCCAGAAGGTCCAGGCCCAGGGAGCGTCCCAGGCGGCCGGACAGGACCGGCCCGAAAATGTGCGTATAGGCCATGCTTGACTTCCCCTGTCGCCCGCCGTAGGGCTGGGGTCCTTTTTCCTTGGGAGGTGACGGATGACGGTTGAACCCGGACAAGTGGTACTGTTCCTGGGGCCTACAGGCAAGCGATATTTGCGCATGCTGGAGGCTGGAGCCCAGTTGCACACCCATCACGGTTTTCTGGAGATGGACGCAGCGGCCGAGGCCGGGTTCGGGGCCACCATCCCGACCCACAAGGGAACCCCCTACACCATGATCAAGCCCACCATCTATGATTTGATCAAGGGCGTGAAGCGGGCCACCCAGATCATGTACCCCAAGGAGATCGCCTACACCCTGGTCAAGATGGGCATCGGCCCGGGCACCAAGGTCATCGAGGCGGGCAGCGGCTCGGGCGGGTTCACCGTGGCCCTGGCCTACTACGTGGGTGACACGGGCAAGGTCTACACCCACGAGCGCCGGGACGATTTCTTCAAGCTCACCGGCCAGAACCTGGCCCGCTACGGCCTGTCCCACCGGGTGGAGCAGTTCCAGCAGGACATCGAGGAGGGCTTTGCGGTCACGGGCGCGGACTGCCTGTTCCTGGACGTGCGCACGCCCTGGGACTACCTTGCGCACATCCCCAAGGCCGTGATCCCCGGGGCCATGCTCGGCTTTCTTTTGCCCACCACCAACCAGGTCCAGGACCTTTTGCTCGGGCTGGAGCAGGGGCCGTTCTCGGACGTGGAGGTGCTGGAGATCCTCATCCGGCGCTACAAGACCGTGCCCCAGCGCCTGCGGCCCGACGACCGCATGGTGGCCCACACGGGATTCCTGATTTTCGCCCGCTGTCTGGCCGAAGTGAAGGCCCCCGGGGTGAAGTTCAAGTCTAAGGACGACGAGGAGACGGCGGACGAGGGCCAGACCGAAAGCCAGCCCACGGAACAGGACAGGGACGAAAGCGGGGAATAGCCCGACCTTGACCATTGCACGAAAAAAGGGCTCCCACCGCCAGGTGGAAGCCCTTTTTGTTTCCGCCGCGTCAGCGGTTATTTCTTCTTCTCGGCCTTGGCTTCAGCCTTGGCCGCGTCCTTCTTAACTTCGGGCTTGGCCGCAGGCTTGACCGCAGGCTCGGCCGCCAGGGACGGCTCCTTCTCGCCGGTGATCTCGGTGAGCTCCAGGTCGAAGACCAGCACGGAATTGGGGGCGATGTTCGGACCGGCCTGCTTGTCCCCGTAGGCCAGCTCCGAGGGGATGACCACCTGGAACTTGGAGCCCACTTCCATGAGCTGCAGGGCCTCGGCGAATCCGGGGATCACGCCGCCCACCGGGAACTTGGCGGGCTGGTTGCGGGCGTAGCTGGAGTCGAACTCCGTGCCGTTGATGAGCGCCCCGCGGTAGTGGACCATGACCACGTCCTCGGGCTTGGGCTTGGGACCCGAGCCCTTGGTGATGACCTTGTACTGCAGGCCGCTCTTGGTGGTGACCACCCCTTCCTTCTTCTTGTTCTCTTCCAGGAACTTGGCCCCGTCGGCCTTGTTCTGTTCGCCGACTGTCTTCATCTTCTCGTTCTCCATGGCCTGCTTGGCCATCATCTCGGTCTGCATGGACTGCATGGCCTCCTGGAGGTCCTTGTCAGCCACCAGGGGCTTGGCCCCGGACAGGGAGTCCTTGATGCCCTGGGCCACCAGGTCCGGGTTCAGCTTGAAGGGAAAGGACTGGAGGTTGCCCGCGATGTCCATGCCGATGCCGTAGCTGATCTTGTCTTCACGGGTTTTCACGTCCAGGGTCGGGGCGGCCTCTTTGCTCGAACCGCAGGCCGGAAGGCCCAGGATCAAGGCGGCCAGGGCCGCCATGCACAATTTCTTCATCAGATTCTCCTTGATGTTTCTCTTTATGGCCGAGCGTCTCGTGTCCGCATGAGAGCACAATCCGCCGAGTCTGCACCGCGCCTGTGTAGTCCAGGACAGCCCCAGGAGCAAGAAATTTCTGTCCGGGTCCGGGCCAGGCAAGGGGCCAAAGGCCGGTTTTCGGTCTGAAATCCTGGCGGCTTCCCCGGTTCAGTAGAAAATCAGGGTGATCAGCCCGAAAAGCGGGAGGAGGATGGCTCCGGACCAGGCCAGGTACCCGAAGAAGCTGGGCATGGGCACGCCCTGGCCCTCGGCCATGGACCGGACCATGAAATTCGGGGCGTTGCCGATGTAGGAGTTGGCCCCCATGAACACCGCGCCGCTGGAGATGGCCGCCAGGGTGGCCGGGGCCTCGCGCATGAGCTGCTGCGCGTCCCCCCCGGCCGTGTGGAAGAAGACCAGGTAGGTGGGGGCGTTGTCCAGGAAGCTGGAGAGCAGGCCGGTGAGCCAGAAATACAGGGCGTTCACCGGCTGGCCCCCATGCGTCACCAGGCCGACCACCCCGGCCAGAGTCCCCGAGGTTCCGGCCTGGAGCATGGCCATGGCCGGGATCATGCTCGCGAAGATGCCGAAGAAGAGCGTGCCCACCTCGATCATGGGCTCCCAGGAGAAGTCGTTGTCCCGGCGGACCCGGGCCGGAGTCAGGCGCAGGGAGAGCCAGCAGAAGGCCAGGAGCAGGGCGTCCCGGACCAGGCCCTGGGCCGGAAGGCGGACAGAGAAGAGGGTCAGGCCCGCGTCCGGGGTCCACAGGCCGCTTCCAAGCACCGCAGCCACCACCCCGAGCAAAAGGATCAGGTTGATCCCGCCTTCAAGGCCCAGCCTTTCCGCGGGCTGATCCGCGCCAGGCCCTTGCGGCCGACCCTCCCGGGCGAAAAGCCAGGTATCCAGGCCGAAGTACAGGGCCAGCAGCGTTCCGGCCAGGAACAGGGTTTGGGTCAGGAGGTGGGTGAAGGGCCAGAAAAAGGACACGCCCTGGAGAAACCCCAGGAACAGGGGTGGATCGCCCAAGGGGGTCAGGGCCCCCCCGATGTTGGCCACCAGGAAGATGAAGAAGACCACGCTGTGCGCCCGGTAGCGGCGAAGGGCGTTGGCCTGGAGCAGGGGCCGGATCAGGAGCATGGCCGCGCCCGTGGTCCCCATCCACCCGGCCAGAACCGTGCCCACCAAAAGGATGAGCGTGTTCACCCGGGGCGTGCCCGAAAGCGTCCCGGTCAGGCGCACCCCTCCGGCCACGGTGAACAGGGTGAGCAGCAGGATGAGGAAGGGGAGGTATTCCAGGAGCATGGTGTGCAGAAAGGCGAACAGGGCCAGGGCCATCCCCTGGGTCACGGCCAGGGGAAAAAGGGCGGCCAGGGCCCAGAACACGGCCACCTTGCCCGAGTGGCGGCGCCACAGGCCGGGCCAGACCAGGGGCAGGACGGCGATGGACAGGAGCATGCCCGCAAAGGGCCAGGCCCAGGCCAGGCCGAGGACTGCGCCGTCCAGGTGCGGGGCGTCCCCGGAAGCCAGGGCTGGCCCGGCGATGAAAAGGGCCAGGGTGGCCAGGAGCGCGAACAGGCGGGGGGCTCGAAACACGGGATGCTCCGGAATGCGGGGGCTGCGGTCAGCGGATCAGGAGTACCGGGCAGTGCGCCCCGTGCTGGACCCCGTGGGACACGCTGCCCAGAAGCAGCCCGGCCAGGTCCGAGCGGCCCCGGGTCCCGAGCAGGATGAGGTCGCAGCCCTCCTCCTCGGCCACGGCCAGGATGGCCTGGACCGGGTGGCCTTCCTCCAGCCGTTCGCGGAAATTCATGCTCGCGGCGCGGAACATGGTGCGGAAGGGGAGCATGACCGCGTCCTCCTCCACGGAAATTTCCTGGTCCACCTGGTCCCGGGCCTGGCCCCCGATCAAGAGGGGCACGGGATCGTAGACGTTCAGAAGAACATAGGAGGCCTGGTCCTCGCCAGCATGGGCCAGGGCGAATTCCGCAGCCTTGAGGGAGGCGGCCGAGCCATTCACGGGCAGGAGAATGTTGCGAAAACGCATGGGCCTCCACCTTGGTTGGGAACGATGGGCAAGTCGCCGGGACCATAAGGGCAAAAAGGGAAATACGCCAGGAGGCCGGAACGGGCAACTCCCGCGACCTCTGTATATGGTTATGCGCCACCTTCCAGGCCCTTGGAAGCACCGGGTTTTTTTTCAAAAAGGGGTTGACGGGAAACTGGCACTCAGGTTAAGGGCTGATGAAACTTCGTCATAGGCCCCCTGTCTCTTCTCATTTGAGCCCCCAACCGATGTGGAGGTGGGCATATTATGGTCTTCACCTGGCTCCATTTGGCGATTCTTGTGTTCTTTCTGGTGGGCATCGTTTTCGCCGGGGTCCCGCTTCTGGGCTCCCTGCTGGTGGCCCCTCGGTTCACGGGCGGGGACATCGGCATGCCGTACGAGTGCGGCATGCGCCCCTACGGCGATTCCTGGATGCGCTTTGGCATCAACTACTACATCTACGCCCTGCTGTTTCTGGCCTTTGACGTGGATGTGCTCTACCTCTTCCCGGCTGCGGCCTGGTACGTGAAAGCCCCGGGGTTCATGCCCTTTGTGAAGCTTTTCGTGTTCATGTTTTTTCTGGTCATGGCCGTGATCTATTTCTGGGCAAAAGGAGTGTTCACGTGGCCCAAGAAACTCTCATAAGGCCTGCGGTTCTCGATATCGAGCGTCCCAAGCTCGATGTCCCCGCGGTCAACACCGTCCTGGACCTGTGCCGGTCCATGTCCCTGTGGCCCATGACCTTTGGTCTGGCCTGCTGCGCCATTGAAATGATGGCCGTGGGCATGGCCCGGTTCGACATCGCCCGGTTCGGGGCCGAGGTCTTTCGGCCTTCGGCCCGGCAGTCGGACCTGATGATCGTGGCTGGGACCGTGACCAAGAAGATGGCCCCGGCCGTGGTCCGGCTCTACGAACAGATGCCCGCGCCCAAATGGGTGCTCTGTCTGGGCAACTGCGCCATTTCCGGCGGCCCGTTCAAGTTCAAGGGCCAGTATGGCATCGTGGAGGGCGTGGACCAGCTCATCCCGGTGGACGTGTACGTGCCCGGCTGTCCGCCCCGGCCCGAGGCGCTCCTGGAAGGGCTTTTTGAGATCCAGAAAAAGATCACCGGCAAGAGATGGTGGCCCGTGCCGGCGGGGAGCGAGGAAGCATGAGCGAGCAGCTGGCGCGCCGGTTCACGACCTTGTGTCTGGCCAAGGGCGAGTACAAGAAGTCCGGCCAGGCCTGGGTGGCTACCTTAAGCCCCCGGGACCTCCCGGCCGCGGCCCAGGAGCTTCTGGACGCCGAGTTCCACATCGAGGACGTCTGCGGCCTGGATATTTCCGAAGGGCTCATGGCCGTGTATCATTTTGACCATTTCACCCGGCCCGGCCGGGTCACCCTGCGGGTTCTGGCGGATCGGGACAAGCCCGAGATTCCGACCATCTCCCACATCTTCCAGGGCGCCAACTGGCACGAGCGGGAAACCAACGACTTCTACGGCATCATCTTCACCGGACATCCCAATCTCATCCCTCTGCTGTTGCCCGAGGACGCGGACTTCCACCCCCTGCTCAAGGAGGAGGCCGCCCGGAAGAACGCGGCCGCCCTTCTGGAAAAGGGCGAGATTCTGGACCAGGCGGCAGGATTCACCCTCTTTGACGCCCCGGTCGCTGACGCTCCCATCGAGAGCGGAGCGAGTGGCGAGGGCGAGGCGGCTGGCGAGGGCGGGAAATAGCCTTTTGACCTTTACAGGGACGTGACACGGCCATGACGCGCACCATCAATCCGGATTATATTCGCGGCGACCTGTACACCCAGCGCTTCGAGCAGGGGAAAAGGGAAAACACCCTGATCCTGAACATGGGTCCCCAGCACCCTTCGACCCACGGCGTGCTCCGGGTGGTGCTGGAAATGGACGGCGAGTACATCGTGCGGGCCGAGCCGGTGCTGGGGTATTTGCACCGCATGCACGAGAAGATGGCCGAGGTGAAATCCTATGTGGGCTTCATGCCCAACATGGGCCGGGTGGACTACCTGCACCCCCTGGCCTGGAACTGGTCCTATGCCGGGGCCGTGGAGCGTCTGGCCGGGATCGAAGTTCCCCGCCGGGCCGAGTTCCTCCGGGTCATCGCCACGGAACTGAACCGAATTTCCTCCCACCTGCTCTGGTGGGGGGCCTATCTCCTGGACCTGGGGGCGTTCACACCCATCATGTACGCCTTCGAGGACCGGGAAATTCTCATGGACATCCTCCAGCGGCCCACGGGCGCGCGCCTGACCTACAGCTACTTCCGCCTCGGCGGGGTGGGCGCGGACATGGACGAGCGGTGCCTGAGGCAGATTTTGGACTTCGTGCCCTATCTGCGCAAAAAACTCCCGGTGTACAAGGACCTGGTCACGGACAACGTGATCCTGCGCAAGCGCCTGGAAGGAGTGGGGGACATGGACGTGGACATGTGCCGCCGCTACGGGGCCACCGGTCCCATTCTGCGCGGTGCGGGCCTGGCCTCGGACACCCGCCTGAACGAGACCTACTCGGTGTACAACGAGATCGACTTCGACATTCCCAGCTTTCCCGAGACCGACGCCATGGCCCGGTACATGGTGCGCATCCGCGAGATCGAGGAGAGCTTAAAAATCGTGGAGCAGGCCGTGGCCATGATCCCCGAGGGCGAGATACTCATCAAGGGCGCGCCCAAGCCCAACTGGAAGGCCCCGGCTGGCGAGGCCTATTTCGCCACCGAAGGCGCGCGTGGCAAGGTCGGGGTCTGGGTGGTCAGCGACGGAGGCAAGAGCCCGTACCGCATCAAGCTGCGCGCCCCGGGCTTCTCCAATTTGAGCCTGTTCGCCGAGGCTTCCCAGGGCACGCTCCTGGCCGACGCCGTGGCCATCATGGGCAGCATCGACATGGTCATTCCGGAAATCGACCGATAGGAAGGGGCTATGAACGCGATCCCCATTGAACTGATCCACATCGTCATCGCCATCGCCCTGGTGGCCGGATTCGTGGGCTTAAACGGCCTGGTCCTGGTCTGGGTGGAGCGCAAGGTGGCCGGGCATGTGCAGCGGCGGCCCGGTCCCTATGAAGTGGGACCCAACGGACTGCTCCAGCCCCTGGCCGACGCGGCCAAGCTGGTGGGCAAGCAGCTCTTCACCCCGGACGGATCGGACAAGCTGGTCTTCTGGCTGGCCCCCATCGTCTCCTTTCTGCCGGTCATGCCCATGTTCCTGCCCATGCCGTTTAGCCCGTTCTTGACGGCCATGGAGGTCAACGTGGGCCTGGTGCTCATCCTGGCCTTCGCGGGGTTGAACATCCTGGCCCTGTGCCTGGCCGGATGGGGCTCCAACAACAAATACGGTCTTTTGGGCGCAGGCCGGGCCGTGGCCCAGGGCGTGGCCTACGAGATTCCCCTGCTCCTGTCCGTGCTGGCCGTGTGCTTCATGACCGGGAGCCTGAGCTTGACCGAGATCGTGGCCGCCCAGGGCAACTGGCCCTGGCAGTGGAACTGGATCTATCAGCCCATCGCCTTCATCCTCTATTTCACCTGCGGCGTGGCTGAGACCAACCGCGCCCCCTTTGACCTGCCCGAGGCCGAGAGCGAACTGGTGGCCGGGTTCCACACCGAGTATTCGGGCATGGGATTCGGTCTCTTCTTCCTGGCCGAGTACGCCGAGATGATCGTGGTCTGCGGCGTGGCCACGGCCCTGTTTTTGGGCGGCTGGAAGGGTCCGGGCGCGGCCGGGGCCTGGTGGTTTCTGCTGAAACTCTACGTGCTCCTGGTCATCATGATCTGGTTCCGCTGGACCTACCCGCGCACGCGGTTTGACCAGTTGCTCAACCTGTGCTGGAAGTGGCTTTTGCCCCTGTCCATCCTCAACCTGCTCGTGACCGCCCTGGTCATCAAGCTGTAAGGGCCAAGAGGAAGGGATGTGATGAACGCGCTCAAATCCTTCTGGAAGAACATAGCCTCCCTGTGGAGCCTGATCGTGGGCCTGCAGGTCACGGGCAAGGCCTTCTGCGGTCCCCAGGTGACCGTGCACTATCCCCGTCAGACCGTGGGCCCCGAGGGCCTGGAGGGCTTTCGGGGGCACATGGAGCTGGTGCCGAGCGTCAAGGACCCGGCCATCCCCAAATGCATTTCGTGCATGATGTGCGCCACCTCCTGCCCGAGCAAATGCCTGACCGTGGTCAAGCAGAAAGAGCCCAAGCCCACCGAGGAGCAGCTCAAGGCCATGGCCGAGGCCGAGGCCCGGGGCGAGAAGGTGAAGAAGCTTTCGGCCCCCAAGAACCCGGCCCAGTTCATCTATGATTTCTCCCTGTGCAGCTTCTGCAACACCTGCGTGGAAAACTGCCCGGTGGGCTCCATCCGGTTCACCACCAATGTCTATTTCGCGACCACGAACAAGGCCGACCTGCAGATGAACCTTGTGGAGCGGCTGGCCAAGCAGGCCGCGTCAGGTAAGACCGTGCCCGGGGAAAAGCCCAAAAAGGCAGCAAAGACCGAAACCGCCCAAAGCGAGGCGTAACGTCATGGCGATACTCGCAAAAGTCGCGTTCTTTTTCTACACCCTGATCATCCTGGCCGGGGCCTGGTGGGCGGTCACGGCCCAGAGCCTGGTGCGCGCCCTGGTGGGGCTCATCGCCACGCTGTTCGCCGTGGCCGGGATGTACCTGCTGCTGGCCGCGCCCCTGGTGGCCTTCATGCAACTGCTCATCTACGTAGGGGCGGTGAGCGTGCTCATCCTCCTGGCCATCATGCTGGCCCGCGCGCCAGCAGGCGGCGAGGAGCAGGACCCCCGGCAGCCCCGGCAGTACGTCAACGCCCTGCTGGTGCTCTGCGCCCCGGCCTTTGCCCTGTCCTGGGTGATCATCAAGCATCCCCCGGTCTCCCGGCTGACCCCTTCGGAGCTTCCGGCCGAGGCCCTGGGCAAGGCGCTCATGGGTCCCTATTCCCTGGCCTTTGAGTTGATCTCGGTGGCCCTGCTCGTGGCCATGGCCGGAGCGGTCCTGTTGGCCTTTGAAAAGCGAGGCAAAAAGTGAGTCCCCTGACCCTGTTTCAACTGGCGGCCCTGATTCTCCTGGCCATCGGCATGTATGGCCTGGTCTGGCGCAAAAGCCTGGTGGGCATGCTTATCAGCGTGGAGCTCATGCTCAACGGCGCGGGCTTGTCCATCGTGGCCGCAGCCCAGCTCTCGGGCAAGGAACCGGCCCTGGGCCAACTCGGGACCCTCTTGGTCATGGGTCTGGCGGCGGCCGAGGCCACCCTGGTCCTGGCCATCGTGGTGGTGGTGTCCAAACGCTTCAAGAGTATCGAGACCGACGCGGTTTCGGAACTGAAGGGATAGCCTATGACCTCCCCGGAAATGATTCACTCGCCCGGCATGCTCATCCCCCTGGCCCTGACCCTGGCCGCGCCCTTCGCCATCTGGCTGGCCCGCGAGGATGAGAACAAGCGCGAGGCCATGAGCTTCATCTTCTCCATCCTGACCTTTCTCTCGGTGCTGGCGCTCATCCCGGACGTGATGCACGGCAAGATCCTGACCTTCACCCTGTTCGAGCTCATCCCGGGCGTGTCCGTGAAATTCGCGGCCGACGGCCTGGCCATGATATTTGCCTTCATCTCCTCTTTTTTGTGGATTCTCACCACCAGCTACAACATCGGCTACATGCGGGGAAACAAGGAACACGCCCAGACCCGCTACTACATCTGTTTCGCCGTGGCCATTTTTGGGGCCCAGGGGGTGTCGTTTTCGGCCAACATCTTCACCCTCTATCTCTTCTATGAAATCATCACCATGTTCACCTACCCTCTGGTGGCCCACCACGAGGACGCGGAAGGGTTCGAGGGCGCGCGCAAGTACATCGTGTACCTCATGGGCACCTCCAAGCTCTTCCTGCTCCCGGCCATGATCCTGACCTATATCTTGTGCGGCACCCTGGACATGCACCTGGGCGACGCCCTGACCGGCATGTTCCCCAAGGATGCGGACCCGGTCCTGGTGTCCATCACCTACGCCCTGTACATCCTGGGCATCGGCAAGGCGGCCCTTTTGCCCTTCCACAACTGGCTGCCCTCGGCCATGGTCGCGCCCACGCCGGTCTCGGCCTTGCTGCACGCCGTGGCCGTGGTCAAGGCGGGCGTGTTCTCCGTGTCCCGGATCATGCTCTCGGGCTTCGGGGTGGAGACCTTGAACAACCTGGGCCTGGGTCTGCCCACGGCCTTTTTGGCCGCCCTGACCATCCTCGTGGCCTCCCTCATCGCCCTGACCAAGGACGATTTGAAAGCCCGGCTGGCTTACTCCACCGTGAGCCAGCTCTCCTACGTCATCATCGGCGTGGCCTTGCTCACCCCGCTGGCCGTGAGCGGCGGGCTCATGCACATCGCCCACCACGCCTTTTCCAAGATCACCCTGTTCTACACGGCCGGAGCCATCTACACGGCCACGCACATCAAGAAGATCAGCCTCATGCGCGGCCTGGGCCGCAAGCTGCCCTGGACCTACGGGGCCTTTGCCATCGCCTCCTTGTCCATGATCGGCGTGCCCCCAGTCTGCGGGTTCGTGTCCAAATGGTACATTGTGAACGGGGTCATGGACCCGGCCTTTCTGCCCAAATGGTTCTACACCGGCACGGGCGTGACCTGGGCGGGCACGGCGCTTTTGGTGGCCCTTTTGTCCAGCACCATCCTGAATGCGGGCTATTTCACCCCGGTGGTGTTCTCGGCCTTTTTCCGCAAGCCCGCGCCGGAAGTGGACATCGAGAAGTATTCCGAGGCCTCGCCAGCCATGGTGGTTCCGCTCTGCCTCACCGCCATCCTGTCCGTGGTCATCGGCCTGTACCCGGAGTTTTTCCTGGGACTTACCC
The DNA here is from genome assembly GCA_903835685.1 of uncultured delta proteobacterium. GTDB lineage: Bacteria > Desulfobacterota > Desulfovibrionia > Desulfovibrionales > Desulfovibrionaceae > CAILNX01. The sequence continues at coordinate 23,083 of CAILNX010000017.1, forward strand.
GCATCTTCGCGAAATTCTAAGACAAGGACGCGAGTATGAGCTTTGGAAATTGGCTGAACACCCAGCGCGAGCACCCCAAGGTCTGGTCGGGGCTGTTTTTTGCCGCCCTGGTCGGGCTTCTGGCCTGGAACGTCTTTGAGCGGCCCCACGAGGCTGAATTCGTCCTGGACGCCTATCCGGGTTTCTGGGCCATATTCGGATTTTTCGTGTGTTCGGGCCTGGTCATTTTCGTGAAGAAGATTCTGCAAACCATGATCGTGGGGCCGGAGGACAGCTATGACGAGTAGTGTGTTTCTGCATCCCACGGCCGCCTTCATCGGCCTGGCTCTGGCCATGCCCTTCCTGCGCGGGGATAAATGGTGGAAGTGGCTCCTGCTCCTGCCGCCCATCATCGCGCTGTACAGCGTGTTCACCGTGAGCATGGGCGACTACGGGGCCGTGACCTACCTGGGGCACAAGCTCCTTTTGGGCCGGGTGGACCGCCTGTCCCTGGTGTTCGCCAACGTGTTTGCGGTCCAGGCCCTGATCGGCATGATCTACGCCCTGCATGTGGACGACAAGGCCCAGCACGCGGCCGGGGCCATGTACGTGGCCGGGTCCTTCGGGTGCGTGTTCGCCGGGGACTACCTGACGCTCTTCATCTTCTGGGAAATGATGTCCGTGGCCTCCACCTTCCTGATCTGGCTGAACCGCAATCCCACCTCCACGGCGGCCGGATTCCGGTACTTCCTGTTCCACATCCTGGGCGGGCTCTTCCTTCTGGGCGGGCTGCTCATGCGCTACAAGGCCATCGCCAGCTTCGACTTCGTGTACGTGCCTTTCGAGCAGATGATGTACTACGACTGGCTCATCCTGATTGGGTTCTGCGTGAACGCGGCCGTGATTCCCCTGCACGCTTGGCTGCCCGACGCCTATCCCGAGGCCACGCCCACGGGCGCGGTGTTCATGTGCGCCTTCACCACCAAGACCGCCGTGTACGTCCTGGCCCGGGCCTTTGCGGGCAACGAGATCCTGGCCGTGGCCGGGGTGGTCATGGCGGTCTACGGTGTGATCTACGCTTCCATGGAGAACAACGCCCGGCGCATCCTGTCCTACCACATCGTGTCCCAGGTCGGGTACATGGTGGCGGGCATCGGCATCGGCACGGTCATGACCGTGAACGGGGCCGTGGCCCACGCCTACGCCCACATCCTGTACAAGGGCCTGTTGTTCATGGGCATGGGCACGGTGCTCTACGCCACCGGGACCGCCCATCTGGACAAGCTGGGCGGGCTGGTCAAGCGCATGCCCTGGGTCATGGTCCTGTACATGGTCGGGGCCGTGTCCATCTCGGGCCTGCCCTTCTTCAACGGGTTCGTGAGCAAGACCATGACCATCGCGGGCGCGGCCGAGAGCCACCACACCTGGCTGGCCATCGGCATGGAGATCGCGGCCGTGGGCACCTTCCTGTCCGTGGGCATCAAGCTCCCCTACTTCGCCTTCTGGGCCAAGCCCACCAACGAAGTCATGCCCTTAAAGCCCATTCCGGCCAACATGTACGTGGCCATGGGCATCTCCGCAGCCCTGTGCCTGGCCCAGGGGCTGTACCCCAACATGCTCTATACGCTTCTGCCCAATCCCGAGGAAGCCTTTCACTACCATCCGTACTCGGGCTGGCATTTGCTCCAGGCCTGGATGCTTCTGGGATTCACCGGGCTGGGCTTCTACGTGTTGAAGAAGACCCTGACCCCGCACGCGGGCCGCAACGCCGACTTCGACAAGCTCTACCGGCTGGTCGGCAACGGCGTCCTGGCCTTGGTGTGCAGGCCCCTGGCCTGGCTGGACGGGATCTGGACCGAGGTCTACCGCACCATCGGCCTGCGCTCATTTTTGGGCCTGGCCGACGGGGCGAGCTGGTTTGACCGGAAGGGGATCGACACGGTTGTGGACGGAACGGCCTACACCGTGGGTGGCGTGGGCAGAATCGCGGCCAAGACGCAGACAGGGCGCATCCAGGACTATCTGTCCTGGGGCGTGGCCCTGGTCCTGGTTGTATTCGCCGCCGTCTGGTACCTGAGCTAAACGGGAGTCATCCTCCATGCTGGAATCGGGATATCCGGTGGTTACGGCCACCATCGTCTTTCCGCTGATCTGCGCGGCCATCCTCTTCGGACTCCGCCATCCTGGGGCCGTGCGCCTCTTCACCCTGGCGGCGTCGGTGGTGGAGATCCTCATCGCCGTGCCTTTGTTCACGAAATTCTCCATGGATACTGGGGATTTTCAGTTCGTGGAAAAGGTGAGCTGGGTGCCGGAGTGGGGGCTTTCCTACCATTTGGGCGTGGACGGGATCAGCTACCTGATGATCCTCTTGACCCTGCTCATCCTGCCCATCAGCGTGCTCTGCTCCTGGACCTACATCGAAAAGCGGGTCAAGGAGTTCCACTTCTGTCTGCTGTTCATGACCTCGGCCTGCATCGGGGTCTTTGCCGCCCTGGACCTGGTGCTCTTCTATGTGTTCTGGGAGGCCATGCTGGTGCCCATGTACCTGCTCATCGCCGTGTGGGGCGGTGACGAGCGGCGCTACGCCTCGCTGAAATTCTTCCTGTACACCCTGGCCGGGAGCACGCTCCTTCTGGTGGCCATCATCGCTTTCAAGGTCAGCGGCGGGACCTTCTCCATTCCCGAACTGATGACCAAGACCTTCTCCTTCCGCTTCCAGTGCTGGACCTTCCTGGCCATGGCCCTGGCCTTTGCCATCAAGGTGCCCATGTTCCCGTTCCATACCTGGCTTCCGGCCGCGCACGTGCAGGCCCCCACGGCCGGCAGCGTGGTCCTGGCCTCCATTCTGCTGAAGATGGGCACGTACGGATTCCTGCGCTTCTGTCTGCCGCTGGCCCCGGAGGCCAGCGTGTACTTCGGCCCGGCCATGATCGCCATCTCCCTGGCCTCCATCCTCTACGGCGGGGCCGTGGCCTTGGGCCAGACCGACATCAAGAAGATCATCGCCTACTCCTCGGTGGGCCACATGGGTTTCGTGACCCTGGGCATCTTCCTGTTCAACGTCAAAGGGGTGCAGGGCGCGCTCTTCCAGATGCTCAACCACGGCATCACCACTGGCGCGCTCTTCATGATGGTCGGAGCCATCTACGAACGCAGCCACAGCCGCCAGATGTCCGCCAACATGGGCCTGGGCAAGATGCTCCCGGCCTACATGGGCTTCTGGGGCTTGTTCGCCTTTTCCTCCTTCGGATTTCCCGGCACCAACAGCTTCGTGGGCGAACTCCTCGTCCTGGTGGGCTCCTTCCAGTTCAACCTCTGGGTGGGCGCGATCACCATTCCGGGCGCGCTCTTGGGTGCGGCCTACATGCTCCGCCTGACCCAGAAGATGGCCTGGGGGCGTCCGCGCAGCACCAAGCCCTCCTGGCATGATCTGACCACCCGGGAATGGGCGGGACTCCTGCCCCTGGCCATTCTGGTCATCTACATCGGGCTTGCGCCCGGTCTGGTATTCAAGCTCATCGACCCCAGCGTGGACAAGCTGCTCAAGGATTTCAAGGCCCGAACCGTGAACTCGGCCCTGGCCGAGGCCCCGCTCTTTGGACTCGATTTCGTCAAGAAGTGACGCTGGAAGTAAAGACAAGATGCACGGGCCATCCCCTGGTCTTTAAAGCCGGGGAGGTCTGGTTGAAGAACCGCGTAGCCGGAGCGAGAAGCTAATGTTCAGAGTGCATGCGCTCATCCCGGAACTGTTCCAGTTCACCGTGATCCTGGTGCTTTTCATCCAGAGCCTGGGCAGCCGGGAATGGAAACCCCTGGTGGAGAAATGGCTGCCCGTGGCTGCCGGGCTCGGCGTGGCCGTGGCCCTGGCCTCCATGGGCGTGCGCGGGGAGTTCTTCTACGCCGCCTACAAGGTGGACGCCCTGTCCCAGTTCTTCAAGCTGGCCGTGGCCGGGGGCTTTCTCATCACCGTGCTGAACGCCACCCGCCAGCCCACCCTGGAAGACGACAAGCGCACGGACTATTTCCTGTTCCTGGCCTTGTCCGCCTGGGGGCTCATGCTCCTGGCCTCCAGCGTGGAGCTCATCACCATCTATCTGGCCCTGGAAGTGTCCTCCTACAGCCTCTACGCCCTGATCCCCCTGCGGGCCAAGGACCGCCAGGCGGCCGAGGCCGGGGTCAAGTACATCCTCTTTGGCGCGGCGGCCACGGCCCTGGCCCTGTACGGCCTGTCCTACGTCCTGGCCGCGCACCAGACCACCTACCTTGCGGAACTCATGCACAAGTCCTGGGCCTTTGCCGACGCGCCCATGGCCGTGGTGGGCCTCTCCCTGTTCCTGCTCGGGTTCTTCTTCAAGCTGGCCCTGTTCCCCTTCCATTTCTGGGCCCCGGACGTGTACCAGGGCACGAGCAACGAGACAGCGGCCTATGCGGCCACCCTGCCCAAGCTGGGCGCGGCCGTGGTGCTCATCCGGCTGTGCGCGTTCTTAAAGCCCGAGCTGGAGATCACCATGATCCTGGCCGTGCTGGGCGCGGCCTCCATGACCTTCGCCAACCTGGCCGCCTTGGCCCAGAAGGACGTCAAGCGCATCCTGGGCTATTCCTCGGTGTCCCACGCGGGCTACATCATGGTCGGCCTGGTGGCCTGCAACGCCAAGGGCTTGGGTGCGGCGGCCTTCTACAGCATGGCTTACGTGTTTATGAATTTGGCCTGCTTCTGGGTGGTCTGCCGGACCTCCACGGACGGCCGGAACCTGACCCTGGACGATTTGAACGGCCTGCACCGCCGGGCTCCGGCCCTGGCCTTTGTGCTGGCCGTGGGGGCCTTCGCCCTGGTGGGCCTGCCGCCCATGGCCGGGTTCATGGGCAAGCTCTTCCTGCTCACTGCGGCCTGGAATCAGGGCTACAACTGGCTCATCATCGTGGCTGCGGTGAACACGGCCATCTCCATCTATTACTATCTGTCCCTGGTCCGCCACGCCTACACGGCCGAGGAGGTGGTGGAGAATCCGGTCGTGCCGGACACCTCCCACTTCAGTTGGTTCTGGGGCTGCGCCATCGCGGCCGTGGTCCTGCTCATGGGCGTGGTTCCCAGCACCCTGTTCCGGGCGGGCATCGCGGCCGGGGAAAGCCTGCTCAAGTAGCTTCGCCCCTTCATTGCCAAGAGAAAGGCTCCCGGGCGCTGCTCGGGAGCCTTTTTTTGCGGGCTGCGTCTTGATGGTAGGGCAGGGAAAGGGGCTTAAAAGGCGTCGGCCGGGCTGGGTCAGGCCGCCGGGTTCATGGCCACCATGCGCTTGAGCGCCGCAGCCATGGCCTGGTGCTCAAAGGGCTGGGGCAGGACCTCGGTGATCCCGGCCTGCTGGTAGTGGCGCAGCTCCCCCTCGTGGGTCAAGGGCGGGGAAAGGGCCAGGACCGGCAGACCGCTGGCCTCGGGCGCGATCTGCCCGAGGCGCAGGCGGCGGACCAGATTCAGGGCCAGGTCGTGGTCCGTCTCCACGGACAGAAGCAGGGCCTGGAAGGTTTCGCGGCCCAGCTTGTCCTCGGCGGCCTGGATGGAGTCCACGGCCACCACGGCCAGCCCCTGATTCTGGAGGACCCAGGCCGTGTAGGCCAGATGGGCCTGGTCGCTGTCCACGTAGAGGATGGAGGCCTCGGGCTTGGCCCCGGGGGGCGATCCCTCAACTCGGCCCTCGGCCTGGCCGACAGGCGGCTCATTGAGCGCGGTCAGCCGGATCGTGAAGTAGAAGATGCTGCCCCGTCCCGGCGTACTCTCCACCCAGATGCTGCCGCCCATTTTCTCCACGAGCTGCTTGCAGATGGCCAGGCCCAGGCCCGTGCCCCCATATTTTTTGGTCATCAGGTCTTCAGCCAGGGTGAATCCCTCGAAAATGGCCGCCTGTTTGTCCAAGGGGACCCCGATGCCCGTGTCCTTCACGGCGAAAAGCAAGGTCACGCCGAGGCTGCCTTCCCCTTCGGCAGGGGTGGGCAAGAACCCGGGGGCCGGGCCTATGGACAGGCGCACCGAGCCCTCGGGGGTGAATTTCAAGGCGTTTTTGAGGATGTTCACCAAAATCTGCACCAGGCGGCTCTCGTCGCCCAGGACCATGTCCGGCACGGTCTCGTCCATGTGGGCCTGAAAGCTCAAATTGCGCCAGCGGGCCTGCTCCTCAATGGTCCGGGTCAGGGAGCCAATGAGGCTGCGCAGGCTGAAAGCCGAGAAATGGAGTTGCAACCGCCCGGTTTCGATGCTGGAAAGATCCAGAAGATCATTGATGATGTTCAGCAGGTTGCGCGAGGACTGGAGGAGAAGCTCAAGGAATTCCTTCTGCTCGGCCGTGACCTGGCCGTCCAGGAGCAACTGGGCCATGCCGATGATCCCGTTCAAGGGCGTGCGCAGTTCATGGCTCATGTTGTGCAGGAATTTGGTCTTGGCCTGGTTGGCCTCTTCCGCGATCAGCTTGGCCTGGCGCAGGTCCCGCTCGGCCTGGCGGCGTTCGGTAATGTCCCTAGAAAAACTGGCCAGTTGCACCACCTGGCCCTGGGCGCCCTTGATGGGGAAGAGGCGCAGCCGGTACAGGCGGCCATCGCGCTCCTCGTCCAGGAAATTGGCGGTTTTCGTATCCACCACGTTGCGGATGTGGCGCATGCGGTTCTGGCCAGGTCCAGGGGCAAAAGATCGTGCAGGCGCAGGCCCTGGATGGCCTGGGGAGTGGTGTTGCGGCGGATGGCGCAGGGTTCGTTGGCGGCCATGACCCGACCCTGGGTGTCCAGGAGCATGACCGAATCCGTGGTGGCGTTGAACAGGGCCCGGATGCGTTCCTCGCTCTGCCGGAGCGTTTCGGTGAATTTCTTCTGTTCGTTTTCTCGGGCCAGCATGGCGTCGACCATGGTGTCGAAGGTCTCGGCCAGTTCGCCGAATTCTCCCCAGGTGTAGTCCAGTCCGGTGCGCGCGCTCAAATCACCCTGGCGGATGCGCCGGGCCGTGCGCAAAAAGGTGTCCTTGGAGCGAAGGATGAGTCGGTCCCCGAAAAGGCGGGCGGCCAGAAGGGTGAGGACCGCGATCAGACCCAGGGCGCTGACGTTGCGCATGAATATGAAGCGGGATTCCGAAAGGGCCGTCTCTTCGGGAAACCCCACCCGGACAAAGAGCCGGTCGGCCTGGGACCCCAGGCGCAGCCGTTTCAAGGCGTAGAGGCGGGGAACCTGGTCCAGGCCCACGCCCCGGCTCACGCCGTCATCCCGGCCCGCGGTCAGGCCCTGAAGAACCTCGGTCTGTTCCGCAGGAAGGCTCTTGTCCCAGGCCAGGTCCAGCCTGGGATGGCGGAAGAGGAAGCGGCCCTCCTGGTCGCAGATGGCGAAACTGGCCTTGTCCGGGAGGTTGGCGCGCATGAAGGCGCGGGCTGCCGCCTCCAGGTCGAACTCCAGGCAGACATGGCCCACCAGGCCCGTGGCCCCCAGCACGGGATGGGAAAAGATGATCTTGGGAGAGCCCTGGGGCGTTGCGGGTTCGACAAAGAAGAGCGCGAAGTTCGTGGTCTGCAACAGGTTCATGGCCCAGGGAGCGGGAAGGCCGTTGTTCTCGGCCAGGGGGACGACCCAGGCCCTGGGTCGGGACTCCTGGTCCAGGAGGATGATGTTGGTGTAGTCGGGATTGTGGCTCAAGAGCTGGGAAAAAAGGTTCTGACTGGCTGCAAAGTCCCCGGCGACCACCGTGGGAAGCAGGGCCAGGGTCTCCAGGAGCTGATGGGCCCGGCGGGAGATGTCTTCGTGCACCAGGGCCAGGAGACCGGCGGCCCGCTGGGCGTCCTCGTAGGCGTCCTTCTCGGCCCGGCGTAACTCTTCCATGCCGCTGAAAAGGGCCAGGCCCAGGCCAGGGACCAGGGCCAGGAGCACCAGCAGGATAAGCAGAAGCCTCAAGTTGTGGAGGCTGAATCGGCCGATTACGCTCTTGATCATGCGTGGCGCCTGAGGAGGGTTGGGTTAGGCATCGGGCGCAACCGAGGTAAAATGAGCCCGGACGAGTTCCTCGGCGGCCTCGACCGTCATGGGTTTGGAGAACAGGAAGCCCTGGCCGTATTCGCAATTGAGGCTGGTCAGGGTTTCGAGCTGGTCCCTGGTCTCGATGCCTTCGGCCACCACGTCCAGGCCCAGGTTGTGGGCCAGGTTCACGATGGTTTTGACAATGACCAGGTTCTCGTACTTGTCCATGTCCATGACAAAGCCCCGGTCCACCTTCAAGGTGTTGATGGGGAAGCGCTGGAGGTAACTCAAGGAGGAATATCCGGTGCCGAAGTCGTCGATGCTCACGGTCATTCCGAGCTCCCGCAAGCCCCGCAGCTTGGTGACCACGGATTCCGGGTTGTCCATGACCATGGTCTCGGTGATTTCGAGTTTCAGCCGCCAGGGGTCCACCCCGGTTTCGGTCAGCAGCCGGGCCATGCGTTTGATGAAATCAGGCTGGGAGAACTGCTTGGCCGAGAGGTTCACGGCCATGGTCATGGGCGCGCCGCCCACCAGGGTTTTCTGCCAGCGGGCCATGGTCTGGCAGGATTCGTGGAGCACCCAGTTGCCGATCTGGAGGATGAGCCCGGTCTGCTCGGCAATGGGAATGAATTCCCCGGGCGGGACCAGAAAATTGGAGGAGCTGCGCCAACGCACCAGGGACTCGAATCCGGCCAGCTTGCTCGTGCGCAGGTCAAAGATGGGCTGGAGGTGGATCTCGAATTCTTTTTTCTGCACGGCCTGGTGCAAATGGCTGTCCACGTCCCAGGCCCGCCGAATCTTTTTCAGCATGGGCCATTTGAAGACCTTGAACCGGCTCCCGCCCAAACTTTTGGCGTAGTTCATGGCGATGGTGGCGTTCTGGAGCAGCTCCTCGGAGCGGTCGTAATCCGCCGGGCCGAGCACGATGCCGATGCTGAACGTCAGGAAAATGCGCTGGCCGTCGATCATCAAGGGGGCCTTGAATCCTTCCAGGATGCGCCGGGACACGTGGATGGCCTCGGCCGGGGCCTTGATCTCCTCCAGCAGGATGGCGAACTCGTCCCCGCCCATGCGGGCCACGGTGTCCACGCTGCGGGCGTGGCGCTTGAGTTCCACGCTGACCATCTGCAGGAGCTTGTCCCCGGCCAGATGGCCCAGGCTGTCGTTGACCATCTTGAAGCGGTCGATGTCCAAAAACAGCACGGCGTAGAGGTAGTTGGTGCGGCGCTTGGCCCGCTCCAGGGCCTGGAGGATGCGGTCCAGGCACAGGGCCCGGTTGGGCAGGGTGGTCAGGGCGTCGTGAAAGGTGCGGTGCTGGAGGGTCTCCTCGGTCTTTTTCTGCTGGGTGACATCCTCGAAAACCGCTGCCACCTGGCCCTTGCGCGGGCTGTAGGCGGCCACGTGGAAGAATTTCTTCAAGTCCCCGGAGTAGTTCTCGAAGCGCACGGATTTCTGGGTCTGGGCCACCTCGCCGAAGATGTCCACCCAGAAGGGTTCGAGGTTGGGCAGACACTCCTTGACCCGTTTGCCCACCAGTTCCTGGCGGCTTTTTCCGGTCATCTTTTCAAAGGCGGGGTTCACTTGCAGAAAAAGATAGTCGCAGGGCTGGCCGGACTCGTCCAGGATGATCTCGTGCAGGGCGAAGCCGTTGAGCATTTCGTCAAAGAGCTGCCGGAACTGGCGTTCGCTGTTGCGCAAGGTCCGCTCGGCCTTGTGCTTGTACAGGGCCATCTCGATGGTGGTGTACAGCGGGCGCTCGTCCACGGGCTTTAAGATGTAGCCGAAGGGCGAGGACTCCTTGGCCCGTTCCAGCACGGCGTTGTCCGTGTTGCCGGTCAGGTAGACCACGGGGATGTCGAAATTGGCCTGGATGATGCTCGCGGTCTCGATGCCGTCGCGTACCCCGGCCAGCATGATGTCCATGAGCACCAGATCCGGGGCTTCGGCCTCCACCAGGGCCAGGGCCGTGGTGGCGTTGGTGGCCAGGCGCAGATCCGCATAGCCCAGCCCCTGCAGGACGCGTCGCAAGTCCATGCTGACCAGGGGCTCGTCCTCGACGATGAGAATACGGGTCGCGGGCGGCATCAGCGGTCTATTTCCCGGGTAGGGGTCAGGGGCCGGTCAGAGGGCGTCGAGGGCCTGGTCATGCCTGGGGGTCCATCGCATCGATTCCGTCCGGTTCCAGGGCGGCTCCGGGCAGGGCTCTCATCCCGCCACGGTTCGGAGCCGAGCGCCCCATCTTGAAGAAGGACATGATCCGGATCAGCTCCGCGGATTGGGAGGTCAGCTCCTGGGTGGTGGCGGCCAGTTCTTCCGAGGCCGAGGCGTTTTCCTGGATGGTCTTGTCCAACTGCTGCACGGCCTTGTTGATCTGTTCCGCGCCCACGTTCTGTTCGTTGCACGAGGCGGAGATTTCCTGGACCAGGTCAGCGGTCTTTTTGATGTCCGGCACCAGCTTTAAGAGCATGGCCCCGGCCCGCTCGGCCACGGCCACGCTGCGGCTGGAAAGCGCCCCGATCTCCCCGGCCGCGGTCCCGCTGCGTTCGGCCAGCTTGCGCACCTCGGCGGCCACCACGGCAAAGCCCTTGCCGTGCTCTCCGGCCCGGGCGGCCTCGATGGCCGCGTTCAAGGCCAAGAGATTGGTCTGGCGGGCGATTTCCTCCACGATGCCGATCTTGCTGGCGATCTCGCGCATGACCTGCACGGTCTCGGTCACGGCCTCTCCGCTGGCGGCAGCCTCCTGGGCCGCGGCCAGGGCGATCTTCTCGGTCTCCTGGGCGTTGTGGGCGTTGTGGCGGATGTTGCCGGACATCTCCTCCACCGAGGAAGAGACCTGGGACACGGACGCGGCCTGGGCGCTGTTGCCGCTGGACAGGGAATCAGCGGCCTGGGAGATGGTGGCCGCCTCGTGGGCCACGGTGTCCGCGCCAATGCGTACGCTTAAGACCACTTCCCGCAGGCGTTCGGCCATGCGCTGCATGGCCTGGGCCATGCGGCCCATTTCGTCGTTGCCCTCCAGGCGGAAATCGTCGTCCAGACGCCCCTCGGCCACGCGCTGGGAAAAGATCATGCCGGCCCGCACCGGCCCGACAATGGCCCGGGTGATGGACCAGGCGATGAAGAGCCCCAGGAGCAGGCCAAGCCCGGTGCTGGCCAGCATCCAGGCGCGCACCGAGGTCTTCTGGTCGGCCATCTTCTGCCTTTGGTCCGAGGTGAGCTGGTCGCACACGGCATGCACGGCCCGGGCTCCGGCCACCATTTCCTTGTCCGCATTGATCTGGGCCTGGGCCAGGGACCAGATGGCCTTGGCGTTGTCCCCGGCCACGGAGAAAAAGGTCTTGAGCCCGGCCGCCGCGGTCTTGCCCTGGGCCGAGAGGGATTCCAACCGCCCGAGGCTGGCCGTGACCGGGCCGCCCGCCGCTTGCCAGGCCTCCCAGGCCTTTTCGTCCTTGTCCTGGCCGAGGCGGGCCAAGGCCCCGCGCATCTTCAGGTATCCGGGCAGGATTTCCCGGCGGAAGAGGGCCGATTCAGCTTCGGCGGCCTGGCCCAGGTCTTCGGCCATGGCCGTGTTCAGGCGGGAGAATTCAGTGTCCAGGCCGAGAGTTACGGCCAGGCGCTGCTTGAACTGACCTTCCAGCTCCACAAAGCCCAAAAAGGCCTGGTGGTATTTTTCCAGGCCCTTGACCAGTTCGTCCATCTGCTTGCGGTTGGCCGGGTCAATGAACTGGCCTTTCAAGTTCGCGGCGCGCTGGGCGGATTCCTTGACGATGGCCGTGACCTTGTCCACGTAGCTGGCTTCGCCCCGGATGATGAAATTCTTCTCGTGCCGACGGGCTTCCAGCATGTCCTTTTCCAGGGCGGCCACGGCCTGGAGTTTCTCCGTGCGTTCTCCCAGCCGGGAGAGCCCCTCGACGCCGAGTCCAGCGGCCACCATGGACAGAAGAAGGACCAGGCCGAAGCCCATCCCCAGCTTGACGCCGAGTCCTGCATTCTTCCAGACAGTCATGGCCGGATCACCATCCCAACAACCACGGGGTTGGACAATAATTGATCTCCAACGCGTACAGAATTTCGTCCTGTTCCACAAGAGAGCGATTGCTCACTCAGGCCAGATAAGGTCATATTTTTCGCCGGGTCCAGGGCGGCGGCCCGGAGAACGGCAGATCGGTCAGCGGATTTTCGCCAGCACCTTGCGCACATATTCCCTGGTTTCGGCAAAAGGCGGAATTCCGTTGTACCTGGTCACGTTTTCCGGCCCGGAATTGTAAGCGGCCAGGGCCAGCTCCACGTTGCCGAAACGGTCCAACTGTTCCCGCAAATAGCGCACCCCAGCCTCGATGTTCGACCCGGGATCAAAAGGCTGGGAAAGGCCCAGGTCGCGCTGGGTCCCGGGCATGATCTGCATGAGGCCCTGGGCTCCGGCCGGGGACACGGCATTGGGGTTGAAGTCCGACTCCACCTCGATGACCGCGCGCACCAGTTTTTCCTCCAGGCCGTGCTTGGCGCTGTACTGGCTGATGAGCTGCTGGACCGCCGGGGTCTGGAGCTGCTGCCGGGTGATGCCCCGAAAGAAGATGAAGCGCTGCCTGGGCTGATAGGCCCCGGCCTGTTTCAGGACCAGGGAGGGGGCCTCGGACTCGCCGTACAGCCAGATGGGGTCGTCGTGGCGGGGTCTGGGCTCGGCGGCCTGCCCGAATCCTGGAAACAGGAGCAGGGGCAGCAGGGCGAGGATCGCCGCAGCAGGTCTTGACCAGGCCATGGAAAACATGCGGACGCCTTGTTGGTATGGACGAATATGATGCACGACTGTCTGCCGAGTACCCAACTCGTCAAGAAAAATCCACGAATTTATGCCCCTGAGCGGCCAAATTTCCGCTCAGGGCTTGCTTTTCCTTCCTCGCTGTGGTCCCAGGCTAAAAAAACACAGGGAGAACCCATGTTCAAGCTCGATCTGAACACCTTCACCCGGGAGCAACTCCTGGACTATGTCCAGTCCGTTTTGTGGCAGTTCCGCCTGACCGACGCCTTCTGGTTCATCAAGACCGAGGGCCGTTTCGGGATCGGGGCGGCCGAGGCCGTGAACGAAGAGGTCTGGACCAAGATCGGCGAACTGGGCGCCCGGGACATCCTGGCCCGGTTCGGGCCTTTCGAGCCCGGGGTCCGGGGGGTCTGGCGGGCCTATGCCCATTTCCCCTGGAGCCTCATGGTGGACTACGAGGTCGAGGAGGAGGCCGACGGCTCCCTTCTGGTCCAGGTCCGCTCCTGCCCGCCCCAGGAGGGACGCAAACGCCACGGCCAGGGCGAGTATGTCTGCAAGCACATGCACGGCGAGGAATTCCGCGCCTTTGCCCGGGTCATTGACCCCCGGGTGCGGGTGGACTGCCTGTTCGCCCCGCCGGACGAGCACCCGGCCGACTGCTTCTGCCGCTGGCGTTTCCACCTGGCGGAATGAGGGGTCCGAACCGGGGGCGCGAGTGACTTATCGCTTTTATATCCTTGAGTTGACAGAGGCCCTGGGGTATCAGAGGGGAGCCGTGAGTCGCTGGCGTGGGCTGCCTTCAGATGGGGTGAACGATGGCCATGGATGAGACCGCTTCAATCCGGACCCCCTGGGCGCGCACCGCTGCGGTCCTGACCCTGTCCCTGGCCGTCCTGACCTTCATAGGCTTGCGCCACTACCTTCTGTTCCACAGCCTGGCCGAACTCTTCAGCATCGTCATTGCCTGCGGCATCTTCATCCTGGCCTGGAACTCCCGCAAGTACTTGAACAACGACTACCTGCTCTTCATCGGCATCGCCTATCTCTTCGTGGGATTCCTGGATACCCTGCACACCCTGGCCTACAAGGGCATGGGCGTGTTCGACGGGTACAACGACAACAACCTTCCTCCCCAGATATGGATCGGGGCCAGGTACCTGGAGAGCTTGAGCCTGGTGGCCGCGCCCTGGGCCTTTCGCATCACCTTCCGGGCCGGGCGGGTATTGGCCCTGTTCGCGGCCCTGACCGTGGTCCTGCTCCTGTCCATTTTCGTCTGGGAAATCTTCCCGGACTGTTTCGTGGACGGCCAGGGCCTGACCGGGTTCAAGGTGAACAGCGAATACGTGATCTGTCTGCTCCTGCTCCTGGCCGCCTGGTTGCTCTGGCGGGTCCGGGACCGCTTCGAGCCCCCGGTCCTGCGGCTTCTGCTCGCTTCCCTGGCCGCCACCATTGGCACCGAGTTGTGCTTCACCTTCTACGTGCACCTCTACGGCCTCTCCAATCTGGTGGGGCATCTCTTCAAGATCCTGTCCTTTTATTTCATGTACCGGGCCATCATCGTCACCGGCCTGGAGCGGCCCTACGACCTCCTGTTCCGGGACCTGTCCCGGGCCAAGGACGCGGCCGAGCTGGCCAACCAGTCCAAAAGCGCCTTTCTGGCCAATATGAGCCACGAGATCCGCACGCCCATGAACGGGGTCATGGGCCTGACCGACCTGCTCCTGGACACGCCTTTGTCCAAGGAACAGGTCGAATACGTCTCCCTGATCAAGGCCTCGGGGGACCAGCTCCTGGCGCTCATCAACGACATCCTGGACTTCTCCAAGATCGAGGCCGGGCATCTGGAGTTGGAGCGCGTGCCTTTCCTGCTGCGCGACGCCCTGCACCCGACCTTGAAGGTCCTGGGGCTCAAGGCTGCGGAAAAGGGCCTGGAGCTCATCTTCCGCTGCGCCCCGGACCTGCCGGACAGCCTCGTGGGCGACCCGGTTCGTTTGCGCCAGATCGTGTCCAACCTGGCGGGCAACGCCATCAAGTTCACCGAAGTCGGGCAGGTGGCCGTGCGCATCTCCCGCCTGGCCGAAGGCCAGGGTCAGGTGGTGCTTTCCTGCCAGGTGGAGGACACCGGCATCGGCATCCCGGCAGACAAGCTGGCGGGCATCTTCGAACCCTTTGTCCAGGCCGACGCCTCCATGACCCGCAGGTTCGGGGGCACCGGACTGGGCCTGACCATCGTGCACCGACTGGTGGGGCTCATGGACGGCGCGGTGGCGGTTGAGAGCGTGCCGGGCCAGGGCAGCCGTTTTTCTTTCCAGGCCACCTTCGGCCTGGGGCCGATCCCCGCGCATTCCCCTGACCGCGCCCGGCTGGCCGGGATATCCGTGCTCATCGTGGGCGCAGGGGACGAACGCCGGGAGGTCCTGGCCGAGATGCTCGCCTCCTGGGGCATGGCCCTGAAAACCGCCCCGGATCTGGACTTGGCCAGGGAGGTCATGGCTGCCCAGGGCCAGGACATCCAGGTCGCCCTGGTGGACGAACGGATGGCCATGGCCGGCGGGTCCCAAGGGCTGCCGGGCCTGCGCCAGGCCTCACCCGGCGGTCGGCTGCGCATCATTCTGGTGACCGGGGGCGGCCGCCGTCTGGACTGGCTCGGGCAGGGGGTCGAGGACGGGGTGGTGTCCAAACCGCTGAATCCCACCGAACTGGCCAACGAACTGCTCCGCGTGCTTTTTCCCCAGGATCAGGCCCAGGCGGCTCCGGGCGTCGGGCACGGGCCTTTCCTGCCCATGGATCGCCCCCTGCGCATTCTGGTGGCCGAGGACAACCCGGTCAACCAGGTGCTGGCCGTGCGGATTCTGGAACGTCAGGGGCACGCCGCGCGCCTGGCCGAGAACGGACAGGAGGCCCTGGACCTGATCGAGCGCGAGACCTTTGACCTGGTGCTCATGGACGTGCAGATGCCGGTCATGGACGGACTGGAGGCCACGGCCAGGATTCGGGAGCGGGAACAGGGCACGGGCAACCGGATTCCGGTGGTGGCCTTGACCGCCTTTGCCCTGGCCGGGGATCGGGAGCGCTGTCTGGCCGCGGGCATGGACGGCTACCTGCCCAAGCCCCTGCACCTGGAGGATCTGCTGGGACTTTTGCGCGGGGTGCGGGCCAGGCCCGAGCCGGGACCGGCGGCCGGGATGGGCGCGGAGCAGCCCTCGGCCACGGACTGGCTGGGGCTGGCCAGGCAGAAAATCGGCAACCTGGACATCCTGCGCGATCTGGCCGGAATCTATCTGGAGACGGTGCCCGGACGTGTGCAGCAACTGCGGGAGGCCATGGAGGCCGGGGACATCCCGGCCGTGCAGCTTCAGGCCCACTCCATCAAGGGGGCCACGGCCCTTTTCGGGGCCGAGACCGTTGTGGCCGCTGCCCTCAAGCTGGAAATGGAGGCGCGATCCGGGCGGCTTCCGCCGGGCGCGGATTTCGAGGGGTTAGAGTCCGAGATGGACCGGTTCCAGGGGCAGTTGCGGGATTTCCTGCAGCAGGATCACTCTCCCAGATAGGCCTTGCGGATGTCCGGATTGGCCAAAAGCGCCCCGGCCTCGTCCTCCAGCACCATCTGTCCGGTCTCCAGCACGTACCCCCGGGAGGCCGTGCGCAGGGCCAGGTTGGCGTTCTGCTCCACGAGCAGGATGGTGGTTTCGTCCTTCCTGTTGATTTCCTTGATGATCTCGAAAATCTGAGCCACCACCAGGGGGGCCAGGCCCAGGGAGGGCTCGTCCAGGAGCAGGACCTTGGGGCGGCTCATGATGGCCCGGCCGATGGCCAGCATCTGCTGCTCGCCCCCGGACAGGGTCCCGCCCGCCTGCCCGGCCCGCTCGCGCAGGCGCGGGAACAGACCGAAGACCTCCTCCATGTCGAACACGATCTTGTCCTGGTCCTTGCGGAAGAATGCGCCCATTTCCAGGTTCTCGCGCACGGTGAGGCGGGGGAAGATACGCCGACCCTCTGGGACCTGGCACAGGCCCATGGGCGGCAGGAGGTCCGGGGACAGGCCGTTTATGCGCTGGCCCTGGTAGAAGATGTCCCCGGCCGTGGCCTTGACGATGTTGCAGATGGTCATGAGCGTGGTGCTTTTCCCAGCGCCGTTGGCCCCGATGATGGACACGATCTCGCCCGGGTACAGGGCCAGGGTAAGGTTGCGCAGGGCCTCGATGCGGCCATAGGACGCGCACACGCCGCGCAGTTCCAGGATCGGAGTGGGGGGCGCGGCCGATGCGGTGGCCGATGTGCTCGTGGTCATTCCCGGTCCTCCGAGCGCGTGCCCAGGCGTTTGGCCGGCCACAGGCCCCGGGGCCGGAAGATCATCATGAGGCACATGACCCCGCCAAAGACCAGCATGCGGTACAGCTCGAATCCCCGGAACACCTCGGGCAGGGCGATGAGGGCCAGCGCCCCCAGGATGACCCCGGGGATGGAGCCCATGCCGCCCAGGACCACCATGGCCAGGACCATGGCCGACTCGATGAAGGTGAAGGATTCCGGGCTCACGAAGCGCATGCGGGCCGCGAAAAAGGTCCCGGCCACGCCGCCGAAGACCGCGCCCATGGCGTAGGCCAGGAGCTTGAGCAGAAAGGTGTTCACGCCCATGAGCTCGGCCGCGGTCTCGTCCTCGCGGATGGCCTCCAAGGCCCGGCCGATGCGGGAGTTGTTGATCCGGTACACGGCCACGATGGTGGCCAGGGCCAGAAGCAGGATGATGAAATAGAGGTAGATGAGCTTTTTCAGCCAGATGTGCTCGAAGGAGAACCCGCTCTCAAAACTCGGCCAGAAGATGTCCGGGGGCGGCACGCTCAAGATGCCGTTGGGGCCGTTGGTCAGGCTCATCCAGTTGTTCAGGATGATGCGCACGATCTCGCCAAATCCCAGGGTCACGATGGCCAGATAGTCCCCGCGCATGCGCAGGGTGGGATAGCCGATGATGCACCCGGCCACGGCCGCAAGCGAGGCCGCAATGGGCAGGCAGAGCCAGAAGGACAGGTGGAAGTGCACGGCCAGGAGGGCGTAGGTGTAGGCCCCCACGCCGTAGAAGGCGATGTAGCCCAGGTCCAGCAGACCGGCCAGGCCCACCACCACGTTCAGGCCCAGGCCCAGGCAGACGTACACCAGGACATTGATGGCCACGTCCTGGGCATAGCGCTCGGTGCAGAAGGGGAAGACCAGGGCCAGGGCCAGGCCGATGGCGGCCAAAAGCGGCCGGGGCAGGGCGGAGATGAGGCCGGACAGGGAGGACCCAAGACGTTGACCGGTGCGCCGGACAGCCAGGAGCGCGGGTTTGTCCCGCAGCAGGTAGACCAGGAAGCAGAGCACGACGGGCAGGGCCACCCGCCACCAGACCGCAAAGGCGTCGGCGAAAAAGAGGCCCTCGGCCTTGATGCCCAAAAGCGGCCAGAGCAGAAGGTAGAAAAGGCCCAAGGCCAGCCCGAGGCCGAGGAGGCCCTTTCTAGACTCGGGTGTCGTCAACGTTCTCTCCCATGATGCCCGTGGGCATGAAATAGAGCACCAGGATCAGGATGATGAAGGCGAACACGTCCTTGTATTCGCTGCTGATGTAGCCAGCGGCGAATATCTCCACCATGCCGATGATGAACCCGCCGAGCATGGCCCCGGTGATGTTCCCGATCCCGCCCAGGACAGCGGCGCTAAAGGCCTTGATCCCGGGCACAAATCCCATGCTGTAGTTGATGGACCCGTAGTAGAAACCGACCATGATCCCGGCGGCGGCGGCCAGGCCCGCGCCGATGGCAAAGGTCAGGCTGATGATGTGGCTTGCGTTGATGCCCACCAGGGCGGACATGGTCTTGTCCTGGGCCGTGGCCCGCATGGCCTTGCCGATGCGGGTGCGAAAGACCAGGGCGTTCAGGCCAAGGAGCAGGATCGCGGTGATGGCCACGATGAAAATCTGCATGTAGGACACCAGGATGCCGCCGACCTCGAACCCGCCCGAGGTCATGGCCGTGGGATAGGCCCGGTCGTACACGCCCTGGGTGAGCATGAGCCCGTTCTGGAGAAAGATGGACATGCCCAGGGCCGAGAGGAGCACGGACAGGCGCGGGGACTGGCGCAGGGGCTTGTAGGCCACCTTTTCCACGCACATGGCCAGGACCGCGCAGTAGATCATGGCCAAAACCAGGGCCAGGGCGATGCAGATCACCGGAGGCAGCCCCTGGGCCGCCAGCCAGGTGAGAAGGATCACGCCCAGGTATCCGCCAGCGGCAAAGAACTCGCCATGGGCGAAGTTGATGAGCTGGATGATCCCGTAGACCATGGTGTAGCCCAGGGCGATCAGGGCGTACACCCCGCCCAGGGTGATCCCGTTGATGAACTGCTGGAGAAAGAATTGCATTTTATCCGTGTGGTCCGTTGATTGGGCGCGGGGCCTCGAGACCCCGCGCCCTGAAGTGGCGTCGTTTTCTAGTACAGCTTGCCCGTTTCCGGATTCCAGAAGTTGATGAACTTGTCGCCCGCCACCTTCTGGATGATGTAGTTGGAGCCCGAGTCGCCGTTCTCCTTGTACTTCATGTGCTTGGAAGCGCCGTCGAAATCCAGCTTGAGCATGGCCGCCCGGACCTTGTCCGGATCAGCGGAGCCAGCGGCCTTGACGGCCATCAGATAGGCCATGGCCGAGTCGTAGGCGTAGGCCGAGTAGGCCCCGGGCTTGCCGTACTTGGCCGAGTAGGCGGCCAGGAACTTCTTGTAGGCCGGGGCGTTCTCGTCGGTGTAGCCAAAGGTCAGGTACATGCCCTCGGCGTCGGCCTTGGCGATCTCCATGAGCTGGGGATGGTACACGGCGTCCTGGCCCATGAGCGCGGCCTTGATGCCCATGCGCTTGGCCTGGATGACCATGAGCGCGCCCGTGGCCGAGTTCTGCAGGCTGATGTAGAACACTTCCGGGTTGGCTTCCTTGACCTTGGTCAGCACGGCCGAATAGTCCTTGTCGCCCTGGTTCACGTGCTCATGCCCCAGGACCTTGATCCCGGCGGCGGTTGCGCCTGCTTCCACGTTGTCGGCCAGGCCCTGGGAGTAGGAGGTCTTGTCGTCCACCACGTACACGTTCTTGGCCTTGAGGAAGTCCTTCATGAAGGCCACGGCCGCCTTGCTCTGGTCGTCGTCGCGGCCGCAGGTGCGGTACATGTACTTGAATCCGCGCTCGGTGACCTTCTCGTTGGTGGAGGCCGGGGTGATCATGAGGATTTTGGCCTCGTCCAGGACTTCCGAGGCCGGGATGGTGGAGCTGGAGCAGTAGGAGCCGACCACGGCCGAAACCTTCTCGTTCACCAGCTTGTTGGCCGCAGCCACGGCCTGGCGGGGATCGCAGGCGTCGTCCTGGGGCGAAAGAATAATGTCGTCAAAGCCCTTGATGCCGCCCTCGGCCTTGACCACCTCGACGGCCGTGCGCGCGCCATTGGCGATGTCATTGCCGTCGGCCGCGTACTGGCCGGTCAGGGGGCTCTGGCTGCCCAGCTTCAAGGCCCCGGCATAAGCCGCGCCGCTGAAAAGTGCGACAACCAGCGTCGCGAGAACAATACGTTTCATGCCTTGTCTCCTCCTTGGTCAAGTCAGTTGGCGTTTCCGAGATATGCTTCGATCACCTGGGGATGGCGCTGGATCTGCTCCGGGCTCCCTTCGGCGATCTTCACTCCATGATCCAGGACCACGATGCGCTGGCAGATGCCCATGACCACCTTCATGTCGTGTTCGACCATGAGCACGTTGACGCCCGCAGCCGCGATGCGCCGGATGGTGGCCATGAGCTCCAGGCTTTCGGAGGGGTTTAAGCCTGCGGCTGGTTCGTCCAGGAGGATGGTCTGGGGCTCCGAGGCCAGGGCCCGGGCGATCTCCAGGCGGCGCTGCAACCCGTAGGGCAGGTTGGCCGCGATTTCCTGGGCGAAGCCGCCCAAGCCCGCAAAGGTGAGGGCCTCCAGGGACTTCTCCCGGATGCGGGCCTCCTCCTGGCGCTGGCCCCGGGTGCGTAGCACGGCCCCGAACACCCCGGCCTTGGACCGGCAATGCTGGGCCACCATGACGTTCTCCAGGGCGGTCATGTTCTGGAAGAGGCGGATGTTCTGGAAGGTCCGGGCTATCCCCAGGGCCAGGATCTGGTGGGGCCGAAGCCCCAGGATGCTCCGCCCGTTGTAGGAGGCCTGGCCGTCGCTGGTGCGATAGACCCCGGTGATGACGTTGAACACCGTGGTCTTGCCCGCGCCGTTGGGTCCGATAAGCCCGACGATCTCCCCGTGGTCCATGGCGAAACTGACCTCGGAGAGGGCCTGCAAACCGCCGAAACGGACGCTGATATCGGTGAGAGTGAGCCCTTCCATGACCGGCCAATCATACTGGAAAGGGAGGGTGAAAAGCAAGGGGGAATCGGGGTTTTGGGCCTTCCATCCCCTGGTTTGGATTGCCAAAATTGTGAAGAAATGGGCCGGGCTGGGGATTCTGAACAACGGCCCGAATGAGCGGGTGCGGACAGAATATTGTTCGGTTCAGTAGGCCTGGCCGAGGGCCAAAAAAAGCAGCCCCGGGACAGGCCCGGGGCTGCTGAGTGAGCGTCAGGTCTTTGAAGGTCTACCAGCCGGAGTCGGCAAAGGGGTCGGACGCGCCGCCTGAGAACCCGAAGTCGGTGCCCGCAGCCTCTTCGGCCGGAGCGCCGCCCGAACCGGCATCGCCAGCCGCGGCCGCGCCCGGGGCCGCGCCAGCCACGCCAGCCACGACCACGCCTTCCTTCTTGACCTTGTCGATCTGGGCCAGAAGCTCGTCGAGCTTCTTCATGTACCCGTCCATCTTGGTGCTGGACACTTCCAGCTTCTGATCGCCCTGGGCGGCCTGGGCCTCGAAGGTCTTGAGCTTGGCCTTGGCTGCGGCCAGGTCATCGGAGAGCTTCTTGGTCTCGGCCTCCAGCTCCGTGATCTTGGCCTCCTGCGCGGCCACGGTCTTCTTGTACTCGACCATCTTGGTCATGACTTCCTGGGCCTGGGCCAGGTCGTCGTCGCCCATGGCCTGGATGGACACTTTCTGTCCCAGGCTGGCGATCTCGCCCTTGCTGAACTTGGTCAGCTCGGGGTTCTGCTCGTAGATGTAGGCCTTGGACAGCGAGGACGCGAAGGGAATCACGTCCGCGTCCACCTGGGCTTGGGTCAGAAAGCTCAACAGCTCCACGACACCGGCGTCGGACGCATCGCCCCCTCTTAAGCAGGACACGAAAGTGGTCATGGGGAATACTTTGGCTTCAGCCATTGGGCGCCTCCTTATGGATTCACGCTACTTTGTTTCGTTTCATTCAGCCAGTTACGCCAGGGTCAGATCATGGGAATACGGCCGATCTTGCGGGCGTAGGCCAGGGCCGCCGTCCGGTAGACCAGGTGCCCGAGCTTGGACCAGGGCAGGTATCCGATGAGCATGAACACGGCCACCAAATGGAAGAAGTACATCGGGTAGGCCATTCCGGGCCAGCACACCAGGCGCAGAAGCTCGCTCATGACCCCAGTCAGGGCCACGGTCCAGATCATGCCCAGGAGGTACCAGTCGTAGAACGACGAGCCCTGCTTGGCGTTGTCCAGGCCCATGCGGCGTTTGGTCAAGAGGGTGAGCCCGATGAGCAGCGCCACCGCACCGGCGTTGGCCAGAAGCTTCACCGGGTTGAACAGGGACAGCGGGGTGTCCCCAAAGGCGTGCAGGATGGTCAGGAACACGCCGTCGAGGCCCATCTTGTGCAGCACAAAGCCGCCCCAGTGAGCCCCGGCCACGGTTCCGGTGACCACCATGAGGGCCAGGAAGGCGTAGAACACCAGCAGATGGCCCTTGACCCGGCTCTGGGTCTCTTCTTCCTGTCCGCATTCCTTGAAACGGCTGTGCACGGCCACTTCGTTCTTGATGGTGTCCACCACGCACTTGCAGAAGCAGGGCTCCTTGGTGCGGCCGACCACAAAGGTCTTGGGCAGGGACTTGAAGGACTGCATGAGGCTTGCGCAGCCCTTGTAGAAGGTGAAGACCACGAAGAGGAAGAGCAGGCTGAATATCGGGTCGATGGTGAAGTCGCCCGGGAAGAGCCCGCCGTACCACACGCGTCCGCCGGTGGCCACCACCTTGCCTGCTGCGTCGAACAGCGGGAAGGCCGTGCCCAGGGTGGCCGCGCGCGCGACCCAGATGAGCAGGTAGATGGCCGCCGGGATGGCGATGAGGATGGGCAGGAACTTGGACGAGCTCATCCAGGTGCCGATGATGGAAGGCTGGGCCAGCTTGCGGTAGGCCATGTTGCGCAGGGCGGCCAGAAGGTCGCCGGGCTTGGCCCCGCGCGGACATAAGTCCGAGCAGGTTCCGCAGTTGTGGCAGAGCCAGATGTCTATGTCGTTGACCAGGCGGTCTTTCAAGCCCCATTGAGCCCAGACCATCTCCTTGCGGGGATAGGGGTCGTCGGCCGGAGACAGGGGGCAGACCACGCTGCAGGTCGCGCACTGGTAGCATTTTTTCAGGGATTCGCCCCCGACCTCCTGCAGCTCCTTGACGAACTTCAGGTCCGGTTGAACCCTTACAGCATTCGACATGGTGGGTAACCTCCTAATAGCCCTTGAAGGGGTTCGGTCCGAACTTCTTGATCACGTTCTCCATGAACGACTCGATCAAGGCGGGAATCTTGTCGTACTCGTCGATGGAGACTTCGTACTGCTCCACACGCTCGGCTTCCACGCCCAGGCGCTGAAGCGACTCGGCGATGTTGATCTTGCGGCGGTTGCAGAGCTCCGAACCCTTCACGAAGTGGCACTGGTAGTCGTCACCGTACTTGCAGCCCAGGAGCATGACCCCGTCAATGCCCTTGGACATGGCGTCAGCCACCCAGATGGCGTTGACCGAACCCAGGCAGCGCACCGGGAGGAAGCGGACGTAAGGATTCCACTTCTTGCCCCGGAAGGCGGCCATGTCCAGGGCCGGGTAGGCGTCGTTTTCGCAGACCAGGACCACGACCCGGGGGCCGCCCAGGGCGAAGGTGTCCGGGACCTGGACTTCCTTGATGGCCGAACCCATCTGGTCGATGTTGTAGTTCTCAAAGGAGATGACCCGCTCGGGGCAGGCGCCCATGCAGGTGCCGCAGCGGCGGCAGCGGGTCGGATTGGGCTTGGGCGTTCCCTTCTCGTCGTCGTCCAGGGCCCCGAAGGGACATTCCTCGGTGCAGCGTTTGCACTGGGTGCAGCGCTGGAAGTTGAACACCGGGGCGGACAGGTCGCCGGAACGGGGATGCACGGCCACGCCACGGTTGGCCGAGTTGATGCACTGGATGGCCTTCATGGTCGCGCCAGCCGCATCGTCGTAGGCCGTGGCCAGGGTCATGGGCTGGCGCACGCAGCCAGCCGCGTACACGCCCGTGCGGCGGGTCTCGTAGGGGAAGCAGATGTAGTTGGAGTCCGCGAACCCGTCGAACAGCTCCAGGTCCGGGAAGGCCGGACCCTGGCGGTATTGCAGGTTGATGGTGGGCTCCAGGGCCGTGACCGGGACCATGCCCGTGGGCAGGACCACCAGGTCGGCTTTCAACTCGATGTTTTCGCCCAGCAGGGTGTTCTTGGCCGTGACCAGGATACCGCCGTCGCCGTCCTGGGCGATCTCGGTGATATCGGCCTTGGACAGCATCACCCCCGGGTTGTCCTGGGCCGCGCGGTAGTAGCGCTCGTTGATGCCCGGGACCATCATGTGGTCGTAGAGGATGTAGGCCGAGGCGTCGGCGTTCTTTTCCCTCACGTATCCGGCCTGCTTGAGGGCCACCAGGCTGTTCAGCTCGGAGCTGTAGGCCAGGTGCTTGGCGGACTCCATGTTCTTGTACACAAAGGCCGTCTCGCAGGCGTCGCCCGTCTTGGGGGCTTCGGCCGGAGCGGCTGCGGCGGCAGCCTGGGCCGCGGCCAGGGCAGCCTCGGCGGCCTTGACCGCCATGGACACGTCCAGGAGGAAGGCCACGGTGGCCGGGGCCTTGCCGTCAGAGGGCCGGGTGATGGCCCCCTTCTTGGCCATGGCCTCGAACTCGGCCGTGGTCACCACGTTCTTGAACTTGCCGTAGCCCATGGGCGCGAGGAAGCTGCCCTCGATGGGCTTCCAGCCCGTGGCCAGGACCACCGCGCCGATGGGGAGCTGCTCTTCGCCAGCGCCGGAAGTCACCGTGGCCGTGTACAGGCCCGGCGCGCCTTCCAGCTTGGCCAGGGCGGCCGAGGTGTACACCTTGATCTTGGAGTTGGCGGTGACGTCGGCGATGAGCTTGTCCACGCCGGTGTCCTGGGCCTGGGTGAAGGGGTAGGTCATGGGGAAGGTTTTCAGCATCCCGGCCGCCTTGCCGCCGAGAGCCGCGTCCTTTTCCACCAGGATCACGTTGTGCCCCATCTTGGCCGCGTTCAGCGCGGCGTTCAAACCCGTGAATCCGCCGCCCAGGACCAGGATGTCCTTGTTGGTCACAGGGATTTCCGGGTTGGGGTTCTTGCTTTTGAGGCATTTGATGATCCCCATCCGGGAGTAGTCCTTGGCCATGGTCTGGAGCAGGTCCGGGAAGGTCGGGTCGGCCTGAAAGGACCACACGCACTGTTCCCGTAAGTTGACCCGCTCGACCTGGGTGGCGCCGAACTTGAAGACGTCCCATTTGGACCGGGGGGAGCAGGCGCAGAGCACCACTCCGTCCAGGCCCTCGGCAGCGATGTCCGCGGCCACCATGTCCACGCCCTCCGGGGCGCAGAGCACGGCCGAGGTCTTCACCACTGCGCACTGGGACGAGTATTTGCCGTTTGTGAGGTGCTCGGCCAAGGCCTGGGTATCCAGGCTTTTGGCCAGCTCGCATCCTTCGCAGATATATACGCCAAGCTTTTCAGCCATCGCTTACCTCCCTGACACGCTTTGAATGGCGCGAAGCGCCGCTCCGGTTCCGGTCTGGGCGGACTTCATGACATCCAGCGGCATTTTGGCGCAACCAGAGGGGATGAAGCCGGATTCTTCGCCGCCGATGATGAAGCCCTGCTCGTCCTGGGGGACTTTGAGCCCGAGCTTCTGGCCCGCCACGCTGGGCTGCATGCCCGTGGCCAGAACCACCAGGTCGAAATGCTCCCTGGACTTGATTCCGGTCACCGCGTCCTCCACGGTCACCACCACGTCGCGGTTGTGGTGGTCCTCGACGATCTCGGCCACCTTGCCCTTGACCAGTTTCAGCTTGGAATCAGCCAGGATGCGGTTCTTGAAGTTCTCGTAGCGGCCGGGGGTGCGCAGGTCGATGTAGTAGATGACCACTTCGGCCTCGGCGTCCCGGGCGCGGATGTAGGCCGCATGCTTGAGGGAAGCCATGCAGCAGATGTAGGAACAGTAGTTCAAGTGGTTCTCGTCGCGGGAACCGGCGCACTGCACAAAGGCGATCTTCTTGGGGGCCTTCTTGTCCGAGGGGCGGAGGATTTTGCCCTCGGTGGGACCGGCCGGAGCGGCCAGGCGCTCCAACTGCATGTTGGTGATCACGTTCTTGATGTGACCGCCGCCCAGATTGGTCAGCTTCTTCACATCATAGGGCTTCCATCCCGTGGCCATGACCACGGAGCCCACCGGGATCTCGATGATCTTTTCCTGGTCGTCCAGGTCGATGGCGTCGTAGGGGCAGGCCGCCTTGATCTTGGCCAGTTCGGCCTTGTCGCACCTTACGGCGTCGAGCACGTAGCGCATGGGGAAGGCGTGCACATGGGGCTTGTACACGGCCTTGCGGCTGCACAGCCCGAACTCGAACTCGTTCTCCATGGTCGTGCTGGCGGCTTTCTCGCACTCGCCGCAGGCCGTGCACTTCTCATTCACGTAGCGGGGGACGATCTTCACCGTGGCGATATAGTTGCCCGGGGTTCCGCTGATGGAGACCAGTTCGGCCATGGTGCGGACCTTGACCAGGGGGTTGTTGCGGATGCGCTGGAACTGAATCTCCAGGCCGCAGGTCGGCGGGCACAGCTTGGGGAAATATTGGTTGAGCTGTGCGACCCGACCCCCGAGGTAGGGGTTTTTCTCAATAATGAAGACCTCGTGCCCGACTTCAGCGGCCTCCAAGGCGGCGGTGATCCCTGCGAATCCCCCGCCTACGACGAGTATGCTGTTATTTGACATTCCCAATCCTCCCAAAAATGGTTGTGAGGCCCAGCCAAGAAAATGGCCCAAAACCAGAGCGCGACCGCATCTGGGCGCGCCCCGGATTCAGACCATTTTCTTGTAAAAACGGCCGCAGGCTTGAAGCCTGCGGCCGTTTTGAATGCAAACCCTACACAGGAATGATCTGGTAGTAGGGCTTCTTGAAGAAGGTGGTCTTCTTGGTGTCGGGATCGTACTTCGAGTTGCCGAAGCACTTCCACTTGGCGTCGTCCAGGCCCATGAAGTCGCCGCGATAGTAGAAGCCCGGGTAGCGGGACTCTTCGCGGAAGGAGATGTGCTGCATGTGCAGACGCACCGTCCACAGGCGGTGATACTGCTCCCAGGCGCGCATGAGCTCGTGCAGGTCACGGGCGCACAGCTTCTCGGAGTCCTCTTCCAGCATGCCCATCAGCCAGAAGCCGGTGTCCAGCAGAGCCTTGGAGGTGGTGTAGTACACGCCAACGCCCCCGCCGTATTCATCGGTGCACTTGATCAGGCGCATCATGAAGTTCTTGGGGGAGATGTAGTTGGGGTTGATGTCCGGAGCGGTGGAGGCGTTCTTGCCAGCCTCGAAGGTGTAGTAGGGCTTGTAGAGTTCCTTGGCCAGGTCGGCGGCCTTTTCCTTCAGAGCGGGCTTGAAGTCCTTGTGATCCATGACCCAGCGGACCATCTGCTTGCCGCAGATGCGGCCTTCAGCGTGGGAGCCGGAGGAGAACTTGTGGCCGGAAGCGCCGACGCCGTCAGCGCAGGTCCACAGGCCTTCGACCGAGGTCATGCGGTTGTACACCTTGCCATTGGTGGCGCGGATTTTGTAGTCCTCGGGCACCCAGGGCTCGTCCGGACCAGACACCCAGATGCCGCAGCAGCCGGAGTGGGAGCCCAGCAGGTAAGGCTCGGTGGGCATGATTTCGGAGCCGCGATCCTCGGGAGCGCAGTTGGTGCAGGCCCACAGGTTGGCCATGCCCACGCACATGTCCAGGAAGTCTTCCCAAGCCTCGGACTCCAGGTGCTTCCACTCGGGTCCGTTCAAGTTGCCGTTGACCGTGTTCAGCAGGGCGGTCTTGGTGTCCATGTAGATGGGGCCGCGGCCTTCGCGCATTTCGCGAAGCATCATGTGGTTGCGCAGGCAGGTCGGAATGACGTGGCCCTTGGCGTAACCGCGATCTTCGTAAGGCTTCAGCATGGCGCGGTTGGTCTCGCAGTAGTCCTCGCCCTTGCTGTTGGTGGCCTTGGCCTTGAACAGCAGGAACCAGGCGCCGACCGGTCCGTAACCGTCCTTGAAGCGGGCGGGGACGAAGCGGTTTTCCATCATGGTCATCTCAGCGCCGACCTGAGCGCACATGGTGTAGGTGGAGCCAGCGTTCCACACCGGGTACCAGGCGCGGCCCATGCCTTCACCAGTGGACCGGGGGCGGTACACGTTGACCGCGCCGCCGCAAGCCACCAGAGCGGCGTTGCAGGTGTAGACGTACACTTTGTTTTCGCGGGTGGAGAAGCCCACGGCGCCGGCAATGCGGTTCTTCACATTGGCGTCCAGGAGCATCTTCACGATGAACACGCGCTCGATGTAGCGGTCGTCGCCCAGGGCCTTCTTGGCCGCTTCGGCCACGATGACCTTGTAGGACTCACCGTTGATCATGATCTGCCAACGGCCGGAACGGACCGGGTCAGCGCCCTTGCGCACGGACAGGCCAGCGGCCTTGGCCTGAGCGCCGTCCAGGTTCTTGCCGTCCTTCTTGACCCAAATGGGCAGGCCCCACTCTTCGAACAGGTGCACGGAATCGTCCACGTGACGGCCCAGGTCGAAGATCAGGTCTTCGCGCACGAGGCCCATCAGGTCCGTGCGGACCATGCGGACGTAGTCGTCGGCTTCGTTGTTGCCCAGGTAGGTGTTGATCGCGGACAGGCCCTGGGCCACGGCGCCGGAGCGCTCGAGGGAGGCCTTGTCGATCAGCAGCATGGAGATTCCGCCGCCGACCTTCTCGATCCAACGGGCGGCTTCGTACGCGGCGCCACAGTTGCCCATGCCGCCGCCGACCATGAGGATGTCGACGTGTTGTTCAACAATCTGAGGCTCGGCGAGAGCCAGACCCTTGGCCGCTTCTTTGCTGGGAAGCAGAGGCATATTTGAGTCCTCCTTGGAGTTGTTGTCTTAAAACCGCTGTAACAAACGGGACGAAGACCTGAAGTCTTTAGATGACCAGGGTCTTGTCGGCTTCAGCAATCTCAATCTTCTTGCCAAGGGCTTCCTTGGGGACAATCAGAGCGGTCTCGGTGAAGAGCAGCTCGTCGTCCAGGTTGCCGGGCTCGGGCTTGCCGCCGAAGCAGTTGATGGAGCCTTCAGGGGTGGTGCGGATGGGGAACTTGAAGCGCTTGATGTTGCCATTGCGGAACTTGACGGTCCACATGATGTCTTCAGCCGAACGCATGGGGATGCAGGTGCCGCCCATGGGGGCAAAGTCAGCATAGGGACGGGCTTCGATGGCGCCTTGGGGGCAGATTTTCACGCAAGAATAACACTCCCAGCAGGCCTCAGGCTCCTGGTTGTAAGCCTTCATGGCTTCCGGATCCAGGATCATCAGGTCATTCGGGCAGATGTACATGCAAGCGGTCTTCTCGCCACCCTTGCAGCCATCACATTTTTCCGGATTGACAAAGGTAGGCATAACGAATTTCCTCCCTTACAACAAGTTTAATGGTTTTGTATTCCTTGACGCATAACCTTCCTTGAGGAAGGAAAAAGCCTTGAGAGTCCGAAGACCATCAGGGCTTTATTACCTGTCGGAACCGACTTGCTTGTGAAGGAATTAACAAGCTCGGCCGCAAGTGTCAACCCATCTCCCGGGCGTTTTGACTTCTCCACCGCCCAGGGCCTTGGGAGGCGTGTACGTCCTGACCTTCCCAAAGTGAGGTTGCTCTTAATGCATTCGCAAGCCTTGTTGCAAGCTTTTTTTTTCTCCCCACGGGGCTCTTTTGTGAATATTATAACATGTTGTCGAAACACATGTTTTTTTTCGAGAAAAGCGGCAAATTTCTCTAGAAATATTCCAGATTTGTCGAAAAAAAAGCCCTGGGTCCAGGGCCTGGGGAAGGCATGAATTTTTGGGGTGTTATCAGTGGTCAGAAGCGGCTTCCCGGGGCCGCCCGCGGGCCTGGGGGCTAGGCCTGGCTCAAAAGTAGATTCTCTTGACGTTTCCGGACTTGAAGGTCGGGTTATCTTTGAGCTTCTCGTAGTCGGCCATGGCCTTGTCCAGCATCTCCAGCACCCGGCGGACCAGGTCCTTTCGGGGGATGCGCACTCGGTTGGGCCAGATCTTGACCCCCTCCATGGTCTCCAGGGTCAGTCCGACCACCAGGATGCTCTGCGGGGTGATGACCGCTTGAACCTTGGACGGGGGCTTGGACAGGGGCGGGATGTCCTCCAACCGTTGCAGGAGCACGGTGATGTCCTTGAGCGTGTCGTCGTAATTTTTGAACCGGGAAGTCATTTGGGCGGTCTCCTCCGGGCTCAGCCGCAGGTCCTCGGGCTTGACCGTCCCGCCGTAGTGCAAGGCGGTATGGGGTTTGCCATCCGGGGAGGGGGCAGGCTCGGCCGCCTTGCCGTGGCCTTCGGCCTGGGCTGTGGCGGACAGCAGGCAGAGGGACACCGTGATCGACAGGCAGACGACCAGAGGGGCGGCCAGACAGACGACCAGACAGGCGGCCCGGCCCAGGGCCAGGGCGGCCCGGCCCAGGGCCAGGGCGGCCCGGCCCAGGGCCAGGGCGGCCCGAAGGCCAGGGGCGGGGACAAGCGCGCAGGGCGTCCCGGTCACAGGAACAGGGTCCGGCCAGGGGCGGCCGGGGCGTTCAAGGTCTGGGCCAGGCAGGCCAGGGACCCTTCCAGGGTGGGCTCCAGGCTGCGGCAGGCGGCCAGGCTCAAGCTCAACCCCAGGGTGTGCTCCTGGAAGGGGACCTTGACCAGGCCAGCGGCCTTTTGCACATCCCGGAGCCGGGCCAGGGCCTCGGCCGGGGGCAGGGTGCTCAGCAAAAAGAAGACCCGTCCCTCCCGGGCCAGGGCGGCCCAGGGGCCGTACTGCTCGATGAGGGTGGCCGCGTGCCGGGTCAGGACCTCGCCTGCCTCGAAGCCGTGGGCGGCCACGGTCTCCCACACCCCGTCCAGGCCCACGGCGGCCAGGGTCAGGGGGTTGCCCAGGCCACGGGCCTCGGCAGCCAGGGGGCGGCAGACTTTAAGGAAATGGCCCAGGTTGGACAACCCGGTCAGGTCGTCCCGGGTGCGGGTGTGCTTGAGTTCGTCCAGGCGCTCGATCTCAGCCAGGTTCTTGTGCACCCGGCAGATGAATTCCTCGATCTCAAAGGGCTTTTTCAGGAAATCATTGGCCCCGTGCTTCAGGAACCGGGCCGTGAGCGCCCCGGAATCCAGGGCCGAGACCCCGATGATGGACAGCCTGTCCCTGGGGCGCAGGGCTCGGGCCTGGGTGATGAGCGTGAGCCCGTCCATGACCGGCATCTCGTAGTCGGTGATCAGGAGCCGGATTTCAGGATGGGCGGTGAGCAGGTCCAGGGCCGCGCGGCCGTCGGCCGCCTCCAGCACGGTGAGGTTCTGGATGGCCAGGAATCTGCGCATGACGGCGCGCATGGTGGGGCTGTCGTCAGCCAGGAGCACGGTGGTCTCCCGGTTGTGGTCGAAGCGCTCCACCAGGTCGATGAGGGCGTCCAGCCCGTCCGGATCGGCCTTGTCCAGGAAGTCCAGGACGTGCTTTTCCAGGAAGCGGTTGCGCATGGCCTCGTCAAAGGTGGTGGTCAGGATCACCGAAGGGATGTTCCGGGCCAGGACAAAATCCACGGCCTCTCCGTCGGGTGCGTCCTTCAAGCTCAAATTGAGCACGGCCATGAACAGGCCCGGGCCCTTGGTTTCCATGATCTCCCGCACCTCGGCCAGGGTGGAGCAGAACAGGGTGGCGAAGCGGGTGCGGGATTCGATCTGCTGGCAGATGATCTTGGCCTGGGTGGGGCTGTTCTCCACCACCAAAATGCAATGCGCGTCAGCAGCAGGGGCGCTGGTCATGAAGACCTCCTCCTCGCCTGGGAATTTTCCCCCTCCTTATCTTCACCGCCCCAGGATGGCAACTCGCCGGGTCCTGTAAGAACGGAGACGCACGGGGTTGTCTTTCCGGCCGGAAGAGGGCATATCCGGCCCACGTCCGAGGAATGAAAAGATGAACGCCCCCATACCCGATCCCCCGATTCCCGTGCCCGAGCGCTTTTTGCGCGCCTTTACGGCCGAGGACTTGAACGCCCTGCCCCTGGGGGGCTTTGGCGGTCCCATCCGCCTGATCCAGGACCTGGAGGCCGTTCCCCTGGCCGTGGCCCGGCTGCGGGGCCAGAAGGTGCTCGGGTTCGACACCGAGACCCGGCCCTCGTTCCGCAAGGGCGTGTCCTATCCCCCGGCGCTTTTGCAACTGGCCTCGGATCGGGAGGTCTATCTCTTCCAACTGAGCCGCATCCCCCTGACCCAGGACCTGGTGGACCTTTTGGCCGACCCGGCCGTGGTCAAGGCCGGGGTGTCCGTGCGCGACGACGTGCGGGCCTTGCAGGGCCTGTCCCCCTTTGAGGACGCCGGATTCGTGGACCTGGGCCTCATCGCCACCAAGCTCGGGCTGCACACCCGGGGGCTGCGCAACCTGGCTGCCAATTTTCTGGGGTTCCGCATTTCCAAGGCCGCCCAGCGCAGCAACTGGGGCCAGTCCGTGCTGTCGCGCAAGCAGATCGACTACGCGGCCACGGACGCCTGGGTCAGCCGGGAGGTCTGCCTGCGCATGGAGGAGCTGGACCTGCTCATCAAATGCGAGCCCGATCCGCCCAAAAAGACCACCAAGCATCCCCGGCGGCGCTCCCGCTCCCGTTCCCGCTCCCGGTCCCACGCCAAGGAACTGTAAGCCCATGCGGCCCCTGGGCTGGATATCGGGCCTGAAGGCTGGGGGCCTGAAGGCAGCGGGCCTGCTCGCTCTTTTGGTCCTGTGGGGTCTGTGCTCCCTGGCGCAGGTCCCGGCCAGCCTGGCCCAAGGCCTGGACCAGGGTCTGGACGGGGGCCAAGGCGAGGCGGCGGCCGAATCGGCCGAAGAGGGCGCGTCCCCCGGGACCTCCGCCCCGGCCGCCCCGCCCGCGCAGTCCGTGCAGCCCGACGGGACCATGAATCCGGCCTGGACCGGGCTCCTGGAGCGCCTGGCCCTGGAAGGCGAGAACCGCACGGCCCTGATCCCGCTTTTCGCCAACTCAAGCCTGGTCCCGGACGCCTCCATCATGGGCCGCAAGCTCCGCGCCCTGTACAAATCCCGCTTCCTGCCCAAGCCCGAGCCCAAGGCCCCGACCGGCAAGCCCCTGACCATCTACGACACCTGGCTCACGCCCGAGTGGGCGGAGAAGATCGCGGCCTTCAAGAAGGCCAACGCCCTGGTCCTTGAGGAGGCCGCCCGGCGCTACGGGACCTCGCCTTCCCTGCTCACGGCCATCTTCCTGGTGGAGACCCACCTGGGGACTTTTCTGGGGCAACGGCCGGTGCTGGCCGCCCTGGCCAACCTGGCCGCCAGCACGGACCCAGGGGCCATGCTGCCCTTTGTGGCTGAGTACCAGCCCACGCCCGAGCAGCTCGATTGGCTGGCCGGGCGTCAGGCCGAGAAGTCAGCCTGGGCTTTGCGCCAGATCCGTTTCTTCCTGGAGTACTGCCGCCTGAATGGATTCGCGCCACTCTCCCTGCCCGGGTCCCTGTACGGGGCCTTCGGCCTGTGCCAGTTCACGCCGCTCAACGCCCTGCGCCTGGGCGTGGACGGGGACGGGGACGGCCGGGTGGACCTCTTTGGTGTGGCCGACGCGGCCCACAGCATGGGCCGGTTCCTGAAGTCCCGGGGCTGGCGCGAGGACCTCTCCTACCAGGCCAAGCTCAAGATCATCCGCCAGTACAACAACGACCTGTTGTACGCCCAGACCGTGCTGGCCGTGGCCAAGCGTATCTGACCCGCTAGCGAGCCTCGGGGCCTTGTCAATTCCGCGCCGAGCAGGCAGGGTGGGGCCAAAAAGGGTCTGACCATGAGCAACACGCCCAATCTGCTGGACGAGTTCTGCGTTCTGGAGGCCACGGATCGGGAGTTCCAGGTGGGCATCCTGGGCACTGGCCCGGGGTTCTTGTCCCTGCTGGATATCGTGTCCGGGGTCGGCTACCGCAATTTCCTCCCGCCCATGCGCCTAGCGGCTCTGGCCGAACCCGGCCCGAGGGCCTCCCGGCTGGACAAGGTCAAAAGCCTGGGCGTGCCGGTCTACGACACCTGCGCCGGGATGCTTGCCGCGCACCCGGAGATCGACCTGCTCATCGAACTCAAGGGCGAGCGCTACCGGGTGCGCGACCTGCGCCAGAGCCTGCCCGAGAGCGTGTCCCTCATCGACCATGTGGGCTCGGTGTTTTTGTGCGGGCTGCACTCCCTGGCCCAGTTCGGGGCCCACTGCCGCCTGAACCTGGACCGCCAGCGCGAACTTCTGGAGGCCATCATCGACGAGGTGCAGGAGGACATCCTGCTCCTGGACAAGGAAGGCCGGGTGGTGGACTTAAACCGCAACGTGAGGGTGGGCGCGGGCAAGGACAAGAAGGATCTGGTGGGCCTGCGCTGCTGGGAGGTGGAGTACCTGGACGGGAGCCGACCGTTCTGCCCGGGCGGCCCGGACCCGAATTGTCCCCTGCACACGGTCCTGGACAGCGGGCAGAAGGCCGAATCCCTGTTCACCCGGGTCAACGCCCAGGGCCAACTCATGTATTTCAGGATTTACGCCTACCCCATTTCCGGGCCGGGCGGGGGTCTGACCCACATCCTCATCATGCGCCGGGACATCAGCGCCCGCACCCGCAAGGAAAAGCTCCGCCAGCAGGCCGACCGGTTGGCCGTGGTGGGCGAAATGTCCACCTACCTGGCCCACGAGATCAGGAACCCGCTCTTCGCCATCGCCGGGTTCACCAATTCCCTGCTGCGCATGGACAGCGTGGACGCGAAGGAGCGGGAGAAGCTCCTGGTCATTGCCGAGGAGACCAAGCGGCTGGATCGGATGCTGGCCGACCTGCTCCGTTTCGTGCGCCCGGCCTCGGCCCTGCCCGGAATCACGGACCTGGACCGGGTGGCTTCCGAGGCCGTGACCCTCATGACCATGAGTCACGGCCAGGCGGGCTACCGGTTCCTGGTGGTCCCTGGCCAGGACCTGCCGCGCGTAAACGGCGAGCCCGAGCAGATCAAGCAATGCCTGCTGAACCTGCTCATGAACGCGGCCGAGGCCATGCCCGGCGGGGGCCAGGTGGTCATCAGCACCACCCTGGAAGGGGACATGGTGGTGGTCAAGGTGGAGGACACCGGCCGGGGCATGAGCGGGGAGCAGTTGGACCAGGCCTTCAGCCCCTTTTTCAGCACCAAGGACCAGGGCTACGGCCTGGGCCTGGCCATGACCAAGAAGATCGTGGAGGATTTGGGGGGGCGGGTGGACCTCTCCAGCCGCCTGGGCCAGGGGACCGTGGTCACCCTGTACCTGCGGCCCGCGCTCCCGGAGCCCGTCAGCTCGGAGGACCGCATCAGGATTTAGGACCGCATCCGGAAACCCATAACAGCACAAGCAACTGGAATATAAATATTCTTATTCTTCGTTCGGGCTGGGTGTGGCCTGAGACTACTGGCAGACCCAGAGCACCGCGCCTTCCAGCTTGCGGAACAGGGTCTCGCTGACCGACCCGAAGAAGAATTTGCGTAAGGAGGCCTGGCCCGCCCCGGTCTGACCCACGGCCACCGCGGCGTAGCGGCCATTTTCCGCCTCCTCCAGCAGGGCCTCGGCCACGTTGTCCCCGTACAGGACCTTGGTGGTGATGCGCTCGGGCGGAAAGAGGTTTTCCCGAAGGGCCGTGCCTGCGGTCTCCATGTTCCGTTCCACCTGGGGGTCGGGCTGGTCCCCGGGCTTGGCCACCTGGCAGAGCACCACCTGATGGCGCTCCTCGTGGGCCAGCATGAAGCCCACGTGGTCCGCGATTTTCAAGGCCGGGGCCGAGCCGTCCACGCAGACCAGGACGTCCCGACGGCCCACGCCGGGCCTGCGGCAGACCCAGATGGGGAAATGGTAGGTCTCGCCCATCATCTGCTTGGTCAGGGATTCGTCCATGAATTCCGAGAGCTTGGTCAGGCCCCGGCGGCCCAGGACCACGGCGTCGTAGAGCCCGTCCTCGCCCTCGGCCAGGATGTCCTTGATCCGGGTGGCCCCCCGAATGACCAGCTTCTTGTGCACCATGTCCCCGGCAAAACCCTCGCGTCGGCACAGCTCCCGGGCCTCTTCCAAGTGCTCGCGGCCCTCGGCCTCGATGCGCGCGGATTCCTGCTCGGTGCGCCGCACGGTCTCGTGGGTCATTTCATGGGGCCAGACCCGGGGCGGGCTGGGCGCGGTATAGAACAGGGTCAGGCGGGTCTCGGCCTTGGCCCGGGTGGAAAAGAAGGAGCCCAGGAAGCGCACGCCGTAGAAGGCCGAGGGGTCTTCGCCGATGGTCACCAAAAGATGCTTTTCCAGACGCATGGTGGAATTGTCCTTGGTCCGGCGGTTGCTGCCTGTTCGTCTCGGAAAATGAAGTATGGCACAAATTTAGGACAGGGGAAAATGTTTTTCAACCAGAATTTGCAGGGGCCGGGTCCGGGGCTCCGGAATCCCGGGCCGAGGTCCCCTGGGCCAGAGACGCAAGTGGCTGTTCGGCCATGCAAAACTGACGCAGATCGGGTGTGAAACCCGGCCAGGGGGGTTGACTCTGAAAGTATGGTTTGCTACTGGCGAAGTCATGCCAGACACGCTTCTATTTCTTCTCATTGTTGTGCCGTTCTTGGCCGCGCTCGGGTGTCTTCTGCTCCGGCAGGAACAGTTGCGCTCCCTGATCATCATTGGTACGGGAGGGCTTCTCACTCTGTGCGCCCTGATGCTTATGGCTTCAACACCCTTCAGCGCCGCGCCGAAATCCATCCTGGGAATAAGCGTATCAATGCTTATCCAGGCGGCAGATTTTTTCCTCCTCGGCGTCATAGGGTATTATGGCTACAAGCATCGGAATCTGTTAATTCAGGGACTGGCCGTATTACAGTTCGTGCTCCTGGCCTGCTTCGAGACCTTCATGGTCGCACCAGGAAAAGAGTACGCAACTTTCTACGGTGACACCCTCTCTCTGGTCATGGTTCTGGTCATTTGCATCGTCGGTTCGCTCATCTGCATTCATGCCATTCCGTACATGAAGGAACATGAGCACCACTTGCAGTTGGAAGGAAGCAAACAGCCCCGATTCTTTGCCATCATGGTCCTCTTCCTGGGGGCCATGAACGGACTGGTGCTGACCAATGACTTGAGTTTCTTCTACTTTTTCTTCGAGCTGACCACCATCTGCTCCTTCCTGCTCATCGGGCACGATCAGACCGAGATCGCCGAGACCAACGCCGTACGGGCCTTGTGGATGAACGCCCTGGGCGGCGCGGCCCTCCTGGTCGGTATCATGTGGATCTATTCCAAGACCGGGACCATGGACATGCAGGCCATCATCTCGGCCGGACCCAAGGCCGCCCTGCTCCTGCCCCTGGCGCTGTTGTGCTTCGCGGGCTTCACCAAGGCCGCCCAGGCCCCGTTCCAGAGCTGGCTTCTGGGGGCCATGGTGGCCCCGACCCCGACCTCGGCCCTGTTGCATTCCAGCACCATGGTCAAGGCCGGAGTCTACCTGGTCATCCGGTTCGCCCCGGCCTTTGCCGGGACTTTCCTGAGCCTGGGCGTGGCCCTGGCCGGGGCCTTCACCTTCCTGGCCATGGCCGTGCTGGCCATGGGACAGAGCAACGGCAAGAAGATCCTGGCCTACTCCACGGTGAGCAACCTGGGCCTGATCATGGCCTGCGCCGGGATCAACACCAAGGCGGCCATCACGGCGGCCATTCTCTTGATCATCTTCCACGCCCTGACCAAGGCCCTGCTGTTCCTCTGCGTGGGCACCATCGAGCAGCGCATCGGCAGCCGGGACATCGAGGACATGCGCGGCCTCCTGACGGCCATGCCCTGGACCGCGGTGATCCTGGTGGCTGGAATCCTGACCATGATCCTGCCCCCCTTCGGCATGCTGCTGGGCAAGTGGGTGGCCATCGAGTCCTCGTCCCAGCAGCTTTTTGTCATCGTCATGCTGGCCCTGGGCAGCGCGGTCACCGTGGCCTACTGGGCGCGCTGGGCCGGGCAGATCATGTCCGTGTCCTCTTTGGGGGCGCGGGAGCCCGAGCTCCAGCCCATGCTCACCCGGGGTCCCCTGGCAGCGCTTTTGGGCGGGGCCGTGCTCCTCTCGGCGCTCTGGCCCTGGGTCTACAACCGCGTGGCCGGGCCTGGACCCGGTCTGGCCAATCCGGCCTCGGCCGCGGTCATGGGCTTCATGATCGTGGTCATCGGGTCCGGGTTCCTCTGGGCGGTGAACGCCATGCGCCAGGCCCGTACGGCCCGCATGACCCGGCCCTACCTCTGCGGCGCTCCGGAGAATGTCGAGGGCACCTACGTCGGACCCATCAACCAGGACATGCCGGTCATACTCGGCAATGCGTACTTCACCTCGCTCGTGACCGAGGACCGCCTGACCTGCTGGGTCAACATGGGCGCGGGCCTCATGCTCGTGCTCATGATTGGGGGGGCGCTGTGATGAAATCATTGTTTCTCGCCCTCATCGGCATGGCTGTCGCGCCGGTTGTCGGCGGCCTGGTCAGCGGTCTGGATCGCATCCTGACCGCCCGTTGCCAGTCGCGCAAGGGGCCGCCGCTCATCCAGCCCTTCTACGACGCGGCCAAGCTCTGGGGCAAGGAAGTGACCGCCACCAACCCGTGGCAGGCCTTTTGCGCGGTCATGTACCTGGTGGCTGCCGCCGCCTCGGTGGGCCTTTTGTGCGCCGGGTCGGACCTCCTGCTCATCTTCTTCGTCCAGGCCGTGGGCGCGGTTTTTCTGGTCATGGGCGCGTACGCCGTGCCTTCGCCCTACAGCCAGATCGGGGCCCAGCGCGAACTCCTTCAGATGGTGGCCTACGAGCCGCTGATCATCCTGACCATCGTGGGTATCCGGCTGATGACCGGCAGCTTCCGCGTGGACGCTGTCTTTGCCCTGGACCAGCCCCTTTTGTTCAAACTGCCGCTCCTGTTCCTGGTGCTGGGCTATGCGCTGACGATCAAGCTGCGCAAGTCCCCCTTTGACATCTCGGCCTGCCATCACGCGCACCAGGAAATCGTGCGCGGGGTGTACACCGAGTTTTCCGGACCCTACCTGGCCCTGATCGAGATCGCCCACTGGTACGAGGTGATCCTGGTCCTGGGTCTGGTGTCCCTGTTCTGGGCCACCAGCATCGCGGGCATGATCCTCCTGGTGGCTGCGACCTACGCGGCGGAAATCCTGGTGGACAACGTGTCCTCGCGCATGACCTGGCGCTGGATGCTCGGCTCGGTGTGGCTCTCGGGGCTGGTCCTGTCCGGCATCAATCTGGTCTGGCTGTACGCGAGGTAATGCCTGTGTCCGTGATCAAGGATTTCATCGAAAAGTCGCGGCTGAAATCACCCTGGCTGGTGCACTTCGACTGCGGAAGCTGCAACGGGTGTGATATCGAGGTGTTGGCCTGCCTCACCCCGCTCTACGACGTGGAGCGGTTCGGCATCTTAAACATCGGCAATCCCAAGCACGCGGACATGCTGCTGGTGACCGGCACGGTCAACCATCGCAATAAGAAGGTGCTGAAAAACCTCTATGACCAGATGCCCCATCCCAAGGTCGTTCTGGCCCTGGGCGCTTGCGGCACCTCCGGCGGGGTGTTCCGGGAGGCCTACAACGTGGTCGGGGGCGTGGACAAGGTCATTCCGGTGGACGTGTACGTCCCGGGATGCGCGGTCAAGCCCGAGGCCATCATCGACGGTGTGGTCACGGCCCTGGGCCGCCTGGCTGAAAAGCGCGCCGAGGCCTCGGCCTCTGCCAAGGAATAAGGGTGGCAAGCACCATGAGCATAGAAACCATACCGGCCGCCCTGGACACCATCGTGGGCGAGGTCGTGAAGATGAAGGCCCAGGAGGCGCGTTTTCTGACCATGACCGCCGTGTCCCTGGATGAGAAGACCACGGAGCTCCTGTACACCTTCGATCAGGACCTGGTCATGACTCATTACCGTCTGACCGTGCCCAAGGACACCCACGTCCCCAGCATCAGCCCGGTGTACTTCGCCGCCTTCCTGGTCGAGAACGAGATTTGCGACCAGTTCGGCGTGGTTTTCGACGGCCTGGTGCTCGACTTCGGCGGCAAGCTCTATCTTGACGAGGAAGCGCAACGGACGCCCTTCTGCAAATTCGCGGTGACCCGCAAGGAAAAGGCCTAGCGCCTCCCGGCGTCCGGGCAAGGAAAGAATATGGCCAAGATGACCCTTCCCTTTGGGCCTCAGCACCCCGTGCTGCCGGAACCCATCCATCTGTCATTGACCGTTGAGGACGAAATCGTCACCCAGGCCATCCCGGCGCTCGGCTACGTGCACCGGGGCCTGGAAAAACTCGTGGACATCCGCGACTTCAACCAGATGGTCCAGATCGTGGAACGCGTCTGCGGCATCTGCTCCAAGATCCACGCCATGTGCTACGTGCAGGGCCTGGAGGAGCTGATGAAGGTGGACGTGCCGCCCCGGGCCAAATACCTCCGGGTCATGTGGAGCGAGCTGCACCGCATCCACTCCCACCTGCTCTGGCTCGGCCTTTTCGCGGACGCCTTCGGGATGGAGAGCCTGTTCATGCAGTGCTGGCGAATCCGCGAGAAGATCATGGACATCAACGAAGCCACCACCGGAGCGCGGGTCATCGTATCCGTGAACGTGGTCGGCGGCCTGCGCTGCGACGTGGACGACACCCAGACCCGCTGGATTCTCTCGGAGCTGGACGAGGTGGAGCGCGAGGTGCGCCGCCTGGAGTCCACCTTCGTGAACGACTACACCATCAAGAAGCGCACCTGCGGCATCGGCGTGCTCTCGGCGGAAAAGGCCCTGGAGCTGGGCGCGGCTGGCCCGACCCTGCGCGGCAGCGGCGTGGCCCAGGACATGCGCCAGCTCAAATACGCGGCCTTTGACTCCATCGATTTCGAGCCGGTGACCGCCCTGGACGGCGACTCCTACAGCCGGATGAAAGTGCGCTATTACGAGACCCTCCAGTCCATCGACCTGGTGCGTCAGGCCATCGCCAAGATGCCCGACGGCGACATCGCCGTGAAGGTCAAGGGACGGCCCGAGGGTGAAATCCTCTCCCGCGTGGAGCAACCGCGCGGCGAACTGTTCTATTACATCAAGGGCAACGGCACCAAATACCTGGACCGGGTGCGCATCCGCACACCCACCTTCGCCAACATCCCGCCGCTGGCGGCCATGTTGCCGGGGATCGAGCTGGCCGACGTGCCCATCGTGGTCTTGTCCATTGATCCGTGCATCAGTTGCACGGAACGTTAAGGAGGGGTGAGCCGTGGCCAAAATGACCGCCAACATCCTGCGCAACTTCTTCGCCAAGCGCGCCACCCGCCTCTATCCCATAGAGGTGCGGCCGCCGTTCGAGAATTCGCGCGGTGAGCTGTACAATGACATCGACCAGTGCATCTTCTGCGGCGCCTGCGCCCTGAAATGCCCCTCCCAGTGCATCACCGTGGACAAGGACCAGGCCACCTGGTTCTGCGATCCCCTGGCTTGCGTGTACTGCGGGGTGTGCGTGGAGGCCTGCCCGGTCCACTGCCTGCACCAGAAGACCACCTATCGCCCGGTCTGCGTGACCCGGGAGACCATCTTCCAGAAAGGCGTGCTCAAGGAAAAACCCAAAAAGAAGGCCAAGGTTGTTGCGGAAGGGTAGCATGCGACCTCGTCCGCCCCAAGACTTCCCTGCAATGCCTGGGACATGAAAAGCTTGCGGGAGCCCCTGAACGGGGTTTCCGCAAGCTTTTTTCATGGCCTTTACGGAAGGGAGAAAGACACGGTGCGCATCTTAAACATCGACGGCCTCTATCTGGTCCCGGCCTTCCGCAGGCTGGGGGCCGAGGTCCTGACCCTGGGCAGCGCGCCGGGGTGTGAGGTCTTTCTGGAGCGGCCCCTGTCCCTCAAGGGGCTTACGGATCTGCTCACCTCCCGGGGATTCACCCCGGACCTGGTCTTCTGGGCCGATGTCTGCCGCCCGCCGTCCGTGGTGGGGTTCGAGAATTTCCCGGCCGTGACCCTGGGCTACTCCATCGACTCCTACTGCAACCCCTGGCACATCCCCTACGGCGCGGCCTTTGACGCCATGTTCGCGGCCCAGAAGGACTACGTCCGCTTCTTTGACGACGCCCCTATCACGCGGCCCACGGCCTGGCTCCCCCTGTTCGCCGACCCGGATACGGACCAGGACCTGGGCCTTGACCGGGACATCCCGGTCAGCTTCGTGGGCACGGTCACGGGCAGCATCAACACGGCCCGCAAGGCCTTCCTGGCCCGGTTCAAGCGCCGCTGCCCGCTCTTTGTGCTCACCGGGGACTACGGGTCGGTGTTTGGCCGCTCCCGCCTGGTCTTAAACCAGAGCGCGGCCGGGGAGCTCAATTTCCGGGTCTTCCAGGCCATGGCCTGCGGCGCGGCCCTCTTGACCGAGGACACAGGCAACGGCCTGAATGATCTGTTTACGCCCGGTCAGGACCTCCTGGTCTATCCCCGGGACGACGACCGGGCGGCGGCAGCCCTGGCCCACCAGGCCCTGGAGCCGGAAAACGCCGCTGCCCTGGCGGAAATGGCCGTGCGCGGCCGGGACCAGGTCCGGGCCAAGCACGGCGCGGACCAGCGGGCCGCCCAGGTCCTGGCCATGGCCAGGAGGCTGGCGGCCGAGGGCGCGCCTCGCCGCCGCCTGGCCGCCCTGGACCTGATCCGCCCCATGCTGGCCAACGCCTCCTTCATCCTGGCCAGCGACGAGGCCCTGCCCCTGCCCCCGGACCACCGGGCCTTTTACGCCGAACTGGGACGGCTGTACTTGTTGGCATGAAACTTGTTTGAACCGTTGAAGCCCTGACAATTCCTTGACCCAGAACCGACCCAGAACTGGCCCAGAATCGACCCAGAACGAGGCAGGTTTCCCGGCATGACCGAGCGGCCCTTGAAAATCTCCATCTTCAGCTTTGACCTGCCCTCCCAGGCCTGCGCCCAGTTGCGCCTGCTCCTGCCCCTGTTCCAGTTCCGGGACCAGGTGGAGTTCGCCTGGGAGGTCAAGAACAACGGGACGAAGTACATGCTCTCCCCGGACGCGGGCCGGGACGCGGACCTGCTCATCCTCCAGCGCGGGTTCCCCAGCCCGGAGACCGTGGAGATCATGGAGGACCTCCTGAACCTGGGCAAGCCCCTGATCTACGAGGTGGACGACGACCTTCTGCACCTGCCGGACAGCCATCCCCTGCTGGAAAAGGCCGAGGCCAGCCTGGAGGCGGTCACCACCCTGGCCCGCCAGGCCCGGGGGATCACGGTGTCCACCTCGGTCCTGGCCCAGACCTTCGCGGACTTGAACCCAAAGGCCTGGGTCCTGCCCAATCTGATCCTGGAGCAGGCCTTTCCTGACAGCGCCAGGCCGGTCAGGCCGACCCGTGGTCCGGTGGTGGTGGTCTACGCCGGAACCGTGACCCACGCCGAGGACCTGGACCTCCT
The DNA here is from genome assembly GCA_903835685.1 of uncultured delta proteobacterium. Taxonomy (GTDB): domain Bacteria; phylum Desulfobacterota; class Desulfovibrionia; order Desulfovibrionales; family Desulfovibrionaceae; genus CAILNX01. Next base: position 66,684 of record CAILNX010000017.1, read on the forward strand.
GGAGGAGCCCATGCGCCGGATCGCCGAGCGTCACGGCCAGGGCGTGCTCTTCAAGTTCTACGGCTGCGAGCCAAAATTTCTGCCTGGCCCGATCAAGGCCCAGTGCCTGCCCTTTGACCAGGACTATCTGTCCTATGTCCGCCGCCTGCCCCGGCTGGGCGGGCACATCGCCCTGGCCCCGCTGAAAGACAACCCCTTCAACCGGGCCAAGAGCAACATCAAATGGCTGGAGTATTCGGCCTGCGGCCTGGCCGGGGTCTATGCCGACCTGCCGCCCTACGCCGACTGCGTGGTCCCGGGTGAGACCGGGCTTCTGGCCGGGCCGGACCCCGAGGCCTGGTTCGAGGCCCTGGATGAACTGGTGAGCGACCCCGTTCGCCGCCTGAACATGGCTGCCCAGGCCAGGGAGGCCGCGCTCTCGGGCTATTCCCTGGCCGCCCGGGCCGGGGAGTTCCTGGCCTGCTGGCGAGAGGCTGCCGGGAGGAGTTGCTGATGGCTGTGCGCATCACCCGGGTGCCCGGGGCCGTGCTGGACAACGGCCAGCCCATGGTCTTCCCGGACTCGGCCCTGGCCCATGAACTCTGCCTGGGCCGGGGGGTGGAGTTGGGGGCCGCGGCCCACAATCCCTTCAACCTCCCGGGGTGCATCAACGTGGCCCCCCTGGACCCGAACATCGATTTCTACCGCAAGTCCCAGGTGCGCCTGTGCGGGGCCTATGCCGAGGTGGACCTCTGGGGCCTGGCCGAGGCCATTCCCCTGCCGGACAGAAGCCAGGACTACGTCATCAGCTCCCATGTCATCGAGCATTGCGCCGATCCCATCGGGGTCTTTCTGGAGTGGAAGCGGGTGCTGAAACCCGGCGGCGTGGCTTTCATGATCTTTCCCAAGCGCGACGCCCTGCCTGCGGACCAGGACCGGCCGGTGAGCGAGGTGTCCGCCATCGTGGCCGCGCATTTGGGCCAGGCCGCGTCCAGACTGGACGAGGCCCACGGGGGAGACCAGGGCCATGTTTTCGTGTACACCCTGTCCACCATGCTGGACGTGATCCTCTACGCCAACCGGCGCTTTGACCTGGGCTGGACGGTCATGGCCACCCAGGAGACCGACGACAAGGTGGGCAACGGCCACACTGTGGCGGCCCGGTCCAGATGAAACCCGTGATCCCGCTGAAGCCGCTCATCCCTTTCGACGACCCCGGCTACCGGGTGGAGCCCGTGGCCGAGAACGGGGTCCTGACCGACCTGCGCTTTGCCCTCAAGGACAAGACCTGGAGCCTGTGGGGCCGCGAGGGCCTGCGCCGGGAGGAGGACCTGGCCCGGACCTTCACCCAGGCCCCGGCACCGGGCGGCCTGCCCGTGCTGGTGGGCTCGGGCCTGGGGGTCTGTCTGGGGCTCCTTCTGGAAACCCAGGACGGGCCGGTGGCCGTGCTGGACAAGGAGGGGGCGGTCCTGGCCGTGACCGGGCTCAAAGAGAAGTACGCCGGAAATCCCCGGGTCTTTTTCGTGTCCGAAGCCGAGCCCGAGGCGGCCCTGGCCGCCCTGACCCGCTGGCAGGCCGAGCAGGGGGGGGGCGTGCTCCGGCCCCTGGCCATCCCCCTGTATTTTCGCCTGGACCCGGCCTATTACCGCAGCCTGGCCCTGCGCCTGGCCGAGGCCCAGAACCTGGATTTCTGGGGCCGGGCCAGATATCCCAAATTCAAGACCCATCCGGCCCGGGTGCTCCTGCTCTCCCGGCCCTATTTTCTGTACCGGGAGATAGAGGCCGCCCTGGCCCGCCTGGGGGCCGAGATCCGGGTCCTGGACATCGGCCAGGGTCCCACGGGCCGCGAGGGGTTCGTGGAGGAACTGCTGGCCCTGGTCGTTGAGTTCAAGCCGGATTTCGTGCTCACCGTGAACCACCTGGGCCTGGACCGGGAAGGCCGCCTGAGCACCCTCCTGGCCCGGCTTGAGCTCCCCCTGGCCTCCTGGTTCGTGGACGCTCCCCGGCTCATCCTGCACCAGTACCAGGATTTGGCCGGACCCTGGACCGCCATCTTCACCTGGGACCGGGACACGGTGCAGCCCGTGCGCGAGATGGGCTTTGACCAGGTATTCCACCTGCCCCTGGCCACGGACCACACCCGGTTCAAACCCGGGGTCCCGCTGCCCGCAAATCTCTCGGCCCGGGAGTTGACCGCGCCCGTGGCCTTTGTGGGCAACTCCATGCAGGCTCAGGTGGCCGAACGGCTCAAAGCCGGGGGCTTCACCGGGATCTTGGCCGGGAGCCTGGGGGCCGTGGGCCGGGCCTTTGCCGGATCGGGCCTGGCCGGGGTGCCCGGGTTCCTGGCCCGGGATTTTCCCGAGGAGCACGCGGCCTTCCTGGCCCTGCCCGGCAACGAGCAGCGTCTGCACTACGAGGCCCTGATCACCTGGGAGGCCACCCGGGTGTACCGGGCGGACTGCGTGGCCCGCATCCTGCCCTTCGGCGCGCTGGTGGCTGGGGACCAGGGCTGGAAGAACGTGCTCCCCCCGGGGGGCTGGCGGCTGCACAAGGGGCTGGACTACTACGCCGAACTCCCGGCCTTCTACGGGATGGGCGCCATCCAGCTCAACACCACCAGCCGCCAGATGCGCGGCGCGGTGAACCAACGGGTGTTCGACGTCCCGGCCGCCGGGGGATTCCTCATCACGGATCGGCGGGAGGCCATGGCCGAGCTGTTCGAGCCTGGCCGCGAGGTGGTCTGCTACGACAACCCGGCGGAGATTCCCGGGCTGGTGGAGCGCTATCTGGCCGACGCGCCTGGCCGGGCCAAAATCAGCCAGGCCGCCCGCAAGCGCATTCTGGCCGAGCACACCTACGAGCAGCGCTTGACCGCCCTGATCGGGGTCATGCGCGGCCTGTACGGCTAGCCGCCCTCAGTATTGGCCCACGTCCATGGGCTCCTCCTTTTCGATGGACCCCAGGCGGGCGGCGTAGGCCGCCAGGGCCGCGGCCCGCTCCTCGGCCGTGATGTGGGCCGGGGCGTAGACGATGTTGGGGGCCAGGACCGAAAGGCCCACGAATTCGCAGATGCCCCGCAGGATGGGCCGCAGGATGGCCTGGATGTCGCCGTTGAACCCGCCCTTCTCATAGGCCTCGGGCGGCCCGCCGGTGGTCAGGGAGAGCAGAGCCCGCCTTCCGCGCAAGACGCCCTGTTCGTAGAACCGGCCGTCGCCGTAAAACCGGCCCATGGCCAGCACCCGGTCGGCCCAGCCCTTGAGCATGGCGGGCAGGCCGAACCACCAGAGCGGGGTCTGCATGATGAAGAGGTCGCACCACTCCAGCTTGGCCATCTCCTCCTCCAGGTCCGGGGCGAACCCCCCGGCCCCGGTGGCGTGGAGCTCCTCGACCTGCTGCTTGTAGGTGTCCGGGTCCTTGACCGTGGTGAAGTTGCGCCGGTCCGAGACCGGGTTGAAGCCCATGGCGTGGAGGTCCGAGACGCGGACCTCCCACCCGGCCCCGGCCAGGGCCTCGCGGGCGGTTCGGAACAGCGCGGCGTTGAAGCTCTTCGGCTCCGGATGGGCAAAGACGATGAAGGCCTTCATGATGGGCTCCTTTCCATTCATGAATAGGCGCGGCCGGGTGGTTCCGCAAGACCCCGGCCGCCCCCCCGGCCCAGACAGGCCGTAAGCGGTTGCGCCCCGGGCTTTTCCTGCGTACAGTACTCCGCCCGAAGCGGGGTGGGGATATCTTTTCACAGGGGGTTTCGCATGTACATCGTCACTGGCGGGGCCGGGTTCATCGGCAGCGCGTTCGTCTGGAAGCTCAACCAGATGGGGATCACGGACATCCTCATCGTGGACAATCTGGGCGAGAGCGAGAAATGGAGGAATCTGACCAACCTGCGCTACGAGGACTACCTGCACAAGACCCAGTTCCTCAAGTACATCACCGAGCGCGGGGACGAAGACCCCTTCGAGGCCCAGGCCATCGTGCACATGGGGGCCTCCTCCTCCACCACGGAGAAGGACGCGGACTACCTCATGGAGAACAACTACCGCTACACCCAGATGCTCTGCCGGTTCGCGCTGAACCACTCCGTGCGCTTTGTCACGGCCAGCAGCGCGGCCACCTACGGGGACGGGTCCCTGGGCTTTGACGACGACATCGCGGCCCTTGGGTCCTTGCGGCCCCTGAACATGTACGGCTATTCCAAACACCTCTTCGACCTCTGGGCGGACAAGGCCGGGATCTTCGACCGCATCGCCAGCCTCAAATTCTTCAATGTCTACGGCCCCAACGAGCAGCACAAGGGGGACATGAAGAGCGTCATCTGCAAGGCCCACGCCCAGATCGGGGAGACCGGGCGGATGAAGCTTTTCAAGTCCTACCGGCCCGAGTTTCCGGACGGGGGCCAGATGCGCGATTTCGTGTCCGTCAAGGACTGCGTGGAGGTCCTGTGGTGGCTGCTGGAACACCCGGAGGCCAGCGGCCTCTTCAACGTGGGCACGGGCCAAGCCCGGTCCTGGAACGACCTGGCCCGGGCGGTGTTTACGGCCATGGGCCGGGACCTGGCCCTGGACTACATCGACATGCCCGAGTTCATCCGGGACAAGTATCAGTATTTCACCGAGGCCCGCATGGACCGGCTGGCCGCGGCCGGATACGCGGCCCCCTTCACCTCCCTGGAGGCCGGGGTGGCCGATTACGTGACCAATTATCTGGCCCGGGGCAATCCCTTCCTGGGCAATGGCGCTGAGCCGGGGACACCGGCCTAGCGCCACCTCTCCACGACTCCGCACGCAGGGATGGCCAGCCCGGTCCCGGCCCGGATTCCCGGACCAGGATCAGACGGTCAAAGGATCGACACCGGTTTGATGGCGGCACGCGTTTTTCTGCTTCTTTTCGGGCTCCTGCTCCTGGGGTCCTCCTGCCCGGCGCAGGAGGGCGCTTCCGAACGGGAGTGGACCTTGAACGCGGATCGCGTCGTGTCCCAGCACGACAGCGAATACGTGCAGGCCTGGGGCAATGTGACGCTCAAATCCGGCAAGAACTACCTGAAGGCCGATTTCGCCCGCTACTACCAGGCCACCCGCTGGGTCTACCTGAAGGGCAATGTCCAGGCCCTCTGGGAAGGGGACTTCTTCCAGGCCAGCGAGGCCGAGTTCGACCTGACCCAGATGACCGGGTGGATGATGAATGGCAAGGTCTTCGTGGCCCAGCCCCACATCTATTTCGAGAGCGCCCTGGTGAAGAAGTTCAAGGGCGCGTCCTACTCCTTCAAGGACGCCAAGCTCACGGCCTGCTCCGGGGACAACCCGGCCTGGTCGTTTACGGCCAAGGAGGGGCACCTCACCCTGGATGGCAACGCCCGGCTCTGGCACACGGATTTCCGCATCAAGGACGTGCCCGTGGCCTTTGCCCCGTACATGACCCTGCCGGGCAAGGACAACCGCCAGAGCGGCCTGCTCATCCCGGACCTGTCCTCCAGCAAGCGCTTCGGAGCCCACGCCAACCTGCCCTACTACCAGGTCCTGGACGAAGAGCGGGACCTGACCCTGTACGAGCATTACATGGAGAAGCGCGGGTTCATGCACGGCCTGGAGTACCGCGAGACCCCGGACGTGGAGACCAAGGCCCAGCTCCGGGCCGACTACTTGACCGACTCCCTGACCTCGGCCCAGATGCCGGAAAACCAGCAGTTCACGGACACCGGGCTTTCCCGCCTGAACAGGCAGCGCTACTGGCTGCGCGGCAAATACAACGGGTTTGTCAGCGACCCCTCGGTCAAGGTCAAGCTGGACATGGATTTCGTCTCGGATCAGGATTATCTGCGCGAGTTCAAGGACGGGAAATCCGGCTACCTCCAGAGCAAGGACGGATTTTTGCGCGATTTCGGCCGAGGCATCCAGGAGAGCGATTCCCTCCAGCGCACCAGCACGGCCCTGGTCAGCCGCAGCTTCCAGAACGTGGGGCTTTCGGCCCGCATGGACTATACCGAGGACACCACCTACCGCAACGGCAACCATCCCGCTTCCGACGACCCCACGGTCCAGCGCCTGCCCCAGGTGGACTTCTCCTTCTGGAAGAATCCCCTGCTGAAAACCCCGGTGGAATGGCAGGCCGACACCCAGGTGGTGCGTTTCCAGCGGGAGCGCGGGAGCATGAGTTCGCGCCTGGACGCCCGGCCCATCTTTTCCCTGCCTTTGAGCGCGGCCGGGGTGTCCTTCATCCCCAGCCTGGGCTTCCGCCAGACCGCCTGGTGGGTGGACAAGATCCAGGACGAAAACCCCCAGGTGCTCAACGACCGCACCCCCAGCCGCTTCCTGCCCGAGGCCGGGGCCACCACCTTTCTGGAAGGGTTCAATGTCTTCAACTTGAAATCCGTGAGCCCGGACCCCTCCCTGGTGGGGGAGAGCTTCTGGACCAAGCTCAAGCACACCATCCAGCCCCGGGTGAACTACGAGTACCGGGGCAGTTCCGTGGACGACAGCCGCCACCCGGTCTTCGACGCTCTGGACAGCCTGGAGGGCCGCAACCGGGTGACCTACTCCCTGACCAACGTGCTGGACCGCCGCCGGGACTCCGTGGTCCAGGGACCAGGCGGCAACGCCTCGGCCCCGGTCCTGGCCACGGACTACCGGGACTTCGCCCGGGTGCGCCTGGAGCAGAGCTACGACATAAACGAGGCCAACCGCATGGATCTCCTGGACCAGTATCCCCGCAGGCCTTACGGGGACGCCATGTTCGAGGTGGGGATCCAGCCCGAGAAATGGGTCGATCTGCGCAGCCGGGCCTGGTACTCCCCCTATCGCGGGGCCTTGACCGAGCACGAGCACTCGGTTCGCCTGACCAAGGACGACCTGGGCAGTTTCACCGTCGGGTACGACTTCCAGCGCAGCATCAACGAATATTCCCGCCGTTATCCCCAGAACCTGGAGGCCCTGTCCCTGGGTGCGCGGCTCTTTTTGCCGGGCAAGTTCATCCTGGGCGGCGAGTTCCGCAAGGACCTGGCCAACAGCCGAGAACTGGAAAAAACCGCGCTTTTAACCTGGGAACACGAGTGCTTCTCCTTCACCTTCGTGTTCACGGATTCCTCCACGGACAAGCGTTATGCGGTCATGTTCAACATCCTCAATTTCTAGGACCGGATGGAGGGCCGCATGACCGCCATGTCCGGGGAGGCCCGCCGCGTGATCGCCCTGCTGCCCGAGACCCTTCAGAACCAGATCGCGGCTGGCGAGGTGGTGGAGCGCCCGGCCAGCGTGGTCAAGGAACTGGTGGAGAACAGCCTGGACGCCCGAGCATCAAGGGTGAGCGTGGTCATCGAGCGGGGCGGGCAGGGGCTCATCCGGGTGGAGGACGACGGGGTCGGCATCCCGGCCGAAGAGTTGGCCCTGGCCGTGACCCGGCACGCCACGAGCAAGATCAGCGCGCCCGCGGACCTCTTCGCCATCCACAGCTTCGGGTTCAGGGGCGAGGCCCTGGCCTCGGTGGGTTCGGTGTCCCGCCTGGCCCTGGCCTCCCGGGCCGTGGGCCAGGAGGAGGCCATGGCCCTGGCCGTGGAAGGCGGCCGCCTGGGCGAGCTTGGGCCCGTGGCCCTGGCCGCCGGGACCCGCATCGAGGTCCGGGACCTGTTCTTCAATCTCCCGGCCCGGCTCAAGTTCCTCAAGAACCCGGGCACCGAATCCCGGCGCTGCCGGGATATCCTGCTGCGCCTCTGTCTGGCCCATCTGGACGCGGCCTTCGGCCTGACCCTGGACGGGGTCCAGGCCTTCCTGGTTCCGGCCCGGCAGACCTTGCCCGAGCGGCTGACCCATTTCTGGCCCCCGGCCGTGTGCCAGGGGCTCATCCCCTTTGATTTGCGCGCCCCGGCCGGACGGGTCCACGGTCTGGCCGGAAGCCCGTCCATGGCCCAGCCCCGGGCCGAGCGCCTGCTGTTCTGGGTCAACGGCCGCCCGGTGCAGGACCGCATGCTGCAAAGCGCGGTGCGCGAGGCCTATTCCGGCCGCCTCCTGGCCCGGGAATACCCCCAGATGGTCCTGTTCCTTGCGCTCGACCCGGCCGAGGTGGATGTGAACGTGCATCCGGCCAAGTCCGAGGTCCGCTTCCGGGACGAGGGCGCGGTGTTCTCCCTGGTGCGCCGGGCCGTGCGCGAGGCCCTGGACCGGGCCGGTCCCCTGGAGTCGGCCAGCGCCCGGGAGACGGCCCAGGCCTTCGGCCCCGGGGCCGAGGTGGCGGAGCGGCCGAGCCTGTTTTCCCTGGCCGCGTCGGATCAGGAGCCCGGGGAAGGGGGCCTGTTTCCTGGCCCTGTTTCGTCCCCAGGCCCTGGAGCCGGGTCTGGGCCGACCTCCCCGAAATTCTCCACCTACAGGGCCTTTTTGGCCAGCCAGGACCAGCCCGGCGATGACCAGTCCGGTATCGGCCCTGCGGCCCAGGTCCCGGACCTGGCCCCCCGGACCCTGGGACGGTCCCTGGGAGTGGCCCTGGCCCAGGCCCCGGGACTGTCTTATCTGGGCCAGGTGGCCGGGACCTATCTGGTGCTGGCTGCCGAGGGCCAGGGCGTTGTTCTGGTGGACCAGCACGCGGCCCACGAGCGGGTCATGTTCGAGACCATCCGGCAGGGCCGTCTGGCCGGGCAGTCCCGGCCCCTGGCCCTGCCCCAGGACCTGGCCCTGCACCCGGCCGAGGAGCGGGTGGTCCGCCAGTTCTGGGCCGACTGGCCCCGGCTGGGCTTTGAGCTGGGCCTTGAGGCCGACGGCCGTCTCCAGGTCCGGGCCACCCCGGCGGCCCTGGCCCCGGGCCAGGCCCTCTCGGTCCTGCGCGAGGTCCTGGCGGGCAAGACCCAGAGCTTGGAGGAGATCTGGATTTCCCTGGCCTGCTCCCAGGCGGTCAAGGCCCACACCCCCCTGGCCCCGGACGAGGCCCTGGCCCTTCTGGAGGCCTGGCTGCCCTGTGCGGATCGGGACTACTGTCCCCACGGCCGCCCCACGGTGGTCCGGCTGGACCAGGGCGATCTGGAAAAAATGTTCAAGAGGAAGCGGTAGGACATGAGTATTTTCTACAATAAAATCAGAGTCCAGGTGGACCTGGCGGTTTTGCGCCGCAATTACCGGCTCCTGGCTGGCCGGGCCAGCCGGGTCATGGCCGTGATCAAGTCCGACGCCTACGGACACGGATTGGTCGAGACCGCCCAGGCCCTGGCGGCCGAAGGGGCCAGGGATTTCGCCGTGGGCACGGTGGAGGAGGGGCTCATCCTGCGCCGCTCGGGCTGTGGGGGCCGCATCGTGTCCCTGCTGGGACCCGTGGACCCCGAGGAGTTCGAGGTCCTCTTTGCAGACCCCATGGTCCCCTTCATCGGGGATTTCGAGCAACTGGGTCGTCTGGCCGATACGGCTCTGGTCCAGAGCGGAACGGCCACGATCTGCCTCAAGTTGGACACGGGCATGTCCCGCCTGGGCTTCACCACGGACCAGGTTCCCCGGGTCCTGGACATCCTGGCGGGCCTGCCCAATGTCCAGGTGGTCCTGGCCGCTTCGCATCTGGCCACGGGCGACGAACCTGGACAGGCGGACTACGTGAACGAGCAGCTCGCGGCCTTTCACCGGTCCCTGGCCCTGATCCGGGCCGCCTATCCGGCGGTGGAGGCCTCCCTGGCCAATTCCGGGGGCATCCTGGCCCATCCGGCCACGCATTTCGACCTCCAGCGGGCCGGGATCTCCCTGTACGGGACCAACCCTTTTGCAGGCACGGCCTGGACGGACAAGGGCCTGGGCCTGGCCCCGGCCATGCAGGTCAGCGCGCCGGTGCTGGCCGTGCATCCGGTGGCCGCAGGCCGCACCGTGAGCTACGGCCGGACGTTCACGGCCGAGCGGGACATGCGCGTGGCCGTGGTGGCCGCCGGATACGCCGACGGCTATTCCCGTAGCCTCTCTGGCAAGGGATACATGCTCCTGGGCGGCCGCAGGCGGCCTGTTCTGGGCCGGGTGTGCATGCAGCTCACGGCCGTGGACGTGAGCCAGGGACCCGAGACGAGGGTGGGCGACCGGGCCTATCTCCTGGGCGGGGAAGGCCCTGAGGCCATCAGCCCCGAGGACCTGGCCGCCTGGTGGGGGACCATCACCTATGAGGTGTTCTGCCTCCTGGGCCTGAACCGGCGGGAGTTTGTGAGCGAGGGTCGCGCTCGGGAATGAGCCGCGCTTTCTCTGGCAGTTAAGAGCAAGAAATTATTATAGTTATCTTCAGTTCCTGGGTGGAAGACCCAGGGAGCGCGACACGAGAAGCCCCCGAGGGCCAACTTCAACCCGGCCGGGCGTTCCCAGCCGCAGTCAGGAGAGCGACATGGAATGGGTGGTCATGGCCAGCCTGCCCAAGGGCAGCGAGGACATCGAATTCGAGAAGGCGAAATGGGAGAACGTGGCCGAGGACATGGCCCTGTACCCGGAAGTCAATGTCCGGGTCCGGGAGGACGGGGACCTGGTGCACGTGGAGGTCAGCGACAGCCTGGCCGACTGCTTACACGGCTAGGGTCGTGTTCACGAAATACGATGCCGCAAGAATGAAGAATAAGAATAATTATTTCTTATTCTTGAACGACTCGGAAGGCGCGGCCCATTCCAGGCGCGACACGAGTCAGGGTCAGGGCAGGCGGGGCGTTTCCTGATCCGGGACTGGGTCGCAGGTCGGCGGGCCGTCCTCGGCCAGCAGGGGCAGGATGAAGTAGAAATTGTTGCCCTCGGGCGAGGGTTCGCAGCCCACCTTTCCACCATGCAGCTCCACCACCTGGCGCACGAAGAACAGGCCGCGCCCGGTGCCGTATTCGTCGGCCACGTTGCCACCCCGAAATCCCGACTCGTAGAGCCCGGGAATGTCCTCCGGGGGCAGGGGCGGGCCGGAGGAAAACACGTTCAGCTTGATCCCGTCCGTGCCCGGCCCGAAATGGTCCGGCAGGATGGTCGCGCCAAAGGCGATGAAGGGCGGCCGTTCCCCTCCCTGGACCGCCCGGGCGTACTTGGCCGCGTTGGAAAAGAGGTTGGCGTAGACCTGGGCCAGGAGCCCGATGTCCGCCACCATGCACAGGCTCTCGTCCGGCACCCCGCCCAGGCTCATGTCCACCTCCACCCCCCGCTCGGCGAACCGGGGCCGGAAGCGCTCCAGTTGCGGGTCGATGACCTGGCGGCGCAGGTTGCAGGAGCGTTTCTGGAGCACGTAGCGGCCCTGCTCGAAATGGCTGCGGCGCAGCAGGGTCTCCAGAAACAGGCTGGTCTGCTCGTAGTGGCGGCTGATCTCCCCGTACTGGGACATGAGCCCGTCATGCAGGTAGGCCACGGTCTCGGCCAGCCCGGCCAGGGGTCCTGAGCGGTCCCGGGTCTGGGCCGAGCGGCGGTCCAGTTCGTTCTGGAACTGGAGTAGCTCCTGGATCTTGCCCTTGAGCCGGTTCAGGAACAGCTTGAAATACATGTTGGGCACGATGACGTTGTGCCCGATGTCCCGCACCAGGCTCTGGATGAAGGCGATGTGCTCCTGGTTCTTGATGCTGATGATCCGGTTGTGGATCTGAAAGCCCACCCGGTTGGCGTATTTCTGGAAGAAGAAGAGCTCCGAGGGGCCTAAATCCTCGGCCCCGGAGACCTCCAGGCAGCCGATGACGTCGCCCACGGGCTCGAAAGGGAGCTGGTCCAGGAGTTCGCGGTTGCCCTTGATGGGAATGAGGCTGTGGCCCTGGTGCAGCACCGGCTCCGTGGGCAGGACCTCGGCCAGGAAACGCTCGGTGGCCGGGCAGGCCTCGCCCGAGCGGCGGGCCACCCGGAAGCGGTGGTCGGCGTCCAGCAGGTGCAGGGTGCAGTCCAGGTCGAAGAGGAGCTTGGGCACGGCCACGGTGACCGTGTACAGGTCCACGGCCTCGGGGAATTCCTGGGCCAGGTCGAAGAAGATGTGCAGGGCCTTTTTCTGCCGCCCGGTGAAGTTGTAGTCGTCGTAGGTTTCGACCTTTTCGTGGATGCGGCGGGAGATGAGCCGGGTGCGCTGGGGATCGTCGGCCAGGCCCACGCCCTGGTCCTCGCCCCGGGAGGCCAAGGTGTGGAAGGGGGAGAAGATCGCGTCCTTGGCGTGGCCCATGCCGGTCCTTCTTCTGTCCTTGGTGGGGAAAACAGGGGAGCAAAGACTTCTGGGCGGACCTTACCCGGCCCTTGGGACGGAAACAAGGTCAAAAGCAGGGGTCCCGGCCCTCTTTCAGGTCCGAAAAACGTGTTGGTGTTGGGCCCGCGAAAGAAGGCCCGATGGACAGCTAGTTGGCGGCCGGGGTTCCCGGGGTCTCGGCCTGGCCCAGGCGCGCACTGTCCCGGCCCGGGGCCGAGTCCAGCAGGGCCTGGAGGGATTCGGCCGTCTTTTTGAACTGGGCCATCTTGGCCGGGGACACCGGCTCGGTGGTGGCCGAGCCGCGCAAATTGCGGGGGTTCAGCGGGGTGTTGCCCTGGTACAGCCTAAAATCCAGGTGCGGGCCGGTGGCCATGCCGGTCATGCCCACCCGGCCGATGGTCTGGCCCTGGCTCACGCGTTGCCCGGTTTTCAGTCCCGAGGCGTAGGCGCTCAAATGGCTGTACTGGGTGCGCAGGCCGCCTGAGTGGCTGACCACCACGTATTTCCCGGCCTCGCCGTTGTAGCCCACGGCCGTGACCGTGCCCTCGCCCACGGACCAGACCGGGGTGCCCACGGGCGCGGCGTAGTCCACGCCGGTGTGCGGCCGGTAGTAGTGCAGGATGGGGTGCAGGCGCTTGTGGGTGAAGCCCGAGGTGATGCGGGTGAAGGACAAGGGGGCCATGAGAAAGGCCTTGCGCAGGCAACGGCCCGTGGGGTCAAAGTAGGCCAGGCCGCCCTTGCCGTTCTCAAAGCAGTAGCCGCGATAGGCCTGGCCCTGGTTCACGAACTCGGCCACGGGCATCTTGCCGTAGCACACGAATTTGCCCTCCCGGTAGCGCTTCTCCACCACCACCCGAAAGGAGTCCCCGGGCTGGATGTCCCGGCAGAAGTCGATGTCCCAGGCGAACACGTCGGCGATGCGCACGGCCAATTCCGGGGTCTCGCCCAGGGCGGTGACGGTGTCGAAGAGGCTCAAGTTCACCGTGGCGGTCACGGTCTCCAGATGCACCTCGTAGTCGATGGGCACCACGGCCGGGACCAGCCGGTCCTGAAAGCGCCGGACCACCAGGACCCGGTCGCGGTCGATCTCGTACTCGAAACCGGCAAAGGCCCCGTTCTCGGTCAGGATGCGGTAGGGCTGCCCGGCTTTGATCCGGGACAGGGGGAAGACGTCCTTGCAGGCCACGGCCAGGGCGTGGATTTCGCCCGGGCTCACATGTCCGGCCAGGAGGTCGTCGGCCGTGTCCCCGCTCTTGACCTGATCCTGGATCAGGCCCGGGGCCGGGACAGCGGCCGCATCCGGGAGGTCCGAGGCCGGGGGCAGGGTGGGGGCCGCAAAGGTCTCCGGGCTCGGGGCGATGCTGGCCTCGATGCGATCCGAGGGAAAGCTGTGCAGGAGGATGACAGCGGCGACAAAGAGAACGAAAGGCAGCAGGATCAGAAAAACATGCCCGTTGGTCAGGGGCCTGGTGGTGTTTTTGCGGATGTGTTTCTGTCGGTCTGACTTCAAAACCCGTTCTCCTGGTCAGGGTGCGGGAAGAATAAAGGGCCGCAGATTTGCCCCGAGGTACACGTTTTCCCATGGCCTGTCCACCTTGTAAGCCTGCCAGAACGATGACGCCCAGGATTGACCTGAAAGGCTCTTTATGTTCTGAATAAAGGGTCTCGGGCCAGTGAGCGAGTACACGCTCACCGCTTTTTTCCTCTCCAACGAAAAAAGGGATGGATCATGAAACGCATTGTCTTGTGCTGCGCAGTTGTCCTTGGCCTTGTGTTCGGCTTGGCCCTTGGCCAGTCCCAGGCCGCCGAACCCCTGAAAATCGGGGCCGTGCTCTCGGTCACCGGCCCGGCCTCGTTTTTGGGCGAACCGGAAAAGAACACCCTGCTCATGCTCGAAGAGCAGATCAACGCCAAGGGCGGGGTGGCGGGCCGGAAGCTCGAAGTCATCGTCTATGACGACGAGTCGGACGTGAACAAGGCCGTGCTTTCGGCCCAGAAGCTGACCAAGAAGGACCGGGTGGCCGCAGTCCTCGGACCCAGCATCTCGGGCAGCACCCTGGGCATCATGAAGTTTTTCGAGGAGTCCCAGATTCCGCTTATCTCCTGCGCGGCCTCGGAAAAGATCGTGAACCCGGTGAACAAATGGGTGTTCAACACCCCCCAGCTCGACCGCCACGCGGTGATCAAGATTTTGCAGGCGGCCAAGAAGAAGGGCGTGAAAAGCTTGGCCATCCTGACCGTGTCCGACGGCTACGGCCAGTCCGGCCGTGCCGTGCTCCAGGAGCTCATCCCGGCCCAGGGCTTCACCCTGGCGGCCGACGAGGTCTACGGCCCCAAGGACACGGATATGACCGCCCAGCTGACCAAGATCAAGGAGCTTGGGCCTGACGCCATCATCTGCTGGGGCACCAATCCTGGCCCGGCCGTGGTGGCCCGGAACATGAAACAGCTCGGCCTGACCACGCCTTTGTACATGAGCCACGGGGTGGCCTCGGACAAATTCATCGAACTGGCCGGACCGGCTGCTGACGGGATCATGCTCCCGGCCGGGCGGCTCATCGTGGCCGGACAGCTCCCGGACGCCCATCCCCAGAAAAAGCTGCTCCTGGACTACGCCGCCCAGTACCAGGCCAAGTACAAGGCCCCGGTGTCCAGCTTTGGCGGCTACGCCTGGGACGCCCTCATGCTGGTGGTCAAGGCCGTGGAGATGGGCAAGTCCGCAAGGCCCGAGGACATCCGGGACAACCTGGAGAAGATTCAGGGATTCGTGGCCACCACCGGCACCTACACCTACACCCCGGCCAATCACAACGGCCTGGACGAGAGCGCCTTTGTCCTGGTGGTCATTGACAAGGGCGGCTGGAAGATCATTGACTAGGGCGGCCCGGTCTCCCCAGGCAGAAGGTCAAAGACCCGGGTCCCGGCGCGGGACCTCCCGGAAAAGCTGCGCAGAGCCCGCATGCGGGCGAAGGAGTCAGGAGATGAAGGTTCGATTTACCGTCGTCTTGGCGGCCGTTCTCATGGCCGTGCTGCTGTGTGCGGGCCGCCCGGCCCAGGCCGAGGACACCATCAAGATCGGGGCCGTGCTTTCGGTCACTGGCCCGGCCGCCTTTCTCGGCGAGCCCGAAAAAAACACCATGCTCATGGTCCAGGACGCGGTGAACGCGGCCGGCGGGGTCCTGGGCAAGAAGCTCGAGGTCATTGTCTATGACGACGAGTCCGATGTGAACAAGGCCGTGCTCTCGGCCCAGAAGCTCATCAAGAAGGACAAGGTCGTGGCCGTGGCCGGGCCGAGCACCTCGGGCAACAGCCTGGGCATCATGAAATTCTTCGAGGAGTCCCAGGTGCCCCTGGTGTCCTGCGCGGCTTCGGAGAAGATCGTCAACCCGGTGGGCAAATGGGTCTTCAGCGTGGCCCCCCTGGACCGCCACGCGGCCGGGAAGATTCTGGCTGACGCGGCCAAGAAGGGCCTGAAGAAGCTGGCCATCCTCTCGGTGTCCGACGGGTTCGGCCAGTCCGGCCGGGCCGTGCTTCAGGAGCTCATCCCGGCCAAGGGTTTCGTCCTGGCGGCGGACGAGGTCTACGGTCCCAAGGACACGGATATGACCGCCCAGTTGACCAAGATCAAGGAAGCGGCCCCGGACGCCATTATTGTCTGGGGCACCAACCCCGGACCAGCGGTCATCGCCCGCAACCGGGAGCAGCTCGGGATCACCACCCCGCTCTATGTCTGCCACGGAGTGGCCTCCAAGAAGTTCATCGAACTGGCCGGAAGCGCGGCCGAGGGCCTCATGCTCCCGGCCGGCCGCCTCATCGTGGCCGACCAGCTCCCTGAGGCCAACCCCTTAAAGAAGCTGCTCCTGGATTACACGGCCAAGTACCAGGCCAGGTACAACGCCCCGGTGTCCACCTTCGGCGGCCACGGCTGGGACTCGGTGTCCCTCATCGTCAAGGCCATGGAAACCGCCAAGTCGGCCAAGCCCGAGGCCATCCGCAACGCCCTGGAAAAGATCACCGGCTATGCGGGCACGGCCGGGGTCTTCACCTACACCCCGGAGAACCACAACGGCCTGTCCGAGGACGCCTTTGTCATGGTCAAGGTGGAGAAGGGGGATTGGAGGCTGATGGAATAGGGGCGCAAGTCCTGATTTTGTCATGCACGACGCCCGGCTTCGGCCGGGCGTTTTTTTGTTCAGGGTCCCGGCTGTATCCCTTCTGTCCAGGCCCCGTTGACCTCCCCCGTCTTTTATGTTCAAGGAACGAACGCGGGGCGCGCGCCCGCTTTTCGGAGACCCCTTCAATCCATGAACATTTCCAGCCTCCTCCAATACCTGATCTCCGGGCTCACCACGGGCAGCACCTATGGGCTGGCCGCGCTCGGGTTCACCATCATTTTCAACAGCACCGGAATCATCAATTTCGCCCAGGGCGAGTTCGTCATGCTGGGTGGCATGTTCAGCGTGTTCTTCATGAAATGGTTCGGCCTGCCCATCGCCTGGGCCGTGCTCCTGGCCGCCCTGGCCACCATGATCGCCGGGGCGCTCATCGAGCGGCTGGCCATCCGGCCGGTCAAGGGCGCCTCCCCCATCAACCTGGTCATCGTGACCATCGGCGTGTCCATCTTCATCCGGGGCCTGGCCATGCTGGTCTGGGGCAAGGACACCTACGCCCTGCCCGCCTTTTCCGGGGACAAGCCCATCGCCGTACTCGGCGCGGCCATGATGCCCCAGAGCCTCTGGGTCCTGGGGGTCAGCCTGGCCATGCTGGCCGCGCTCAAGGCCTTCTTCTCCCACACCATCCAGGGCAAGGCCATGCTGGCCTGCTCCTTTGACCGCAAGGCCGCCTCGCTCATGGGCATCGGCGTGGAGCGCATGGTGCTCCTGTCCTTCATGATCTCGGCCCTGATCGGGGCCGTGGGCGGGGCCATCCTGGCCCCCATCACCCTGACCTCCTTTGACGTGGGCGTGCTGCTCGGCCTCAAGGGGTTCGCGGCCTGCATCCTGGGCGGCCTGGGCAACCCGTTCGGCGCGGCCCTGGGCGGCCTGGTCCTGGGCGTGCTGGAATCCCTGGGCGCGGGGTATCTGTCCTCGGCCTACAAGGACGCCTTTGCCTTCATCCTCCTCCTGGCCCTGCTCTTTGTCCGGCCGCAGGGGCTCTTTGGCCGCAAGTCGGTGAAAAGGGTCTAGCCGTGAATCCTGCCAGCGCACCAAACCAAGAAATAAATATTTATATTACTATTTCATACTGTTGCGCATCGGCAAGAGACGGGGTTTGTTGCTGGAGGGTCGGCTAGCGTGGACTCCTTCCGCAAGAACCTCCTGGGCCTTGCAGCGCTCATGGCCCTTCTGGCCGTGGCCCCCCTGCTCCTGGGCAACGACTACTACCTGACCGTGCTCACCCTTTCGGCCATCAACGCCATCATCGTGGTGGGCCTGAACCTGCTCCTGGGCCATGCCGGGCAGATATCCCTGGGCCACGGCGCGTTCTATGGCCTGGCCGCCTACACCTCGGCCATCCTGACCGCCACCCTGGGCCTGCCCGTGTTCCTGGGCGGCCTGGCGGGCGTGCTGTGCGCCGGGGTGGTGGCCCTGGCCATCGGCATCCCCACGCTCAAACTGCACGGCCACTACCTGGCCATGGCCACCCTGGGATTCGGGCTCATCGTGTACATCGTGTTCAACGAGGCCGTAGGACTCACCGGCGGACCCTCGGGATTCACGGGCATCCCCCGGCTGTCCCTGGCCGGGATGGAGCTGACCTCGGACCTGGGCTACTATTATCTCTGCGCGGGCTGCCTGGGTCTGGTTATCCTGGTGGCCTTAAATCTCATCGACTCCCGCACGGGCCGCGCCCTGCGCGCCTTGCACACCTCGGAAAAGGCCGCTCAGGCCGTGGGCGTGGACATCGCCCGGTACAAACTGGCCGTGTTCGTGCTCTCGGCTCTCTACGCGGGCCTGGCCGGGGTGCTCTACGCCCACTACCTGACCTTCATCGCCCCGGCCTCCTTCGGGTTCCTCTATTCCGTGGAGCTCATCGTCATGGTGGTTTTGGGCGGGATGTCCAGCATCTTCGGGTCCGTGGCCGGGGCCTTTTTCCTGACCGCCCTGCCCGAGTTCCTGCGGGCCTTTGAGAACATCGAGATCCTGCTTTTCGGGGCCATCCTCATCGTGTGCATGATCTTCCTGCCCGAGGGCCTGGCCGGAGGGGTGCGGGCGGTGCGCGCCAGGTTGTTCAGGCGGGCCAAGGGGGCGGGCGATGCCTGAGAGCACGCTGTTGCGCTGCACCGGCCTGGGGGTCCGCTTCGGGGGGGTGCAGGCCTTGAGCCAGGTGGACTTCACGGCCGAGAAGGGCCGCATCACCTCCATCATCGGCCCCAACGGAGCGGGCAAGACCACGCTCTTGAACGCCATCAGCGGCATGGGACCCTGCGACACCGGGACCATCCTCTGCCTGGGCCAGGACATCACCTCCGCCCCGGCCCATCTGCGGGCCAAGAACGGCATGGTGCGCACCTTCCAGAACCTGGAGGTGTTCTCCAACATGAGCGTGCTGGAAAACGTCATGACCGGGTGCCACACCTTTGTGCGCTATTCCTTTCTGGACGCGGTGTTCAAGACCCCGCGCTATTTCTCGGGCGAGCGCCGGGTGCGGGAGATCGCCGAAGCCCAGTTGGCCTTCGTGGGCCTCTCGGACTCAGCCGCCATTCCGGCGGCAGAGCTGTCCTTCGGCAGCCAGCGCATGCTGGAACTGGCCCGAGCCCTGGCCGCCGACCCCTGGCTGCTCATCCTGGACGAGCCGGCGGCCGGGCTGAACATGCGCGAGACCAAGGCCCTGGGGGACCTCATCGTGCGCATGAACCGGGAGCTGGGCCTGACCATCGTGCTGGTGGAGCATGACATGGACCTGATCATGCGCATCAGCCACCGCATCAGCGTGCTCTGTTTCGGGGAGATCATCGCCGTGGGCAGCCCAGGCGAAATCCAGAAAAACCCCAAGGTCATCACCGCCTATCTGGGCGAGGACGAGGACTAGCCGTGCTCACGCTCAAAAACGTGGACGTGCACTACGGCCGCATCCAGGCCGCCAAGCGGGTGAGCCTGCACGTGGACCCGGGCGAGATCGTGGCCCTGATCGGGGGCAACGGCGCGGGCAAGACCACGCTTCTGTGCACCATTTCCGGGCTCATCCGGCCCTCCACCGGGTCCGTGACCTTTGCCGGGGCGGACATCACCCGGCACAGCCCCGAGCGCATCGTGGCCCAGGGCCTGTCCCATGTGCCCGAAGGCCGCCTGGTGTTCGCACCCCTGTCCGTGGCCGACAACCTGCTGCTGGGGTCCTACTCCCGCCACAAATTCGGCCAAGGCCAGGCCATCGAGGCCGATATTTCCGCCATATACGACATGTTCCCGGTGCTCGGCGAGCGCCGCAACCAGCCTGCCGGGACCCTGTCCGGGGGCGAGCAGCAGATGCTCTCCATCGGCCGGGCGCTCATGGCCAAGCCCCGGCTCCTGCTCCTGGACGAGCCCTCCATGGGCCTGGCCCCGAACATCACCCGGGACATCTTCCGGCACGTGGTTTCCCTGCGCGAATCCCTGGGGCTCACGGTGCTCCTGGTGGAGCAGAACGCCCGCAGCGCGTTGAAAATCGCGGATCGGGGCTATGTGCTGGAGACCGGGCGGGTCATTCTTCAGGGCCAGGCCGCCGAGCTTTTGGCCAATCGGGACGTGCAACGGGCCTATCTGGGCCGGGATTTGGACGCGTAAGGAGAGGCATATGATCTGGCAGCCCAAGTACGAGACCATGGACCGCGCGGCCCTGGAGCAGCTTCAGTTGGAGCGCCTCCAGGCCACGCTCACCCGCGTGTCCCGCAATGTCCCGTTCTACCGGATGAAATTCGAGGAGATGGGCATCGATCCGGACGAGTTCCGCTCCCTGGAGGATGTGCGCCGCCTGCCCTTCACCGGCAAGGCCGATTTGCGGGACAACTACCCCTACGGCATGTTCGCCGTGCCCCTGCGCGAGGTGGTCCGGCTGCACGCCTCGTCCGGGACCACGGGCAAGCCCGTGGTGGGGGGCTACACCAAGAACGACATCGCCCGCTGGACCGAGCTTACGGCCCGGGTGCTTTCGGCCGCCGGGGTGACCAAGGACGACGTGATCCAGATCACCCTGGCCTACGGGCTTTTTACCGGCGGGTTCGGGTTCCATTACGGGGCCGAGCTCATCGGGGCCTCGGTCATCCCCAGCTCCAGCGGCAACACCCGCCGCCAGGTGGCCATCATGCAGGATTATAAGACCACCACCCTGGTGAGCACGCCCAGCTACGCCCTGTATCTGGCCGACACCATGGACGAGATGGGGGTCAACGCCAACGCCCTGGGGCTCAAATACGCCCTGTGCGGGGCCGAGGTCTGGTCCGAGGGCATGCGCCGGGAGATCCAGGACCGGCTCAAGGTGGTGGCCACGGACAACTACGGGATCAGCGAGGTCATGGGGCCGGGCATTGCCGGGGAATGCCAGGAGCGCGCGGGCCTGCACCTGAACGAGGACCATTTTCTGGTGGAGATCATCAATCCCGAGACCTGCGCCCCGGCCGAGCCCGGCCAGGTGGGCGAACTGGTGCTGACCACCCTGACCAAGGAGGCCTTCCCGCTCATCCGCTACCGCACCGGGGACCTGACCCGGCTCCTGCCCGGGATCTGCGCCTGCGGCCGGACTTTCATGCGCATGGAGCGGGTCCTGGGCCGGGCCGACGACATGTTCACGGTCAAGGGGGTGAACGTGTTTCCCTCCCAGGTGGAGGCCGTGCTCTGCTCCATCAAGGGCCTCACCCCGCACTACCAGATCGAGCTGGACCGGGAAGGCCCCCTGGACAAGGCCACGGTGTTCGTGGAGGCCGACGCCGAGCTGCTGGTGGACCGCATCCGCGAGGCCCAGGCCGTGCAGGAGACCACCCGCAAGCGCCTGTTCAGCGAACTGGGCGTGCATTTCGAGGTCAAGCTCATGGAGGGCAAGACGCTCACGCGCTTCGAGGGCAAGGCCCGGCGGGTCAAGGATAAGCGGACGTTTTCGGCCTGATCAGTAAAATTTCACGGCCAGGTCCCGGACGGTCACCTGTTGGTGGCTGGCGCCCGTGCCCTCGGTGAAGCCGAACTGGACGTGGCGCAAATTGGCGGTGGTGGCCGCGTCGAGCTGGGTGGAGTTGGTCAGCTTGGCCGTGGCCGTGTAACTTCCCGTGGACGTGGTCACATCGTTGCAGTTCTGGCAGTTGAACCAGACCGTGGTGGTGAAGTTGCCCTTGGAGGCCGCCAGACTGCTGGTCCGGTTGATCTCCACCCGTACCGGGATGCGCGTGACGCCCGCGTTCGTGTCGAACCAGGTGGCGCTGCCCGAATTCCAGAAACCGTGGTTATTGGCCTGGGTCACGGTGTTGCAGGTGGGGTTCATGGGTTCGCTGGTCACGCCCGTGCTCCCGGCCCCGTGGGTGTTGTCGTCGCCCGCGTTGCTGCCCACGGAGTTGCCGCCCACGAAGTTTGGATTGTTGAACCCCCAGTAGACGATAGCCACGTGCTGGTTGTTCGTCCCGCAGCCCCCTCCGCAGCCGTTGTTCAAGCCGTTGTCCCCGTAGCAGATGTAGGGGTCGAACTCCACGCCGATCTTGGGGGAGACGAGAAAGGGCGCGTTGCCCGCGTCAGACCCCTGGTTCAAGTAGCCGCTGGCATAGCCCATGGCCGAGCCCCGGCCCCCGCAGGACTTGTTGCTGTTGGTCTCGGCGCTGGCCACGGCGAAGGTGAACCCGTCGGCGAGCTGTCCGGCGTAGCCCGCGGGCTTGGCCATGGTGAAGGTGAAGTAGGCCCGCAGCCCGTGAGAGAAGGTGCAGTTGCCCAGGATGCAGGGATAGGTGCTGCCCTGGTACCAGGTGCAGCCGTAGGTGTAGGTGCCCGAGGTGGACGCGTTGGCCTGCTGGGCGTCGGAGAAGCCGAGCAGGAGAGACCCGTCGGAGTTGCGGCTCACGCCCAGAGGCGCGGCGGCGCCCGCTGTCGGAACCGCGTTGAAACCGCTGGGGCCGGGGCCGCCGGGGCCGGAACCGCCGGGGCCGGGACCCAGGGTGATGATCCCCGAGGTGCTGTTGCTGTCGAAGGACAGGGGCTGGCAGACGATGCGGTAGAGTTGGCTGAAGGTCATGTAGTCGGCCAGGTCGTCGCCCACCTTGCTCAGATTGCTGGCCGGTTGGGTGTAGTTCCCATCGGACTTGCCGTTAGGCCCGAGGCTGGCCAGGACAAAGGCCACGTCGCTCACCGTGCCCGTGGTCGTGGTCACGGACAGGGGGCTCGGGCAGGAACTGAACATGCACAGATTGACCGTGGCCCCGGTCAGACCTGACGAGGGGACATACTTGTACAGATTGCCCCAGGCGTCCTTGACCTGGAACATGCTGTCCGTGGCCAGGGGCAGGCGGCGGTTGGCGATGGCGTAGCCGATGATCTTCTGCTTGAGCGCGGCCAGGTTCTCCCGGCCCGTGGAGATTTTGTCCTGCCGGATGGTGGTCATGACCGTGGGCACGAGCACGGCGGCGAGGATGCCCATGATGATGAGCACCATGGCCATTTCCAGCAGGGTGAACCCTGGGCTGGGCCTGAAACGGCGGTCTGCGGTGGTCATGATCCCCCTCCCGGGTATGGATGCCGTCACCATCCCTTGCCCCAGTCTTGGCCCGGCGAGTTGCACGGGCCGCAGAGGTCGCACGGGATGGCCGGGCGAGGGGCCGAGCGGTGCTTGCCCGCCAGGCAGGAGGCCTGGCCCGCCGGACAGGTCCAGACCGTGCTGGCCCCGCCGGGGTTGATGCAGGTGACCTTGTCCTGCTGGGCGGATTCCTGGAGCTGGCAGGAGCGGGTGGGGACCTTGCATATCCGTGCCCCGGTGGACAGGGCCATCATGGCCCGGCCCTCGGCCTGGAGCAGAAACGAAAGGGCCATGAGGAGGAGGCAGATGCGGATGGTCCGTTTCAAGCGCATGGAAGGTCCTTTTCCTTGAGTTTCCTCGCGTTCATTGCGGCCAGGCCCGGAAGCGCATGGCTGCGTCGCTGAACCAGATCCCGTGGTTCGCGTCCGTGAAGGAGCCCATGCTGTAGAAGCCAAGCTCGTACCGGGTCGCCAGCCAGGAGCCACTGGACGGGGTGGTGAAGGAGGAGTCCCGAACCGTGGCCGTGTCCGTGAGCAGGGTGGGCGCGGTTCCCTGTGACACGGCGGGATTCACGGTCCAGCCCGAGATGAGCGTGAAATAGTCGTATTTCGTGGCGTTCCAGCTTCCGCTGTAGAGGTTGTAATAGCTGCTGGTTCCCACGGTCTCGTTGGGCGGATACGACGGGACGGGGGAGGTGGCGTGGAGCGTTACCATGCAGGAGTCGCTCGTGTAGGTCCCGTTGGGGTAGTAGACCTGCCGGGAGGCGTTGTTGGTGGCCACGGCGTCGGGAGTCCGGGTGAAGTGGGGGCAGGGCGTGTAGTTCGGGTACCCGGCGGCTGGCCCGTACTTGGAGGAGGCGTCGCCGTACAGGGCCTGGATGTCGTTGACTTTCACCCCGCTCACGGTTCGCTCCCGGACCCGGACCATGATCACGGAATTGTCCGTGACGCACTGTCCGTCGTAGGTCCACTGGTTCCCGCGCAGGTAGTTGTCCGGATCCACGTTTTTGTACGCCAGCCAGTCCCAGTAGAGGATGCCGTTCACCGGCGTCTGCTTCCAGAGCACCAGGAGGCGGATTCCCTGGAGGTTCGGGAAGTTCGGCTTCAGCGTGCTGGGGATGAAGTCGTTGGACACGGTGTGGTCCCCGTACATCATGTAGGACAGGCCATAGGTCTGGTTGCCCCCGGTCACCGGGTTCAGGCGGAAGGCCAGCCCCGAGAGTCCGGTGGGCTGCAGGTAGCCCCAGGCGTATTTCGCCTGGAAGTCGTAATGCAGGTAATAGTTCAACTGGGACCAGGCCGAGCCCATCTGCGCGGGCTTGTTGAAATAGGCCGTGTAGAGCTGGACCGCGTTGACGGCGTTGGACTTGGTGGTGGGGACGCTGGTGGAGGGGCTGCCGCTCATGACCGTCCAGGTCCCGGCCCCGGATCCGCTCTGGCCCGAGACGTTGGGGGCCCAGCTCACGCTGGAGAAATTGGGGCTGGCCGAGGACAAGGAGTCGAACCCGCTTCCGCTGAAGACCGGGGGGGGGGCCTTCTGACTCTGCTTGTTACAACTGACCATGGACTGGAGATAGGGCAGGGTCACGTAGTCCAGGATGTCGTCGAACCCGCCCGCGCCCAGGGGGGGCAGGGCCAGGGGGTTGGCCGTGGTGGCGTTGTTGGTATTGGTATAGTCGGCCCCGCTGTGGGCCTCGAATTGCCGGTTCTGCCCGGCCGAGACCGTGAAGAAGGCGATGGGCTGGTTCACCCCCCGGATGCGCGTGTTGGAGGTGGCGCTGTTCAAGGTCAGCCCGCTCGTGCTGAGTCCGGACTGGGTCAGTTCCTGGGCCGGGCGGTAGATGAGCTGCTCCCCGAAGCGGCCCTGCTTGTGGCCCAGGGCCGAGAAATCGTTCTGATCCGGCAGGTAGCAGTGGGCGATGGCAAACCCGATGACCTCGTCCCGCAGGGTGCGGGTGGAGGTCTTGGCCTCCTTGTTCACCTCCCGGTTGACCCGGGAGAGCACCTTGGGGATCACGGCGGCCGCTATGAGCCCGACCACCACCATGAGCATGGCCATCTCGATGAGGGAGAACCCGTGATCGTGGCGGGATCGGTCTGAAATCTTGGTCATGGCGCGGCTCGATTCCCGGCTACCGGATGCGGAAGCCGGAGGATGAGATTTGCACGTTGAGCACCTTGTCCTTGTCCGCGCCCATGGTCCAGCCGATCCGGACCCGCTTGAGGTTGGTGATGTTGGTGGCCGATGCGGACCAGTCCCGGTTGTCGTACACCTTCACGTCGCTGGCGTTCTGGAAGTGACGGTAGTCCACGGTCAGGTCCGCGAACAGCGGGCTGGTGGAGTTCCTGATCCAGGCCGTGGTGTTGAAGGTGTTGGAGCCTGTGTTGCGGTCCATGCGGACGCGCACCTCGTATTCCTGCCCTTTGAGCCAGTTGGGATTGGTGAACAGGTACACGGGCCGACCCGGAAGGCCGTCCGTGGCGTTGCGGTCGTACCCGGGATTGCTGCTGACCGGGGCGAGCGTGCTGTTGTGGCGGTTGTCGTCGTTGACCGGTGTGTTCGCGCCCCAGAACAGGGCGGCCATGTGGTTGTTGGTGGTGCGCGAACCGCTGGGGTCGTGGCGCGGCCCGCAGCCCACCTGCTCGTCCTGGGCCCCCGCGCATTCCCCGTCGAACTCGACGCCCGCCTTGGGCGACTGGATGGTGCGGTAGGTGAGCGAGGCGTTGGAGTTCGTTCCGGCATAGGCCATGGGGCCGCTGCCTTCCTGGCCGCAGGGAAAGTAACTGGGCTCGGACGCGCCCAGGGTGTTCGAGGCCACCACGTAGGAGAACCCGCCCATGCTGTCCGCGCTGTAGGTGAACTTGAAGTAGGCGTCGATGGTCTTGTTGAAAGTGCAGGTTCCCAGGGAGCAGTTGCCCGTGGTCAGGGGCTGCGAGTCGTAGATCCAGATGCAGGCCCCGAAGTCCGAGGTGGAGCCGCCCGAGCCGAAGGGATCGGCCTGATGCTGCACGCTGACCTGGTTGTTGTCGACGCTGATGGTGGCCCCGTTGGCAGCCCTGGCGTTGGAGGCGACTGCGGTGTTGGCCGCCGTGCGTCCGGCCAGGTCCGAGCCGATGGGCGGGGTGTTCTGGCTGGCCGCGCAGACCTGGTACTTGAGCTGGTTCAGGGTGACGTAATCCACCAGGTCGTCCTTGGGCGCGCTGATGTCCGTGGGCACCAGGGTTCCCCCGGTGGGCAGGATGTCCCGCACCCGGTTGGGGCCGTCGCTGGACAGGACAAAGGCCGTGGCGTTGGTCTTGCCGCCCTTGACGACGAGGTTCGGGATGGTGGTCAGGGAGGAGTCCGAGGCCTGGCAGATGTCGTGGCCGGTGAGAAAGGCGTCCGGCCAGTAGCGGTAGGCGTTTTTCCAGGCGTCGGTGGTGCGGCCGGTCACGCTCAAGCTTGTGGGTAGGCTGCGCCGGAGCATGGCGTAGCCGATGATCTCGTCCTTGACCGAACGCAGGGAGCCTTTGGCCTGGGTGATCTTCTCCCGCTGGACCACGGTCGTGATGGGCGGGACGATCAGGGTGGCCAGAATGCCCAGGACCACGAGGACCATGGCCATTTCTATCAGGGAAAATCCGTGCTTCATTCCCGTGTTCGCCCTGGGGCCAGAGGGTTGTTGATGGGCCGACGCCATGAGCTCATTCCTGCCGGATGGCGTCCATCAACTCGCGCGAGGTGACGATCAGATAGATATCATCCCGGTGGCCGGTTTGGAAGTCCGGGCGGTTGACCGAGTCCAGGAAATTGGCCTGCCGTCCGACCGGAAAGCGGTTGCCGTAGGTGGTGCTGTCCGCCTTGCCGTCCGGGCCGTAGCTTAAGAGGATGAAGGCCACGTCGGGATGGGGCGCGCCCAGGTGGTCCGTGGCGTTGGAGGCTGCGGCCGGAGCCGTGCGGGTCTGGTTCCGAGCCTGATCGGTGATGATGGAGTTCTGGCGCGCGGCATTGCCCAGGCCCCCGATGGCGTCGACCCCGGCCAGATAGTAGACGGGCCTTTTCCATGTATCTGTTCCAAGGCCGGGCTGGCACAGGCAGGCGTCCACGTCCAGGGTCATATCCGCGCACAGGGCGGTGGTGCTGTTGAAGGAGGGGTAGCGTTCGTCGAAAACCGCCCGGCGCACCAGGCAGTCCTTGACCTGCTGGAGAATGGAGGCGGTCTTGGCGATCTCCCGGCTGCTCTTGAGGGATATCCAGGCCGTGTACCCCGTGCCCACGAGAATCCCGGCCACGATGAGCACGATGGCCAGCTCCACCAGGGAGAACCCCGGGCTGGCCTGGAATTTCAGGGCTCGGGGGCGGCGGGGGACAGGGGGCGTGGATGGCATGCTCTCTCCAGCGCGGGCTGGCGGATCGGGTTGTGCGGTCATGCGGCCCGGTTATGAAAGATACCGCACACTTTCCTGATAATGGTCCTGGATGGCGGGCTTGTCAACCGTTGGAGCGGCCGCCTGCTTGGCCCTCCTGGCGGATGCGCGCGATAAGGCTCGTGGTGGAGAACCCGGGCACCAGCGGCAGGCTGCGCACCACCCCGCCTCGGGCCTCGACCGCCTCCCGGCCCACGATGCGGGACACGTCCCAGTCCCCGCCCTTGACCAGGACCTCGGGCTCTATGGCGGTGATGAGTTCGAGCGGCGTGGACTGGGCAAAGGGGACCACGTAGTCCAGGCAGGACAGCCCGGCCAGGACAAAGGCTCGCTGGGCCATGGGGTTCACGGGCCGATCCGGGGACTTGTTCAGGGAGCGCACCGAGGCGTCGCTGTTCAGGCCCAGGATGAGGGCGTCGCCCAGGTCCCTGGCCCGGCACAGGAGGTCCAGATGGCCCGGGTGCAGGATGTCGAAGCAGCCGTTGGTGAACACCAGCCGGAAATTCGCCGGAAAGGTCCGGCGCAGGCCCAGGAAGGCCTCCTGGTCCATGATTTTGGCCAGGACCCGGTCCCGGGCTGGGCAGGGAGTTCCGGCGAAGTCGGCCTTGAAGGCTTCCAGGAGGCCGCGCAGGTCTTCGGTCGGTTGGGAGGGCATGAATTTCTCCTGGCTCACGGTCGGCGTCAGGGTTCCCTGAAACCAAGAAATAATTTAAAATAAAATAAAGGTGTTGCGTGCGTTCTCATGGGCAAGGCGCAATTCCAATCGCGGCGCGCGCCCCTCTTTCGCGGCGTCCCTGCAATCCCTATCCCTTTTTGGGCGAAAGCCTGTCCCCGGGTCCGAAAAGAAGCATTTCCACCCAGTCCAGGCCGAAGTCCAGGCGCTCGGCCTCCTCGTCCATGATCCGGGCCTTGCGCTCCTCGGAAAGCTCCAGCCGGTCCATGGCCTTGGACGTGGTCAGGAACTCCCGGAAGCGGTCGGTCTGATAGAGGCTTAAGAAGGCCATGTTGGTCCGGCCCGGGTCCAGGGTCAGGCCGGACTCGGTCAGGCGGGACATGAAGGCCGCGAACCGGTCGTTGAAGGCGTTGTACTCGGCCAGGCCCTGGTCCGTCGACCAGGCCGCGATGTCCCACTCGGCCTCCTGCTCGAAACCCCGGCAATGGGGCTCGCGCACCAGGAAGAAGCGCTCCGCATGCCCGCCTTCGGGCAGGGCGCGGGTGGCCCGGCCCACCGGATAGGTCCGGCAGGAGGCCGGACGGTGGGCGTACACCGAGCAGCCTTCGGCTCGCACAAAGGGGCAACTGGCCTTGGCGTCCGAGAGCATGCGCAGCCGCAGCAAGGGAAATCCGCTGCCCGGCGCGCGCACCAGCAGCCCGTGCCGCTTGGCGAACGCCTCTCCCCCCAGGCCCAGGGCCTGGCGCAGGCGCAAGGCGTCGTAGGGGGTGAGGGTCAGCTTCAGGCCCGAGCAGCAGGCGTTGAAGCAGGGCACGTCCGGGTGGCAGGCGAACTGGAAGGACTGCCCGGGCCTGATCTCGGGCATGTCCTCCAGGAATCGTTCCGTGGGGTCTTGGGTCATGGCGTCCTCATGAGGTCCGGTCCAACCCCCGGGCCTTTTCGCTGACATCGTCCAGGAGCAGGGCCTGCTCCCACTTGGCCAGGGCCAGGATTTCGCTGCGCGGATGCATGGTCTGCATCTTGTACTTGTTGGCCAGGGCATTGGCCAGGGCCACGGGGTCCGTGCGGCTGGCCGCGCCCGTGCTCTTGCGGTGGCCCACGGCCAGATGGCCCTGGTACACGCCCGCCCGCCCGGCCTTGGCCGAGCGCAGGTCCCGCTCCACGTCGTCGTACTGGGTGGGCGAGAGAAAGAGGGAGAAATCCCCGACCGCAGGCAGATCGGCCGTGCGGAACAGATGGCAGCAGCCCGTGACCGAGAGGCAGGGCCTTAAGTAGTCGAAGCGGCCCAGGTCCGGCTCCTGGATGTGCAGGTCCGAGAGGCTGAAGGGGTTGGGCTCGTCAGCGGTCAGGTCGATCTCGGGCTGTTCCGGGCTGGCCTGGGGAGGCAGGACCAGATGCAGGTCCGCGCTCTGGAGCCGGGTGGGCGCGGCGAAATCCCTCACCTTGCAGCCCCAGACCCCGGCCTCGGGATAGGCCCGGACTGCTGCGCCCAGGCGAGCACGCAGGTCCACGGGCAGGTCCGTGTCGTCGTCCAGGAAGAGCGCCCAGTCCATGGCTTGCACCGCTGGCAGGTGCATGAGCCAGTTGCGCGCGGCCGGGGCTCCGATGTTCACCGGCAGGTTCACCGGGACCAGGAGCTGCCCCAGGCGGTCGGCGAACCGGGCCAGGACCTCGGCCGTGTGGTCCGTGCACCCGTTGTTCAGCACGAAGATGCGGGCCTGGCCCAGATCGGCCCGGGCCAGATCGGTTTTGGCCAGGCTGTCCAGGGTGGCGGCCAGGTCCTCGGCCTTGTTGTACGTGTACAGGAGCAGGGCCAGGGACCCGGGCAGCTCGGCCCGTTTAGTGTCCCGGCCCGTGGCCAGATCAAAGGCGGCCAGCAGGCTGTTGGTCTGCCAGGGGGCCAGGGCCAGGGCCTCGCGGAAATCGTCCAGGGCCTGGTCCCGCTGACCCAAGGACAGGCGGGCGAAGGCGCTGCGTCCCAGGACCCAGCCCTGGCCAAAGCTGGGGCCAAGGCCCTCCCACAGACCCAGGGCCGCCTCGGCCTGGCCGGAAAGATACAGGGCGTCGGC
Source organism: uncultured delta proteobacterium (assembly GCA_903835685.1). Classification (GTDB taxonomy): domain Bacteria; phylum Desulfobacterota; class Desulfovibrionia; order Desulfovibrionales; family Desulfovibrionaceae; genus CAILNX01. The sequence goes on from CAILNX010000017.1 coordinate 96,611, forward strand.
CGCCAGTTTCACCCGCACGGCCTCCAGGCCCGAGGGCAGGGGCAGGGCGGCCAAGTCCCGGGTCCAGGCGAAATCCGCCTCGAACACGGACAGGGCCATGGCCTGCCGCCGCCAGAACAGGCTCTCGGCCTCGCGCTCCAGGCGGTCGGAGAGATAGGCGCGCATTCGGCCGAGGTCCCGCTTGGCCGCCAGGCGCTGGTAGTAGGTCAGGTTTTCCGGGGCCTGCCAGTGCTGGTCCAGGAGGCGGCAGATGCGCCGGGCGGGCTCGGGCAGCCAGGGGGACTGTTCGTCCCCGGCCAAAAAGGAGCGGGCCAGGACCCCGTCCAGGGGGTCGTCGGCCAGGGCGGACAGAAGCATGTCCCGGCACCAGGTAAGGACCCGGGTGCGGTCCGGCTCGGGTAGGCTGGCGACCTCGGCCGCGCCCATCCGGGCCGCCTCGGTCAGATGGGCCTTGCCCACCGCGCCCAGGGCCAGCCGCGCTTTGAGGCCCCCAGACATGGCCGCCCAGGCCGCTTCCAGATTCAAGGCTTGGCCCATGTTATTTCCCACCTTCCACCTTCGGCGAAATTCTTACCTTTCCCGATGCCTCTTGCCAAACCCAAGAAAAACCAAGAATAAATAAAAATTAAATGAATATAAGTAGTTAAAGTTGTATGTCTGGGTTTTCAACGGGTTGCCCTGCGAAAACCTGGTGCTCAATCCTCTTCCCTGGCCGCCAGGCCCTTGATGTCCAGGGGCTCGTCCTGTTTGCGGCCGAAATACACCGAGAGCAGGCGTTCGCCCTTGGCCCGGTTGTCCAGGAGCCGGGCCACCAGGCGGCGGTTCAGGCGGCCCATGCGCTCGCGCCCGGCCGGGTCAAAGGCCATGCGGTGCATGGCCCGGGCCAGGGCCTCGGGCTCCTGGCTGGGGCACAGATACCCGTTTAAGCCGTCCCGGATGAGCTCCGGAATTCCGCCCACGGTCGTGGCCACCACGGGCAGGCCCGCGTGAAAGCCCTCGGCCAGCACATTGGGCATGCTCTCCAGGCGGGAGGTGAGCACCAGGACCTGGGCCTGGGACAGATGCTCCATGACCTGGGCATGGGGCAGGCGGCCGGGGCTGTCCACTTCGGCCAGAATTTCAGCGGGCACGGTTCCCGAGAACCGTTCCTTGTCCTCCACGCCCACGGCCCGGAACCGGGTCCCGTCCGCGCCGAACAGCTCCCGGTAGCGGGCCACGGCGGCCAGGAACACGTCGAAGCCCTTCACCTCGGCCATGTTGCCCACGTAAAGAAAAACCGGGGCTTGGCCGTTTTCGCCGGGCCTGGCCAACCTGGACGAATGGGCCGGGCCTTGGGGCACGAAGGAGTTGTAGACCACGTTCAGCTTGTCCGGGCTGACCCGGAAGCGGCGCAGGACATCGGCGCAGACCCGGGAATTGCACACCACGCCCTGGCTGATGGCCGCCCAGAGAAAGAACAGGGGGTTGGGGTTGTAGATCACGCCCCGGTTGATGAACAGGCGAAAAGGCGGGCCGAAGACCTTGGCCAGGAGCGCGGCCTTCATGGCCCTCGAATGAAAGGCGTGCACCACGTCGATGTGCTTTTCGGCCACGGTGCGGGCCAGGAAGCGGGCCGTGGCCACATAGCTGTCGAAGCGATCGTGGGGCAGGACCGTGACCGTGGAGCCCGCCAGGCCGTCCACGATCTCGGAATGGGGGGGCACGGCCACGTGCACGGACAGGCCCAGGTCGGCCATGGCCAGGGCGTTGTTGACCATCTGGCGGCTGCCGCCCGAAAGCAGGCGGGAATTGGTCAGGTACAGGACGCTCTGGATTTCCGGCTTTTTGGTAAAGGTCCGGGTCAGGAAGCGTCCGCCCGGGGGCCAGGAGTAGAGCCGGAGCCGGGTGGACAGCCAGCCCGGTCCCTTGCCCGGGCCCACGCCGATGCGGTGCAAACGGAAGAGGTCGGTGCCGGGCTCGTTCAGGCCCCGGTCCAGGGTGAAGGCCCCGGCGTACCCGGCCTGCTTCAAGGCCCGCTCGGCCAGGGGATCGAAATGGCCCCAGGGCCAGCAGAAGAACTGTTCCGAGGCCCCGTTGATGGCTCGGATGCGGGCCAGGCTGCGGGTGAAGTCGTCCAGGCAGAAGTCCAGGCGCTCCCGGGTGGAGCGCAGGCGGAAAAAGGGGCGGCGCTGCCCGGTGTCCTTCTCCTCGAACCAGGGCCAGAACCCGTTGTAGGCGTAGGCGCTGGCGTATTCGAATTCCGGGTAGGCCGGGTCCAGGCGGGGATAGATTCCGGCGCAGCCCCAGTGGCTCTGGGCCCAGAGTCGGCCCTTGCGCTCCAGGCTGCGGAAGCAGAGCTGGTGCCGGGCCGAGTGGGAATAGACCTCCATGCCAAAGTCTCGGACCAGGGACAAGAGTTCGGCTTCGTTCATGAAATGCGAGGGGTCCCCGGCCAGGGCGGCCAGGAATCCCTGGCGCTCGGGCAGGTCCGGCGGGGCCTGGTCCAGGCTGCGGGTCGGGCCCTGAGCGATGAAGTCCGTGACCGGAAAGAACACCCCGGTCATGCCCCGGCGGGCCAGGGCCGGGGCCGCGTACAGCCAGTTGGACACGTGCCCGTCGTCAAAGGTCAGGACCACCTGCCTGCCCTTGGGCTGTTTCTCGCCCCGGCACACCCGGACCAGGTCCCGGGCGCTCATGGTGGTGTAGCCCATGGCCTGGATGGCGTCCAAATGGGTCTCGAAATTCTTGGGCGTGTGCCCGCAGGCCGGGCCGATCCCGTGGTAGCAGAGCACCGGGACGTTTACGCGCATGGGGAGGCCTCCGGGGCGGCGAACAGGGTGTGGAAGGCCCGGACCACCTCGGCCTCGGGGATGTCCGGGATGCGCTCGCCAAAGAGCAGCTGGTTTGCGGTGGCCAAGGGGGACCAGCCTATTATTTGGTACGGGCGGGCCTCATAGAGGCCCAGCACAGGGCGGCCCCAGGCCGCGGCCAAGTGGGAGGTGGCCGTGTCCGGGGTGACCACCAGGCGGGCGCGGCGGATGAATTCCGACCAGTGCCCCAAGGGGCCGGTGAACACCAGGCAGCGCGGGGAGTCCACGGCCCGGGCAAAGGCCTCGGGCTTGGCCCGCTCGGACGGGGCCGAGGTCCCCACGATATTCAGGGCGGGATAGGCGCAGAGAAGCTCCCGGGCCACTCGGGCGAACTTGTCCACCGGGTACTCCCGGTCCTGGCGGCCAGCGGAGAAATTGAACACGCAGTAGGTGGTCAGTCTCTCCCGGCGCATCCACTCGGCCACGAAGGCCTCGGATTCGGGCGGGGACCAGGGCCGGGGCAGGGGGAAGTCGAATCCCGGCGGCATCTGAAAGGTCTCGACCACCAGACGCTGCATTTCCCGGGCCGCGTGCAGGTACTGACCCTCGTTGCGGGGCACGAAGCGGTCCAGGCCGCTGCCGGGATAGAGCCCCTTGCCGAATCCGGTTTTCAGAGCCCCCCGGGCCAGAAGGCGCACCAGCAGGGGATTGCTCTCCTTGCGGTTGTCGTGGAGCCAGTCCATGACCACGTCGTAGCGGGTGCGCCGGATGCGCCACAGGGTGAGGAGATTCTTCAAGGCCCGGCCCGGGACCTTGGCCTTCTTGGTGTACAGGGTGTGGGCCACGTCGAAGAGCGGGTCCAGGTCCAGGTAGGCCCGGTTCCACTGGGAGCCGACCAGGTGCAGGCGGATGTCCGGGTTCAGGGCCTTGATGGCCCGCAAAGCGCCCAGGGAGATGATCAGGTCGCCCAGGCGGTCGTTGCGCAGGATGAGCACGTCGCGCACCTGGGTCGGATCGGCCTTGTCCCTGGGGCCGCTCGAAAACAGGCCCAGCAGGGCGGCCAGAAGGAAGCGGCTGGCCTGACTCAAGGCCCGGCTGAAGCGTCTGGAAAAGGCGGCGTCATCCATGCCCGTGCTGGTATCACCCAACCGGGCGCACGGCAAACCCTTCCTACGCGCCCATGAGCTGCAAGGCCATGCGCGGCAGGGAGTTGGCCTGGGCCAGCATGGCCGTTCCGGCCTGGGACAATATCTGCGAGCGCACGTACTGGGTCATTTCCTGGGCGATGTCCAGGTCCGAAATGCGCGATTCCGAGGCCTGGAGGTTCTCGGCCATGATCTCCAGGTTGGTCACGGCGTAGAGCCGGTTCTGGAGCGCGCCCAGGTTGGCCCGGATCTTGTCCTTGGACACGATGGCCTGGCCCAGGGCGTCCAGGGCCAGCTGGGCCAGCTGCTGGGTGGAGACCGAGGCCCCGTTCACCGTGGCCGCGCCCAGGCCCACGCCCAGGGCCGAGGCCGTGGCGTTGCCGATGTAATAATAGTCCTCGGCGCAGTTGTTGCCCTGGCCGAAATGCACCTTGAGCGGCCCGCTGGACACCAGGGGGGAGCCCACGTGGTAGGCGGCCACGTCCCCCGGCCCAGCGGACAGGTTGCCGTTGAGCAGGTGGATGCCGTTGAAGGACGTGGCCTTGGCGATGCGGGTGATTTCCGAGGCCATGGCCTGGTACTCGGAATCGATGATCAGCCGCTGGTCCGAGGTGTAGGTGCCGGTGGAGGCCTGGGTGGCCAGCTCCTTCATGCGAATGAGCTTTTCGTCGATGACCGAGGCCGCGCCGTCAGCGGTCTGGATCAGGGAAATGGCGTCGTTGATGTTGCGGATGCCCTGGTGCATGCTGGCGATGTCCGCGCGCATGAGTTCGCGGATGGCCAGTCCGGCCGCGTCGTCGGCTGCCGTGGTGATGCGCAGGCCCGAGGACAGACGGCTGGTGGATTTGGACAGGGCCATGAAGGCCTGGCCCATGCTCCGGGCCGCGCTGGCCGCCATGGTGTTGGTCAGAATGGAAAGGGTCATGGCGCCTCCTTGCGCCACTCCGGAATACTCGCCCGTCCTGGGCGAACCGGGAGTGAGCTTGCACAGGCGTTATCGGATGCCTGGAGAGGAGGTTTAGGGGTGGGCGGGGAAAAGTCGCGGGGACAAGGGGCGGGAGTTCGGGAAAACGGCCTGCCAAGACAGAAGAAAGCGCATATTTTCTGTTTCGGCGTCAGCCTCGCGTGGCGCACCGGCAGCCTGACGGCCCACGAACGAAGAATAAGAATAATTATTTCTTACTGTTCCGCGTCAGGTAAAGAGAGAGCCAATTCTGGAAGGGAACCAGGGTGCTGGCTCGAGACCCTAGGCGGCCTGGGGCTCCGGGGTCGGGGGATTGCCCGTCTCCAGGCTCTGCACCCCGTTGTCCAGCAGGAAGGTGCGTAGCTTGGAGGCCTCGTGCGCATTCTTGGGCGTGTTCTCCGGCCGACCCAGGATGTAGGCGGACAGCTCGGACAGGGGCAGGACCGGGATGCGCTGGGCGTCGGCGATCTCGATGCGGGCGGATTCGTCGGTCAGGCAGACCACCACCTCGATCAAGGGGCGGATGGGAAAGGACTGGCCCTCCAGGCGCTCCTTCAAGGTGCGGATGTTGCGCATGACCCGGGCGATGGGGTTGCGCATCGTGCGCCGCGAGAGGCCTCCCGGCCCCAGCACGCTCCAGGCCGGGGCATTGGACACCCGCACCACCCCGCGCAGGCTCTCGGCCTCGATGGCGAAGATTCCGTTCCCCCGGATCATGAGGATGTTCAGCTCACCCAGGCGGCCGTTGAAATCAATGCCCACGTTCTGAAAGACCACGGAGTCCGGGACTGTCTCCAGCACGGCCAGGACCTTAGCCCGGCCCTTGGCCCGGGCGGCCTCCATGGACAGGCGGCGGTGGCGGCGCATCCACAGGATGAGGCCCAGGGCCAGCAGAAGGAGGCCCCCGGCCAGACCGGCCAGGGTTTCAGGGGTCAGGTCCATGGGCCTACTTCTTTTTCTTGGGTTGCAGGTCCGTGGCGTTCTGGCCCTTTTTCACATTGGCGAACATGCGCTCGTACTTGGCCTCGCGTTCATTGGCGATGGTGGTGTCGATGACCTCGAAATCCGCCTCCAGCTTCTGGGAGTCCTTGGCCCGGTCAAAGACCCCGTACCAACTGGACTTGATCTTCCAGGTCCCGCCCATGTTGACCACCTCGAAGACCCGCAGGATCTCCTTCTGGAGCAGTCCGTGCTTGGTGGCCACGGCCACGGTGCCGTTGGACTGGACCATGGCCCGGGTGTCCGAGGACAGGGGCACGGTGTACTTGATGCGCCCAAAGTCAAAGGAGGTGGCCTCCATTTCCGAGAGCTTGGCCCGGCGGGACTCCATCTCGCTCTTGTACATGGCCGAGTCCGCGGAGACCAGGTAGGCCACGGAATCGTCCCGCCCAGCGAAAAAGGCCTCGAAATATTGCCGGGACACGGTGGTCGCTTTTTCGGTCTCGGCCGGGCCAAAGCCCAGGACGCCGAGAAAGAGCAGGGGGATGAGGGCAAGGCCCAGGTGGTGCGCTTTCATGTCTGCCCCGGCCTTAAGAGATCTTTTCGCGTTCGACGTATTCGCGCACGTAAGCCATGGCCTCTTCCAGATTGGTGACTTCACCGGTGATCTGGGCTTTCAGCAGGGATTCCCGGATCAGGCCCACGGTGGGGCCGGGTTTTAAGCCCGTGCACTGCATGATCTGGTTGCCGTTTAAAAACGGCTCCAGGCTCTCCATGGGCAGGTCCGTGCGCTCCAGCATCTTCATGTTGTGGTTGAATTCCCGGTAGCTGCCGCCCCGGGCCTTCAAGTCCGCCCGGACCATCTCGATGAGCCGGGGGTATTCGTCCAGGGCCTTGAATTTGCGGATGCCCTTGTCCGTGAGCATGAAGTGCAGGCGCATGTGGTTGCGCACCAGCAGGCAGATGAGGTCGATGTCCTCCTGGGGGAAGCTTAAGCGGGTGAGGATCTTGCGGGTGATCTTGGCCCCGACGTGGTGGTGCTGGTAGAAGCTCCACACGCCCTGGAAGAACTCGGCGGTGTACAGCTTGCCCACGTCGTGGAACATGCAGGCCAGGGTCCCGTACCAGTCGTAGGGCAGCTCCTCGGGGTAGCGGCGCATGACCTCGATGGTGTGGGTGAACACGTTCTCCTCGCCCGCCTCCGGGCTCTTCAAATGCTTGATCCGGGACAGGGCCGCGATCTCGGGCATGAGCCCGTGCAGGAGCTGGCAGTCGAAGAGCAGGCTCACGAAGTGGCCCATGTTCTCGGACTCCACCTTGCGCCATTCGTCCATGATGTCCGTGGGGGCCACGTAGTCCAGCACCCGTCTGGCCCCGCGCACGATGGCCACCCAGGTGTTGGGCTCCACGGGCAAATGATAGTTGGAGGCAAACCGCAGGGCGCGCACGGCCAGCAGGTAGTCCTTTTTCAAGGTCTGGTCCGGGATGCCCTTGAAGCGGATGCGGCCCTCGCCCAGGTCGGCCAGGCCCTCGTAAATGTCGCGGGCCTTGGGAATGTACGGGCTGGCCGTGGCGTAGGTCAGCTCCCCGCTGTCGGTCAGCTTTTCGATGAGCCGGGGAGTGGCCCGGGCCACGGTCTCCTCGGGATGGGAGGCCTCGTCCACATTGGCCGGATAGAAGAAGTAGGTGGAGCTTCCCAGCTTGAGAAAGGCGGTGACGTTCTCTTCGTGGGTCTGCTGAGCGCTGGGGAAATAGCGCAGGAGCCGGTGGAAATCCAGGTCCGTGCAGATGTCGATGGTGTGCTCTTCCTTGCTTCCATCCAGGGTCAGGTGTTGGAGGCGGGCATTGATGATGTATGCGTCGTAGCCGTTGCGCATGATGGTCTTGCAGATGGAAATCGCGTCCTTGAAAGGCTGGGACATCGAGGAACCTCCGAACCGGGGTTAGAGAACGTTTATTCCGCCGAGGAAATGGGCCGTGACCCGGCCGGTCATCTCAGCGCCGAGAAGGGGCGTATTCTTGCTCTTGGAGCGCAAGGTCTCAGGTCCCACGACCCATCTGGCCTTGGGATCGAAGAGGAAAAAGTCGGCCGGATCGCCCGGGTCAAAGGCGCAGACCGGGAGATCAAATATCGAGGCCGGGGCCGAGGTCCAGGCCCGCAGAAAATCGTCGGCCGAAAGTTCGCCTTGGCCCACCAGGGCCCAGGTGGAGCACAGGGCCGTATCCAACCCGGTGATGCCGCAGGGCGCGTCCTCGAACTCGGTCTCCTTTTCGTGGGCCGCGTGCGGGGCGTGGTCCGTGGCCAGGGCGTCCACCACCCCGGTGCGCAGGGCCTGGCGCATGGCCAGGACGTCGTCCCGGGTGCGCAAGGGCGGGTTGACCTTGGCCAGGGTGTTGTAGCCTTCCACCAGGTCCTCGGTGAACAGGAGATAGTGCGGGCAGGTCTCGGCCGTGATGGGCACCCCGCGTTTCTTGGCCCAGGCCAGGAGCTCCACGGACTTGCGGCAGCTCACGTGGGCCACGTGGATGGGGATGTCCAGGTACTGGGCGAGTAAGATGTCCCGGGCCACGTGCAGGGCCTCGGCCACGTCCGGCTGGGCGGGCAGGCCCAGGCGGCTGGACACCGCGCCCTCGTTCACCCCGGCCCCGGGGGCCATGTACGGGTCCTCGCAGTGATCGATGACTTTCAGCCCTAAGTCCCAGGCGTATTCCACGGCCCGGCGGAACAGTTCGGTGTTCTCCACGGGCTTGCCGTCGTTGGAGAAGGCCACGCAACCGGCCTCGGCCAGTTCGGCCATGACCGAAAGCTCCTGGCCCGCAAGGCCCTTGGTGAGCGCCCCGATGGGCCGGGCCATTGGGCCGTGGGGCCAGGCCGCCCGGGCCTGGTCCAGGATGAACCGGGTGGTGGCCGCCGAGTCGTTGACCGGGGAGGTGTTGGCCATGGGCATAACCTGTCCAAAGCCCCCGGAAGCGGCTGCGGCCAGGCCCGAGGCCAGGTCTTCCTTGTACTCGAAGCCGGGCTCGCGCAGGTGCACATGGCAGTCCACCAGGCTGGGGAAAAGCAGCAGCCCCTGGGCGTCCACCACCCAGGCCGCCTCAAAGGACTGGTCCTTGCGCCAGGGCAGGACCTCCACGATGCGGCCGTCGGCCACCAGCACGTCCACGCTTTTGCCCTTCCACACGGCCCTGCGCACCACCAACTGGGGGGTCATATCGGTCTCCGAGTGCCGCGTTCCTCCAGCAAGATCAGAAAAGAAAAAGAATACGAAGAATTATTTTTTTTCTTTCTTGCGTGGACGCGAAAGCTTAAGTTCATTTTCCCACGCCCTTTTAGACCGGGCTTTGCCGGGTCATGTACATGAACAGCAGGGCCATGCGCACGGCCACGCCGTTGGCCACCTGGTCCAGGATCACGCTCTGGGGCGCGTCGGCCAGGCTGGAGGAAATCTCCGCGCCCCGGTTCATGGGGCCAGGGTGCATGACCCGGGCGTTTTTCGCCGCCAGCTCCAGGTGGCGCTCGCTCAAGCAGAAGCGCCGGGAATATTCGCGCAGGTCCGGGAGCAGCCCGGCCTGCTGGCGCTCCAGTTGCAGGCGCAGGCACATGATGGCGTTCACCCCGCGCACGGCCTCGCTTAAATCGGAAAAGACCCGCACGGGCCAGTCCTCCACCCGGGGCGGCAGCAGGGTGCGCGGGCCGCACAGCCGGACCCTGGCCCCGAGCATGGTCAAAAGCTTCACGTTGGAGCGGGCCACCCGGCTGTGGGCGATGTCGCCCAGGATGAGCACCCGCTTGCCCTTGAAATCCATCCCGGCCCATTCCTGGTACAGGGTGAAGGCGTCCAAAAGCGCCTGGGTGGGGTGGGCGTGGCGGCCGTCGCCCGCGTTGATGATGGAGCAGTCCAGGCGCTCGGCCAGGAACTGGGCCGCGCCCCCGGCCCAGTGCCGGATGACGATGGCGTCCGGGCTCATGGCCTGGAGGGTCAGGGCCGTGTCCTTCAAGGTCTCGCCCTTGACCAGGGAGCTCCCGCTCTTGGCCAGGGAGAAGGTGTCCGCGGACAGGCGTTTTCCGGCCATGTCAAAGGAGGTCTTGGTCCGGGTGGAGGCCTCGGCAAAGAAGAGCACCACGCTTTTGCCCTTCAAGGTGGGGACCTTCTTCACCGGCCGGGAATTGATTTCCTGGAAATGGGTGGCCGCGTCGAAAATATGGGCCACCTGCTCGGTGCTCAGTTGGTCCACGTCCAGGAGGTCTTTATGAGGCCACTGCATGGTCGGCTCGCTCGAAAAGGTTGAAGAGATCCTCTGGCATGACGCTGAAAGCTGCGATCTTCCCCGGCTCCAGGGTCCCGAAATCCGTGCCGACGCCCAGGGCGCGGGCAGCCTCCCGGGTGACCAGGGCCACGGCCCGGGTCAGGCCTAAAGGACCCTGGAAGCGCTCCTTCACGAAGCGCACCTCGGCCCAGAGGTCCAGGTCCTGGTTGGAGGCCAGGCTGTCCGTGCCCAGGCACAGGGTGATCCCGGCCTCCATCAATTTTTCCCAGGGCGCGCGGCCCACCCCGATGTGCTCGTTGCTGCGCGGGCAGAGGCAGACAGGGGCCTTGCACCGCGCGAGGATGTTTATATCCTCATCCCCCACCTTCACGCAATGGACGCAGAGCGTTTTTCCGTCCAAGAGGCCCAGGGAATCGGCATGGGCCACCGGAGATTTTCCTGGCGCGTCGAAATGTTTCATGATTCCACGAGCGGCCAACATCTCGGCAAAGGGGCCGCCCCCGTGGTCCAGGATGGACACCTCGTCGTCGTGCTCGGCCAGGTGCAGGGAGAAGGGCAGCCCGGCCGCATTGCTCACGGCCTTGGCCCTGGCCAGGACCTGGCCCGAGGTGGAGTACAGGGCGTGCCCGGCCCAGGCCGCGCGGCCGCGCCCGCCGGGTTGCGGGGGCAGGGCCGCCGGGGGCTTCCCCTGGCCGATGGCCTCGTGAAAGGAGAGAAACCACAGGCCCGAGGCCGCCAGCCGCTCGGCGGCCAGGCCCGCGTTGCGGGTGGCGATGTCCGCCACCAGGACCGTGCCCGAGGCCTGCATCTGGGCGATGGCCGCGTCCATGGCCGCAGGCTCGGCCTGGTACAGGGGCTGGGCCACCAGGCTCTTGATCCAGGCCAGGAACCCCTGGCCGCTCGCGGTGCGGCCCTTCAGATGGGACATCTCCAGATGTGCGTGGGCGTTGATCAGCCCCGGGGCCAGGGTGACCTCGCCCAGGTCCCGGGGCTCGACCTGGCCCAAGCCGACCGGGGCGCACATCGGGATCCGGGCCAGGACCTCGGCGTGGGGTCCGGCGGCAAGGATGCGCTGGCCCAGGATCAGGAGGCCGAAATCATGCACGATCCCCTGGCCCGGGACCAGGGTCAGGCCCCTGGCGGCGCGAAAGAGAATGGGGCAGGGCCTTATGGCCTCCGGGCCAGGGCCGGTCATAAGGGTCGGAAAGAGGCTCATGCCCCGCACGCCTCTTCGGGCAGCCCGGCCAGGAGTTCGCTTCGGCCGAGCATGATCGCGATCTCGGCGTGGATTTTTTCCTTGTGTTTGCGCACCTCGGCCGGGAGCTTCATGATCATGTCCAACTGGCGGGTGTGGATGATGATATAGCCCAGGATCATGAGTCGCTCCACCATGGCCCGGCAATCCCGGCCCTCGATGCGGGCGAACAGGGAGTCGCCCTTCATCTCCAGGCCGAATCCGTAGCGCTCCACGAGTTCGGTCACGAAATGGATGCGCAGGGTGCGGCGCTCGGCCTCGGCCGCCCCGCCCCGGAACTGGAAGCAGATGTAGTTCTCGGAAGGCCTGTCGCCCACCAGGCCTTCGATGGTGGTGAAATGGTAGCCGAAGCGGGAGCTCAAACTCACGTACTGGCGGGAGACCAGGAAATAGTTGCGGGCCGAGAAATTGCCCTGGCTGGTGGTGAGCAGGTCCGGGTTGGTGGTGGACTCGTACATGATGGACATGAGCCCGCGCGCGTTGATGGGCGGCGGCCCGGCCCAGGCAAAGGCGTTGATGCCCTCCCACACGGCCAGAAGTGGCAGGCTGTTGATCTCCTCAATGCGCACGAACTTGCCGGGCACCTCGTGCTTGAACCCGTCGTCCAAGTTGATGACCCACCACTGGGTGGCCGCGTCGGTGTAGATCTGCTTGGCCGCGAGCTCGGAGAATTCGTGCTCCTGGCCGAAGCTGAACATCTCCTGCACGGCCTTTTCGTGGCAGAAGCGGGCGATGTCGTGCAGGGTCTGGCAGTGGCGCGGCCGGAAGGTGGGGGTGTCCGGATCGGTCAGGGTCAGGGGAGTGATGTGGGCCGCGGCCTTGTCCAGGATGTCGCCCACCGGGGTGCCCAGCATGCCCCGGGCCGGCTCCCGGGGGGCGGAAAGCAGGGATTCCAGACGGCCCTGGTAGACCGTGAGCCCGTCGGCGTCCACGGTGACGATCTGGCCCTCGGCGAGGACCCGGCTGGCCTCGTCCGCGCCAAAGATGGCCGGAACGCCCAGTTCCCGGGCGCTGTCCGCCAGGTTTCCGGCCGTGCTGCCGTGCTCGGTGATGACCGCTACGGCCTTGTCCATGAGCGCGGCCCATTTGGGCAGGGCGTTGACCGCCACCAGGACCGCGCCCTCGGGAAACCGGGAGATGTCCGAACTCTGGCGGACGATGAACACCGGCCCGCTGCCCTTCCCGGGCGAGGCCGCGGCCTTGGCCGAAAGCAGCACGGGGCCGGGCGGTTCGGTTCGGGGGGCCACGGCCTGGCCGCGCACATGAGCCCGGGTCAGGGGGCGGCAGCGCAGCACGCTGAAGATTCCGTCCTCGGCCAAGGCCCATTCCAGGTCCACGGGCGCGGCCTGGCCCTGCTCCAGGGTCTGGACCAGCCGGGCCAGATCCACGGCCTGCTGGTCCGTGAGCGAGGGCAGGTCGGCCCGCTCCTCGGTGGGTTCGTACCGGCTGGTCCCGGCGCGCGGGTCGCAGACATACAGGAAAGGTTTGTGGGCGATGCTCCGGGTGACCACTTCGCCCGCCTCCCCCCGGCGGACCACGAACTGGTCCGAGTCGCCGGTCCCTTCGGCCACGGTCTTGGGCAGGCCCCAGGCCGATTCGATGTGCACGGAGTCGTCGGCCAGGTCCAGGGGATTGCGGGAGCAGGCCACGCCCCCGGCCACGGCCGCCACCAGGGTGGTGATCCCCACGGCAATGGCCACGTCCTCGTCCGGAATGCCCCGGCGCAGGCGGTAGTTCAAGGCCGCCGTGCCGTATTTTCCGGCCAGCACCCGCTTGTAGGCCTCCAGGAGGTCCTCGGGACCCACGTTCATCTCGCCCCGAAACTGCCCGGCAAAGGAGCGCCCGGCCAGGCCCTCGCCCAGGGGGCTGCCCCGCAGGGACACCCGCACCTCCTGGCCCTGACGGGCCTCTAAGTCCCGGTAGGCCTGCTCGATGGCCCGGGCCAGGTCCTCGGGCATGGGCGCGGCCAGGATGCGCTCCTTGATGGCCTCGCCGGTGAGCACGATCCCGCGCAGATCCGAGGTGTCCGAGTCGGCCAGGATCTGCTCGATGGCCGAGCCCAGGCCCTGGTGCTCCATGAAGCGGTGAAAGGCGCAGGCCGTGACCGCGAACCCGTCGGGCACGGGCAGGCCCAGGTTGCGGATGTCTCCCAGCCCGGCCATCTTGGAGCCCACCTGGTCGGCCAGGGTGGAGTCGATGACCGAGAAAGGCAGGGTGAATTCAGCGCAGACCGAGGCCCCGGGCCGCTTGAGCGCGGCCTCGATGTTGGCCTGGAGGTCCTTGAAGCGCAGGTGCAGGTTCTGGTACCTGCCCGGGGCGATGGCCTCCAGGCACTTGATCATGCGGAACACGCCCACGGCCAGGGCCGTGGTGGTGGCCCGCACAAAGGGCAGGCCGTAGATGCGGCTCCCGTGCAGGGCCTCCTCCAGGTCGGCCATGAGGCCCATGGTCCGGGTATTGGCCGTGAGCAGCAGCTTGAAATTGTAGTACTTGGCCCGAAATTCCGCGCGCAGGGCCTCGGGGCTCATGGCCGGGGCCGCTTCGTCCGGCCCGAAGATGGATTTCAAGAACCGCCAAAACCCGCCCATGATCCGGTCCCCCTCTCGCGCAAGGTCCTGATATCACGCCGGGCCTCGGGAGGGAACCCCCGGCCTTTGGAAGTCCGGGCCAAAAAAAAGCGCGGGGGATGCCCCCCGCGCCGTGATAGTCCCTGTGATCCGGCCTATTTCCCGGCTGCCGGGGCCGGTTTCTTTTTCGCTCCGGTCTTGGCCGGGGCCGCTGCGGCCTTCTTGGGCGCAGCCCTGTCAGACGCGGCCCCTTGAGGCGCGGTTGCGGGCTTGGCCTCCACCCGGGCCAGGGCCCAGATGTCCTCCACCCGTTCGATGGGGTGGATCTTGATCTTCTTGCGCAGTTCCGGGGCGATCTCCTCCAGGTCCTTCTTGTTCTGGGCCGGGATGAGCACATGCTTCAAGCCCCGAGCCACGGCGGCCAGGATCTTCTCCTTGATGCCGCCCACGGGCAGGACCCGGCCGCGCAGGGAGATCTCCCCGGTCATGGCCAGGTCCGGGCGCACCGGGGTGTTGGTCAGGGCCGAGATGAGCGCCGTGGCCAGGGTCACTCCGGCCGAGGGGCCATCCTTGGGCGTGGCCCCGGCCGGGACGTGGATGTGGATGTCCTTGTCCTCGGCGAATGTGGGGTCCAGCCCGTAGAATTCGGCCCGGGAGCGGGTGAAGGACAGGGCGGCCTGGGCCGACTCCTTCATGACCTCCCCGAGCTTGCCGGTCAAGATGAGCTTGCCCGTGCCCTTCATGAGCGTGACCTCGATGTGCAGGATTTCGCCGCCCACCGGGGTCCAGGCCAGGCCCACGGCCACGCCCGGGGGCAGGGTCCGCTCCCGGTCGTCGGCCAGGTACTCGGGCACGCCGAGTAAGGTGTGCAGGTTCTTGGCCGTGACCTCAAAGGGGCCTTTCTCGCCCTCGGCCTTTTTGCGGGCCAGCTTGCGGCACACGGACCCGATCTCCCGCTCCAGGTTCCTCAGTCCCGCCTCCCGGGTGTACTCCCGGATGATGTGGGCCACCACGTCCTCGGGCAGGACCAGGTCCTTGGGACCCAGGCCGTTCTCCTTGACCTGGCGGGGGATGACGAAGCGCTTGGCGATCTCGACCTTCTCGTGCTCGGTGTAGCCCGGGATCTGGATGATCTCCATGCGGTCGCGCAAGGGACCGGGAATGGTGTCCAGCACGTTGGCCGTGCAGATGAACATGACCTTGGACAGGTCAAAGGGCACGTTCAAATAATGGTCGGTGAAGGAGAAGTTCTGTTCCGGGTCCAGGACCTCCAAGAGGGCCGAGGCCGGGTCGCCCCGAAAATCCGTGCCCAGCTTGTCGATCTCGTCCAGCATGAACACCGGATTGCGGGTGGCGCACTGCTTGACCCCCTGGATGATCCGGCCGGGCATGGACCCGATGTAGGTGCGGCGGTGCCCCCTGATCTCGGCCTCGTCGCGCATGCCGCCCAGGGACATGCGGTGGAATTTGCGGCCCAGGCTGCGGGCGATGGACCGGCCCAGCGAGGTCTTGCCCACGCCCGGAGGTCCCACGAAGCAGAGGATGGGGCCTTTCATCTGGGGATTTAACTGCCGCACGCTCAAGTATTCGAGGATGCGCTCCTTGACCTTCTCCAGGTCGTAGTGGTCCTCGTGCAGGATGCGGGCGGCCTCCTTGATGTCCAGGCGGTCGCGGGACTGCTTGCGCCAGGGCAGCTCGATGAGCCAGTCCAGGTAGGTGCGGATGACGGTTGCTTCCGAGGACTCGGCGTGCATGGTCTCCAGGCGTTTGAGCTGCTTTTCGGCCTCCTTGCGCACTTCCTTGGGCATGCGGGCCTTGACGATGTTCTTGCGATAGTCGTCGATCTCCTCGGCCTCGTCAGCCGTGTCCCCCAGCTCCTTCTTGATGGCTTTGAGCTGCTCGCGCAGGAAGTAGTCGCGCTGGGCCTTGTCCATGCCCTCCCGGGCCATGGACTGGATCTTGTTCTGCATGGAGGCCACTTCCACTTCCTTGACCAGCTGCTCGCTCACCAGGCGCAGGCGCTCGATGGGGTCCACGGCGGCCAGGATGCGCTGGGCGTCCTCCACCTTCATGCGCAGGTTGGAGGCGATCAGGTCGGCCAGGCGGCCGGGCTCCTCCACGCTGTTCAAAACACCCATGATGTCGCCGGGCGCGATGCCGCGCAGGGTGAGAATCTTCTCGCTCTGCTCCCGGGAAGCCCGGACCAGGGCCTCGTGCTCTGGGGTGAGATCCTTGAAGTCCCGTTCGGGGATGAGCTCCACCCGGGCCAGATGATAGGGGTCCTGGCTCACGAACTGGCGCACCCGGGCCCGGGACAGGCCCTGGACCAGCACTTTCAGGCGGCCGTCGGGCATCTTCAGCATGCGCATGATCATGCACACCGTGCCGGTGTGGAACACGTCGTCCGGCCCGGGATCGTCGGTCTGCTCCTCCTTCTGGGTCAGGATGAGCAGGTAGCGGTCCCCGGCCAGGGCCGCGTCCACGGCCTTGATGGATTTCTCCCGGCCCACGAAGAGGGGCAGGATCATGTAGTTGAAGACCACGATGTCGCGCACGGCCAGGACCGGCAGCACACCGGGAATGCCCGGGCCGTCAGGGGCGATGGTCGGTCCCTCCTGATCGGCGCCAGGGGCGTCCACCGGCAGAATCCGGCTGGTGGCCTCCTGGGCCGGGGCCGAGGCGAGCGTCTCTTCGGCCTGGCCCGAGGGGGCGCTTACAGCGCCGGGCGCCTGAGGGCTGGCCTTGCGGGGCAGCCGGATGGGACCCAGCGGGGATTTCTTTTTCTTGTTCACCGTCTATCCTTGTTTCTCGGGTCAGCCTCGAATCTCGAAGCTGGAGTAGGTCTTTTCATAGTCGATCCAGTCGGCCTGGACGTCTTCCACCCGGCTCAGCGAGGGTCCCTGGCGCAGGCGCTTCTTGAACTCCTCGGCCTGGGCCTCGTCACCCTGGGCCAGGATTTCGATCTTGCCGTCATCTAAGTTGCGCGCCCAGCCTGAAAGCCCCAGGCTCTGCGCCTGATCAAAGGCCCAGGAACGATAATACACGCCCTGCACCTTTCCGGTGACGATGCAATGCAGACTCTTCATGGGCCCCTCCTTTCAGATCAGTTGCATGTGCTGAAAACTGTAATACTCCCTGTCCGTCACCACCAGATGATCCAGCACCCGGATGTTCAACTCCAGGCCTGACCGAGCCAGGCGGCGGGTCAGATCCACGTCCTGGGCCGAGGGCTTGGGGTCACCCCCCGGATGGTTGTGCACCAGAATCATGCCCGAGGCCTGGTGCTTGAGCGCGCAGGCCAGGACCTCCCGGATGTACACCGTGGTCTGGTCCACCGTGCCCGCGCTGATTTTTTCCCAGGCCAGGAGGCGGTTCTTGTTGTCCACCAGGGCCACCCAGAACTCCTCGGTGCGCAGGTGCCCGAAGCGGGCCATGGCCAGTTCGGCCACGGCCTCGGGACTGGAGAACACGTCTTTGCGCACCAGCGGGGCCTCGCTGAAGCGGGCGCGCACCTCCCGGAGCAGGGTCCAGAAGCTCCCGGCCCCCTCGCCCAGCCCGGGAAACTCCCGCAACTCCTCGCCCGAGGCCTGGAACACCCCGGCCACGGAAGCATACCGGGCCAGAAGTTCCTTGGCCAGGGGCTTGGTGTCCCGCCGGGGCAACACATAGGCCAGGACCAGTTCAATGATCTCGTAGTCCGCCAGCCCCCTGGGGTCTTTCATGAGCCTTTCGCGCAGACGCTTGCGGTGCCCATGATAGTGCGGACGCTTTGGTATAGTAGGCATATTTGTTTCCCTGGGCAAGAGAGGAGGCGCGAATTTTTTGGGCGCGGCCCACTCCTTGGCCTCGGCTCCGGCCCGGGGCGGCCTTTTGAATCCCTTAAAAGGTCAGGGCGTTGGATGCAAGAAGAGATTCCCGGCAAAGAGGTCATCAGTGCCGGAAATGGCCCCGCCGCTTGAAGGAGATGAGCGCGCCGATGAAGGCCAGGCACGCGCCCAGGCGCAGGGCGGCCTGAAATCCGTGGAAAAAGACTTCCGGGTCAGCGGCCGCATCCGCCCCGCCCTTGAAGAATTCAAAGGCGGCCACGGCCAGGGTGATCCCGCAGACCACCCCCAGGTTGCGCACCAGGGCCAAAATGCCCCCGGCCTGCCCGCTCTTGTCCCTGGGCGCGCTGGAAAGCACGCTGTTGCTGTTGGGGGACTGGAAGACCCCGATGCCCAGGCCGATGACCGCCTGGCCCAGGGCCACCCGCCAGAGGGGCGAGGACAGGGTCAGCCCGGACTGGAGCAGGAGCCCGGTGCAGGACAGGGTCAGGCCGCCCGAGGCCAGCAGGGCCGCGTTCACCCGCTCGGAGAACCAGCCGCTCAAAGGGGCCACGAAGCACACGGCCAGGGGCAGGACGGCCATGAGCAGGCCCACCCGGGCCGTGGTCAGGCCCATCTCGGTCTGAAGATAGAAGGGCAGGAGGATGGCGTTGGAAAACAGGGCCATGAAGGAGAGCATGGAGGCCAGGTTGCCGCTTAAGAAAGGCCAATAGCCCAGCAGGCTCAAGTCCAGCATGGGTTCGGGCGTGGAGCGCTCGCGCAGGACGAACAGGCACCAGGCCAGAAGGCTTATGCCCAGGCACAGGCCCTCCCGGGTGGAGGAGAAGCCCCATTCCCGGCCGTGGGTCAGGCCCAGGAGCAGGCTGGTCACGCCCAGGGCGAACAGGGCCGCGCCCGGCAGGTCGAACCGGGGCCTGGGCCTGCCCGGGGCCGAGGCAGGCAGCAGGCGGGCCAGATAACATCCGATCAGGCCGACGGGCACGGTGATGTAGAACAGCGCCCGCCACCCGGTCCAGTGCATGATGAGCCCGCCCAAGGAAGGGCCGCACAGGGTGCCCAGGGCCACCACCGTGCCCATGAAGCCGAGAGCCCGGCCGCGCTGGGAACCGGGAAAGGCGTCCATGATGACCGCCGGGGAGTTGGCCATGAGCATGGCCGCGCCCACGCCCTGGAGCACCCGGGAGGCCACCAGGGACCACAGGGTCGGGGCCAGCCCGCACAGGGCCGAGGCCAGGGCGAAGAGCAGAAAGCCCAGGCGATAGGTGAAGCGCCGTCCCATGATGTCGCCCATGCGGCCGAACAGCGGCAGCAGGCAGGAGATGGTCAGCATGTAGCCGGAAATGATCCACTGGGCCGAGGGCAGGTTCGCACCAAAGCCTTCGGAGATGGTGGGCAGGGCCACGTTCACGATGCCGCTGTCCAGGGTGGCCATGAAGGTCCCGGTGGCGGCCACGGCGAAACTGGCCCAGGGGCTTCTCGGGCCTGGGGGATTGGCCGTGGCTGGTCCGGGGGCCGGGGTGGCGGTTTTGTCCAGAAGGGGGTCCTTGCTTGCTGATTGGGGGGGCGGTTTTGTCCTGAAAAGGGGTCCTTGCGTCCACCCCGCGCGCCGGAGTACTACCGCCCTTGCCGGACAAGATCAATGCGAGGAAAGCCCATGATCGTGGAATGGTTTCGCCACCTGTTCATCCCCTGTCGGCCCGAGGTCCGCGACCTGGGCTATCTGCGCGAACTCCTGGCCATCGAGGGCCGGGCCGCGCGCTGCCGTCCCCACTGGCGCTCCCACCTGGAGAACTGCCGGTCCCTGATCCTGGAGGCGGCTTCAGCCTGCCCGAACAAGGGCAAGGTCCTGGTCCTGGGCTCGGGCCTGCTCCTGGACATTCCCCTGGCCGAGCTGTCCGCCTCCTTCGGCCAGGTGGTCCTGACGGACATCTTCCATCTGCCCCCGGTGCGCCGGGCCTTGAAAATCCATCCCAATGTCCGGGCCGTGGACGCGGACGTGACCGGGACCGTGGCCGAGGTCCACCGCCTGACCAGGACCCGGGACCGCTGTCCGCTGCCCCGGGTGGCCCCGGACCTGTTCCTGGATGAGGGCTTCGACCTGGTGGTCTCGGCCAACATCCTCTCCCAGCTCCCGGTCCTGCTTTTGCAACGCCTGGACCAGCGCCTGGCCCTGGAAGAGGAGGAGATGGAGGCCTTTGCCCGGGGCCTGCTGGAAGAGCACCTGGCCTGGCTGGGCCGCTTTCCGGGCCAGGTCTGCCTGATCACCGACCTGAAATGGCAGAGCGTGACCCTGGGCCAGACCCTGGAGGACGAGGACGCGCTTTTTGGCGTGACGGTCCCGGCAACGGGACGCACCTGGTACTGGAACATCGCGCCCTCACCCGAATACTCGGCGGACTACGACCGCCGGAATCTGGTCCTGGGGGTCAAGGACTTGCGGGCCGGGGAGTGAGGGGGGACGGCCGGAGGAAAAAGAAACGGCTTTACCGGCCCAAGTCAAGGAAAAATTAAAGTTTTTGAAAAAACGTCCGGTATGATAGAAGCCGGATTCATGGAAGGGGCATTTTTCCCTTGCGGAAGGATTTTTGCAAAGGCTATGGAAAGGATGACGGAAAAACGGCGCGAGGCCAGGATATAAAAGGGAGAAGACGGACGTATGTTCGCCATCATCGGAGTCTTAGTCGTTTTGGGAGGGGTCATCGGTGGCTACCTCATGGAGCACGGGAACCTCTCCGTGCTCTGGCAGCCCGCCGAGTTCGTCATCATCGGCGGCGCGGGCCTGGGCTCCTTTCTCATCGCGGCCACGCCCCGCATGGTCGGCGGGACCTTCAAGTCCTGCATGGGCGTGCTGGCGCCCAAACAGGCCACCAAACAGGTCTTTCTGGACATCCTCTCGGTGCTCTCGGAACTGCTGTCCGTGGCCCGGCGCGAGGGCGTCATCGCCATTGAAGGTGACGTGAACAACCCCACGGGCAGCGCGCTCTTCTCCCGCTATCCGGCGGTGCTCAAAAACCACCACATCCGGGACTTCATCTGCGACAACATGAAGGCCTTCATGGCCGCCAACATGGAGGCCCACGAGTTCGAGACCTTGATGGACACGGACATTGAGACCCACCATACCGAGGAACTGGTCTATCCGACCATCATCAACAAGGTCTCCGACTCCCTGCCGGGCATGGGTATCGTGGCTGCGGTCTTGGGCGTGGTCATCACCATGGGCAAGATCAGCGAGCCGCCCGAGGTGCTGGGCCACAGCATCGGCGCGGCCCTGGTCGGCACCTTTCTGGGCATTCTGACCTGCTACGGGTTCATGGGTCCGGTGGCCACCAACCTGGAAAACCAGGCCCGGGAGGGCATGACCCAGTTTTTGTGCGTCAAGGCCGCGCTGCTGGCCTTTGCCATGGGCTGGCCGCCCATGATGGCCCTGGAGTCCGCCCGCCGGGCCATTCCCGGCCCCGAGCGCCCCAGCTTTGAAGAGTTGGAGAACCTGATGCGCGGGACCAAGAAATAGGCCCAGGCGACATGCGCAGGCGAGAAAGGACCGGAGGAAGCGGCCTTGGCTGAAAAAGGCAAGTCCATCATCATCAAGAAGGTCAAGAAGGGCGGACACGCCGCGGCCCATGGCGGAAGCTGGAAGGTGGCTTACGCCGACTTCGTCACGGCCATGATGGCCTTCTTTCTGCTCATGTGGCTCTTGAGCCAGACCCCCCAGGAGAAAAAGGCCGAGGTGGCCCAGTATTTCCAGATGTTCTCCCTGTTCGAGGAAGGCAAGAAGATCGTGCTGGACGAAGGCGGCTCCATGGTCCCCATCCCGGTGGAGAAGGGGCCGCCACCCACCCCGACCCCGCCCGGGCCGGACGTCTGGGAGGAGGTGGGCATCCAGAAGCTCATCTCCAAAGAGGAGTTGAAGCAGGACCTGGTGCGCACCACCGAGGAGCTGCTCCCGGAAATGAAGGACCAGATCCAGGTCCAGACCTTTGAGGGCGGGGTGCGGGTGGAGGTCACGGACCAGGGCGGCAGCGCCATCTTCTCCCTGGGCAAGGCCGGGCTCACCGAGTCGGGCAAGAAGGCCCTGCGGGTCATCACCCAGGAGGTCATTCCGCTCAAGAACAAGGTGGCCATCGAGGGGCATACGGACGCGCTCAGTTACACCACCAACCGCTACACCAACTGGGAACTGTCCACGGATCGGGCCTCGGCCGCCCGCAAGGAAATGGAGCTTTCCGGCCTGTCCCCGGACCGGATCAAGGCCGTGACCGGGTATGCGGCCACCATGCCGCTCATCAAGGAAAACCCCAACGATTCGCGCAACCGGCGCATCAGCATCCTCATCTACACCGACCAGCCCGCGGCCCAGCCGGCCAAGGGCGGCAACGCCACCTCAAGGACCACGCCCGAGAAGGTGGCCACCGCGCCTACCGTGGCCCGGGCCATGAACACCACCATCGAGCGGGTGCTCAAAGACCGCACCCCGCGCGTGTTGCCTCCCGAGGCCCAGCCCGAGTCCAAGGCCATTCCGCAATAGGGCTCGGGGCGAGGCCCGGGAATTCCCGCCTCCCTGGTTTTTTGGGGCCGAGCTTCGGGCTTCGGCCCCTTCTGCTGTTTTGCAAAATCCAGGACTTCGCGCTAGGCTCTTCCGGTCGCGGTTTTCCCCCTTTCCCCATCGGGAGGTCCCATGGCTTGCTTTCTTTCCCGTTTCGTTCCGGCCCTGGTCCTGGGGGCCCTGGCTTTTCTGGGCCAGCCCGGGGCCGCGTCCAGCGCTGGCCTTGGTCCCACGGCCGAGGCCGGGCAACTGGTCCTGGTCCTGGCCGACTCCTGGAACGCCACCACGGGCAGCCTGACCCGCTTCGAGCGGATCGACCCCCAGGGACCCTGGAAACAGGCCGGGGCCACGGTCGCGGTCCAGCTCGGCCGCAAGGGTCTGGCCTGGGGCCGGGGCCTGCACGTGGCCCCGCACCAGGAGCCTCTCAAGCGCGAGGGTGACGGCCGCGCCCCGGCCGGGGCCTTTGCCCTGTCCCGGGCTTTTGGCTATGCGCAAACCGGGCAGGCCGCCCCGCACCTGCCCTATCTGGCCCTGACCCCCACCGTGGAGTGTGTGGACGACGAGGCTTCGTCCAGCTACAACAAGATGGTGGACAACAGGACCGTGGCCAGGGCCTGGACCAGTTCCGAGGCCATGCGCCGCAATGATGAACTGTACCGCCTGGGCCTCATGGTGGACCACAACGCGAGCCCGGTGCAGCCCGGGGCCGGGTCCTGCATCTTCCTGCACATCCAGCGGACCCCGCCCGCGCCCACGGCCGGATGCACGGCCATGGCCCCGGCGGATATCGAGGCCCTGGCCGGGTGGCTCGACCAGTGGAAGAAACCGGTGCTGGTGCAACTGCCGAAGCCGGAGTTCGAGCGGTTGCGAGGGCCGTGGAACCTGCCCTAGAGTTACGTTCCGCGAAGAGGTTCAAGCAAGAAAGAATAAATATAATTATTTCTTATTCTTCCGCGCTTGCGGAGGACACAGCCAATTCCGGGGCGCGGCGTGAGCGCTCCACGCGGAGACTCCATGGACTATTCGCCGAGCGTGGAGGAAATGGGGGAGGCCCTGGCCCAGTCCCTGGCCGCTGGATTATGGCGGCCCCAGGACACGGCCCTCCTCTTCCACGACCTGGATCGCCTGCGCGCCCGGGGCCGCGAGATTGTCGAGGCCTTTCCCGAAGGCTGCCTGCACACCGTGGCGGTCAAGGCCAACCCCCTGCCTCCGCTCCTGAACGAGCTGCGGGCCTTGGGCTTCGGGGCCGAGGCCGCCTCCCTGCCCGAACTGCTCCTGGCCCTGGAGGCCGGGTTTGAGCCCCAAACGATCGCCTTCGACTCCCCGGCCAAGACCGTGCAGGAGCTGGCCCTGGCCCTTCAGGCCGGGGTCATGGTCAATTGCGACAACCTGGACGAGGCGGCCCGGGTGGCGGCCATCCTGGACGGTCGCAGCCCCAAGGCTTCCGTGGGCCTGCGCATCAATCCCCAGGTGGGCCTGGGCAGCATCGCGGGCTCCAGCACGGCCGGGGCCTATTCCAAATTCGGCGTCCCCCTGGACCAGGAGCGCGAGGCCGTGCTCACCGCCCTGGCCCGCTGGCCCTTTCTCACTGCCCTGCACCTGCACGTGGGCTCCCAGGGCTGCGGGCTGGACCTGCTCCGGGCCGGGGTGCGCCGGGTCTACGACCTGGCCCGGGAGGCCGAGGGCCAGACTGGTCGCCGCATCGAATTTCTGGACATCGGCGGCGGCCTGCCCTTCCCCTATTTGGGAGGGTCAGCTCCGGTGGACCCGGTCCAGTACGCCCAGACCCTGGCCCGGAACTGCCCCGGGCTGTTCACGGATTTCACCGTGGTCACGGAATTCGGGCGGTTCCTCCAGGCTGGCGCGGGATTTTCCATGAGCCGGGTGGAGTACCTGAAGCGCCAGGGTGAGACGCGCACGGCCGTGCTCCATTTCGGCGCGGACCTCCTGCCCCGGGAGTGCCTGCGGCCCGGAGAATGGCCCCACGTGTTCGCGGCCTTCGACGCCCAGGGTCGGCCCAGGACCGGGCCGGAGTACGTCCATCAATTGGCCGGGCCGCTGTGCTTTTCCGGGGATTTCCCGGGCCGGGACCAGATGCTCCCCGAGTTGCGGGCCGGGGATTATGTGGCCGTGCGGGACACCGGGGCCTACACCCTGTCCATGTGGTCCCGGTACAACAGCCGCCCCATGCCCCGGGTGCTGGGATTTGAGCGCCTGGCCGGCCGCCTGGCCTTCCGGGTGCTCAAGGAGCGGGAGACCGAGGCCCAGGTGCTGGATTTCTGGAGGTAAGCGATGAAGACCGGTTGGACCCTTGGCCGCATCAGGCCCATGGCCGGAGCCATACTGGGGGCCGTTCTGGGAATGGCGTTGGCCCTGGTCCTTACGGCCGGCCCGGCCCGGGCCGAACCGGACTACCGGCCGACCGTAAGCCCTCCGTCCGGGCAGGCCCTGGTCCTCAAAGCGGCCGAGACCGTGCGACGCATGCGCGCCGAGGTCAAGGACGGGGCCCTGGATTTTCTGCTCACCCGGGCCAGGGGTGTGCTGGTGTTTCCCTCCCTGCTCAAGGCCGGGTTCATCGGCGGCCTGCAAATGGGCGACGGGGTGCTCCTCACCCGGGACGAGACCGGATTCTGGAGCGGCCCGGCCTTTTTCTCCATGGGCTCGGGCAGTTTCGGGTTCCAGGCCGGGGTGCGGCGGGCCAGCCTGATCATCGTGCTCATGGACGAGAAGAGCCTGACTGCGGCCCTGTCCTCCCGGTTGAGCATCGGGGCCGAGCGGGGCGTGTTGTTCGGCGGGGCCGGGGGCGAGGACCTGGGCTCTACCGAGACCAAGCGTCAGGGGACCGTGGCCTTTTCCGACTCGGCCGGGCTCTTTCTGGGGCTCTCCTTCGAGGGCGGGGGGCTTCAGTCCCGGGAGGACCTGAACCGGGAATACTACGGCCAATCCGTCACGGTCCAGGACATCGCCATCCAGCGCACCGTGAACCAGGCCCTGGCCGAGCCCCTTAAGTCCGCCCTGGCCCAGCCCGTGGGGGACTGGGGGGAGGACCAACTGGCCCTGCCCGAACATTGATCTGTCGCACGGATTCATCATGTTCATCAGGCTGGCCCCGTGGACAATATCCCCGGCCTGTGGCAAGAAAAAAAGGTCCATGGGGAAAATCCCTGGTGTGCGCATGGCTTCAACCATCGGCGAGGGTTTATGACCAAGGCATTGGAATACAAGATCGGAACCGTGTCCGTGGAGCGCATCCGCAACCGCAACGAGCGCCGGGTGATCCGGCTCATGCCCGAGGTGCTGGCGGAGTTTCTGGACTACCGGCCCGAGGGCATGGACGTCGAAGACATCTACGCCCTGACCTTGAACCGCCTGCCGCCCCGCTATGTGCAGCGGGGGACCATCATCCTGCGGGAGCCCCTCACGGACGAAGAAATCCGGCACGAGATCCGCCGGGCCGTGGAGCAGGTGGAGAAGAATCCCACCTGCTGCAAATAGGGTCTGACCTGTATTCCGACGCTTCCATACCGCCCAGCGGCCCCGGGCAGACCCGGGGTCTTTGGGGCCAAAGGCGGCTTCCTGGCCCGCATGGCCCTCTGTCCCGAAAATATTGCCCTGAATTTCATGATTATTTTTATTGTTGACGAGCAGGTGACCAAAGAGTATGGCTCTCTGTTCACACAAATTGTGGGCCAGTAGCTCAGTTGGCAGAGCCTCCGGCTCATAACCGGATCGTCCCAGGTTCGAATCCTGGTTGGCCCACCACAAGGACGTCCTTTGCGAGAGACACAAGCGCGACTCCTTTCGCCCACACTCGGTCAGCCGAACACCACGACACATAGGAAGGGTGCTGCTTCAGGACAGATGCTGGAGGAGCACCTTTTTTCATTATGAATATCACCGTGTTGTTGACCATCCTGGACGAAATCGCCCCCCCTGCCCTGGCCGCGGCCTGGGACAATTGCGGGGTGCAGGTGGCGGGCCTGGCCCGGGACATCACCCGGGTGGCCGTGGCCCTGGACCCCCAGCCCGAGACCGTGGCCGCCTGCCTGGATTTCGGGGCCGAGTTCGTGCTCACCCATCATCCCCTGTATCTGACGCCCAAGGCCCCCAAGGTCGAGGGCGAGTATGTGCGCGTGCTGCGTCTGGTTCTGGGAAAGGGGGCCTGGCTGTTCGCCGCGCACACCACCCTGGACGCGGTTCCTGGTGGTCCGGCCTTCTGGCTGGGCCGCGAACTGGGGCTGACCGGGACCCGGGTTCTGGAGCCCTGCCCCGGATTCGAGGCCGGGCCGGGCGTCCCTGGTTTCGGGGAGGTGGGCGAGCTGCCCGAGCCCCTGACCGTTACGGCCTTGGCCCAGCGCCTGTCCGCGCTCACCGGCCGGGAGGTGATCCAGGTCATCGGCCCCAGGCCCGAGAGAGTCAGGACCGTGGCCTACTGCGGCGGGTCCGGGGGCGATCTCATCGGCCTGGCCGCCGGTATGAAGGCCGACGCCTACGTCACCGGGGACGTGAAGTATCACCAGGCCCTTATGGCCGAGACCCTGGTCTTTGACGTGGGGCATTTCAGTCTGGAAGAGGAGATGGTCCGCCGGTTGGCCCAGGACCTTTCGGGCCGCCTTGGACCCCAGGGCGTGGAGGTGCGGTTTTTTCCGGGACGCGATCCCTATGTGGCATATGCCGCAGGACCCTGCCCGCAGGGCCTTCGGACCTAAGTATAGACCCCCCGCCTGGCATGGAGCGGGGTTTTTGGGAGGAAAGACATGCTGACGTATTTGAAACAGATCCAGCAGCTCACGGTTTTGCAGAAGGTGGACGACGAGATCCTGACCCTGGAGGCCGAACTGGAGCAGGCCCCCAAGGAACTGGCCCAGGCCGAGGAGCGGGTCGGCGCCCTGCTCGACCGCCAGGGGCAGGTCCGGGAGAAGATCGATCTGCTCGGCGCCCAGCAGGGTCGTCTGGAGACGGAGATCGAAGACGACACCATGAAGGTGCGCAAGAGCAAGAACAAGCTCATGATGGTGGGCAACACCCGCGAGTACCACGCCATGATGCGGGAGATGGACAGCCTGGAAAAGCTCAACCGCATGCGCGAGGAAGAGAAGATCGCCCTGACCGAGGAGCTTGGCGTCCAGCAGCAGGCCCTGACCGCCCTGGGCCTGGACCTGAACACCCAGGAGGCCGAGATCGCCGAGAAGCGGGCCGGGCTGGACGAGCGCCTGGAGGCCGGACGCAAGCGCCTGGACAAGCTGGTCAAGCAGCGCCAGACCGCGGGCAAGGCCGTGCCCCGTCCCATCCTGGGCCGCTACGAGCTGATCCGCGCCCGCCTGGCCAACCCGGTCATCGTGAGCGTGACCGCCGGGGTCTGTTCGGGCTGCAACATCACCATCCCGCCGCAGATTTACAACGACTTGCAGAAGGGCCAGCAGATCATCAGTTGCCCCAACTGCCAGCGGCTCATGTACTGGACCGAGCACGTCAAGGACCAGGAAGAGCAGGAGTAGCCGCTCCCTGGAGGCGTCCCCCGGTCTGTGCGAAGAATAAGAATAATAGATTCTTATTCTTGCGTTGAAGACAGGCCGAGAGCGCGACCCAGGGCCGCAGGCCTTCGGCCCGTCGGAAAGGGGCCGGGGCGCAAAGGTCCGGGGGGCGACCCCGGCAGCGCTGCTGGGCCAGCGGAAGCCACTGGGACCAGGGGGGACCGGCCCGGACTGGGGCTTTTGTCCGGGACCGGAAAGGCGTATATTCATTTTGGAGTCGGACAGACCGTCGCCGCATCACGGGGAGGAAAGTCCGGGCTTTACAGGGCAGGACGCTGGGTAACGCCCAGCAGGAGCGATCCTGGGACAGCGCCACAGAAAGCAAACCGCCGACCGGGGTGACTCGGCAGGTAAGGGTGAAACGGTGGGGTAAGAGCCCACCAGCGGTCGCGGTGACGCGGCCGGCTCGGCATACCCCGTCCAAAGCAAGACCAAATAGGGAAGCGCTTGAGGTTGGCCCGACCGATGCTTCCGGGTAGGTCGCTTGAGGCGTACAGCAATGTGCGTCCTAGAGGAATGACGGTCGCCCGGCCCCCCAAAGGGCCGGGAACAGAACCCGGCTTATCGTCCGACTCCATTTTTTTAACCATGCGGAATCATCCATGACCAAAGGGTTCACCCAGGCCTGGGCCGTCATCCTGGCCGCTGGCCAAGGCTCCCGGCTGGCGGCGGCCGGACGGGGCCGCAAGCAGTACCTGCCCTTCAAGGGACAGCCCCTGTTCTGGCATTCGGCCCAGGCCCTGGCCTCGGCGGGCCGGATCAAGGGCCTGGTCCTGGTTTTTCCCCCTGAAGAAGTCGAGGACATGGCCCGCACGGTGGCCGAGCTGGACCAGGCCGCCAGCCTGGGCCTGCCCTGGATCGTGACCGCTGGCGGGATTCTCCGGCAGGACTCGGTCAGAAACGGCCTTTTGGCCCTGCCCCGGGACTGCGACGCGGTCCTGGTGCACGACGCGGCCCGGCCCTTCGCCTCCCCGGGGCTCATCCGGGCCGTGCTCGCGGCCCTGGACAACGGCGCGCCCGGGGCCATCCCGGCCCTGTTGGTCACGGACACCGTGAAGCGCGTGGCCCCGGACGGGATCACCGTGCTGGACACCCCGGCCCGCAAAGACCTGCGCGCCGTGCAGACCCCCCAGGGGTTCGTGCGGGCCGTGCTGGACGAGGCCCACGCCCGGGCCGTGGCCGAGAACTGGGCCGTGACCGACGACGCCTCCATGCTGGAACGCATGGGGCTGCCCGTGGTCTGCGTGCCGGGCGAGGAGGGCAATGTGAAGATCACCACCCCCGAGGACTTGAAGCTGCTGACGCCCGAACGGCCCGAACTGCCCTGCGTGGGTTGGGGCTACGACGTGCACCGCTACGGCGGGGACCGGCCCCTGGTCCTGGGCGGGGTGGCCATTCCGGGCGGCCCCATGGTCTCGGCCCATTCCGACGGGGACGTGCTCCTGCACGCGCTCATGGACGCCATCCTGGGCTGCGTGGCCAAGGGGGACATCGGCCAGCATTTCCCGGACACCGACCCCCAGTTCGCGGGCATTTCCAGCTCGGTGCTGCTCCGGGAGGTCCTGGCCACGGCCCGCGAGGCCGGGCTGACCATCGTGCACGTGGACATGACCATCATCGCCCAGATCCCCCGGCTGGCCCCGCATGCCCGGCAGATCCAGGAAAACGTGGCCCATCTCCTGGAGCTTCCCTTTTCCCGGGTGAATTTCAAGGCCACCACCGAGGAAAAGCTCGGGTTCACCGGCCAGAAGCTGGGCTTGAAGGCCGTGGCCGCAGTCACGGGCCTGCGCCCGGCCTGAACGAAGAGGGACCAAGCGACATGAAGGGAGCAGGCATGAGCCCAGGCAGACGAAGAACCCTCAAGATCGCGCTGTGGTCCGTCTGCGCCCTGGTCATCGCGGTCTGGGGCGTGAAGATGCACGCCGAGGACAAGGTGCGCCAGGTGGTGCGCCAGGCCGTGAACCAGTCGGGCCAGGGCGGCGGCCGCATGACCGTGAACTTCCGGGACCAGGACCTGTATTTCGATCCCTGGCGCATGGCCCTGCGCCTGGACAACCTGGATGTGACCCCGGCCGCCAGCCCGGCTGACAAATCGGACGCCAGCCCTGCCAATAGACCGGCCCTGCACATCGACCGGCTCCTGATCCTGGACCTGGACCTGGACCACCCCATTCCCCACCACGTAAGCCTGCGGGCCGAGGGCCTGCGCCTTCCGGCCACCGAGGCCGTGCTGGGCCTTCTGGCCGGGGAGCTGCGTCAGCAGGGCGCGGACAGCCTGACCGGGGACCTGGACCTGGCCTACGGCTACGCCCCGGAGTCCAAGGACCTGACCATCCGCACCTTGGGCCTGGAGGTCCCGGGCTGGGGCCGGGCCAAGGCCTCGCTCTCCCTGGGCAATGTGGACCTGGGCGCGGACACCTGGTGGAAGAATTTCACGGCCTCCATCCAGGGCGGGGAACTGGGCTTGTTTCCGGCGGCCAAGCCCTCTGCGGTAACGGCCCCGGCCCTGACTCCGGCCAATGCCACCGGCCCCCTGGCCCAGGCGGCCCTGGCCGAGATCGACCGGGACCTGGCCCTGGCCGAGCGGGATGGGAACGCCAAGGCCCAGGCCGCCCTGACCGCCCTGCGCCATTTCGCGGCCGAGCCCGGCCCCCTGGCCGTGAGCCTGAAGCCCAAGGAGCCGGTGCCGGTGCTCTATCTGTTCATGGGCCGCAATATCCCGGAGATCTTCAGCCTTTTGCGCGTCGAAGTCCGGGAAGGCTAGCCGCTTCGGCCTGTCGGCCCGGTCTGGCGGCCTGGTCTTGGCTTTGGCCCGGACCTGTGCCACACTGACCCGTTCCGCAAATCCGGGGAGGCGGCCGGAATTCTTCGGCTCCCCCCATTTTCGAGAGGAAGCATGCGCCTGTACAATACGCTCAGCGGCAAGAAAGAGGATTTCGTCCCGGCCATCGAAGGCCGGGTGAACATGTACGTGTGCGGGATCACCGCCTACGACCTGTGCCACGTGGGGCACGCCCGCTCCAGCGTGGTCTTCGACGTGCTGGTGCGCTATTTGCGCCACAAGGGCCTGGCCGTCACCTTTGTCCGCAATTTCACGGACATCGACGACAAGATCATCAAGCGGGCCGCCGAACTGGGCGAAGACCCGGGCCATCTGGCCGAGCGCTTCATCGCCGAGTTCTATGTGGACATGGACCGCCTCGCGGTGCTGCGGGCCGACCTGGAGCCCAAGTGCACCGAGCACATCCCGGAGATGATCGCCCTGTCCCAGACGCTCATCGCCAAGGGCCACGCCTATGCCACGGCCTCGGGCGACGTGTATTTCCGGGTGCGCTCCTTCCCGGATTACGGCAAGCTCTCGGGCCGCAACATCGAGGATCTGCGTTCGGGCGCGCGCATCGCGCCCGGCGAGGAAAAGGAGGACCCCCTGGATTTCGCCCTGTGGAAGGCGGCCAAGCCGGGCGAGCCCTCCTGGGACAGCCCCTGGGGGCCGGGCCGTCCAGGCTGGCACATCGAGTGCTCGGCCATGAGCGGTAAGTACCTGCCCCTGCCCCTGGACATCCACGGCGGCGGCCAGGACCTGGCCTTTCCCCACCACGAGAACGAGATCGCCCAGAGCGAGGCGGCCACGGGCCAGCCTTTCGCCAACTACTGGGTGCACAACGGCTTCGTCCAGGTCAATTCGGAGAAAATGTCCAAGTCATTGGGCAATTTTTTCACCATCCGGGACATCCTGGCCAAGTTCCTGCCCGAGACCCTGCGCTATTTCCTGCTGACCATGCACTACCGCAGCCCCCTGGATTTCAGCTTCGAGGCCATGGAAGAGGCCGAGAAGGGCTTGAAAAGGGTCTATGCGGCCTTGAGCCAGATGGAGCAGTCCCTGGCCGGGGAGAAATGGTCCAAGGGGGCCTTTCCCCAGGAGCTGGTCCAGGAGTTGGACGGCCTGGAGGCCGAATGGCAGCGCTCCATGGAGGACGACCTGAACACGGCCGGGGCCCTGGGACACCTCTTCGGGGCCGTGCGCCTGGCCGGACGCCTGGCCGAGGACAAGGGCCTGCGCAAGCAGGAGGGGGCCAGGGATTTGTGGCGGCGCATCCTGGACGACCTCACGGCCTGGGGCCAGGTGTTCGGGCTGTTCGCCCAGGCCCCGGCGGCCTTTCTGGACCAGTTGCGGGACAGCCGGGCCAGCCGGGCGGGCATCGCCCAGGCCCAGGTGGAAGAACTGCTGACCGCGCGCCTGGCCGCCCGCCAGGCCAAGGATTTCGCCCGGTCCGATGAAATCCGGGCCGAACTGACCGGGCTGGGCGTGGAGGTCAAGGACACCCCGGCGGGCCAGACCTGGGACGTCGTGTGAAAAATTAGGAGCGTCCATGGGGCTGTGGTCCGCGCTTATCACCAGACCGGCCGTCACCTGGTCCATCCGCAAGCATCTGCTCATCCTGGTTCTGGTGGCAGTGCTTCCGGCCATGGGGCTCATGCTGCTCACCGGTCTGGAGGTGCGCGACCGGGCTGTGGAAGAGGCCCGGCGCAACGCCCTGCGGCTGGTCCAGGCCATGGCCGAGAACCAGGAGCGGGTGATCAACGACGCCCGCATCCTGCTGGTGACCCTGGCCCGGGTGTCCGAGGCCCAGAATTTGGCCCAGCCCGCCCTGGACGAACTCCTGGCCCAGCTCTTGGCCCAGAATCCAGCCTACGCCACCCTGGCCGTGTCCTCGGCCGAGGGCCACATCCTGGCCTCGGCCATCCCGGTGGACCCCTTTGAGGTCAACGACCGCAAGTATTTCCAGGACGCCCTGCGCAGCAAGAGCTTCACCGTGGGCAGCTACGCCGTGAGCCGGACCACCAAAAAACCCGTGCTGCACTTCGCCCAGCCGGTCCTCTCACCCCAGGGACAGATCAAGGCCGTGCTCATCGCCTCCCTGGACCTGTCCTATTTCGGCCAGGCCTTTGCCGAGTCCAACCTGCCGCCGGGTTCGGTCTTAAGCCTGACCGACCACAAAGGCACCCGCCTGTTCCGCCACCCGGGCCAGAACCTGTACGCCGGGCAGCAGGACCTGCCCGAGATGGTGGAGCGCATGTCCCTGCACCAGCAGGAGGGGACCTTCCTGACCCAGGGCGTGGACAAGGTGCACCGGCTCTACGGATACAAGCGCCTGCACCTGCGGGAAATCCCCTCCACCTACCTGCTCATCCGGGTGGGCATCCCGGTGGAGGACGCCCTGCGCGGGGCCAAGGCCGTGACCATGCGCAACGTGCTGCTCCAGGGCTCGGCCGCGCTCCTGTCCATCCTGGCCGCCTGGCTGGTCACCCAGTTCGTGATCATGCCCCGGTTCAACCGTCTGGCCGAGGCCGCCCGCAGGCTGGGGGCGGGCGAGCTGGGAGCGCGCACGGGCATGGCCGAGGTGGAGGGCGAACTGGGACGCCTGGCCTCGGCCTTTGACATGATGGCCCAGGCCCTGGAAGGCCGGGAGGCCGAGCGCAAACAGGCCGAGCAGGCCCTGCGCATCAGCGAGGAGAACTACCGAGGTCTGTTCGAGAACGCGGTCATGGGCATCTACCAGGCCACGCCCGACGGGATTTTTGTCAGCGCCAACCCGGCCGTGAGCCGCCTCTTCGGCTACGCCTCGCCCGAGGAGCTCCTGGAAGAGGTGGTGGACATCGGCCAGCAGCTCTACGTCGATCCCGAGGACCGCAGGCGCTACCTGGAGACCTTGAAGCACGACGGCCGGTTGGAGATGTACGAGGTGCGCATGCGGCGCAAGGACGGCGAGCTGATCTGGGTGTCCATGAACAGCCGGGGCGTGTGCAGCCCGCACGGGGAGCTGGTGCTCATCGAGGGTCAGCTCCACGACATCACCAAGCGCAAGCGGGCCGAGGAGGAACTGGTCCGCTTGAACGCCGAACTGGAGGACCGGGTGGCCAAGCGCACGGCCCAGTTGGAGGCGGCCAACCGGGAACTGACCGGGGCCCTGGACGACCTGCGTCGCACCCAGCATCACCTGGTCCAGTCCGAGAAGATGGCCGCGCTCGGCGGGCTGGTGGCCGGTGTGGCCCACGAGGTGAACACCCCGGTGGGCGTGGGGGTCACGGCCGCCTCCCATCTGGAGAAAAAGACCCAGGAATTCTTGCGCAAATTCGAGGCCGGGGACATGCGCCGCTCGGACCTGGAGTCCTTTCTGGGCACGGCCAAGGAGACCTCGCACATGATCCTGGCCAACCTGGAGCGGGCCTCGGACCTGATCCGCAGCTTCAAGAAGGTGGCCGTGGACCAGACCTCGGAGCAGCGCCGCCGGTTCCGGCTCAAGGAATACCTGGCCGAGGTGCTCTTAAGCCTTCGGCCCAAGCTCAAGAAGACCAAGGTCATGGTTGAGGTCCGCTGCCCCGAAAAGCTGGAGGTCGAGAGCTACCCGGGCGTGTTTTCCCAGATCATCACCAACCTGGTGGTCAACTCCCTGACCCATGCCTTTGAACCGGACCAGAAAGGGCGGATAGTTTTTGACCTGAGAACGGAAAATGGGTACTTACACCTGGACTATACTGATGATGGGAAGGGTATGGATAGGGAAATACTAGGGAAGATCTTCGAGCCTTTCTTTACCACCTCCCGGGCCAAGGGCGGGACAGGGCTCGGACTGCACATCCTCTACAACCTGGTGACCCAGACTCTGGGAGGGACGGTGCGTTGCGAGAGCGCGCCAGGCCAGGGGGCCACCTTCCACATCACCCTGCCCCTGGGCAAGGAGAGCTAGATGGACGACGCGCGTGACGAGCTGGTCTTTCGGGAGGAAGAAGCCCCAGGGCCTGAAACATGCCCCGAGCCTTTGGTCGATACCTGGAAGGTGCTCATTGTCGATGACGAGGAAGAGGTCCACAACGTCACCCGGCTGGTCCTTCGGGACCTGACCTATGCAGGCCGTCCCCTGGCTTTTCTGGGCGCGTACAGCGCGGTCGAGGCCCGGCGCATGCTGGCCGCGCATATGGATACGGCCATCGTGCTCCTGGACGTGGTCATGGAGGAGAACGACGCTGGCCTGACCCTGGTGAAATACATCCGCGAAGAACTGGGCAACCGTTTCACCCGCATCATCCTGCGCACCGGCCAGCCGGGTCAGGCCCCGGAAGAGCGGGTCATCGTGGAATACGACATCAACGACTACAAGGAGAAGACCGAACTCACGGCCCAGAAGCTGGTGACCACGATCATCTCCGCCCTGCGCACCTTCCGGGACATCCAGACCATCGAGGCCAGCCGCAGGGGCCTGGAGAAGATCGTGGAGGCCTCGGCGGACATCTTTCAGCGCAAGTCCATGGTGAAGTTCACCACCGGCGTGCTCACCCAGCTCACCTCCCTGCTCAACTTGCGGCGCAACGCCATCTTCTGCCAGGCCTCGGGATTCGCGGCCACGGGCGAGGAGGGGCGCTACGTCATCCTGGCCGCCACCGGAGAATTCCAGAGGCACATCGGCCGGGATCTCAAGGAAGTGGTCAACCAGCAGGTCTACGGCTCCCTCATGGAGGCGGCCCTGCGCAAAAACGGCCTGCTCTGCGACCAGGGGGCCAGGATCGGGTATTTCAAGAGCGGGGTGGGCTCCGAGAGCTTCATCTACCTGGAGGGCGGGCAGGAGCTCTCGGACATCG
This sequence comes from uncultured delta proteobacterium, assembly GCA_903835685.1. Classification (GTDB taxonomy): domain Bacteria; phylum Desulfobacterota; class Desulfovibrionia; order Desulfovibrionales; family Desulfovibrionaceae; genus CAILNX01. Next base: position 132,081 of record CAILNX010000017.1, read on the forward strand.
ACCGCCAATTGGTGGAGATATTTTTTTCCAACGTTTCCATAGCCTTTGACAACATCGACCTGAACAAGGAGATGGAGGACACCCAGAAGGAGATCATCTTCACCCTGGGCGAGACCGTGGAGTGCCGCTCGTTGGAGACCGGCCACCACGTGCGCCGGGTGTCTGAGTACGTCCGGCTTCTGGCCAGCAAGATGGGCCTGCCCGAGGAGGAGTGCGAGAAGCTGCACATGGCCACCCCCCTGCACGACCTGGGCAAACTGGCCACCCCGGACTCCATCCTGCATAAGCCCGGCCCCCTGACCGCTGCGGAGTTCGACACGGTCAAGTCCCACGCCATGGTGGGCAGCGACCTGCTGCATTACTCCCACCGGGACATCATCAAGGCCGCGGCCATCATCGCCGCCCAGCACCACGAGCGCTACGACGGAACCGGGTATCCCGCGGGCCTTGCGGGCGAGGACATCCACATCTACGGCCGCATCTGCGCCGTGGCCGACGTGTTCGACGCGCTCATGAGCAACCGGGTCTACCGGGAGGCCTGGCCTTTGGAAAAGGTGGTGGCCCATTTCCAGGACATGCGCGGCCGCCATTTCGATCCGCGGATCACCGACATCTTTCTGGAAAACCTGGACGAGTTCATGGCCATCTGGGCCAAGTACCTGGACGGGGACGAGACCTGCCCTTAAGGCCGGAAGCTTTCGGCCTTTTCATCCCTCGCATTGACGCCCGCCCGTTTCATCAGGCATAGGGAGCCTGGACTCGCGCCTTGTTCGGCGCGTTCCGGAACCAGGACAAGGCAAGGGGCCATGCCCAGCAATCGACAGATCATCGTCGGCAAGGTGCTCGAAAGCATCCCGGTGGGGCTGGTGGTCCTGGACCCGCTGGGCCGGGTGCTCGCGGCCAGCCCGTCGGCCGGGGCCATGCTGGGCCAGGACCTGGGCTCCTTGCGCAGCCGGAGCTGGCGGCACTCGCCCGTGAACCTGACCGTTGATCCGGCCGTCAATCCCGAGTTCAACCAGGTCCTGCGAGACCTGGTGGACAAACAGACCCCCGAGCTTCACCGGGAAATCACCTACCAGGGACCGGCCGGACGCCGCCGTCTGGCCCTGACCGGCTCCTTTTTGCGCGTGGGCGACCAGGTGGCCGGGGTGGTGCTTATCCTGGACGACATCACCGAACTGCATCAGGCCCGGGAGCGGGAATACGAGGTTCTGCGCGAGCGCAACCGCCTCCAGCGGGCCATGATCGCCAGCCTGAACAATCTGGCCCGCAGCGTGGCCCACCACGTGCGCAATCCGCTCGCGGTCATCGGCGGGTTCGCCCGGAGGCTGGTCCGCTTCCTGGAGGAGCGCGGCCTGCCCTCGGACCAGGCCCGGATCATCTTCGAGCAGGCCGTGGGCCTGGAAGGGGTGGTCAACGCCGTGTCCGGGCTGTCCAACCTGCCCCCGGTGCGGCCCCGCCGGGTCCGGCTCGGCCCGGTGGTCGAACGGGCCATGCGTTTCGCCCAGATCCCGGCCATGGCTGCGGGCCGCACGGTGCGCTTCAAGGTGGACCTGCCCGAAACCCCGGTCTGGATCGATCCCCAGCTCCTGGGCCGGGTGCTGGAGGCCTTGTTCGCCAATTCCCTGGAGTTCGCCCGAGGGCCGGAGGTGGGCATCAGCTTAAAGGCCCGGTGCGCCCGAGGCCTGGTCCTGCGCGTGGCTGACGACGGCCCGGGCGTGTCCGCCGAGCACCGGGATTTCGTCTTTGATCCCTTTTTCAGCACCAAGACTCGGGGCACGGGCGTGGGCCTGGCCATTGCCCGCAAGATCATCATGGAGCACGGGGGCCAGATCGTGCTGGACCCGGCCGAGGGTTCAGGAGCGGTCTTTGTCATCCGGCTGGACGGGGAGCCGGGGGTCGGGGACGGGGGTCAAGGAGGGGGCATGGATTCCAAGGAACTGGCGGCCCGGGCCGAGCGTCTGGGCCTGGACGTGCGGGCCATGAGCAGCGTGGACGCCATCCGGGCCGTGCAGCGGGCCGAGGGTTTCGAAGCCTGCTTCGCCCGGGGCCTGGCCCGGTCCTGCGGCCAGGAGCAATGCGCCTTCCGCCGGGACTGCCTGTCCTACCGCTTGATCGAGGACGAGTGCGACATCCTCTTCTGCGGACCCAGGGGCCGGGCTTGAGGCTCAGCCTTCGGCCAGGCTGACCAGATAGACCTGGTCCAGCACCCATTTCACGGTCATGCCCTCGGCCCGGTCCACGCGCAGGTGGGGGCGCATCTCCAGGGGCAGGCTGTCCACCTTGCCCGTAAATCCCATATATTCCCCGGCGGTCATGAGCAGCAGGGTCCGGCGGAACTGGTGGCTGGCCAGGAAGTCATGGATCGGCAGGACCTCGGACCCGGGCCGGTCCTTGGCCAGCAGGGCCTCGGCCTGGTCCGGGTCCTGAAGCAGGGTCAGAAGGTCCCCGGCCGTGGGATCGAGGGCCAGGGAATAGGCCGGTTTGCCGACCAGCACATCCTTCCAGAAAAAGACCAGGTCCGGAAACAGGAGTTGCAGCTCCCGGGAATGGACCAGCAGGGTATCCGGCCTGGCCAGGGGCCGGAGCTTTTCGGTCAGGTTCCTGGCCAGGATGGCCGCGTGCCCGGGCTGGGGCGTGGCCAAGGCCCGGGGCAGGGCCAGGGCGTAGAAGGGCATGGCCAGGGCAAAGGCCGTGGACAGGATGAGGATGTGCTGGACCGGGTGCCGGGCCTGGCGCAGGGAGGCCAGGAGCAGGGCCGTGGCCAGGAGGATTACCCCGATCAGCAGGGGCGTGGGATGGGCGTAGAGGTCCGTACCCGGCACGGTGTAGTAGAGATTCACCGGCAGGTAGGCTCCCCGCCAGAAGCGCACCAGGAAAAAGGCGGTCAGGCAGGCCAGCCAGATGGAGCACATGTCGAACCAGAAGGACCAGCGCTTGTCCCGGGGCGCGGACAGGAGCCAGTGGCTGGCCATGAGGGCCAGGAAGGGCGCGGCCGGGAGAAAATAGCGGTGGGCCTTGAGCCGGAAAAGCAGGGTGAAGACAATGACGTAGATGAAGAGCAGGGCGGCAATGTAGAGCGAGGCCGGGCGCTGCCTGCGGAAGGTGGCCAGGAAGTACAAAAAGGCCCCGGGCAGAAAGGCGCACCAGGGGTAGAAGACCGTGGCGATGGTGTCCCCGTAAAACCCGGTCTTGCCCACCCGCTCGGCCAGGTCCAGGCCCGCGCCCACGGTGGTGTTCACCGAAAATTCCGCAAGCAGCCCGGCCAGGTAGTTCACCCCGCCGTTCTGGCAGGCCCAGGCGATCCACCCGAAAAAGGCCCCGCACCCGACGATCAGGCAGGCCGCGAAGCACACCTTCTCGGACCACAGCGCGGCCCAGGCCCGGGCCAGAAACCCAGGGCCAGGGTCAACCTCTGGCCCGTTCTCGGGCCGAAGCAGGACCAGGGCTGCGGCATAGGCGGCCAGGGGCAGGTAGGCGAAGGGTCCCTTGGACAGGGTGCCTGCGGCCGTGGCCAGGCAGAGCCAGGCCAGGTTTTTGTTCCCCCGGTCCCCGAGCAGGCGGCAGAGCAGGAAATAGGAGACCCAGGTCACCGAGGCGGTGAAGAACACGTCCACCTTGAGGATCACGGTCACGAACTTGAACAGGACCGAGGCCTGAAGCATGAGCCCGGCCATGAGCCCGGTCAGGGGGCCGTACAGTCTGCGGCCCATGAGCACGGTTCCGGCCACGATGAACAAAGCCGCCAGCACCCCGGGCAGCCGGGCCACAAGGGGGGTGAAGGCCTCGGGTCCGCCCAGGGCCAGGGCCGCGCGGGCGAAGGGAACAACCAGCCAGTAGACCAGGGGCGGCTTTTCCATGCGCGGCTGGCCGTTGTACATGGGCCGGGCGAAGTCCCCGGTCAGGGCCATCTCGTACCCGGCCACGCAGTACTTGGGCTCGTCGATGTCGTAGAAATACCCGAGTTGGGCCCCGTAGCCGCAGATGAACACCGAGGCCAGCATGAGGGCGGCGAACAACAGGCGGAAATGGCGCGTGGCCGCGCCCGAATGCGCGTCCTCCGAGCCTCCCGGTTCGTGTTCCAGAATCACGATCTTACAGCCCCAGCCCCTTGCGGATGTACTGGAAGTCCAGGTTGGAGGACACCAGGTCCGCGCCCTGCTTGATCTTCACCGTGTCGCGCAGCTTGTGGCGGGAGAGGATGTTCTCCATCTTCTTGGCCACGGAGAAGGTGTCCTCGCGCACGATGATGATGGGCGTTTCCAGGACCTCGGAGCGGGTCAGGATGATGTCGTTGGGGTACAGGTTGCCCGTGAGGATGAGACAGGGGCAGTCGCCCTCCAGGGCCACCAGTTGCACGTCCGAGCGGTCGCCGCCCACGATGACCGCCGAGTGCTTGTTCTTGCGGAAATGGGTCATGAAGTTCTCCACCTGCATGGTGCCGATGAGGAAGCTCTCCACCACCCGGTCGGCCTTGGAATGGGCGGAAATGACCTTGCCGCCCAGGCGCTCGGCCAGGTCCGCCACCTTGATGGCGCTCATGAGCGGGTCCTTGGGTATGACCCCCAGGACCTTGACTCCCTTGCTCTCCAGGAAGGGGCGGATCATGTTCTCCACCTCGTCCACGAAATGCGGGGGGATGTCGTTTAAGACCACGCCCAAAAGGTGGTCGCCCAGCTCCTCCTTGTGCACCACCAGCCCGTCGTAGTCGATTTCCTTGAGGAAGCGGTCGATGATCACGGCTTTGAGGCCCAGGGTCTTGACCACGTTGATCCCGTCCAGCCCGCAGTATTTGCCCGAATACATGGACCCGGACCCGGCCACCAGGGTGACCTGGTTCTTGGCCGCGATGGTCTGGTAGGCTTCGACGATGTCCGGCATGTGCGTCCCGCACTGCCCGGCAAAGGCCTTGACCTTGAAGTCGTGGGTGACCACCACCGGGGTGACGGTTCCAGGGGGCTCGGAAATGCCCAGCACGTCCTGCACGAAATAGGCGTCCTCGTCGCCCATCACCCCGTTCTTCTCCACGGGCATGGCCCCCACGGGCTTCATGTAGCCCACGGTGAATCCTTCCTTCTGGAATTTGAGCCCCAGGCCCATGACCACCATGTTCTTGCCGGAATATCCGGCCGTGGACCCGATGTAGATGCCGGCCATGCGATTCCTCCTTGCGCGTTAGTCGAGGGCCAGGCGCATGTCGGCCACCAACGCGCCCTCGGGGCTGACGAGGACAGGACTGAAGTCCGCCTCGTGGATTTCAGGAAAGTCCATCGCCATCTGGGAAAGGGTGAGCAGGATGTCCTCGATGCTCTTCATGTCCACGGGTTCTCCGCCCTGCACCCCGCGCAAAAGCGGCAGGGAGCGGATTTCCCGGATCATCCGCTGGGCGTCGTCCAGGGTCAGGGGGGCCAGGCGAAAAGTCAGGTCCCGGAACACCTCCAGGTGCACCCCGCCCTGGCCGAAACGGATCAAGGCCCCGTACTGGGAGTCCCGGGTAAAGCCCATGACCACCTCCCGGGACCCGGCCGGGGCCATCTTCTGGACCAGGCAGCCCTGGATGAACAGGTCCGTGCGTTGCCGGGCCATGCGCGTGGTCAGGTCCAGGAAGGCCCGGCGGACCTCCTCGGGACCGGATAAGTCCGTGCGCACCCCGCCCGCCTCGCCCTTGTGGCGGAGCTGGGGCGAGGCGATTTTGAGCACCACCGGATAGCCCATCTTCTTGGCCAGCTTGACCGCCTCGTCGCTGGTGCGGGCCAGTCGGGTCTCGGGCATGGGCAGCTCGTAGGCCAGGGCCACTTCCTGGACCTGGTCCAGGGTCAGCTCCAGCGCGCCCCTGGTCCGGGCCTCTCTGATGACCCGCTCGGCCCGGGAGCGGTCCCGGCGGTAGCAGACCTCCACCGGATACGCGCCGCTGCGCCATTGCTGATAGCGGTGCATGGACTCCAGCGCGGTCACGGCCGCTTCGGGAAAATCCGAGCAGGGGATGCCCGCAGCGCTGAGCACGGCCCGGCCCGGGGTCTGGGGCCAGGAGCCCAGGAGGCAGCAGAGCACCGGCTTGGCCGAGCCCTTGGTCGCGGCCACCAGGGCCTCGGGCAGATGGGGATTCACACCGGCCACCGGGGCGAGTAAGACCAGGAGGCCGTGGATGGCCGCGTCGTCCAGGACCGCCCGCACGGTCTCTTCCAGGCGCTCGGGGCTGGCGTCGGGCAGGATGTCGATGGGGTTGTACAGGGCGGCCTGGGGGGGCAGAATTTTCCACAGCCGGTCCAGGGTGGCCTGGGAGGGCCGGGCCAGATTCAGCCGGGTGTTCTCGCAGGCATCGGCGGCCAGGATGCCCGCCCCGCCCGCATTGGTGATCACGGCCAAATTGGGACCCAGCGGCAGGGGCTGGGAGGCGAAGGCTTGGCCCAGGTGGAAAAGGGTGGGGAAGTCCCGGACCTGGATGACCCCGGATTGGACGCAGGCCGCGGCAAAGGCCTGGCCGGACCCGGCCAGGACCCCGCTGCGGGCGCTGGCCGCCCGGGCTCCGGCCGTGGTGGACCCGGCCTTGATCAGGATCACCGGTTTCTTGCGCGTGGCCCGGCTGGCGGAGCGCATGAAGGCCTGGCCGTCGTCCAGGGATTCGCAGCAGCCCAGGATCACCCGGGTGTCCGGGTCCTCGGCCAGGGCGGTCAGGAGCCGGGCCTCGCTGATCTGGGCCTTGTCGCCCAGGCTCAAGAATTTGGAGAAGCCCAGGTCCGCGCCCTGAGCCCAGGCCAGGATGGCCGCGCACACGGCCCCGGACTGGGCGAAAAAGGCCATGCGGCCGGGGAGCACGCGGGCCGGGGACAGGCAGGCGAAGAGTCCCAGGCCCGGGTTGACCAGGCCCAGGCTGCTCGGTCCCATGAGGATGAGGCCGTACTGCCGGGCGATGTCGGCCATCTCCTCGGCCAGCCGGTGTCCGGCGGCCCCGGCCTCCCGGAATCCGGCGGTTATGACCACGGCCGCGCGGGTCTCGCGCTGGCCCAGTGCGCGCAGGGTGTCCGGGACCAGGTCCATGGGCAGGCAGATGAGGGCCAGGTCCAGGGGCGAGGGAACCTCGTCCAGGCTCTGGAGCACGGACAGGCCCAAGATTTCTCCGCCTTTGGGATTGACTGGAAAAATGTTCCCCCTGTATCCACCCTCGATCAGATGACGTACAAGGACGTGTCCGGCCTTGACCGGATTGTGGGAGGCCCCGACCACGGCGACGGATTTCGGAGCGAAAAGGGGATCGAGATTTTGGTCGTGTGGCATGGCCGTGTTTTCGGGGGAGGTTGATGATGACCGACGATTTTGCACGCCTTCAACGTTCTATCCACCATCGTTTTTCTCAAGTCAAGACATTGGCCCTGGCGCTGGTGCACAGCTCCCACGCCAACGAGAATCCCGAGCTGGACCAGGACAACGAACGGCTGGAATTCCTGGGAGATGCGGTCCTGGAGCTGGTGGTGTCCGAGGAGTTGTACCGGCGCTATCCCGAGGCGGACGAGGGGCGGTTGACCTCGGTGCGGGCCAAGATGGTGCGGGAGAAGACCCTGGTTGAGGTGGCCCGGGAGCTTAACCTGCCCGCCTGCCTCAAGCTGGGCCGGGGCGAGGAGAGCCAGGGCGGCCGCGAGCGGGATTCGATCCTGGCCGACGTGCTGGAGGCGGTCATCGGGGCGGTGTTTCTGGACGGGGGGTTTACTGCGGCCAAGGGGAGCGTGCTGGCGCTCTTTGAGGACCGGTGGCCCAAGACGGCGGCCCTGCCCGGAAGCAAGGACTACAAGAGCCGGTTGCAGGAATTGACCCAGGAGCGGTTCAAGGCCAGGCCGGTCTATTTTCTGGCCTCAAGCGAGGGGCCGGAGCACACCAAAATCTTCACGGTCAAGCTGGTCCTGCCTGACGGGACCGAGGTGGGCGCCCAGGGATCGAGCCTGAAAAAGGCCGAGCAGCAGGCGGCGGCCATGGCCCTGGAAAACCTGGAAGACGGGGGATGAGGCGGCGGTTCAAGTTCCCGAGGCGGCGAGGGGGAGGTGTCCTCGCCGCCTTCGGGATATATTCGCCGTCATGTCTTACCCACCTATGAGCTGCATGGCCATTCGCGGCAGGCTGTTGGCCTGGGCCAGCATGGCCACCGCGGACTGAGTCAGGATCTGGTTGCGCACGAACTGGGTCATTTCGCTGGCCACGTCCACATCGGAAATCGCGGACTCCGAGGACTGGAGGTTCTCGGCCATGATGTTCAGGTTGGTGATGGTGTTCTCCAACCGGTTCTGCATGGCGCCCAGGTTGGCCCGGATCTTGTCCTTGGAAATGATGGCCTGCTCGATCTGGGTCAGGGTGCTCTGGGCCAGGCCCTGGGTGGAAATGCTGAAGCTGGGGCCCATGAGAGCCGAAGTGGTGGCGCACCCGATCTGGACGTAATAATAGTCCGAGGCCGAGTCGTTGCCCGCTCCGAAGTGGATCTTGAGCTTGCCCGTGGAATTCAAGCCCGACCCGATGTGGGTGTCCGAGGACAGGTTCCCGTTGAGCAGGTAGATCCCGTTGAACTGGGTGGCGCTGGCGATTCGGGTGATTTCCGAGGCCATGGCCTGGAATTCCGAGTCGATGATCAGGCGCTGGTCCGAGTTGTACGTACCGGTGGCGGCCTGGGTGGCCAGCTCTTTCATGCGGATGAGCTTTTCATCCACGACCTGGAGCGCGCCGTCGGCGGTCTGGATCATGGACACGGCGTCGTTGGCGTTTCGTACCCCCTGCTGGAAGGAGGTGATGTCCGCCCGCATGAGTTCGCGGATGGCCAGGCCAGCGGCGTCGTCGGCCGCAGTCCCGATGCGCAAACCCGAAGACAATCTCCGGGTCGAGGTTCCCAGGGCCTGGTATGACGCACCGAGATTGCGGTTCGCATTCATGGCCATGAGGTTGTGGTTGATGGTTAAAGACATGACGGAAACCTCCTTGTTGATGCTCTACAATTCCATTTGCTCCTCTTAAGCAACAGCGGTGCCAAACATAATTTATGCTGTTATTTAAACATATTGATGATCTACACAAACTCTAGAAATCCCGAAAATCAGGCCCAGGACAATATTTTCCGGGGTCTTGCGTCAGGGGGCCGACGGGCCGGGGGTGGCCATTATTGCCGGGTCTGGGGCCTGTTTGGGGCCAGGCTTCGGGCCAGGGGAAAGGCAGGCAGGAAGGGACGACCCAGGGGGTGTTAGCCGGGCTTGCGGCCCAGGAAGAAGAACCCGGCGGACAGGTTCCCGTTCATGGTCTGATAGCGCCCCAGACGGAAATGCAAGGGAATGTAAGGGGCAGTGATCTCCCTCACCCGCTCCGGGCCGTGGTGGCGGGCCAGGCCCCCCTGGGGCAGGTCGAAGACCCCGGCGAGCCCGTACCGGGCCAAACCCTGGGCGTAGCGCGCGAGGTTCCGGGCGTCGGTGTTCAGGGCGAAGTCGCCCAGCACGAACACCCCCTTCGGCGCGAGCACCCGGTGGATTTCCGCCAGGAGCAGGTCCTGGTCCCGGTCCAGGGGCAGGGCCGTGAGCACGCCCACCAGCAGGACGGCGGTAAGGGTCTCATCCGCACAGGGCAGGGTCCGGCCGTCAAAGCGGGCCAGGGCCAGTTGGGGATGTTCGGCCCGGCCCCGGGCCAGAAGACCAGGCGAGGGGTCCAGGCCCAGCAGGCGGCCATATCCGGCCATCTGAAGCTCGGCCAGGGTCCGGCCGTACCCGCAGCCCACATCCAGGACAGCGGCCGTGAGCGGCACGAAAAGGGAAAAGGCCGCCAGGTCGAAGGGGGCGCTGAAGTCCTTGGCCGCGCCCGCCCCGTCCCAATAGGCCCGTATCTGTTTCTGAAAGTCCGGCATGGGCTCCCCTTTGACCGCCAAGGGGACAGTTTACGACGCCGAGACCTGGTCTGCAAGTTCCTGGGAATTCCCCGGACCCGGGGCCGGACGTTTTCGTGGGGCGGGCGGAAAAAAGTGCCCGCCGGAGGGGTCAACTCCGGCGGGCTGGGAAGTGGAGGTGAGTCAGTCCGAGCTTTTATCTCTTCATCTGAATCACTTCGCCGAGAAGAGCGTCAACCGTGGTGATGGTTTTGCTGTTGGCCTGGAATCCGCGCTGGGTGGTGATCATGTCCACGAACTCGGTGGCCATGTCCACGTTGGACATCTCCAGGGAGTCGCCGGCGATGCTGCCTTTGCCCGCCTGGTTGGGCCGGTTGGTGGTGGCGTCTCCGGAGGCGCGGGTCTGGGAGAAGAGGTTGCCGCCTTCCCGCCGCAAGGCCCATTTGTTGGAGAAGTCCGCCAGGGTCACCACATAGAGGTCCAGGGTCTGGCCGTTGGTGTAGGAGCCGGTGAGCACTCCGTCGCGGCTGACCGAGACGCTTTGCAGGAACCCTGCTGTGTATCCGTCCTGGGTCTGAGTCAGGGTGGAGGAGCCGGCCGCGTACCCGGTGGTGGTCTGGGCCGTGATCTCCGTGGAGGCGAACCGGGGCAGGCGGTTGATGTTGGTGATGTCGTTGCCCACGTCGGCCGCGGTGTTCACCCCAGCGGCCTTGGCCCAGCCCGTGACGCTGTCGGTGTTGCGCAGTCCGAAGTCCATCTTGATGTTGGCCGCGTTGCTGGCCGCCGGGAAGCTGGCGTTGGAGCTGCCCAGGAAGTTGGCCGTGAACACCGGGTATCCTTCGGAGGAGAACGGGGCTGGCGTCCAATTATTCAAGTTCTTGGCCGCGCCGGGCTGGGAGAGGTCCGCGTTGACGTTGCTCAAGGTGTAGGCGCTCATGCCCTGGATTTTGCCCGCGGTGTCAAAGGTGATGGTGCCCATCATGAGCAGGCCCGCGGCCGAGGTGGTGCTGATCCGGGTGTTGGCGGTGCCCAGGGTCCGGTTGTCGTCTCCGGGATTGCAGGTGACCATGTATTCCCAGACCTTCTTGCCGCCGGTGTTGCTCACCGTGACCGGGTCGAAGAACACGGTCAGGTCGTGGGAGGAGCCGTTGGAGTCGTAGACCTTGAGCGTGCTGGAATAGGAGTAGGTGTCGGCGCTGAGCGGGGTGCTGGCCTTGCCGCTCCAGAGCTGTTCCAGGGCGAAATAGGGGTTGGCCCCGCCGTCGGACCTGCTCACGGCCGTGGAATCCAGGTTGGAGAGCATGGTCAGCTTGGTGGTGGCCTGGGGCTGGCTCTGGAAATTGTTCAGGCGGATGTCCGTGGGCGCGCCCTTGATGCGGGTTCCGGTCTGGACCTCGGCCACGTTGCTGGCGTGGGTCACCGGAGCGCGGTCCACCTGCCAGCCCTGAAGCACGTATCCGTTCGGGTCCACCAGATATCCGTCCTTGTCGAAGCGGAATTCTCCGGCCCGGGTGTAGAAGCTGGTGTCCTGGCCCTTGGTCTTGACCTTGAAGAACCCGTTGCCGCCGATGGCCATGTCCGTGCTCTCCGAGGTGGTCTGGAAGGAGCCCTGGGCGAAGTCCGTGGTGATGTCGCTCACGGTGACGCCCCGGCCGACCTGTTTGATGCCCGAGGCCGTGGCCATGTCCTGGCTCATGATGTCTTGGAAGTACATCTTGCTGCCCTTGAATCCCAAGGTGCTCACGTTGGCCAGGTTGTTGCCGATGATCGACATTTTATCACTGTGGGCGGTGAGGCCGGTGATTCCCGAGAACATTGACGCAGCTAATGACATGTCATCCTCCTTTTGCTTCTCCCTGGCCCGTATGGGACCAGAGAGCTGACCCGTTCGACTTCCCGATGTGTACTCGCTGTTTTAAGAGGCGGTGGCTGAACTCGTACTGCTGGCGTTGCTCGCCGTTGCCGATGGATTGACGATTTCCTTGACGTTGGCCAGGGCGACGGTTCGGCCGTCCTTGAGGTTCAGGGTCTGGGAGCCGTTGCTCGCGCTCACGCCCGAGACGATGCCCGAGACCTCGGTCTGGACCATGACCTGGCTGCCGTCGGCATTGTAGGCCTGGATGGCCACGTTGTAGACCCCGTCGGCCACGGTCTTGCCGCTGGCGTCCTTGCCGTCCCAGTCGTATTGGTAGTCCCCGGCGCTCTTGGTGCCGATGGCCACCGAGCGGACCAGGTTGCCGGTCGAATCGTAGATGTTCACCGATGCGTCGGTGACCGTCTCGCCCAGGTTGTAGTACAGGGCGCTGATGTTGGTTCCGTCCTTGCTCAAGGTGTAGCCGTCGGCCCGGACGCTCTTGCCGATGTAACTCACGGCGTTGGTGAGCTGCCCCTGGTTCATGGTCGTGTTCAGGGTGTCGATGCCCGCGGAGATGTTGGTCAACTGCTCCAGGCTGGAGAACTGGGCCAACTGCGCGGTCATGTCCTTGTCGTCCATGGGATTCAAGGGGTCCTGATGGCTGAGTTGGGTGGTGAGCAGCTTGAGAAAATCGTTCTTGCCCAGGGTGGCCGAGGAGGCCTTGGTCGTGTTGGTGCCCACCGCATTGTTGGCTAAGACTTGGCTGGCGACACTGGTGCTCATGACAGACTCCTTCAGGCGATGATATGCAATCCGCTCTGGGCAAGATTTGCCCCTGCGGTCGGAGGTTGCATATCCTGGGCCAGGAAATCCTCACCCGAACGCATGGAGCGCAGGCGACCCATCCACTGGGACATGGCCTCGGCCTGCTGGTCCCGGTTGTGGCTCTCGGCCCCGCTCCACTGGGTGAAGCTCTGGGAGTCCGGCAGGGAGGAGCGCACCTCAAGCCGGTCCACCTTGAGCCCCTGGTCTTCCAGGGCCTGGCGGATGGAGTCCAGCCGCTCGTGAATGACGGCCACGGTGTCCTTGTTCTCCGAGGAGATGACCGCCTGGACCTCTTTGCCCTTGACCTGCAGGACCACGTTCACCGTGCCCATGTCCTCGGGCTGAAGCTGCAAGGTGAGCTGTTTGGTGCCCTGGCCCAGGTCCTTGAACGCGGCGTCCTGGATCTGGCGCATGTAGCTCGGGGTGGAAACATTTGCCGTCTGGTTCGCGACGGTCGTGGCCTGGGTGTCCCGGGTCTGGAGCAGGCCGGACAGGGGATCGGCCGCGTTTTTGGTCCCAGGCGTGCTCTCGTCCAGGCGCAGGCGGGAGAGGAACTCCTTCCAGGCCTTGTCCTCGTCGCTGCCCTGGGTCTTGCGGCTGCGGTCGCGGGGGTCCTGGCCCAGATCAGACGAGCCCTGACCCTTGCCGTCCTTGGCCTGGGTCGAGGTGTTCGGGGTCCCGGCCTGGGACAGCAGTCCTTTGCCGTCCGCGACCTTGTCGCCGGGTTTCCCGATGGCCGGGCTGTCCTTGGCCACCTGGGAGGCGTCCTTGTCCCCATGCTGGAAAGCCTTGCGGATTTCGCGGCCAATGCCCTTGGAGTCGCGCATGCGGCTCTCTTGGGGGTCTCCGCCCAGCCGCTCGGATTTGCGCCGGTCCATTTCGGCCTGGACCGCACCTTTCAAGGTCTGGCCCACCAGGTCCACCAGGTGCTGGTCCGAGGCCTTGCGCGTGGTGGCGTCGGCGATGAGGCTCTGGCCGGTCACGGTCAGGGCGTTCTTGGCCTCGTCCAGGCTCAGGGCTTCCTTGCGGCTGGTGAGCGGGGCCAGTTTGGCCGTTCCATCCTTGGAAAGGTTCAGGGCCGAGGCCAGGGTCGTAAGTTCCTGGGGTGTGATGGACAGATAGGTATCCGGGGTCTTGCCCGAAATTTTTGCGCTGACCTGGGTCATGACCCCGGTGAATCGTTTTTCCTTCAGGTCCTTGATGAGGGAGTCGGTCTCCTGGGGATTGAATCCCAGTTTGGAGAACAGGCCGCTTAAGTTCTGGCGGTCCACGCCCGAGAACTCCGGGGCCTTTTCCGTCAGGCCGTTCCGGGCGGACAGGGCATGCACGAACTCGCCCCAGGTCAGGCCGGTGTGGCTCAAGGCCTTGTCTTCCAGGTCCTTGACCGAACTGGCGCTCAACCCGTTGTCCAGGAGGCCCTGGCGCATGGCCGCGAAATCCTGGGCCGTGATCTTGATCTGCTGGGGGTTCAAGCGATCCATCAACTTGGAGGTGGCCGTGCGTTTGGCCGAGGGTTTGGCGCTGGCCTTGGTCTTGTCTGGATGCAGGGAGGCCAGAGCCGTGCTCCTGGTCCGGGCCAGCCCGGGGGTCTGGTTCGGCCCGGCGGCTTGGGCCTGGGGGGACAGGCCGAATTCTTCCCGGGCGCTGTTGATGGCCTGCAGGGCCGTTTCCAGGGTCTCGTCCTGCGCCGACCCGGCAGTTGGAGACTGGCCAAGGCTGGCCGCGCCGGTCAAACCCGAGCGGGTGAGGCAGGCGGCGAACTGGTTTTCGCGCGAAGCCTGTTCAGCCGCCGGTGCGTTGCCGAAGAGATCGAGGCCCGAAGCCGGGGAGGTGGGGGCAAGGGAAAATATGTTCATCGCTTTCCTCTCGGGCCACCTGATACAAAAGTCGTTCCAATTCGTTCATGCACAATATCAGCATGTTATGAGTTTCGTCAGTCGGGAAGGGGGGAAGAAACTGCCTGGGCGTCAGGGGTTTTGGGGTCAAAGAAGAGGAGCAATCCCCGGGAATTGGGCCAGGGTTTACAGGCCTTTTTTGTTGTGGTAGAAGGGGTTTGACTCTACGATAAATTTTGTGCGCCCTCACGGAGGTGAGATGAAACAGGAAGCCCTCCTCGTGAACCCCGGTTGTTCCTTCAAAACCGCCAGCCGCCCCTCTTCCCTGGAGACGGCTTTGGCTGCGGATCGACTGGCCTCCCTGGGCCGGACGGCCAAGGCCTGGGTGGCCTTTTTCGGCTTGGCCTTTCTCTTTTTCATGAACGGGTGCGCGGGCAAGCAGATGGCCGCCGAAGACGCCATGGGCGTGAAGAGCGCGGCCCAGCTCAAGCTCCAGCGCGCTGCCCGGGGGGCCAAGAACGGCAAGGGGCAGGACCCCACGGCCTCGTTCCTGGACATGGACCGGGCGGCCTTTGCGCCTGCGGTCCCGGCCGATCGGTTCGGCCTGGACGAGGATCTGGCTGCTGACGACGATTCCGACGAGGAATACGCCGAAGACGACGCTTCCGGAGGCAATTCCACCTACAGCTTCAGCGTGGCCCGGGACTTTTCGGGCTGGGACATCGTGCAGACGGCCCGGGCCGTGCGCGGGACCCCCTACCGCCGGGGCGGCCTGTCCCCGAACACGGGATTCGACTGCTCGGGCTTCACCCGCTGGGCCTTTTTGCAGCACGGCGTGGAGCTTCCCCATCCCTCCTGGGCCCAGTACAAGCTCGGGACTCCCGTGTCCGTGCGGGACCTTCAGCCCGGCGACCTCCTGTTCTTCAAGACCTCCCGGCGCGGCCCCAGTCTGCACGTGACCATCTACGCCGGACAGGACACCTTCATCCACAGCCCCCAGAGCGGCGGCTGGGTGGAGGAGGTCTCCATTCACGAACCCTACTGGCAGAAGCGGTTCCGCGGCGCGCGCCGCATCACCACTTCCCCGGAGCTTTCCGGCCTGCACAAGCCGGAAAAGGGTTCATGAGCCCTTCAGGGCGCGTGTGAGGGATTTCTTGATTTCCGCCAGCCGGTCCTGATCCAGGATCTTCCCGCCCAGATTGTCGCGGATGTAGAACACGTCCGCGACGCGGTCCACCTTGGTGCCCACCTTGGCCGCGTGGATGTCCACGCCCAGATGGCTCAGGGCGCTCAGCATGTCGTACAAGAGCCCCGGCCGGTCATCGGCCCGGGCCTCCACCAGGGTGAAGAAATCACTGGCCTCGTTGTCCACGACCACGCGCGGGGGACGTCCCGTGCCCTTGGTCTTGCGCGCGAACAGGGAGTTGCGCTTCTCGGCCAGACGCTCCTCCAGGGAGAGCTTGCCGGACAGGGCGTAATGCACGCTGCGCCGCACCCGGGCGAAGACTTCCTCGGGATAGAGGCTGTCCTGGGGGCCGTCCACCATGAACACATCTAAGACCGTGCCGTCGCTGAAGGTGAAGATGTCCGCGGCCAGCACGTTCATGTCGTGCAGGGCGAAGGCCCCGGCAATGGAGGCAAAGAGTCCGGGCTGGTCCTGGGCGGTGAAGATGAGTTCGAAGCACCCGGCCTCGGGCAGCCTGCGGTCCCGAACCACGGTCAGGCCCAGGCCGCCCTTGCCTCCGGGACGCCGGGTGCGTTCGGCCTCCAACTCCTCGCGCATTTCCCGGATGAGGCCCAGGTGCCCCACGATCTCCTCGGGCTTGCGCACCAGGAGATAGCGCTGGGGCATGTGCGTGAGACAGTGTTCCACGAAGTCCGGGGCCAGGTCCCGGACCAGGGCCAGGCTGCGGACCTTGTCCCGGGCGGCCGTGATGCGCTGGGCCGCGTGGTGCTTGGCAAAGGGGCCTTCGCTGAGCAGGTGAAAGAGCTTGGCGTGCAGTTCGGCCATGAGCGAGGCGGTCCATTCGTTCCAGGCCTTGGGGCCAGTGGCCCGGGAATCGGCTACCGAGAGCAGGTAGAGCATGTCCAGGCGCTGGGCCGTGCCCACAGTCACGGCCAGGCGGCCGACCTGGGTCTCGTCGCCCAAATCCACCCGTCCGGCGGCCACGGGCAGGATGAGGTGGTTTTCGACCAGGAAGGCCACCTCCTCCACGCTTTCTAAGTCCAGGCCGAAGCGGGCCAGGATGTCCCGGGCCAGGCCCGCGCCCCGTTTGGCGTGATCGGACCCACCCTTGCCGATGTCGTGGAAAAAGGCCGCGAAAGCCAGACGGGCCGTATCCTTCACCCGGTTGAAAATTTCCTGGAAGCGGCCCTTGGTCTCCTGGCCAAAGGCCATGACCCCGGCCACGGTGTCCACGGTATGCACGCCCAGGGGGTGCAGGTGGTAGGCGTCGAACTGGACCAGGTTCTGGACCTTTCCGAATTCCGGGATCAGGGTGGCCAGGGCCTCGGCGCCCAGCATCTCCCGGGTGGCCAGGCCGCCGTGTCCGCCGGTGAACACCCGGGCCAGGAGGTCCAGCAGCGCGCCCTCGGGCTGCACATGGCCCCGCAGACGTTTGAAAAAGGCCTGGGCCAGCCGCCAGGCCGCCCAGCCGATGGGCAGCCCGCAACGGGCCTGGACCTGGAAAAGGTCCAGGACCGAGAGCAGCAGGGGCAAGGGGGCTGGTCCGGGCCTCTTGCGCAGATGGCTTTCCATGGCCTGGGCCGTGGCCGGGGCATAGCCCAGGCCCGAGGCCCACTCCAGGACATGGACGGTCCAGGTCTTGGGATAGGTCCGCTGGACCTTGGGGGAGATGCGGGCGGACGCAAACTCCCGGAACAGGGCGGCGCGCATCTCTCGGATGCGGCGCATGGCCCGGTGCAGATGAGCCAGGAACAGCTCCACGGCCGGGGCCTCGGGCTGATCGGTGTAGCCCAGGCGGCGGGCCACCTCGGGCTGGAGGTCCAGGTACAGGCGGTCCTGCTTGCGCCGGGCCGCGCCGTGCAGGGCCGTGCGCGCGCGCAGGAGATTGCGGGAATCGGCCGCAAGCCCGGCCATGTCCAGGGGGGTGAAAGGGGGGGGCGGATCGTCCGGCAGGGATCGGCCCATGGCCTTGCACAGCCAGAACACCTGGTGCACGTCGCGCAAGGCCCCGATGCCGTTTTTTAAATCCGGTTCCAGAAGGCCGGTGGCGTCCCCGTAAGAGACCTCCCGCTCCACGTTCTGGGCCAGGAGCCAGCTTTCGAACTCCTGGGAGCGCTTGCGCACGAACTGGGTGAAAGGACCCACCAGGGCCTCGAAGACCTCGCGGTCCCCGCACAGGAAACGGGCGTCCAGCAGGCTGGCCAGGGCCTGGAAATCCTCTCCGGACACCTTCAGGCATTCGGGCACGGTGCGCACGGCGTGGCCCAAATCCAGGCCCAGGTCCCAGAGGGGGAAGAACAGGGCCTTGGCCAGTTCGCCCACCTTGGCCGGGGCCTTCTTGGGGAAAAGGAGCAGGATGTCGATGTCCGAACCCGGGCAGAGTTCGCTCCGGCCGTAACCTCCCTGGGCCACCACGGCCAGGGGGGGGAGCTGGCCGCCTGAGTCGGCGCGCATCTCTTCCAGGCGCTGCTGGAAGTACTGGTCCATGAGCCTGGCCAGATCGTGGTCAAAGCTCTCCAGCAGGGCCGGGCCGGCCTGGGCTGACTCCAGCCGATCGAGCAGGCCCTTGCGCGCGGCCTTGAGAATCTCCGCCGCGGTTCGCCCGGTGAAAGCGCCCGGGGTCGTGGTCATGGGTCTAGATCGCCTCTTCTCCGGTCTCTCCGGTGCGGATGCGAACGGCCTCGTCCACGGGCAGGACAAAGATCTTGCCGTCGCCGATCTGGCCGGTCTGGGCCACCCGCTTGGCCGCCTCCACCACTTCGTGGACCAGGTCGTCGGGAACCACCACCTCGATCTTGACCTTGGCCAGGAAATCCACCTGGTACTCGGCCCCGCGATAGACTTCCTTGTGCCCACCCTGGCGTCCGAAACCCTTGACCTCGGAACTGGTCATGCCCTTGACCCCGATGGCGGTCAGGGCGTTCTTGATTTCCTCGAGCTTGAAGGGCCGCACGATGATTTCAACTTTTTTCAAGGTCTGCCTCCTGGGGAACCGGGTTGCGAATGGAGGCAAATAGCCTACATTCCGCCCTTTAGGCAATGCGTGAAAAAGGGGTCGGCAGGGGCGCTTTTTCAGTGCCCCTGCCGACTGGATGGAGCGGCGGATCAGGTGGTGTATGTTCGGGCCGAAAGGGTCTAGACGGCTTCCTCTCCGGTCTCGCCGGTGCGGATGCGGATGACCTCCTCCACCGGGATGACGAAGATCTTGCCGTCCCCGATCTGTCCGGTGCGGGTGACCTTCTGGGCAGCGGCAATGACCTCGGTCAGTTGATCGTCCCGGATCACGACCTCGACCTTGACCTTGGCCAGGAAATCCACCTGGTACTCGGCCCCGCGATAGATTTCCTTGTGTCCGCGCTGGCGTCCGAAGCCCTTGACCTCCGAAGCGGTCAGCCCCTTGACCCCCACGGCGGTCAGGGCGTCCTTGAGCTCGTCCAGCTTGAAGGGCCGGGTGATGATCTCGACTTTTTTCATGTCCAATCCTCCTCAAGGCGCGGGTTAGTACTGGTAGCCGGCTTCGCTGTGCAGGGCCAGGTCCATGCCCTTGGACTCGTCTTCCTGGGGCAGGCGCAACCCGATGGTGGCGTTCACGATCTTGAAGAGGATGTAGCTGGCCGTGAAGCAGAAGGCCCAGGTGGCCAGGACCGAGACGGCCTGGATCCAGAGCTGGGAGGGATTGCCGTAGAACAGGCCCTTGGTCTCGCCGATGGAGGCGAACAGTCCGGTGGCCAAAGCGCCCCAGGTGCCGCCCACGCCATGCACGCCGACCACGTCCAGGGCGTCGTCGTAACCGAACTTGCTTTTGAGCACCACCCCACTGTAGCAGAGCAGGCCGCCCACGGCCCCGATGATGATGGCCGGCATGGGGGTGACGAACCCGGCGGCCGGGGTGATGGCCACCAGGCCGGCCACGGCGCCCGAGGCCGCGCCCAGGGTGGTGGCGTGCCCGGCGTACATCTTCTCGCCGATGAGCCAGGTCAGGGCCGCGGCGGCCGCGGCCAGATGGGTGGTGACAAAGGCGTTGGCCGCAATGCCGTCGGCGTGCAGGGCGCTGCCTGCGTTGAAGCCGAACCAGCCGAACCAGAGGATGCCCGCGCCCAGGATGGTCATGGGCAGATTATGCGGAATGAAGGCGGTCTTGCCGTAGCCGTCGCGCTTGCCGATGACCAGGACAGCGGCCAGGGCCGCCGCTGCCGAGCTCATGTGCACCACGGCCCCGCCAGCGAAGTCCAGAGCGCCCATCTTCTGCATCCAGCCGCCGCCCCAGACCCAGTGGGCCATGGGCGAATAGACGAGGATCAGCCACAAGGCGGAAAAGACCATGAAGGCGCTGAATTTCATGCGCTCGGCAAAGGCCCCGGTGATCAGCGCCGGGGTGATCACCGCGAACATGCATTGAAAGGCCATGAAGGCCAGATGCGGCAGATTGTCTGCGGGGCTGTTCACTGTGTCCATGCCCACGCCGTCCAGGAAGGCGAAGTCCAGATTGCCGATGAGCCCGCCGATATCCCCGCCAAAGGCCAGGGAATAGGCCACCACGGCCCAGAGGATCGAGACCAGGCCGAGCAGGATGAAGCTCTGCATGATGGTCCCCAGCACGTTTTTGTTCCGGACCATGCCGCCGTAGAAAAGGGCCAGGCCCGGGGTCATGAACATGACCAGAGCCGAACACATGAGCACAAAGGCCGTATCCGCCGCGTTCATATCTCCTCCATTCGCAAAAGTGTTAACATGGGGGCACAAGTAAGCGCACTTTGGGGCTGTGTCAACAAAAATGTCAGTATGTAGGGAAATAATATTTTCCGGTAGGCGTAATACTACAAATATGTAATTTATGCCTACAAACGTGAATATTTCTTTGATTTCAAAATTATAGGCAGGTTTCACGAAGGCCTGCTTTTCATAAATGTGAAAATAAGTTGGAGGAATTCCGACAAAAACAACAGATATGCAGGTCTGGTCCCCCGGCATCTTGGGGGGGCCTGCATTCCTGTAGCCTGGCCGGGACAAACCCGGTTTCCCCCGTTCCCCTTGCATCCCATGGGAAAATTGGGCTATCTTGCCGAGGCATGGCCACTCCCGGAGGATGGAAGCGAACATGAGCCCTTGCAGCACAGGCCGAGAGCAGAACACGGCGGAAACCGGAGCAGGCAGCCCGGAGCCTCAGGTCGGCGCGGCCACTCCCCTCCCAGGGGCGGACCCCGAGGGGCGGGCCATGCGGGTCCTGGCCGGGGGCATCGCCCACGAGTTCAACAATATCCTGGCCGCCATCATGGGGTTCTCCGAGATCTCCCTGCTCAAGCTGCCCCCGGAACTCACGCGGATACGGGACAATCTGGAAAACGTGCTGCAAGCCTCCCGGCGGGGGGCGGAGTTGGTGCGCCACCTCCTGGCCTTTTGCCGCCAGGCCGATACCGGCTTCCACCACCTGGAGGTCCAGGCCCTGCTCAAGGAGATGGCCCGCCTGCTGCGCTCGGCCCTCCCGGCCAGCCTGGCCATCAACACCAATTTCTTGGCCGAAGGGCGCACGGTGGAGGCCAACCTGGACCGGATGCACCGGATGGTCCTGGTGCTGTGCACCCGGGCCGTGCGGGACCTGGGCCAGGCCGGGGGCGTGTTGGAGATCGGGCTCGAACCGGCCCGGCCGGATCTCGACCGGGACCGGCAATGGCCCGGTCTGGCCGAAAAACCCTGCCTGCGGCTCTGGATCGCTTCCCGGCGGCCGGACTCCGGCCAGGGGGAGGCCGGGCCAGGCCGTGAATGGCCGGACCCGGACCTGGATCAGGCCACGGGCATCGCCCGGGAGCACGGCGGGGACCTGCGCAGCGGCCCCTGTCCCCAGGGGGGACACTGGGTCGAGATTTTTCTCCCCTGCTCGGCCCAGGTCAGCGGGACGGACGGGCCAGCAAAAGCTGAAGCCTCCCGGCTGCGGCGGATCATGGTGGTGGATGACGAAGCGGTGCTGGCTCTGGCCATGACCGAAATGCTGGAGGGCTTGGGGTACGGGGTCACGGCCTGCACCCACCCGCTCAAGGCCTTGCAGATTTTGAGCGCCGACCCCGGGGCCTTTGACCTGGTGATTACCGACCAGCTCATGCCCTCCCTGTCCGGTTCGTCCTTGTGCCGGGAAATCAAAAGCTTGCGCCCGGACATCCCGGTCCTTCTGTTCACCGGGCAGGAGGAGGATACCCCGGCCAGCCAAGACCCTCAGTTCCAGGGGGTGTTGCGCAAGCCGCTGCTCCTGTCCGAATTGGCCCAGGCCGTGGAGCAGGCCCTGTCCCCTGAAGCGGCTCATGAGGCGGGTCCATGGCCAAAGTGCTGATCATCGACGACGACCCCCTGTTCGGCAAGATGCTGACCCAGTCCGTGGAGTTTCTCGGGCACGAGGCCTATCTGGCCCAGACTCTCCAGCAAGGAGTGGCCACCTGCGAGTCCGAGGCCTTTGATCTGGTCTACCTGGACTTGGGCCTGCCCGACGGCAATGGCCTGGACGCCCTGCCCAGGCTCAAGGCCTCGCCCTCGAACCCGGAGATCGTCATTGTCACCGGGGCCGAGGACCCGGACGGCGCGGAACTGGCCGTGCGCAGCGGGGCCTGGGACTATGTGCAGAAACCGGCCAGCCTGGAGAAGCTTTCCCTGCCGCTCCTGCGCGCCCTGGAGTTTCGGCGGCGCAAGTCCGACCGGCCGATCACGGTGTTTCACCGGGAATCCATCCTCGGGTCCAGCCCGGCCCTACGCGAACTGGTGGACCGCCTGGCCGAGGCCGCGGCCAGCGAGGCCAACGTGCTGCTTTTCGGAGAGACCGGAACGGGCAAGGAGCTGTGCGCCCGGGCCGTGCACGCCAACAGCCGCCGGGCCGGGAAGGCCTTTGTGGTGGTGGATTGCGCGGCCATCCCGGACACCCTGCTGGAAAGTGAGCTCTTCGGCTATATGAAGGGCGCGTTCACCGGCGCGAGCCAGAACCGGGAAGGCCTCATCCGCCAGGCCCATGGCGGCACGCTGTTTCTGGACGAGATCGGCGAGCTCAGCCTTTTGAAGCAGAAGACCTTCCTGCGGGTGATCCAGGAGCGGACCTACCGGCCCCTGGGCTCCACCCGGGAAGAGGTCAGCGATTTTAGGCTCCTGGCGGCCACCAACAAGAACCTGGACGAACTGGTGCGCCAGGGCAAGTTCCGGGAGGACCTCCTGTTTCGGCTGCGGGCCATCGGCGTCACTCTGCCCCCTCTGCGGGACCGGCCCGAGGACATTCCCGAGCTGACCATGGGCTACACGGCCTGGCTCTGCCGCCGCTACTACATGGACACCAAGGGCTTTTCCCCGGACTTTTTCGAGTCCCTGGGCGACTACTCCTGGCCCGGCAATGTCCGGGAACTGCACGCGGTGCTGGAGCTGGTTCTGGCCTCGGCCGGAGTGGATCCCATCCTCTTCCCCCACCACCTGCCCACGAATATCCGGGCCTCGGTGGCCCGCAAGAAAGTCCGGCAGCGGCCCCTGGAAGCTGCCCCCAAGGCCCAGGACACGGACAGGATCGGAATGCTCCTGCCCTGGAAAAACCACCGGCTCCGCGAACTGGACCGGGTGGAGCGGCGCTACCTGCTGGGACTCCTGGCCCTGACCGGGGGCAATGTGTCCAAGGCCGCGCGCATGGCCGAACTGTCCCGGCCCCGACTCTACGCCTTGCTGCGCAAGCATGGGCTGTTCCGGGCCTGGGCCGGGGACGAGGCCCCGAGTTCCGATTGAAACAATGAACAATGTAAAGTTAAGCAAGAAAAATTCAATATAAACTTTACAGACATCCCCCGCCAATTTCGCTGATACCTCCTTTGTTTTTCAACACCTTACTGGAATGTCAGGCCTTAATATTCAGGTCTGCTTTGGTACGGGTTTTGATAGGGAGGAAGGGACATGGTGTGATGACCAGCCCAAAGGAGCGGAAAATGTTTGATCGCAACGTGATCAAGGTGGTTCAGGACGCTGTGCTTGAAGGGCCGCTGCCGGCCAAGGTCGTGGCCCAGGAAATAGGCAAGCCTTACTCCACTCTGCTGCGCGAGCTGAACCCCTTTGACGAGAACGCCAAGCTCGGCGTGGAAACCCTGATCAAGATCATGAAGGTGACTCGGAGCGTGGAGCCCTTGCGGTTCATGGCCGAGGAGCTGGGCTTCACCCTGGTCCCGGCCCCGTCCCGGATCACCGAGGTCCCGTCCCGCCCGCGCCGTGAAGCCGGGCTTTTCTCTGCGGCCCAGGCCGAACGGCCTACGGCTGCCTGAGCGTTTTTCAACACCGAACCGGGGTGACGGCCGCAGCCGGGCCAGGGGCCTTTCCCCTTGTCCGATCCGTGGGGCCAGGTGGTTGTATGTCGCGATCCGCAGAGAAAGTCCGCGTCCTTCTGGTGGACGACGAGCAGCAGGTCCGGGAGGCCGTGGGGCTCATGCTGGCCGAGGCCGGGTGCGAGGTGGTCCTGGCCCAGAACGGGATCGAGGCCCTGGACCGTTTCCGGGACTGGCCCCAGGACGTGGTCATCACCGATTTGGCCATGCCTGGAAAAGACGGGTTCCAGACCATCCGCGAACTGAAAAACCTCTCGCCCCAGGTCAAGATCATCGCCATATCCGGGGCGGCCTACAGCCCTTGCCTTTCGGGCGGCCTGGACGCGGCCCGGCGTCTGGGTGCGGACCAGGTTCTGGCCAAACCCTTTTCCTTCCGTGAACTGACCGAGAGCCTGAACGTCCTGCTCCAGGTGGTCTGACCGCCATCCCGTCGCCCGGCCCGATCTCCGGCGCCTGGCCCCATTCCCGTTGCTTCTTTTCTTTCCCCCTGAAAGGGGCTATGCCCGTCTCGCCCGGTGCGATCCCGGGCCTGGCCGCTCTTTCGTTCGGCCTGTTTTCCAGATGAACGTAAATATATTCAAGACAATAGAGGGAATCATGAGACAAAAACTCGACGCCGCCATTGCTGCTGTCCGGCCGGTGAACCAGGCCCTGGCGACCCAGGCCCAGGCCCATCTCGATGATCTGACCAAGCCCCGGGGCAGCCTGGGCCGTCTGGAAGAGGCGGCCCTGCGCCTGTTTCTCATCCAGGAGCGCGCGCCCCTGTCCGTGGACCCGGCCATGATCCACACCGTGGCCGGGGATCACGGGGTGGCCGCCGAGGGTGTGAGCCTGTTCCCCTCGGAAGTGACCCGGCAGATGGTGCTCAATTTCACCCGGGGCGGGGCAGCCATCAACGTGCTGGCCAAGACCGCCGGGGTGGGCCTCAAGGTGGTGGACGCGGGCGTGGCCGGTGGCCCCTTCGAGGCCGCCCCGAACCTGGTCAACGGCAAGGTGGCCCCGGGCACGGCCAACATGGCCCAGGGTCCGGCCATGAGCCAGGCCCAGTGCCTGGCCGCCCTGGAGCTGGGCCTGGACCTGGCCCGCGAGGCGGCGGACCAGGGCATGCGGGCCGTGGGCACCGGGGACATGGGCATTGCCAACACCACGCCTTCCACCGCGCTGTACTGCGCCTTCCTGGGCCTTGCGCCCAAGGACGTGACCGGCCCGGGCACGGGCCTGGACGCCCAGGGCGTGTCCCGCAAGGCCACGATCATCGAGCAGGCCCTCAAGGTGAACCAGGCGGCCATCGATTCCGGCGACCCCCTGACCATTCTGGCCGCGCTCGGCGGGTACGAGATCGCCTGCCTGGCCGGGCTCATCATTGGCGCGGCCTCCCGGCGCATGGCCGTGGCCGTGGACGGATTCATCTCCACGGCCGCCTATCTCTGCGCCATCCGGCTCTGCCCGGCGGCCGCCGACTATTGTTTCCTGAGCCACCTCTCGGCCGAGACCGGGCATGCGGCGGTCTTGAAGGCCATGGACGCCAGGCCGCTCCTGCACCTGGACATGCGCCTGGGCGAGGGCACGGGCGGGGCCTTGGCCCTGTTCATCCTGCGCGCCGCAGCCAACATCTACAACGACATGGCCACCTTCAGCTCGGCCGGGGTGACCGATAGCGAATAGGGGCAGCCGGGGCGCGGCCAGGCCGGGATTCTTTGCAAGGGGTGGGCGAGTGGACGAGGGCGCGGTCAGAAAACGGCTCCTGGTGACCGGACAGGTGCAGGGCGTGGGCTTTCGGCCCACGGTCTTCCGCCTGGCCGAGGCTCTCGGCCTCACCGGATGGGTGCGCAACACCCCCCAGGGCGTGGCCATCGAGGTCCAGGGCTGCGAGGCCGGGGTCTTTGCCGCCCGCCTCAAGGCCGAACTGCCGCCCCTGGCCCGCATCCTGTCCCTGGACGAGGAAGAGGCCGCGCCGGTGCCCGACGAGGCCGGGTTTCGCATCCGCAAGAGCGCGCCGGGCCTGGGCCATCAGGTGCTCATCAGCCCGGACACGGCCACCTGCCCGGACTGCCTGGCGGACATGGCCGATTCGGCCAACCGCCGCCAGGCCTATCCCTTCACCAACTGCACCAATTGCGGGCCGCGCTACACCATCACCCGGTCCATCCCCTACGACCGGCCGGTCACGTCCATGGCCTGCTTCCCGCTCTGCGTCGAGTGCCGGGCCGAGTACGAGGACCCCAAAAACCGCCGCTTCCACGCCCAGCCCAACGCCTGCCCGACCTGCGGGCCGCGCCTCTGGCTCACGGATCGGCAGGGGATGCGCCTGGCCGAGGGCCAGGAGGCCCTGGCCGAGACCGCCCGCCGCCTGGCCAAGGGGGAGATCGGGGCCATCAAGGGCCTGGGCGGGTTCCACCTGGCCTGCGACGCCGTAAGCGAGGCGGCCGTGGCCGAGCTGCGCCTCCGCAAGAACCGGCCCCACAAGCCCCTGGCCATCATGGTCCCGGACTTAGGCACGGCCCGGACCCTGGTCCAGGTTGGCCCGGGTGAAGAGGACTGGCTGACCGGCCACGTCCGGCCCATCGTGCTTTGCCAGCGTCTGCCCGATGCGCCTTTGGCCCCGGGTCTTTCGCCCGACACCGAGGCCGTGGGGATCATGCTGCCTTACGCGCCGTTGCACCACGTGCTCCTCGGCCTGTACCGCGAGGCCCTGGCCGCCTTGCACCCCGGCCGCGTCCCGGCCCTGGTCATGACCTCGGGCAACTCAAGCTCCGAGCCCATCGCCCTGGGTTGCCGGGAGGCCCTGGCCCGGCTGGGCGGCCTGGCGGATTTCTTCCTGCTGCACGACCGGGACATCCTCATCCGGGCCGACGACTCGGTGCTCCGGGTGGTGCCCGAGAGCGGCCGCACCCTCATGTACCGCCGCGCCCGGGGATTCACGCCCTCGCCCGTGTTTCTGCCTTCCTCCGGCCCCACGGCGCTCGGGCCGGTCGTACTCGGAATGGGGCCGGAGCTCAAATGCACCCTGTGCCTGACCAAGGCCGACCAGGCCTTTGTGTCCCAGCACATCGGGGATATGGAAAATCTCGAAACAGCCGGGTTCTACCGGGAGATTTTGGACCATCTGAAGAAGATCCTGGTGGTGGAGCCGGTCCTGGCCGTGCACGATCTGCACCCGGACTATATGACCACGGCCCTGGCCCGGGAGTGGCCGGACCCGCCCAGCCGGGCGCTTCAGCACCATTTCGCGCACATCTACGCCTGCCTGGCCGAGAACCGGAATTCCGGCCTGGCCCTGAGCCCGGCCCTGGGCCTGGCCCTGGACGGGACCGGGTACGGCCAGGACGGGACCATCTGGGGCGGGGAGCTGCTCCTGGTCCATGCGGACAAGGCCGAACACCGCCGCCTGGCCCGGTTCTCGCCCTTTCTCCTGCCCGGGGGCGAGGCGGCCGTGCGCCAGCCCTGGCGCATCGCCCAGGGCCTTTTGGCCGACCTGGGCCGACATGAGCCCGGAAAAAGGCCCTGGCCCTGGCTGACCGACCAGGCCCAGGCCTCCCGTTTTCTGCCCCAGATGCTGGCCAAGCGGGTGAACTGCCCGGCCACCAGCAGTTGCGGCCGCCTGTTCGACGCGGTCTCCGCCCTCATCGGCCTGTGCCCGGTCGTGACCTACGAGGGTCAGGCGGCCATTCTTCTGGAGCGGGTCCAAGACATGCGTGAGAGCGGGGCCTACGAGTTTCCGCTCAAGACCGGGGACGCGGCCCTGTCCGAACTGGACGCCCTGGCCTTGTTCAGGCAGGTGGCCGATGATTGGGAGGCCGGGGTTCCGGCCGGAAGGATCAGCCGCCGTTTCCATTTGGGACTCATCCAGGGATTGGCCGCTGCGGCCGCGCATTTCTCCGGCCAGACCGGGATCACCACCGTGGCCTTGAGCGGCGGGGCCATGCAGAATCTGACCCTGGCCCTGGAACTGCCCAAGGCCCTGTCCGCCCGGGGCCTCACACCCCTGGTCCACCGCAAGCTCCCGCCCAACGACGCCTGCATCTCCCTGGGCCAGGCCTTCTACGGCCAGCGGCTCCTGGGATAATTTTCCGGCTAAATCCTGGCCACGCCCAGAAACACGGCGTGCAGCACCGTGACCAGGACCAGGAACACCGTGCGGGCCTGGTCCGGAGTCAGCCCCGGGAAGCGGTAGCCCAGATGGGCGTGCGGGCAGGCCGGAAGGCAGTCCCCGCACAGGGTGCAGGACAGGCCCGGCCGGTTGCGCTCCAGATCAATGGGTGTCAGGGCGTTGTACCGGCAGGCCCGGGAACAGGCCCGGCAGCCGGTGCATTCGCTGGAGATGGCCAGCCGCCAGGGCGAAATCCGCCCCAATACATTGGACAGGATGCCGATGGGGCAGAAGGCCGTGCAATGGGCCATCATCCCCAGGTGGCGCGAGAAAACCACCATGACCCCCACCCCGGCCAGGCCAAAGGCGGCGGCCCACAGGGCGGCTGTGACCGGCGCGGTCCCGGCCAGACGCAGGCCCAGGGCCGCAGCCAGGACCAGGACCAAAAGGACCGGACGGCCCCAGACCGCCCAGCGCGGCAGGGGGGCCGGAACCCTCGCACGCCTTGGGCCGTGATCCAATCCTTTGGCCTTGAGGGCAACCGATGGCCCGGCGGCCCCTTCCCCTGAATCCGAATTACCCGTATTTATATTCTTTTCTTCTGTCTTTGGGTTTGCCTTGGACCGACCCCCCCGGCGGCTCATGAGATCGTCCCAGGCCCCGATGTAGCACAAATGGCTGCACCAGGCCGGGCCGACCAGGAGCAGGGTCACGCCGAAGAGGATGAGCATGAAATAGCCCCCGCCCCGGAACACCGGGCCAGCGGCGATCAGCGCCGGGATGGGCAGGTGGAGCTTGCCGGTCATGAGCAGTTCCTCGATTCCGGCCAGGCCCAGGAGAAGCTGCCCGAAGAACAGGGCCGAGAACAAGGCCCAGATGCGCGGCCGCAAACGCGGGGCAGCGCCCGGCTCCAGGAATTTCCCGGCCAGCCAGGCGGCGTAGAGCCCCAGACCCAAGGCCTCGGGCCAGCCGAGCTGTGTCCAGCCGCCCCAGGAAACGGGCAGGCGGTCGGCCAGCAGAATGGGGAAGGAGACCTTGGACCGGGCCAGGAGCAGGGTGGCCACGGTGAGGACCAGGGCCAGGGCCTGGGGCCAGGCTTTTCCGGCTCCCTGGTCGAAGCGCCGGGCGGCCCGGGCTGAGGTGAGCAGCAGGGCCGAGCCAGAAGTCAGGGCCAGGACAGCGACCATGATCAGGCCCAGCCGAACCCAGGGTTCGCCAGCGGTCAGGCGGAAGCTGACCAGGGACCAGGCGGTCTGGGTCTGCACGGCCAGGCCGAGGCCCAGGGCCGCGATAAGCACCAGCCGTGCCCAGGCCCGGCGGCAGAAGGTGAGGGCCACGAGTCCCAGCCAGAAAAGGGCGGGGCCCACGCCCTGGGTGCGCAGGGCGTGGGCTCCGAGGAGCAGGAGGCTTAAGGCTGGGAAAAGAAGCAGGCTCATGTTCATGACGTCCCGGGGGCTTGGGCCGATTTGGTCAAGGGATACAGTATAACAATTTAGAATATATTATTTTTCCTCGTCTCGCTGTCCGGCGGCGGTTCCTGCGCGCGCTGACCTCACCACTAGACGATTGCCTTGGCCCGGGCCATGACTTAAGTCAAAGGGATCACAGGTGAGCCAGGAGAGAAACGCATGGATAAGAAAATGGCTGTCTCCAAGGTGGAGCTTTTCCAGGGGCTGTCGGACACCGAGGTCAAGGCCCTGGCCGACATCGCCCTGACCAAGGACTGCCCGCGCGGGCAGGATATTTTTCACGAAGGCGAGGAGGCCCAGGGCTTTTTCACCGTGTCCTCGGGCCGGGTGCGCATCTTCAAGACCTCGCTTTCGGGCAAGGAGCACATCCTGCACGTGTTTGGCCCGGGCCAGGCCTTTGCCGAGGTGGCCGTGTTCCAGGGCGGGACCTATCCGGCCAACGCCCAGGCCATGGAAGACAGCACCGTGCTCTTCTTCCCCCGCTCGGCCTTCAAGAACCTGATCAAGACCCACCCGGAACTGGCCATGAACATGATGGCCCTGCTGTCCGGCCGCCTGCGCTTCCTGGTGCACCGGGTGGAGGAGCTCTCCCTCAAGGAAGTGCCCTCGCGCCTGGCCGCTCACCTGCTCCTGCTGTTCGAATCCCAGGGCCAGGAGGAACTCATCCTGGACCTGCCAAAAGGGCAACTGGCCTCCTACCTGGGCACCATCCAGGAGACCCTGTCCCGAATACTCAAGCGCCTGGCCGACCAGGGCCTCATCTCCATCCAGGGCCGCAAGGTGGGCCTGCTGGACATCGAGGGGCTGCGGGGTTTGGCTTCGGGGGAGAAGCTGCTCTAGGGTCTCGGCCCGGACCCTATCGCAGGTAGGGTTTGCAGCACTCCTCGCACGGCCCAGGCGGAAGTCCCTGGGCGAAAGAGGCCCGAAAGGCGACGTAGTCCGGATTCTTCCAGATGCTGGCCAGGGAGCTTTCGCCCACCCGGCCGAAGCACAGGCGTCCGGCCGCTCCGGGATGGGCCGGGGAGAGGGGCATGGCCGTGTACACACAGGGCGATACCCCTCCGTGCACATCCACAACCAGGGCATGGGCGGGATTTTCCGGGCAACCGGGCAGCCGCTCGGGCCCTGGCAGCCGCCAATGCAGGCCGATCCCGGCCTTCTTGAAGGCCCCGGCCGCGCGTTCGATCCTGGCCGCCAGGGCCTCCTGCTCCCCGGCGCTCACCGGAAAAAAGGCCTCACGGGCCAACTCCGGGTCCGGCAGGGAGTCCAGGGTGCTGACCACCACCTGGTCCACCCCGCGTCCGGTCAGGAGCGAGGGCAGGGCCTCCAGGTCCGAGGCGTCGGACTTCAGCAGCATGTAGGCCACATGTACGGCCGGTCTGGCCGAGCCAGAGCGGGCCTTGGCCCCGGCCAGGGCGTCCATGGCCGCCAGGACTTTTTCGAACGGCGCGCCCTGGCGGATGGCGTCGTTGCGCTCCCGGACCCCGGCCAGGGACAGAGCCAGGACATCCAGGCCCGAGCCGATAATGGCCTCGGCCAGACCCTGGTCGATCAACGCGCCATTGGAGGTCGTTCCGGTCTTCATCCCGGCCGATCTGGCCGCCCGGACCAGGTCCAGGAAGCGTGGATGCAGGAACGGTTCGCCCCAGCCCTGGAGATGCACCTGAAGGGTGGACAACTGCTGGAGCAGCCCCCGGAAAAGATCGTAATCCAGGTCTGCGTCGGGCCAGGCCTCACCGGCCCAGGTGCGCGGGCAGTACGAGCAGCGCGCGTTGCAGCGCGTGGTCACCTCGACCTGCACCCAGTCGAACAGGGGCAAGGGGGAAAACAGACGGCGGAAGAATCCCATGGCCCCAAGGTATCATCCCGGGGCGGGCGAATCCACCGCCCGGGGCGGGTCGGCTCGAGGGAGGTCGGGAGCCTGCGGGGCCATGGATGGGAAGGCCTGGCGCGCTTGTCGGGTCTGGTTTCCGGACCTTCCCTAATGCTCGAAATGCAGCCGCACCACGCTACGTCCCTTCTCCCCCCGCACCTGCACCCGGTCGGCCATGGTGCGCAGCAGATAGCCGGACAGCCGGGCCAGATCCTCGGGCTTTAAGTCCAGGTCGTCCAGCGCGGGCCGGGTCCGGGCCAGGTCCAAGGGCGGTCCCTGGTAGGCCATGTTCACATCCAGGTTGAACTCGTCGAAAAAGACCTCCACCCGTACCCCGGTCCCGGGATCGGTCCCCTCCATCAGTTGCAGGCCCTCCACCAGTTGCAGGGCCTCCTCCAGACCCAAGTCCGCCCGGGCGGCCACATCCCGGCGCGCCCCGAATCCGGCGCAGGCCTGGTGCAGGAAGTCGTGGGCCGAGGGTATCCAGGGCTGCCCGGGCGCAAGGCTCAAGGATGCGGAATTCCGGCTGCCCAGGCGGAAGACCAGGTTCAGGCCCAAGGCCAGGAACACGGACAGGGCCAGGGAGGAATCCACGATGGGCCGCAGGACCGCCGGGACCCCGGCAAACAGATCCGGGTCCACGGCCTGGGCCACCCCGGCCATGAAGGACAGGCCGATGACAAAGGTGCGCCGGGCGTCCAGAAGGCGGGTGGCCATGATCTGCACGCCAGCGATGAAGGTGTAGCAGCAGGAGAAGATGAGGGCCGCGCCCATGACCGGCCGGGGCATGAGCACCAGCAGGGAGGGGAAGGCCGGGAAAAAGGCCAAAAGGACCAGGAGGCCGCCCGTGGCCAGGCCGATGACCCGGCTGGTGGCCCCGGTGGCGATGTTCAAGCCGATGTTGCCCGAGGAGGAGGTCTGGCCCATGCCCCCGAAAAGCCCGGCCAGCACGGTCCCGGCCGCCTCGGCCATGAGCCCGCCGCCGATGGAGCGCATGTCCGCCCGTTTCCAGTCCGGGTCCTCCATCTTCTGGCAGGCGATGACATTGCCCGAGGTCTTGAAGGCCGAGGCCAGGGCTCCGGCCAGAAAGGCGGCCAGCACGGCCAGGTCGAAGCGCGGGCGGGGAAGGGCCAGGTCCGGAAGGGCGGCCAGGGGCAGACGGCCGAGGTCATGCAGGGGACGGACATCCACCAGGCCCAGGGCAAAGGCCAGAACCCATCCGGCGGCCATGCCCAGGATGAGGCAGAACAGCCGCAGGGTCCGGCCCCCCCACACGGCCAGGGCCACCATGATGGCCAGGGAAGCCCCGCCCACGGCCAGGGAGGCGGCCTGGACCCCGGCCCCGGGCTGCCGCTGTCCGAAGAGGTACTCAAAGGATATCTGGGCCAGGGATACGGCGATCATGACCAGGACCAGGCCGCTGATCTCCGGGGGGAAATAGGCCCGCAGCTTGGGGATGACCCGGGCCAGCAGGGCCTCGGCCAGCCCGGCGGCCAGGGTCATGGTCTGGATGAGTTCGAGCCCGCCTAAGGGCGCGGCGGCCAAGGCCCCGGGCATGTAGGTGGAGCTGGGGTTCATGGCCACCAGCCAGCCCGAGCCCATGCCTCGCGCCTTGAGGGTCTGGAGCATGGTGGACAGGCCCCCGGCCAGCATGGACAGACAGAGCAGGGACACGGCCTGGTCCAGGGACAGGCCCAGGGCGTCGGCCAGGACCACGGGATAGATGAACCCCGAGGAGAGCATGGCCAGGTGCTGGACAGCCAGGAGCAGGGTCACGGCCCAGGGCGGCCTGTCTTCCACCCCGTGGATGAGGTCAGGGGCCTTCCGGGTCATGGGGTGTCCCCTCCTCCCTTCCTAGGTCTGGATCGGCTCCTCGCGGTGCTTGCCTCTGCGGCCCAGCCAGGTCTGGAGCTGGTCCATATAGGTGTAGAACACCGGGGTCAGGTACAGGGTGACCACCTGGGACACGGCCAGTCCGCCGGCCACCACCAGGCCCAGGGGCTGGCGGCTTTCCCCGCCCGTGCCGTAGGCCACGGCCACGGGCATGATCCCGGCTATGGCCGCCACCGTGGTCATCATGATGGGCCGAAAGCGCACCACGCAACCCTCGAACACCGCATCCACGGGATTCTTGCCCTCGCGCTCGGCCTCGATGGCGAAGTCGATGACCATGATGGCGTTCTTCTTCACGATGCCGATGAGCATGATGATGCCCACGAACCCGTAGAGGTCGAGCTGGCGGCCGAAGAGGAGCAGGGTCAACAGCCCGCCGAAGGCCGCGGACGGCAGGCCCGAGAGGATGGTCAGGGGGTGGATGAAGCTTTCGTAGAGGATGCCCAGGATCATGTAGATGACGAACACGGCCAGAAAGAGCAGGAACGGCACGCTCTTGAACGAGGTCTCAAAGGCCGTGGCTTGGCCCTCGAAGGTGGAGCTGACGCTTGAGGGCAGTTCCTTGTGGGCCAGGTCGTAGATGGCCGTGACCGCCTCGCCCAGGGAGTACTTCCCGGCCGTGTTGAAGGCGATGGTCACCGAGGTGAGCTGGCCGGTGTGGTTCACGGTGATCGGCCCCACGGTCTCGTGCACGTCCACCAGGGAGCTTAAGGGGACCAGCACGTCCTTGGGCTTGTCCTTGTTCTTCTCCATGTCCGGCCGCACGTACAGGCGGGAGAGCAGGTCCGGCGCGGTCTGGAACTCGGGCAGCACCTCCATGACCACCCGGTAGGTGTCCGTGGTGGCGTAGATGTTGGATATCTGGCGCTGGGCGTAGGCGGTCTGGAGCGCGGTCTCGATGGACCGGATGGTCACGCCCAGGACCGAGGCCTTGTCCCGGTCGATGGTCAGTTGCAACTGCGGCCCGTCGATCTGCATGTCGCTGTTCACGTCCTGGACCTGGGGCAGGCGGCGCATGGAGGTCTCGAATTTGCGGGCCGCCTCGTACAGCTCGCGGGTGTCCGGGGAGAGCAGGGTGAACTGGTAGAGGGCGCGCGAGGCCCGGCCGCCGATCTGGATGGCCGGGGGATTGAACATGAACAGTTGCAGGTCCGGGATGACCGAGAGCTTTTTGCGCAACTGGGCCACCACCTGGTCTGCGGTCATGTTCCGCGCGTGCTGGGGCTTGGTCAGGCTGAAAAAGGCCGCGTTGTTGGTGGCCGGGTTGGGGCCGCCCACGCCCACGATGCCCACCACGCTGCTCACGTTGGGGTCCTTGGACACGATGGCCGTGACCCGCTTGATCCGCTCCACCATGCTCGGATAGGAGGCGCTCTGCTCGGCCAGGGCGTAGCCGTAGATGAAGCCCGAGTCCGTGGTGGGGATAAATCCCGTGGGGATGATCTTGAACAGCCAGACCGTGGCCGCGAGCACGACCACGGACAGAATCATGGTGCTGAACCGGTGCTTCAAGGCAAAATGCAGGGAGGACTCGTAGCGGCTCTCCATCCACTTGAAGAGCCGACCGGACTTGCCCACGTGCGCGCCCTGGCGCATGAACCGGCTGCACATCATGGGGGTCAGGCTCAGGGTCACGAATCCGGAGACCAGGATGGCGATGGTGATGGTGGCGGCCAGCTCGTTTAGGATGCGGCCGATGATCCCGGCCATGAACAGGATGGGGATGAAGACCACGGCCAGGGACAGGGTCATGGAGATGATGGTGAACCCGATCTGTTTCGCGCCCTCCAGGGAGGCGGCCATGGGACCCTTGCCCATCTCCATGTGGCGCACGATGTTCTCCAACATGACGATGGCGTCGTCCACCACGAATCCCACGGCCAGCGTCAGGGCCATGAGCGAGAGGTTGTCCAGGGAGTAGCCCATGACCTTCATCACGGCCATGGCCCCGATGAGGGAGATGGGCACCGCGATGCTGGCGATGATGGTGGCGGCCATGTTCTTCAGGAAGAAATAGACCACGATGACCACCAGCGAGATGGACAAAAGCAGGGTGAACTGCACGTCGGCCACGGACTCCCGGATGGACTGGGAGCGGTCGTAGACCACGGCCATCTCCACGGCCCCGGGCAGGGTCTTCTGGATGGTGGGCAGGAGGTTTAATATGGCGTCCACCACCTGGATGGTGTTGGTGCCCGGCTGGCGGCGCACCGCGATGGTGATGCACTGGTCCTGGTTGAAATAGGAGGTGTAGCGGTTGTTCAAGGCGTCGTCGGCCGTGGACCCCAGATCGGAGATGCGCACGGGCTGGCCGTTGCGGAAGGCCACGATCTGCTTGTCGAACATGGCCGCGCTCAAAAGCTGGCCGTCGTCCTTGATGGTGAAGAGCTTGTGCGGCCCGTCCAGGATGCCCGTGGGCAGGTTCTGGTTGGCCGCGATGATCTCGTTGGCCACCTCGTCCATGCCCAGGCCGTAGGCGGCCAGCTTGTCCGGGTCCAGGCGCAGCCGGGGGGCGTAGGTCTGGTCCCCGAAGATGGACACCTGGGACACGCCCGAGACCATGGAGATGCGCTGGGTCATGTAGGTCTTGGCGTACTCGGTGAGCTTGTACAGGGGCAGGGACTTGCTCCAGATGCGCACGTAGAGCACGGGCACGTCGGCCGGGTTGACCTTCTGGAAGGTGGGCGGGGTGGGCAGGCCCGGGGGCAGGTAGCCCTGGGCCGCGGCAATGCCGGTCTGCACGTCCAGGGCCGCGCCGTCGATGTTGCGGGACAGCTCGAACTGGAGCGTCACCGTGCTCTGGCCCAGGGTGTTCACCGAGTTCATGGAGGTGATGCCCGCGATGGAGGAGAACTGCCGCTCCATCGGCGTGGCCACGGCCGAGGCCATGGTCTCCGGATCGGCCCCGGGAAGCTGGGCCACGACCTGGATGGTCGGGAAGTCGATATTGGGCATCTCGCTCACGGGCAGCGAGAAATAGGCCGTGACTCCGAAGAAGACCAGGCCCACCATGAGCAGGGTGGTGGTGACCGGCCTCCGGATGAAGGTATCGGTCATGCTCATGCGCCGGGTCCCCCCTTGTCCTTGGCCTGGTCGGGCTGGGCCGGGGCCTGGGGCTCGCGGATCTGGACCTGACCGCCGGGCCGCAGGCGCACGATGCCGTCCACCACCACGTTTTCGCCCGGGGCCAGCCCGGACTGCACCACGGTGTCCGTATCCATTTCACGCGCGGTCTCGATCTGGCGGAGGTCCACGGTGCTGTTGGCCCCCACCACGAAGATGAATTTGCCCTCGCGGCGGGGGATGATGGCCCGGGAGGGGATGATCAGGGCGTCCTGGTCCACGGTCAGGACCACGTTCACCGTGACGTATTGCCCGGGCCACAGGGACAGGCTGGCGTTGGGGAATTCGGCCTGGACCAGGACCATGCCGGTCAGGGGGTCCACGTTGTTGTCCACGGCCGTGACCCGGCCTTGCTCGTTGAAATCCGGGTTGCCCGGGACCTTGGCCCAGGCCAGCAGGGGCTCCTGGCCGAGGTAGCGGCGCAGGAGGGGGAGCTGCCGTTCGGGCAGGGAGAATTTCACGATGACCGGCTGGATCTGGGCGATGCTGATCAGGACCTCGGTATTGGCGTTGACCAGGTTGCCGGTCTTGATCTTCTGCAGCCCGGCGATGCCCGCGACCGGGGAGCGGATGGCCGTATAGCCCAGGTTGAGCCGGGCCGTGGCGATGTCGGCCTCGTCCTGGCGCACCTGCATGTTGCTCTGGTCCTTGGCGGTCATGGTCTTTTCATAGTCGTCCCGGCTGACCACCTCCTTTTTCACCAGATCGGAATAGCGGGTGTAGTCCCGGGCGTTCTGGTCCAGGGCGGCCTTGCTCTTGCCCCGGGCGGCCTCGGCCTGGCGCAGCCTGGCCTGGAAGGGCGCGGCGTCGATGCCGAACAGGAGGTCCCCCTCCTTGACCTGGGTCCCTTCGGTGAAATTGGTCTTGAGCAGGGTCCCGGTGACCTGGGAGCGCACATTGACCGTGCGCGTGGCGTCCACGTGGCCCACGCCGGAGATGACCAGGGGGGCAGCCTTTCGCTCGGCCTTGACCACGGCCACGGAAACCGGAGGCGGCGGCGGGGCCTGCTGCTTTTTGCCATCGCAGCCCGCAAGGCCCAGCAGGAGGGTGCACCCGATGACCAGGGGAGCCAGGGACAGGGGCCGCAGGGCGGCCCGGATGAACCGGAACATGGAATACCTCGCGTGCAGCAAACTGGTTCGTGAACATAAAAAGCCGAAGCCCTCGCCCTGGGGAATGTCCCCAGGGGCGCGGACAGCGGCCTGCGAAAGGTATTTAAACACTTGTTTGGGAGTCGTCAACAATGGGCCGGGGCCGACCTCGACCGGAGGAAATTCGAGGGATGGGGAATGGGCGGGCAACAGGCCTGTTCCGGCCCGCTTATTCGTTGTCCTGGACCACCCGCCGGGCGCCCAGATAGTGGCCCAGCCAGTATCTGGCCTCCAGGGGCTCCTCGCGCACGGAGCTTCCGGCCTTGGGGCTGTGGATGAAGGTTTCCTGGCCGGAATAGATGGCCGCGTGCAGGCTGGACCCCTTGCCCGGGAGCTTGAAGAAGACCATATCCCCGGGTTTGAGCTCTTCCCGGGTCACGGGTTTGCCCACCCGGTACTGGTCCCCGGAGACCCGGGGCACCTCCACCCCGTTCTGGCGATACACCCAGTAAACCAGGCCCGAGCAGTCGAACCCCTCGTCCGGGGAATCCCCGCCGTACACGTAGGGCGCGCCGATCTGGCCCCGGGCGGTCTGGACCACGCCCATGGCCCGGTCGCCCGCCTGGCCCAGGCGTTCGGCCGTGGGGTCAACGGACGGGCTGTTTGGCGGCCGCACGACCCTGGAGGAGCAGCCCTGGGCCAGAAGGAGCAGGCCCAGCAGGCCCAGGACCAGGCGCAGAACCTGGCCGGAACCGGAGAGTGGGCGGAAAATTTGACGCAGCATGAGGGTGGAAAAGCAAGCTTTATGCCAGTTGCCAGGCTTGGCCACGGCCTCAGCCCGACCGGGCGTCATTTTCAGGGGCCGGACCCTCGTCGGATCAGGGCACAGCCCAGGGCAGGGGCCAGGGCGGCGGGCAGCTCACGACCAGTCCGACAGTCAGCCCGGGCAGGGTCAGTTTCCAAGCGTGCAGGAGCAGGCCCGGGCCAGGCGGGCCGCCGTATTTGCCGTCGCCCACGATGGGGTGGCCCCGGCTGGACAGTTGGGTTCGGATCTGGTGGGTGCGGCCGGTCAGAAGCTCCACTTCCACCAGGGAGAAGTCTTGGCCGTGGATTGTGTTCTGGGTAAGGCCCAGCACCCGGGCCGCCGCCGCCTTGCCGCTTCCCACGGCCATTTTTTCCTGGCCGGGCCTCCCCTGTTTTTCCAGGAGGTCCTCCAGGAGCACCGGTTCGCCTCGGGGCCAGGACCCGGCCACCCAGGCCAGATAGCGCTTGTCCGCCTGGCGGGTGCGCAAAGCCTCCTGGAGCCGGATCAGGTCCGCGTAGGTCAGGGCCACGGCGATGAGGCCCGAGGTGTCCTTGTCCAGGCGGTGGGCCGGGGTGGGGGCAAAGGGGGCCTCAGGGAAAAGGGCTGAGAGCCGGGCGGTCAGGCAGTCGGAGTGCCCGGTTCCGGGGTGGGTGGGCAGCCCGGCGGGCTTGTCCACCACGATGAAGTCCCCGGCGTCGTGCAGGATGCGCAGGGGAATGGAAGCCAGAGCGGAGGGCGAAAGCTTGGGCGGGGTCTCTGGACCGGGCCGGGCCGGGGCCTGCTCCGGGTTGTCCGGGGCGTGGGGGGGGATGCGCACGGTCTGGCCAGCGGCCAGGCGGTCAAAGGGGCGGCTGCGGTGTCCGTCCACCCGCACCTGGCCGGTGCGCACCCAGCGCATGATGAGTCCGCCAGGGACCGTTGCTCCGAGACGCCGGGCCAGGAACTGGGCCAGTTTCTGCCCGGCCTCGGCCGGGGTCACGATGACCTGGGTGACAGGCACGAAAACCCCCGGGCCGGACCGCGATCCCTGAACAGGACCGCGGTCTGGCCGGATGGATCGAAGCTATTGGCCGTCCGCGGCCGGAGCCCCCAGGGCGTTGGGGTCCATGTTCAGGTCGTAGCCCAGGATGATGGTCTTGCGGTTCTCCAATCCGGTTGCGCCGGGATAGGTGTTCACGCAGATCACCAGGTCCTTCTTGCCGTCGTTGTTCACGTCGCCCACGTCGACGCCGGTCACGGCGCCCTGGATGCGGCGGGTCTTCCAGAAGAGGTTCATGCCCACCCCGTCCCAGAACAGGGAGTGGACCTCGCCCTGGGAGAAGTTGCGGAAACGGTCGAAGATCTGGGCGGCCACGGAGATGTCCTTGTTGACCAGCAGTTCGTACTGGTCGGGCTGGTTCAGCGCGGCCACCACGGGCTTGACCGGCACATAGTAGTAGGCGGCCAGGGCGTCCCGGGGCTTGCCCAGGCCCGGGGCGATGCTCTGGTCCTCCTCCAGCGCGATGGCCGAGCTGCAGAAGGTGTCCTGGGACTTGGACTGGAGGTCGAGTTTCTCGGTGTACACCGTGATGCGGTTGCTGGAATCGATGTTGATGACCTTGTATCCCTCGCCCTTGATGGGCAGGTAGGCGATGCTGAACACATTGGCCAGCTCCGGCAGTTGCAGCATCTTGCCCAGGGTGTACTGGCCGCCCTGGTGGATGACTTCGCCGACTCCGCCGCCCTGGAACATGCGGCCAGGTCCGCCGGACTTTTGCCCCAGGAGCGTGGGCTGGAAATTGGGAGGAATGCGCACCACGCTCAAGTACATGGGGATGTTGTCGTCCTTGATGGTCAGCTTGCCGCCCTTGAAGTTCAGGACCATGCTCTTGGGAGCCTCGTCCTGGTGCCCGGCCACCACGATGTCCAGGACGCCGCTGCGGGTGGTGTCGATGAGCCCCACGTTGACCAGTTTGCGCCGGGGGTTGGTCTTGAGCTCGCCCAGGAGCTCAAGCTGGGTTCCCTTGTTGCGGTACACGCGCACGGCCGAGTCCGAGACAATGACGATCTCGGTCTTGCCGTCGCCGTCCAAGTCCCCCACGGCCATGGCGTTGGAGGCAAAGGGCAGGGCCTGGCTGCGCCAGCGGCCCGGGGTCTGGGGGGAGCCCTCGTAGCGGAAGCGGGGGTTCAAGGTGGCCAACTGGCTCTGTCCGGTCTCGCCCACGATGATGTCCGGATTGACCGGCACGTTCACGGCCTTTTCCGTCGGCTTGGGTTTGTCTTCCCTCTCCGCCTTGGCCTTGTCCCCCGGGCGCTCGAAGAGCTGGCCCCGGATGTTCTGGGCCATGCGCTCCAGCCCCGGGATGATGGAGTCCACCGGCATGCGCTGGCTCTCGGTCCAGGTGTTGCCGTCCCGGGACTGCACGGTCAAATCCACGCTGGCCTCGGGCTCGATGACCGTGAAGGAGCCGTAGACCAGGAAGTCCGTGCCCAGCTTGTCCATGAGCTTGGAGGCCTCGACCTTGGAGGCCGGGGCGGCCGCGTCAGCCTCCTTGGACCCGCTTTTTTCGCCCGGCTCGAAGTGCTCCCGCCAGTTCAGGCGGCTGGAGAGCATGCTTTGCGCGCCCTTGCCGATGTGTTTGTATTTTTCCGGGCCGTTGTAGGCAAAGGGCAGGACCACGTAGGTCTTGGCCAGGGCGGCCCAGGCCCCGGCGGCCATGAGGCCCACGAGCAGGATGCTGGCGAGCAAACGAACGAAAGTGCGGGTCATAGATGTTCCTCCGGAAGGGGGCCTGGGGGCGTTGCGCCGCGACAGGCCCGGGGATATAAGGCCGAAACGGCCCAGACAGAGACATATACCCTCAGTCGGCCAAAGAGGCAATGTGCAAGGGAGGGAGCCCCGTGGCCCCACGCCGTCGGTCATTTCGCCTGGTCTGCCGGGGCGGCCAGGAACCCCGGGTCGAGGACCTGCTGCGCGCCCAGGGCTTTTCCTTCGAGCCCGAGCCCTTCCTGCCCATGGCCCGGGTCCTGACCGCAGAACCCCTGCCTCTGGGCGAGAGCCTGGCCTCGGTCTTCGGGCTCATCTACATCCAGGACCGCTCCTCCATGCTTCCGCCGGTCTGCCTGGCCCCGCCCGCCGGGGCCAGGGTCCTGGACATGTGCGCCAGCCCCGGGAGCAAGACCGGACTCCTGGCCCAGCTCACCGGCCCTTCGGGATTCGTCCTGGGCGTGGAGGCCTCGCCCAAGCGCCTGGCCACCCTGCGCCGCAACCTGGAGCGCCTGGGCCTGCCCTGGGCGGCCACGGCCGGGGCCTCGTCCGAGAGCCTGCCCTTCCCGGACGCCTCCTTCGACCATATCCTCCTGGACCCGCCGTGCAGCGGCTGGGGCACGGCCGACCGCAAGCCCGAGGTCCTGGCCCTGTGGACCGAGGACAAGGTGGGTCCGCTCATCCGCCTCCAGCGCTCCCTGCTCCGGGAGGCTGCCCGGCTGCTCGCGCCCGGGGGCCGGATGATCTATTCCACCTGCACCACGAACATAGACGAGAACGAGGGGCAGGTTTGTTACACCCTGGATGAACTTGGCCTACAACTTTATCCCCTGCCCGAGCCCCAGGGCTTTTTCCTGGGCCGCCCTCAACGGCCGGGCCTGAATGGGGTGCTTCGGGTGGAGGGGCCGAGCGAGGCGGGCCAGGGGTTTTTTCTGGCCGGGTTGTCCCGGCCGGGTCTGGCCCACACGCACGATGCACCCGAGGGCGGAGGCCGCAAGGACGGCCCCTCCTGGGGCAAGCGGCTCAAGGCCGTTGACCTGGACGCGCCGTCCGGCATCCGCTTCGACCATCTCCCGGACGGCGAGCTCTTTGATTTCAAGGGGCGGGTCTTTTTTCTGCCCCGGGCGGCCCTGGAGCTTCTGCCGCCGAATCTGCCCTGGCAGGGCCACTGCCTGGGCAAGCACGCGGCCGGGGTGTTCCGTCCGGCCCCTGGGGCGCGCATCCTCCTGCCCGAGGAGCCCGGCCCTGACGCCCTGGACCTGCACGACCCGGCCGAACTGACGCTGCTTCTGTCCGGGGGCAGCGCCACGGTGCGTCCGGGCCGGGGGGCCGTGGGCCTGTATTTCAGGGGCCTGGCCCTGGGCTGGCTGGCCCGCAAGGGGACCAGGGGGCTCTGGGCCGCCGGATAGGGTCGCGTCCGGCAATTGGCTGTTTTTTTGCAGAGGCGCAAGAATAAGAAACAAGAATTTTTATTCTTCATTCTTGTGGCCTCCACTTTTGCGGACGCGGTCCGAGAGGCTTGAAGAACGGCCCGGTCGGATGGTAGGATAAAGGGTGAAGTTTCGGGGTCCGCAGGGACACGAACCAGGCAAACGAGGGAAGCATGAGCCGCACGCATGACCCCGGCCGGACTGTCCGGGACGGGCAAAGCAGGATGGCAGCGGGTTTGGGCCTGGTTTTTGTTTTGGCCCTGGTCCTGGCTCTTGTTCTGGCCCTGGCTCCAGGCCCAGCTCGGGCCGCCAACGAGGCCCAGGAGCAGGCCTGCCTGTCCCGCTGCCGCAAGCCGACCACCGCGGACACGGGCAGCGAGAAGCCGCCCCAGTGGAAGGCGCGGGTGCTGGCCGAGCTGCGCTACGACGCCTGCCAGTTGCGCTGCGGCAAGAGGGGCAAGGGCAGCGGCCTGAACCTGGGCCTGCGCTACCCGCCCATGGCCGGGTACTAGCCCCGCACTCGCCAAACGGTCCCCTATGCAAACAGGGGGGAATGGCGTAGTGTCTGAGGATAAACTCGGGGTGCCCTTGAAACCCGAGGTTTTAAGCGCCAACGCTTCGCTGGAGTGAGCATGACCCAGACCAACATCCTGCTGGAATCCGGGACCAACGAACTGGAGATCGTCGAGTTCTACATCGACGAAGTGGACCCGGACACCGGCGAGGTTTATCAGGGATACTACGGCGTGAACGTGGCCAAGGTGCTGGAGATCATCCGCAAGCCCTCGGTCACCCACATCCCGAGCATCCCCAACCCCTCGGTCCTGGGGGCCTTCAACC
The DNA here is from genome assembly GCA_903835685.1 of uncultured delta proteobacterium. Lineage (GTDB taxonomy): Bacteria > Desulfobacterota > Desulfovibrionia > Desulfovibrionales > Desulfovibrionaceae > CAILNX01. Next base: position 175,313 of record CAILNX010000017.1, read on the forward strand.
TGCGCTCCCGGGTCATCCCACTCATCGACCTGGGGCTGTGGCTGGGCAAGAAGATGGCCCCCACGGACAGCCCCAAGGTCATTGTCTCGGAATTCAACAGCGTGACCAACGCCTTCATGGTCTCGGGCGTGAACCGCATCCACCGCTTAAGCTGGGAGCAGGTGGAGGCCCCGGACACCAACCTGAACAAGTATTCGGGCCAGTGCATCACCGGCGTGGTGCGTTTCGAGAACCGCATCCTGCTGCTGCTGGACATGGAGCAGATCATCGCGGACTTAAACCCGGGCATGGCCATGCGCTTTGTGAAGGACGTGGTCCCGACCCAGGAGCCCGAAGAGGAGCCGGTGGTCTACAAGGCCCTGGTGGTGGACGACTCCACCTCCATCCGGCGCATGATCGCCAGCCTCCTGGATAAGGCCGGGTTGCAAGTGACCCAGACCATCAACGGCAAGGCCGCCTGGGACCTGCTTCTGGAGTGGAAGGCCCAGGCTGCGGCGGAGAGTCGGCCCATGACCGACTTCCTGCACATCCTCATCTCGGACATCGAAATGCCGGTCATGGACGGGCACAACCTGACCAAGCGGGTCAAGGACGATCCCATCCTGCGTCAAACTCCGGTGGTGCTCTTCTCCTCCCTGATCACCGAGCGGCTGCGGCACAAGGGCGAGTCCGTGGGCGCGGACGACCAGGTCTCCAAGCCGGACATCACCACCCTGGCCGAGAAGACCTTCTCCCTCATCCACAAATACCACGGCCACGGCCCGAGTTCCCCGACGGCGTAAGCACCCCGGGCCGGGCGCGGTTCAGAGGGCGGTCGTGCCTTCGGTCCAGTCCGGTGGGAAGCACTGGGAGCGGGGGGGCAGGAAATGGCCCAGGATCACCTCGTCCGGGGTCTCCAGAGGCAGGACCTCGCGCAGAAAACGCACGGGCAGGGCCTTGAGCAGCGGCCGTTCGGCCGGAACATCCACGCAGAAGATTTCTCCCCAATTGGTGGCGTAGACCAACTGGCCTTCGAGAACGGCCGTGGACTCGCGCGGGGCGGTCAGGTTGAGCAGGAAAAAGGCCCGGATGATCCGCTCGGGGTTCAGGCTCTCGCCGATGGAGCCCTCGTGCGTGAGGATCGGCTTGAAGAACAGGGCCATGGCCTGCATGGCCTCGCTCAAGTCCTGGGCCGTGAGCGGGGATACGGACAGGTCGGCCTTGACCGTCACCCCGTCGCGGGCCAGGCCGTTCAAGGCCGTCCAGGCCAGGATGGGGGCCAGGTCCTTGCCCTGTTTCAAGGGGGTGATGCGCACCCGGCTTAAAGATTCGTCCAGGACCCCGGCGTCCAGCTTCCAGACCCGTCCGGCCTTCACGGCCTGGGCCGACACCCGCAGCTCGCTCAGGCTGGCCTGCATGGCCTCCAGAAAGGGGATGATCTCCACCTTGTTGGGCCGTTTGGCGAAGGTGCTGAAAATCTTGCGGCCGAGCTTGGTCAGGTCCTCGGGGGTGATCAAGGCCTGGGCTCCGGCGGGCATGGAGTCCCGCACGGCAGTGTAGGTGTTGATCAAAAACTGGTTCACCCGCGCGCCCAGGGCCATGATATTTTCATAGGTGGGGTCAGCCGCGCGCAGGAGGTCCTGGATGCCCTCGGGATTCTGCTCGGCCACCTGGGCGAACAGCTCCGGGGTGTCCCGCTCCTCGGCCCGGCATAGGGGCAGGGCCTCGGGCGCGGCCTGCTCCAGGCCGGTTTTGAGCAGAAAGGCCAGGGCGATGAGCTCCACCGAGGCCTGGTCGTTCATGCGCCGGTAGTGGTCGGTCACCTCGCGGTACAACAGGACGTAGGGGTCCACTTCCCAGAGCCGGGTCCGGCCAGCGGTCAGGTTGCTCTTCAAGCGATCGCACAAAAGGGGCGCGTCGCTGCCGCCCCGGATATAGCGCTCCAGCAGGGCGAATTTCATCACCGACTTGAACGGGCTTTTGAGCCCCTTGACGATCTGCCACAGGGAGGCCCCGAAGAATTCGGCCTCGGGGATGCGGTCCACGTGACCCAGGTCGAGTGCGGTCTCGGGTCCCAGAAGCCCGTTCACCCGGGCCTTGGCCATGGCGTAGGTGCGCTCCCCGGCCCCGGGCGGGACCAGCCACCACAGCGGCGGCTTGCCCGCGGCCAGCACGGCCGTGCGGTAGAACTCCTCCTTGAGCATCAGGGCCTGGGCCGAGCCTGAGCTTTCCTCGTCGCTGAACCCGAAATTGTTGCGGCGCACGTCCTCCACGTCCATGAGGAAGAAATGGGCCTCCAGGCTGAATTTCTGGTCCGCCCAGAGGGAGATGGCCTCCAGTTTGCGTTGGAGCAGGGTGGTTTTTTCCCGGCCTACCCCGGCCAGATCGGCGCAGACCCAGTAGTCCAGGTCCGAATGGGGGTCCTGGGCCACGCTGCCCAGGCTCCCGATGGTGAACACCGCCTCGATGGTCAGGGCTGATTTGGGCTCGGCCACGAGATCCGCATCGGCAAAGATGGTGCGGGCCAGGGACAGGACGGCCTCGTCCGGGGCGTACCCGGCCACCCGGCAGGTCGGGGTGTCCGGGGACAGGCCCAAGGCCCGATCAAAGGCCGACTGGTGCAGGAGAAGGGGCAGGAGGCGGTAGAAGCCGGTCTTTTCCGGCCCGAGCTTTTCCGCACACCAGGATTCCCGGCGCACATTGGCAACCAGGAAGGCGTCCAGCCCGGCCTTGAACGCGCCCAGTTCGAACCAGCGGCGCACGGCGCAATCGGCCAGGAGGGCCAAATCGGTCAGGGTCTGGGCCTGGGCTGCGGCCTCCCCGGATTCCAGGGCGGCCAGGTCCTCGGTCAGGGTCCGGGCCATGAGCGCGGTCAGGTTCGGGTGGGTGGCGGCCAGGGCGCGGCCCCGGGCCTCGGCCAGGCCGCAGGCCCGCAAGGCCACGGGCTCGAAGGAGCAGGCCTCGAACAGGGCCTGGTCGAAAAGGACCTGGCTGAACTCAAGGCCCAGGAACTGGCAGTCGTCGGCCAGAAGCCCGGTGGCGTCCACGTTGTGCATGACCCCGGACTGGATGCGGACCTGGAGCAGTCGCGCTCCGGACAGGGAGCATTCCTCCAGACGCAGGCGGCGGGCCTCGACTCGGCTGAACAGGGCTCCGGCCAGATCGCAGCCCGTAAAGGTCACCTGGTCCAGGTCCAGGTCGTGCCAGCGGGTCTGGCGCAGATCGCAGTCAATGAAGGTCACCTCCCGCAAGTGACAGCCCACGAACCGGGTCCCCTGGAAGAAGCCGCCGGTGAACCGGACCTGATCGAAGCGCCCCTCCTGCACGAAGGAGCCGGACAGGTTGGCCCGGTCCAGGGTCTTGGCCCCCAGTTCAAGTCCCTTGACCAACTGGCCCTGGGCGTTCAACCGGGGGTCGGAGGACTTGCGTTCTTCGGCCGGATTGCGGGTTCCGGAAGACTCGATGGTGGCGAAAGCCGTGGTCTTGACCTTGGACTTGGCGGGCTTGTCGGCCTCGGACGCGGCCTGGGGGTCATAGCGGGGCAGACCCTTGGGCGGGGCCGGGGTGGCGGCTTGCAGGGCCTGGCGGCGGGTGAACAGGGCCTGGAGTTCCTTGAGCCGGGCCGTGTTCGGCCGGGCTGCCGGGTCCTTGCGGGCCGCCTCGGCCAGGCACCATTTCAGGCAGGCCAAGAGCGGCCGGGGATCGGTTCGGCCCAGGAGCAGGAAGAGCCGCAGGGCCAGGACCGGGGCCTCGGTCTCGCCCAGGGATTTGCGCAGCAGGGCGTAATCTCCGGCCCCAAGCCGGTGCAGCCGGGTCAGGATGAAGGGGGTCAGGGCCGCCTCGGCCTGGAGGCATTCGGCCAGGACCCGGCCCAGGTTTTGGGGCCGCAGAGCGAGCAGGGCCAGGATGGCGGCTTTGGCCCCGGCATGGTCTTTCAGGTGCAAGATCTGTTTGAGGACCGGGAGCACCTCGGCGGCCAGGACTTCCGAGGGCGCGGTCATGGCCGAGAGCCCGTCGAGCATGGCCCGGCGCAGATTGGGATCGGCCGGGGCCAGGCGGCCGGACAAAATCTTTTCCATGTCCCAGGGGGCGTAGCGGGCCAGAAGTCCGGCGCATTCGCGCACCTCGGTCTGGTTGCGGGAGCGGGCCAGGGCTTGGCGGCACTGGCGGCCCAGGGCTCCATCCAGGGCGGCCTGGGCCACGGCAAAGGCCGGGATTTCCGGGCGGCGGAGATGGCGGCCCAGTTCCAGCACGGATTCCTCGGCCACTTCCACCAGACGTTCCAGGGCGAAGCGGCGCAGGTCCGGGGAGAGGCTGGCCGGATCGAGCAGGAGCCGGTCGGCCAGGGTCAGGCGGTCTGCGGGGGAGAGATCGACCAGGCAGTCAAAGGCCTGTTCCAGGTCCATGCGGCCATTGCGCAGCAGGGCGGCGGCCAGGACGACTCCGAAGGGAGAGAGGCGGACCAGGGCGCTTAAGCAGGAGGCGGCCACGGCCCCGGTCTTGTGCCGGTCGGCCAGACGGCGCAGGACCAGGGCCAGACTGGCGGACTGGTTTCCGGAGGCCGACTGGCCCTGGTCTTGGCCTTGGGCGGCGTCCAGGGCCTCGGCCACCAGCCGCTGGATCTCAGGCCCCAGGCGCTCGTTCACCGGCCCCAGGCTGAGCCCCCGCAGGCTCTCCAGCACCCCGGAGAGCCGATTCTTCTCCTCGCCCATCTCGTCCCCTTTGCGAAATATCCTCTTTCTAGCTGCGCTGGAAGGTGTAGTTCCCCTTGAGGAACTCCTCCACATACCAGTTCACCTGCCCGTCGTCAGCCAGGACCATGTCTAGGAGGCGCACGGCCCCGAGCAGGCGGCCCAGGGTATCCAGCTTTTCCATGATCAAGGAGCAGTCGTATTTCTTGAGCTCCGCCCGGACCATATCACCTTTGGTCTCCACCTTGAAGCCCAGACGCTTCAAAATCTGGGAGATGAGCCCTGCCCGCCGGGAGCGCCGGGCGATGTCCGCGGCCCCGCCCTTGAAGGAGAAGGTGATGTAGTTGTCGTTGATGAGCGAGCCGCAATAGGTGTCGATGACCGCGAAATGGTAGCCCAGTCGGGTGTTGAAGTTCAGGTACTCGTCGGAGATGACCGCGTAGTTGGGTCCGCCCATGCGGCCGTCCATGGTCGGGTCCTGGAACACGGACTCGGCCATGATGGCGGCCACCCCGCCCAGGGACAGGCCCACACTCCCGATCCAGTTCACGCCCGGGTGGGTCATGCCCGCAAGCAGGGCCCGGAAGGGCACGCAGAGCACGTCGTCGATGACCGCCGTGCGCCCCACCCCGGGTTTCAAGCCCTGGCCCAGGTCCACGGCGTAGAGGTTCAAGGGCAGGCCCACCTTGAGCCGCACGGCCACGGAATCCGCGTCGTCCACCTCGTCGCCCAGGCGGAACATCTCGCGCATGGACATCTCGTGGGCGAAGCGGATGACATCGTGCAGGGTCTGGCAGCCCTCGGGGGTGAAATTGTCCTTTTTGGGGTCTAAAAGATTGAGCGGCGCGATGCGCTTCAAGGCCTCCTGGGTGGCCTTGTACACCGGGCTGCCGCGCATGATGTTCACGGCCTTGCGCTCCTTGAGCAGCTCCGGGACCTCGCCCCGGTAGATCACCCGGGCTGTTGCGTCCACGGTGATCTCCTGGCCGTGGACGATGCGCGTGGTGGCCTCCTTGGTGCCCACCAGGGTGGGCAGGCCGAATTCCCGGGCCACCGAGGCCATGTGCCCGGTCACGCTGCCCACGTCGGTGACGATGGCCCGGACCCGGTCCATGACCGGCACATAGGCCGGGGAGGTCTGCCGGGCCACCAGGATGGCCCCCTTGGGCACTCCGGAGAGATTGTGCTCGGAGAGCAGGATGTAGGCCGGGCCAAAGGCCGCGCCCTTGGCTGCCGTGGCCCCGCCCTGGAGCAGGACCTCGCGGTCGGCCGGAACAGCCTGGGCCGGTTCCGGGGTCAGGCACTCGCCCTCTTCGGCCTTGCGGGGATTTAAGGGCCGGGCCTGGAGGATGCAGGCCCGGCCGGCCGGGTCCACGGCCCATTCGATGTCCAGGGGCTGGCCGTAGTGCTCTTCCAGCTTGCGCCCGGCAGCGGCCAGGGCCAGGATCTGTTCGTCGGTCAGGCAGGGGGCCAGGCGCAGGTCCTCGGCCACGTCGCGCTGCACGATCCCGTCCGCCTCGGCCAGGCGCAGTTCCTGCTCCTTGGCCGCGATCTCCCGGTGGATGATGCGGCCCTGGCCGGTGTCCACCCGGAAGAAGTCCGTGTGCCCGGAGCCGTCCACCACGGATACGCCCAGACCCCAGGCCGCGCTGATGATCACATCGGTGATCTCGGGGTGGTTGGGGTCCAGGGTGTACATGACCCCGCTGGCCCGGGAGTCGATCATGGCCACGCACAGCACCGCCATGATCACGTCCTCCTCGGAATAGCCTCGGGAGCGGCGGTAGAACACGGCTCTGGGGCTGAACGTGCTGGCCACCACCTCCTTGTAGGCCGTCCCGATGTTCTCCGCGCTCACGTTGAGGACCGTGGCGTGCTGCCCGGCGAAAGAGGCTTCGGAATCCTCGCAGGTGGCGCTGCTGCGCACGGCGAAGCGGGAGGAGTGACCGAAGCGCAGGATGAGTTCGTCGGCCTCCTGGGCGATGGCCCGGGCGAATTCCGGGGGAAGGGGGGTGGCCCGGATCATCTCGCAGATTTCGTCGCACACGGCGATGAGCGTGTCCGTGTCCCCCACGTCCAGGTTGCGCAGCTTGCGGGCGATGCGGTCCTTCAAGTCGTCCTGGCGCATGAAAACCTGACAGGCGTAGGCGCTGATGGCGAACCCTGGCGGCACGGGCAGCCCGACCCGGTTGACCACCTCGCCCAGGTTGGCGGCCTTGCCCCCCACCTCGTCAGCCAGGTCGTGGCTCAAACTGCGCAAGGGGATGACCAGACTGGATTTGCGGCGCTTGCGGCGGCCCACCAGGTCCTTGAGCACGGCCACGCCCAGGGTCTCGGTGACGGTGAACAGGCTGGGGTAGCGGCCTTCGGACAGGGCGTTCAAGTCCTCGGCGATCTCGTAGACCATGCCGATCAGGGCCTCGGTCTCGTTGACCACATGGTCCAGGGTGAAGGGTGTATCCTCGAAGAGCAGGTGCTCCAGATTGGTCAGGGTCTCCAAGGCCGCGTTGTTCTTGGAAAGAAGCCCTCGGAAGAAATTGTATTTGCGCTGCATGACCAGGTGGTCCTGGCTGATGCGCTCGGGGATGCGGCTCTTCCAGAGCATGTTCAGAAATTTCAGCATGGACTCCGGCCCCTCGGGGTTGTTCGTTGCTGGTAAGCCATGGGAAAACTACACTGAAAAGGGGCGGGCGGGCAAGGGAGAATCCGAAGGGGAGGGCGGATCAGGGACTGGGTCAGGGACATGGCCGGGGACTTGCCAGGGACCGGCCAGGGACCGAGCCGCGATCATTTTTTCTTGCCGTCGTCCTCTTCGTCCTTGCCCGTGAACCAGGCCACGATGGGGTTTTTCTGGCCGGGGTGACGCTTCTCGTAGTTCTGGCGGCGGCGGTCGAAATAGGTGGTGAGCAGAAAACCCAGGACCAAGACCACCAGAATGAACACAGAGGTGCGCATGGCGCTGCTCCTGGTAAAGGATTGCTGGCCAATGGCGGATACTTTTCCATATCCGGGGCGCGGGGAGGGCGCAACGATTTTCCCTGGCGGCCCTGAAAAAATGCCGACCTGGCCAGGGGGGGGAACTTGCGCCCGGGGATGATTTAGACTAATTTTAGATTTCGCCCGAGTCTCCCCTTCTCTCCGATCATCTTCAGGCCAGGAGGACCCCCCATGCCTGTCCCCTTTCCGGTTCCTTTCGCCCCGCCCCTGAAGGCCTTGTTGGCCCTGGCCCTTCTGGCCGCTGTCCTGTCGGTGGGGTGCGCCAAGAAGGTCCTCCTGCCCCCGGACGAGGAGCCCACGCGCCAGGTCCAGGCCGAGGAGCGGGACAGGAACCTGCCCACGGCCGAGGAGTTCGCCACTGGCAAGCGCCACGAGCCGGAACTCAAAGAACGCCCCCTGCCTGAGGCCCAGGCCCCGGCCCGCCGACCAGCCAGCCAGGAGATCGCCCTCGCGGCCCCGGCGGCCAAGCCCTATCAGGAGGAAGGCCAGGCCGGGCGCTATGGAGACGAGGACCAGGGCCGGACCCTGGCCTCGGGCGAGACCTATGACCGGGAAGCCCTGACCGCGGCTCACCGCATCCTGCCCATGGGGACCAAGGCCGAGGTGGTCAGTCTGGAGAACGGGAAAAGCGTGGTGGTGACGGTGAACGACCGGGGGCCGTTCAAGGACGCGGACAAGCGCATCGTGGATCTGTCCCAGGCCGCAGCCGAGGGCCTGGGCATGGCCGGGGACCGGCCGGTGCGGGTGCGTCTGCGGACCCTGGGGGACATCCCTGGGGCCGGGACCGGGGACATTCCCGGGGCCTTCTACGTCCAGGTCGGGTCCTACACCATCCGGGCCAATGCGGAAAAAATCCTGGCCGATTTGCGCGAGGGAGGGTACCCGCAGTCCCGGATCGTGGAGTCCGGTTCAGGGGGCAAGACCTTCCACCGGGTGCAGGCCGGAGTCTTCCGGGGACTGGCCTCGGCCAGGGAGGCGCAGGAGAAGCTGCGCCTCGCCTATCCGGGCAGTTTGATCCTTACGGATTGAGTTCGGTGCGGAGCTTGCGCGAGAGTCTGAAGACCACCACCTTGCGCGGGGGCAGGGTGATGCTTTCATTGGTCTGCGGGTTGCGCCCCTTGCGGGATTTCTTGTCATAGGCTTCGAATTTGCCGAAGCCGCTGAACAACAGACTGTGGTCCTTCTTGATCGCCTGCTTCATGAGATCAAGAATGGTTTCCACCATGTCCTTGATTTCCGAACGGTTCCTGTCCGTCTTTTCGTAGATCGAGTCCACGATGCCGGCCTTGGTCAGGGTTCCGCTCATAAGGGCCTCCGTGTGTTTCTCGTGTGCGAGGGGTTATGTGATTCGGGTCCGAATGGCACTGGCCAGGGCTGACATCTCATCGAGACTTTCATAAGCATGTTGAGGCCAGAGCGCAAGACCGTCCCCGATTTTTCTCGGAATGAGGTGGAAATGGGCGTGGTGCACGATCTGTCCAGCAGCTTCCAAATTGTTCATCATGATGTTCAGGCCCTCGGACCCGGTGGCCGAAAGCACGGCTTCTCCCACCCGGTTCATGGCCTCTATGAGTTCGGCCCCCAGTTCCGGCGGGAGATCCCAGATGGTCGGGTGGTGGGCCTTGGCGACGACCAGGGCGTGCCCCTTGCGCACCGGGGAGATATCCAGAAAGGCAAGCACACCCTCGCTCTCATAGAGCTTGGCGCAAGGAATGTCGCCCGTAACGATACGGCAGAAAATGCAGTCATCCTGTATCATAAAAGGGTTTCCTTGCAAAGGGGGCGGGATTTCAGCCAAAGTTTCTCCACGTCCCCCTCCTCGTGGCATGTGCCATTGTCAGGTCTTGTACCTGACCCGGCGGCGGGAATCAATCCATTTTCTGAAATAGTTTGAAAAAAATCGAATATGTTCGGTCTCTCTCTTCTTCCCCCATTCCTCCCCAAGAGAAGTCCCCGCATCCATCCCGTGTTCCTCCCGTACCAGGGCTGCCCCGGACGCTGCGTTTTTTGCGCCCAGCCGACCCAGACCGGGCAGAATCCCCAAGGCCTGGACCAGGCCCTGGAGGACTTAAAGCGCACCCTGGAGGCCCTGGCCGCCCTGGGAGGACCGCCCTTGGAGCTGGCCTTTTACGGCGGGACCTTCACCCTGCTCCCGCCGCCCTGGCCCGAACGATTCCTGGAGGCGGCCGGGCCATATCTGGCCCAGGGACGGCTCACCGGCCTGCGCTGCTCCACCCGGCCGGACGCGGTGACGCCGAAGATTCTTCGGCGGCTCAAGGACCTGGGTCTGGGATTGGTGGAGCTCGGGGTGCAGAGTTTCGACGATGCGGCCCTGGCCGTATCTGGTCGGGGGGGCGGTCGGAGCCAGACCCTGGAGGGGTGCGCGGCCGTGCGCCAGAGCGGGCTGAAGCTGGGCATCCAGCTCATGCCCGGCCTGCCCGGGGACCGCGACAGCCTGTTCGAGGAGGACCTGGCCCTGGCCCTGGCCCAGGACATTGCGGCCCTGCGCCTCTATCCCTGCCTGGTCATCGAGGGCACGCCCCTGGCTGAAATATGGCGGCAGGGCCGCTATGCGCCCTGGCCCCTGGAGGCCACGGTTCGGCGTCTGGCCCGGGCCAGCCTGGCCTCCTGGGCCGCAGGCGTTCCGGTCATCCGCACCGGCCTGGCCCCCCAGCCCGGGCTGGCGGAAAAAATCCTGGCTGGCCCGGTCCATCCGGCCCTGGGCCAGATGGTGCGTAGCCGCGCCCTTTTCGAGTACCTGCGCGACGCCCTGCCGCCGGGCCTGGTCATGGCGGGTCTGGACGCCCCGCGCGCGGTTCAAGGGGATTTCTGGGGCCAGGCCGGGGCGCTCAAGCCTGAGTATGCGGCCCTGGGACTCGCCCCGAACCGGGTCCGTTTCGGGGACCGGCCCGACTTTGTCCTGGACTGCGCGCCAGTCGTTCCTGCTTGAGCCACGGGGAGGCGCGCCTAGGTCTCCAAAGGCTGGCCGTTCAGCCTGGGAAAGACCAGGAGAAAGCGGCAGCCCAGGCCGGGCTCGGTGACCACCCGGATGCGGCCGCCATTGGCCTCCACCGCCCATTTGGCAATGGCCAGGCCCAGGCCCGTGCCCCCGAAATCCCGGCAGCGGCCCTTGTCCGCGCGGTAGAAGCGCTCGAAGATGAGGGCCGCGTGTTCCGGGGCCAGGCCCGGGCCGGTGTCGGCAATGGCCAGGACCGGACCTTCGGGGCTGTCCGTCACGCTCAAGGCGATGCGGCCGCCCTCGGGGGTGTATTTGATGGCGTTGTCCAGGATATTGACCACGGCCTGGCGCAGGACCAGACGGTCGGCCCTGACCAGGAGATGGGCCAGGGGCCGGCCCAGGGCCCGGGTGCTCAAGGTCTGGCCCTTGTCCTCGGCCAGGACCTCCAGGTATTCGGCCACCTCGGCGGCCAGGTCAGCCAGGTCCACGGGCGCGAACACCAGGCTGGCCTTGCCGCTGTCGGCCCGGGACAGGGTGAGCAGGCTGTCCACCAGCCGGGCCATGCGGTCGGCCTCCTCCAGCATGCTGGCGATGGTCTCGCGCAGGCCTTCCTCGCCCTGGCCCTCGCGCAGCCCGATCTCGCCCACGCTGCGCATGGCCGTGAGCGGGGTGCGCAGTTCGTGGGAGGCATCGGCCGTGAAGCGCTTGAGCTCGTTGAACGAGGCCTCCACCCGGGCCAGGGTCTGGTTGAACATGGTGGCCAGGTGCCCCAGCTCGTCGTGGGGGTTTTCCACCGGCAGGCGTTCGGCCAGGCGTTCGGCCGTGATCTTCTGGGCCTTGGCCACCAGCCGCCCGATGGGCGAGAGCACCCGCCGGGTCAGGAAATAGCCGCCCAAACAGGAAATGAACACGCCCACGGGTAGGGCCAGGGCCTGGACCAGGAGGAAGGTGGTCAGCTCCCGGCGGGGCCGCCACAGGGTCCGGGCCAGACGTACGTCGTAGCGGTCCTCCTCCACCTGGAAGGGGACCTGGACCACCTTGGCGTGGGGCTGGGCCGGGCCTTTCAGGTTCATCTCCAGGCGCTCGGCCGGGTCCATGGCCGGGAGTCCGTCCAGGAGGCTGGCCTTGCCGCGCGGGAAATAACGGAACACCACCCGGCCGTCGGGCCCCAGGATTTCCACCCAGGTTTCCTCCCACTCGGTCTCCAGCTTGTCGCGCAAATCCGGGTTGGAGTCCGGGCCGGCCTCTTCATAAGGATTGAACGAGGCCATGACCAGTTCGGCGTCCCGGAACAGGTCCGCGGTCAGGTCCCGGTCCAGGCGGTGGTAGAAAAAGGCAAAGGTCAGGGCGGAATAGACCAGCAGGATGAGGGAGATGGACACCCCGTACCAGAGCAGGATGCGGAATCCGATGCTTTTGGTGCGCATCAGGCCTCGGCCTCGGTGTTGGTCTTGATGATGAAGCCCACCCCGCGCACGGTGTGGATGAGTTTCTGGCCCTGGCCCTGGTCCACCTTCTTGCGCAGCCGGGCGATGTGCACGTCAATGACGTTGTCCAGGGGTGTGGCCCGGCCGGTCTCCTGCCACACGTCCCGGGCCAGCATCTCCCGGGACACGATGCGGCCCTGGTTGCGCAGCAGGTATTCCAGCAGGGCGAACTCGCGCTGGGTCAGATCCAGGTCGGCCCCGTCCCGCCGGGCCGTGCGCGCGGCCACGTCCATTTCCAGGTCAGCGGCAGCAAGCTTCAAAGTCTGGTCCGAACGGCCGCGCCGGGACAGGGCGCGTAGCCGGGCCACCAGTTCGGGGAAGGCGAAGGGCTTGGTCAGATAGTCGTCGGCCCCGCTGTCCAGGCCGCGCACCCGGTCCTCCACCGTGTCCCGGGCCGTGAGCACCAGCACGGGCAAATCCAGACCCTGGCGGCGCATGGCCGAGAGGATTTCCAGGCCGTCCCGGCCCGGGAGCATGAGGTCCAGCAGCACCAGATCAAAGGGCTCGGCGTTCAGGAGGAAAAAGGCCTCCTCGCCAGTGTGGGCCAGCGCGCATTCGTACTGCTCGGCTTGCAGGCCCTCTTTCAAGGCCCGGGCCACCTTGACCTCGTCCTCGACGATCAGGATGCGCACGTGGGAAGCCTCCGGATGCGACATCAGCAGCCCGGGCGGGCGTCTGTTGCCGAACCATACGGCTTGCGAACGGGATTTTCCAGTCTTTTGGCCCGGACCCGGACCAGGGTTCCGTTGTCGATCAAAACGCCCCGCAGGGACAAAATGACGGCCGTGGCCAGCACCGCGAACCAGAACAGATCATGCATCTCGTACCTCGCGCTCTTTTCAACGAGAAAACCGGCCGAGGGGTGCGTCGGCCGGTTTCCATCGGAGAAGGACAAAAGGAGGAAGGCAGGCTTGCATCGATTGGTCGCTGAAGAAGGCGTCGCACCCCTTGCCGCCTTTGGAGGGAAGGTCGGCAAGGTCGTTTCTACGCAAGGCCGGGGTCGGGGTCCACTGAAGATTTTCTTACTTTTTCGTCAGAAATGGGGCCATTCAGTGGCCATTTCCTGGCCATTCCCCTGTCAGTCCGCAGTCATGGCCGTGAGCATCTCCACCAGTCCCAGGGCCTGGCGTCCGGCCGCCGGAGAGTTGTCCGCATTGGGCAGGAAGAGCTCCAGGTAGCCGGTCAGGGGCCGGAGCATGGGCTGGGCCTGGCGGTGAAAGGCCGGGGACAGCCCGCCCCGGGACATTTCCAGGGACAGCCGCCGGGCCAGGCCGGGCAGGGCGGCCCGGAAGGATTCGGCCAGGTCCGGGCAGGCCTGGGCCAGTTCGGCAAAGGCCAGGCGGCCGTGGGTCTCGTCGCAGACCCCGAAGCGCCAGGCAAAGAACCGGGTCCAGAAATCCGAGAGCAGGCGTCGGCCGGCCGGACCCTCCTTGCCCAGGGTGTCCAGGTGGTAGAGCCCGGCCGGGTTGCGGGCGGTGCGGAAAAGGGTCACCCCGGGCATGCGCAGGGAAGAAAGGCCCCGTTCGTCCCCGGCCACGATGCGCCCAGCCAGAAAGGCCACCCGCTTGGGCGTGAACTTCCACTGGCAGTAGGGGTAGGCGTGGCGGCACTCCCAGCACCCGGAGCAGCTGGCCCGGGTGGAGAGCACGAAATGGCCCGGCGCATAGGGGCCGGTCTCCCAGGCGTTGACATTGCCCATGGACAGGTTGAGCACCCGAGCCCCGGCCCAGGCCGCCAGGTGCATGGGGCCAGTGTCCGGGGTGATGAACAGGGCCAGCGTCTGGGTCAGGGCGGCCAGTTCGGTCAGGGACATGCCCCCGCAGGCGTTCTGGACCGGGCCGCCAAAGCCCCGGAGAATTTCCCAGGCCATGGGCTCCTCGGCCGGGCCACCCAGGAGCACGGGCTCCAGCCCCCGGTGCAGCAGCTCGTTCAAAAGCACTTGCCAGAACTGGACCACGGGCCGCTTGGACTCCTCGCTGGCCCCGAAAAACACCCCCACCTTGCGCACGGACGGGTCCAGGATTCGGGGCGCGTCGTAGCAGGTGGTGGCCATGCGCGCCCGGTCGATGACGTCCAGGGCGTTTAGGTCCGTCCAGTGGAACTGGTTGTGCCGGTTGTTCTTCACCACCGAGGCCCGATAGAGTTGCCAGTCGCCCCGGATGTACACCGGGCCGCCACGTCCGCCGCTGGGCCCGGCCAGGGGGCCGAACTTCTCCTCGGCGGTCAGGTCGTAAGCCAGACGGGCGGCCTCGGGCCGGATGCTCAAATTGAGGATGAGGTGAAAGGACTCGCGCCGGAGGAAATCCACCCCGGACCAGGGGAAATAGGTGGCGGCCGGGGACAGGGGCCTCAGTTGTTCCGAGAAGCTGGCCTCGGCCACCACCCAGATGGGATGGCCCGGGAACTGGCGTTCCAGCCACAGGAACAGCGGAAAGGAGAGGATCAAGTCCCCCATGCGCTGCATCTGGAGGACCAGGATGGGACGAAAGTCGGCCATGGGTCAGCTATAGACGGCCTGGGTCCGGCTGGCAATCGGGCAGGAAGGAAAGAGGGCGCGGCCGGGCTGGCCCGTTTTCAGGGCCGCCCGGCCGGGCCGGATCAGTTGATTTTGCTGTAGGCCTTGGCCATGGCCCCGCACACCGGGCATTTGTCCGGGGCGTGGTCCTCCACCGTGTGCCCGCACACCGAGCAGACCCAGTAGTCCGCATCCCGGGGATCATCCATCTCCGCCAGGGCCTTTTTGTACAGGTCCGCGTGCACCTTCTCCACCTCGTTGGCGTAGCGGAAGCTGCGGATGGCCGTGGCGTGGTCCTCGGCATGGGCCTCGTCGAGCATGGCCGGGTACATCTTGGTGAACTCGTGGGTCTCGCCCGCAATGGCGTCCTTCAAGTTGGCCGCTGTGTCCTTGACCTGGCCCAGGGTTTTCAAGTGGGTCAGGGCGTGCACGGTCTCGGCCTCGGCCGTGGCCCGGAACAGCTTGGCGATGCGGGTCTTGCCCTCTTTCTCGGCCTGCTTGGCGTAGGCCAGGTATTTGCGGTTGGCCTGGGATTCCCCGGCAAAGGCCTCCCACAGATTCTTCTCGGTCTTGCTCATGGATGCTCCTCCCGGTTCCAATGGATGTTCAAAAAAAGTCCACCGAATCTCAAAATTAGACGTGCGGTCCGGGCTTGTCAAGACCGCCAATGAGCTCCAGCCGGGCCACGCATTCCACGTGCGCGGTGTGGGGGA
Source organism: uncultured delta proteobacterium (assembly GCA_903835685.1). Taxonomy (GTDB): domain Bacteria; phylum Desulfobacterota; class Desulfovibrionia; order Desulfovibrionales; family Desulfovibrionaceae; genus CAILNX01. The sequence goes on from CAILNX010000017.1 coordinate 190,654, forward strand.
AGAGGTCCACGGGCTGGACCTCGGTCAGGCGGTAGGCCCCGGACAAAAGCCGCAGGTCCCGGGCCAGGGTGGCCGGATGGCAGGACACGGCCAGGATCACCGGGGGCCGCGTTTCCAGCAAGGCCTCGATGAGGGCCGGGTCCAGTCCGGCTCGGGGCGGGTCGCACACGGCCGCGTCAGGCCGGGGCAGGCCGCGCAAATGTTTGGCGATATCCGCCAGGTCCACGGCCTGGAAGCGGCAGTTCTCGATGGTGTTGCGGGCCGCGTTGGCCCGGGCGTCCTCCACGGCGGCCGGGGAAAGCTCCAGACCCTCCACCCGGCCCACGGACCCGGCCAGGCACAGGCCGATGCTCCCGCCCCCGCAGTACAGGTCCCACACGGTCTCTTTTCCGGTGAACCCGCCCAGCCGGGCCACGGTGGCGAACAGGAGTTCGGCCGACCCGGTGTTCACCTGGAAAAAGGCCTCGGGGGAGACCAGAAAGCTCAACCCGCACAGACGCTCCTCAGCGGCCCAGGTCCCCAGCCCGGCCTGGGCGGCCTCGCCCTGGGCCAGGGCGGCCTGGCTCTCCCGGGTGGAGTGCACGAAGCCCTTGACCTGGGGACAGGCGGTCATGAGCGTCTTGCCCAGGGCCAGCATCTGGCCGTGGCGGGAGGGGTCGGTGGCTGTGATCAGGTTCACGTGCATTTCACCCGAGGAGAAGCGGCGCACCACCAGGTGCCGGAAGAATCCGGACCCGGGGCGGCTGCCCATGGCGAGAAGGTCGGTGTCCCGGGCCAGGCGGCGGGCCTGGTACAGGACCTGGACCACGCTCTCGGGGCAGAGGAAGCATTCGGTCAGGTCAACGACTTTGTCCGGCCGGTCGCGGTGGCGCAGGCCCAGGACCAGGCCGTCGCCCGAGGTCCCGCCAAAGGCGAACTCCATCTTGTTGCGGTAGCGCACCTGGGCCGGGGAGCCCAGGGCCGGGTGCACGGGGGCCGCGCTGTCCCCGCCGATGCGGGCCAGGGCCTGGCGCACCCGGTTGGTCTTCCAGTCCAGTTGGGCCTGGTAGGTAAGTCCCTGGAGCAGGCAGCCCCCGCAGGTCCCGAAATGGGGGCAGAAGGGCGCCTGGGCCAGGGGCGAGGGAGAGAGTTCCTTTTCGCACACGGCCTCGGCCAGGTTCTTTTTCACGGCCGTGACCCGGGCCAGCACGCGCTGGCCGGGCAGGGCGTCCCGCACGAAGAACACGAAGCCCCGGTCCTTGCCCACGCCCGCGCCCGTATCGGCCAGGTCCAGGATGTCCAGCTCCAGCGTTTCGCCCAACACGGGCTTTTGGCCCGTTTTTGCATCAGATTTCATGAATGTCCTCGAAGAAATGACGGCCGGGTCAGGCCCGGGTGGAAGATTGCAACGGCAAGAGGGGAGGCGGCTCGGCCCGTCTCCCCCTGCTGCCGAGCAGGATAGTCCCAAGTACCCGGCCCTGCAACCGGAAAGGACCGGCCCGGGCTCGGGGCCTGCCCGCCCTTGTTCTGAGAATATTCTTCTGGTACGGTATGACTTGCGGCTGCGGGGAGCCCCCGTCCGCCAGCGCCTTCTGCCCAAGGAATGACCATGATCTCTCCAGAAACCGTAGCTCCCCAGTACGCGCAATCCTACTTTGCCCGCCAGCCGATCTTTGATCCGGCCCGCAAGGTCTGGGGCTATGAATTGCTCTATCGCCACAACCAGGACGCCGAAAGCGCGATCATGGAGGACCGCCACCAGGCCACCCTGGAGGTGGCCGTCAACTCCTGCGTGGGACCTCATTCCCTGGTGGACGCCAACCTGCGCCTGCTGGTCAACTGCTCGGGCCGCATCATCCGGGACCACGTTCCCTATGCCCTGCCCCCGGAGCGTTCGGTGCTGGAGGTCCGGGAGGCTCATTTGCAGGACCCGGTCATGCGGGAGGAGTTGGCCCAGTTGCGCGGGGAGCGCTACCTTATTGCCGTGGAGGACTACGCGGGCCAGACCCCGCCCCGGGTCCTCATCGAACTGGCCGACATCCTCATCGTGGATGTCCTGAACCAGGACAAGGCCCAGGTCCAGGCCCTCCTGAACCCCTTGAAAGGCAAGGGGCTGCGCCTTCTGGCCAAGCGGGTGGAGGATTACGCGATCTTCAACCAGTTCAAGGAATGCGGCTTCGACCTGTTCCAGGGGTTCTTTTTCCAGAAGCCGGAAAACCTGGCCAACCGGGTGCTCTCGGCCACCCAGGCGGCCCGGCTGGGCGTGGTCCGGCTCATCGAGCAGCCCGAGCCGGATTTCCATAAACTGGCCGAGGCCATCCAGCGCGACGTGTCCATCAGCTATCGCCTGCTGGCCTTTCTCAACTCGCCCTTTTTCGGCTTCGGCCAGAAGGTCTCCTCCATCAAGCAGGCCATGGTCCTGGCCGGGTGGAAGCAGCTCCGGAGCTGGCTCAGGCTCATCATCCTCACGGACATGGCCCCGGCGCACAAGCCTTCGGAACTGGCCTTTCTCTCGGTCCAGCGGGCCAAATTCCTGGAACTGGCCGCCCAGGGCAACCCCCGCACCGTTCCCGAGGCCGACCGCTTCTTCCTTCTGGGCCTGTTCTCCCTGTTGAACAGCATGCTGGACCTGCCCATGGACACGGTGGTGGACAACCTGCCCCTGGACCAGGAGTTCAAGGACACCCTGTGCCGCAAGCCCACCTCCCTTCTGCCCTGGCTGGAGATGGTCGAATGGTTCGAGCAGGCGGACTGGACGCGGCTGGACGCCCGCATCCGGGGCCTGGACCTGGACCAGGTGACCGTGGCCGGGGCCTATGCCGAGTCCATGGAATGGGCCAACTCCTTTTTCCATTTCCTGTAGGACCCGGCCCTCGCATCCCCCTGGCCCCTCTCCTGGCCCGGCTGCCGGAGTTCTGACGCCGCCTCTTTCCTGACCCCCGGGTCTTCAGCCCTGATTTCCTTGCCTGGCCTGGGTTGGGCCGCGCCTTGCAATGTCCGGGTGCGCGGAAGGGCCACCTGGCCTGGCGACCCGGCCACCCATCCGGCCAGGGGGGTTGATTTGTGGGCAAGGACTGTGGCATGGAAAAATACGTGAATACGGCCAGAGAGCGAGTCCGAACGGCCTTCCTGGGCCTTGGTGCCCTGGCCCGGGGCCATGCGGCCAGAACGGCCCTGATTCCAGGCGGCCTGTTTCTGCTGTTCATGTCCCTGGCGGCCTTTGCGGCCGTGGACGGACCCCGGGAGGCCCCGGCCTTTGTCCCGCCCGTAATCCCGGCCTTTGCCCCACTGGAGCCGTATCAGGAGCTTCCCACCGCGATCATGGCCGAGAGAGGCCCGCCCAGGGGTGAATACCGCGTGGCCTTGAACCGCAACGAGTACCGGGCTTTTGTGCGTCCGGCCCGGCCCAAGATCCCGGTCAACCCCGGCCCGAACGCCAATCTTTCCCGGCTCTTTTCCCAGGCCGCCGAGGAATACGGGCTGCCCGCTGATCTTCTTTCGGCCATCTCCCAGGAGGAAAGCTCCTGGAATCCCTATGCCTTGAACATCGAGGGACGCTCCTATTTTCCGGTGGACAAGGCCGAAGCCGCCCGCCTGCTGGTCGGACACGCCGACGACGTCTACGACGTGGGGCTCATGCAGATCAATTCCTACTGGATCAGGAAATATCACCTGAACCCGGTCAAGCTTCTGGACTCGGAAACCAACATCCGCTTCGGGGCCTGGATCCTGCGCGGGTGTTTCGAGGCCTACGGGCTCTCCTGGCGGGCCGTGGGGGCCTATCACACCGGTCATCCGGATCGCCGTCCGGAACGGACCATGAACTACGCCTCCCGGGTGATCCAGCGTTACGAGGACTTGGCCGCCGTCCAGTAGTCCGGCCCGCGCCCTTCAACCGCCGCGCGGCCTTTTCGCGCGCAGCGCCAGACCCGGCCCGGATATCCGGGACCGGCCCGAGGCTCGTATGAAACGCCATCTTCTTCTCGTCGGCCTTCTTCTTCTCTGCCAGATCGTCCCGGCCACGGCCCAGCAGCCCGAGACCCCGGAGGGCTCCTTTGTCTACGAGATCGCCCCGGGCCAGGACATCCTGCCCCTGGGCGGCAACCGCTACGAGCTGATCATCCCCAAGATATATTTCGAGAGCGTGACCTCCGGGGCCGGGCAGGAGGCCAAGACCTCGCTCAGCCTCATCCTGCGCTACAAGGGCATCGACACCACCCGGGACTACATCCTGTACGACGAGGTCTCGGGCAACCAGATTTCCAAGTTCACTCTGGAGGACAAGGACAAGGCCCATGTCAACGACGGGGTCATCCTCCTGGATAAGCCCAACGACTCCCTGCGCCTGAAGATTCCCCTGGACCAGCAGACCGCCAGGGCGGGCAAGCTCGGGCTCTCCCTGCGGGGCTTGAACCGCCAGGAGACCTACGACCTGGAAAAGAAGTGCGGCTACGCGATTTTAAAGCCCCAGATCGAGCTGAAGACCGCTTTCGCCAAGTACCGGGCCACGGTCACGGCCCAGGCCGACCGCTATTCCCTGGCCCTGACCGTGGACGACTTCAACCTGGGCTACGTCTTGAGCACCCTGGACAAACGGGACGAGGGCGTGGACGTGTCCCGGCGGGGGGCCTCCTTTGACCTGCCCTTTTCCCCGGCCAAGGAAGGGGTGCGGGAGGCCGGATTCTGCATCTGGCCCCGGTTTTCCCAGGCCTACGAGCCGGACCTGCTGGCCAAGGACATCCTCTGCGAGACCTTCGTGAGTTCCGTGAACCGGGACAAGGACCTGGCCGAGGTGCAAAAGGCCCTGCCCGAAGTCACCCGCAAGCTGCCCCCGGAAAACCGGGAGAAGATCCGCCTGACCACCTCGAACAAGACCGCTCCGCCGGAAAAGGCCGAATCGGGCAAAAAGGCCTTGGACAGGACCCAGCCCCTGTACAAGCCCCAGGACAAGAAGAACGCCGAGGAGGTTCCGGCCGACTCCGTGAAGCTGCGCATCCGTTCGGACTCGGACCCCGGGGACTCGGTGCGGGTGAACGGCCAGAACCTTGGCCCCACTCCGGCGGTGTACGCCTTTGCCAAGGGCAAGCAGTACACCGTGGAGTTGCGCTATTCCCGGGACAATGGGGGGGGGCAGAAGACCTACACCCTGGACGTGGGCGAGGGCAAGATCACCGTGCGTTACAAGGACGCGGGCGAGACCGAGAGCGTGGCCCCGGGCGAGACCTGGGAGTTGTGGCTGCAGGTCAAAAAGGATCGGGGCAAGGAATTTAGGCTGGTCAAGATCAAGCAATAACCGACTATTCCGGGCTGGTCAGGGCCTGGCGGACCAGGCTCTTGACCTGCTCCGGGTTGCGGGCCTTGACCGCCGCGGCCGTGAGATTCTCCATCTGTTCCGGGTTCAACCGGTTGAGCCGTTCGCACAGGCTCTGGGGCTTGCCCGCGCGGCGCAGTTCGATGCCCAGGTCATAGACCGGGCTGTTGATCACGTTCCAGGCCTCTTCGTCGCTGCCCTTGCGCAGGGCGATATCCCGAAACACCTGCTTGTAGGGCGCGAGCTTGGTCTTGACCTCGGCCTCGGCAGGCTCGCCCTCCTTCCAGATCAGGGTCTGGTAGGAGGCGAAGCTCATGGTGCAGGAGAAGAAAAGCTGAGTCTTGAGCTTGTCCCCGAGCAGGGTGCGGGTCTTGTCCTCCTCGGCCTTGGCCTCCTGGGCCTGATCCTCGGCCCCGGCCTTTGCTTCGCCCTTCATTTCACCTTTCGATTCAACAGGCGGCTCCACCTTGGCCTCGGCGGCCTTGCCCTTGGCCTGGGGCTTGCGGGCCAAAGTTTCCCGGTCCATGGCCTCCCCGTTCCCGGCCTGCTCCTCTTCGGCTGAACCCGGCTGTCCGGGCGCGCCTTCCAGGGTGACGCGCAGGCCCTTGCCCAGGTCCTCGACCACGGGCTTGGCGCTGAGTTTCCCGGACAAAAGCAGGGTGAGCATGAGCTTGTCCGGGTACACGGCCGTTCCGGCCTTGCGCACCAGGCCGCTCTGGGCCTCGCTCTCCTTGGGGCCGCCAGCCCAGGCCCCGGTCAGGGTGACCACCACCCGGGGCGGGGAGTCCAGCCGGGAATAGGAAAAATCGTTCAACGTGGCGCGGGTGACCACCTCCACCACCGTCCGGCCGCTCTCGCTGACCAGGGACAGGGTCTCCACCGTGTTGGCCCCTTCGCGCATGGGCACGGCTTCGGTCTTGGCCGGGGCAGGCTCGGGTGCGGGCTTGGAGGCGGCTGGCTTGGGAGGCTCGGGCGCGGGCTTGGATTTGTCGGCCCCAGAAGGAGGGGTGGCCGGGGTGGCCGGGGCTTTTTCCGGCTTGGCCGGGGTCTTGGCCGCTTCGGTCTTGGCGGCCTGGGGCGGGGGGGCTTCATAGGACTCGGGCAGGAGCACGGACAGTCCGCTGCCCGTGCGCTGGAACTGGGCTTTTGCCAGGGGTTTGGCCCGGAAGGTCAGGGTCAGGCGCAGGCGGTCGGGCAGGGCCTCCACAGCCACCAGGGAGAGGGGGCCGTCCTTGAACTCCACCTGGTCCGGCCCGGCGTTGCGCCAGCGTCCCGGGAGATTGACCACCAGCCGGGGCGGCGGGGCGTCAGCCTCGAAATACACGAACTCCTCCACCGGCCTCTGGGTCACGAACTCCACTGTGGCTCGGCCGTTCTCCTGGCCCAGCTTGATCTTCTGCAAGACGCCCGGACCTTCGGCCTCGGCGCCCTTGCGCTCCTGGCCCGGGGCGGCCGCGTCGGGTTTGCCCGTATCGGGCTTGCCCATTTCGGGTTTGCCGGGTCTGGGCTCGGGCGCGGCCCCTTCCTGGGCTTGGGCCTGGGTCTTGGCCGCCTCGGCCCCGGACTCGGTGAGCAGGACCTTTAAGCCGGTGGCTGTGGGCAGGAAACGCGGGGCCAGGTTCAACTGGCGGCTGAAGTCCAGGACCACCCGCAGCTTGTCCGGGTGGGTCCCCAGGCGCACGGACTTGATCTCCGGCGTGCTCCCGTCCTTGGGCAGGGTGGCCTCGCTTACCCACTCGCCGGCCAGGTCGATGACAAAGCGGGGCGGGTCCAGCAGGGCCAGTTGGCTGCGCCCGGCCACGGGATTCTTGGTCACGAACTCCACGGACAGCTCGTTCTTGTCCGATTTGAGCAGGACCTTGCGCAGGGTGTTGGGGCCGCCCGGGGCCGAGGCCCGGGCTTCCGCAGCCGGGTCGGGCTGGGGCTTGGCCTGGGCCTGGGGTTTGTCCTCCTTGCGGGACTTGTCCGAGACCATGACCAGCCGCAGTCCCAGGCAGGGGTCAGCGGTGTTGGGCGTGGCGTGGAAGCGGGTCTGGCAGGAGATGCGGTCGGGCGAGCCCACCCAGCAGGCCCCCCGGTAGACCCGGTCGAACCCGCCCGAGGTGTTCAGGGGGTTGCTCTTGCCCAGGTGGGTGTAGGCCTCCTTATTATAGACGTCGGCCGTCCACTGGGCCACGTTGCCCGAGAGGTCCTGGACACCCTGGCAGGCGCCCTCGTCCGCGCCCACGGGCCTGGGGGTGGCCCGGCCCTTGGGGTTTCCCTTGGCTGGGGCCTTGCCCGAGTCTTTGGAGGGAGCGCAGCGCTGGCAGAGATATTCCCATTCGGCCTCGGTGGGCAGGCGGAAGCGAAAGGGACCGGGGCTTTGCTCCGAAAGCTTGCGCAGAAAATTTTGCGCCTCGTTCCAGGACACCCGCTCCACCGGGTAGTTGTCCCCGAGCTTGAATTCCGAGGGGTTCTGGCCCATGACCCGGGTCCATTGGGCCTGGGTCACTTCGTGGCGTCCGACATAGAAGGGGTCCAGGCAGACCTCCCGGGCCGGGCGCTGGTCCGCCGTACAGCCCTCGCCCTCGCAGCCCATCTTGAAGCAGCCTCCGGGCACGCGCATGAAGTCCATGCCCGTGGTGCGCTCCTGCCAGGCGTCCTCGATCCCTTTGTCTTGGGCCAGGACTGGCCCGGCCATAAGGGTCAGGCTGAGGGCGGCCCACAAACAGGCCAGAAGAAGGGGGAGTTTTCGAATCATGCTTGGTTTTCCTGGGCCGATACTACCAGCACGGGTGGCAATTGCAACCCTGCCCGGGCAGGGGCCTTGGCCCTGGGCCAGGGGGCGCGCCCTCGGCCGACTCCGAGGGGCAAAAGAGCCTTTTGTTTTGTCCGGGATTGGCCTATTCTCCTCCTTTGCACATCCCACAACCGAGCACCCAACGATGAAACCAGCCCTGCATAGCCCTTTTCTCCCGCGCGCGGTGACCCTGGTCCTGTTTTTCACCCTGGCCCTCTGGCCCGGCCTGGTCCTGGGCCAGGCCAAGCCGGGCCAGCCCCTTCCGGCCCCGGCCCCCATGGAGCGCACCCTGGATGCGGACAACGCCACCCGTCCGTCCCAGGGCCTGCCGGCCCTGGTGGCCCGGGACCTGTCCGGCCTGCCCTTGCCCAAGGACCTGACCATGATCTTCAGCCAGGGGCACCTCTCCAAGATGTACGAGCAGTACAAGGAGATCATCTGGGCGGCCATGGTCCTGGCCGGATTGCAGGCGGTCATCATCGTGGCCCTGCTGGTGAGCATGGCCGGGCGGCGCAAGGCCCAGGAGGCCCTGGAGCAGGCCACCGAAGGCATGGAGGCCCGGGTGGAGGAGCGCGTCTTGGAGCTCAACGGACAGAGCGACGGCCTGCGCAATGAACTGAAAGGCCGGGAGCGCGCCGAGCGGGAGCTGCGGGATTCGGTGGAGATGCTCAAATCCATCCTGCGCTCCATTCCGGCCGGGGTCATGATCGTGGACCCGGAGAACGGAGCCGTGGTGGATTTGAACCCCACGGCCGTGACCATGTGCCGCTCCCGCCGGGAGGACATGGTGGGCCAGGACCACCGGGTCTTCCTGCCCCTGGCCCCTGACCAGGCCGAGCCGCCCCTGGCCCCGGAGTCCGGGCCGGTGGCCGTGGCCGGGGTGCTCGCGGCCAAGGACGGCGCGCATATTTCCGTGGCCAGGACCCGGGCGGGAATCGAGCTTGCTGGCCACCCGCACATCTTGGAGGCGTTCGTGGACGTGAGCCTCCTGGCCCCGAGCGTCCCGGCCGCCGACCCCCTGGCTGTGAGCCCGGAAAAATCAGCCCGGCGCGGCTCCGAACCCGAGACTTTTGAGCCCTTTGAAGGCTCCCGCTCCGAAGGTTTCGGTCCCAAGGACTTTTAGCCATGATTATATTTCGTCTTGCCTGCCTGGGCAAATTCAGCTAATCAGTGTTAAAGACAAGGTTCGTGCCCAATTTCCCATCAATACACTGGAGGAAAAGGATTATGTCTCAACTGAAACGCCTCTCGCTGCTCCTGTCCGTGACCATCCTCGCCACAGTTTTCTTGGCCTCCTCCGCCCTGGCTGAAAAGCTGGTGCCCAAAGTAGACAATTTCATCCTCTTCGTGGACTACTCCGGCTCCATGGCCATGCTCCACAAGGACGTGAACAAGCGCAAGATCGTTCTGGTCAAGGAACTCCTGACCTCCATGACCCAGGCCATCCCGGAACTTCAGTACATGGGCGGCCTGTACACCTTCGCCCCCTTTGAGGAAGAGGTGGCCATGGCCCCTTACCGCAAGGCCGCCATGAAGCCCGGCATCGACAAGATCAAGGGCGACTACGAAATCTTCAACCGCCGCACCCCCATGGGCGCCGGTCTGTTGGATATCGAGCCCACCCTGAAGAAGCTGTCCGGCAAGACCGCCATCATCATGTTCACCGATGGCGACGAGAACCAGGGCATTGATCCGGTGGCCGAGGCCAAGCTCCTGGCCTCCAAGTACAATGTCTGCTTCCACGTGGTCAGCTACGCGGACACCAAGCATGGCGTTGAGATCATCGACCAGCTCCGCAAGATCAGCCCCTGCTCCTGCATCAACGACATCATGGGCCTGGCCGACAAGGCCAAGATGGACGACTTTCTGAAGTGCGCCCTGTACACCGTGCAGCCCGACGTGGTCCCGGCCCCGG
>CAILNX010000018.1 GCA_903835685.1 uncultured delta proteobacterium
AAAGGGACTATGTAAGACCGGCCAAACGGTTATCCGACCCGGTTATCCGACGCGAAAAAGCGGGCTATGGTTTTTATGCCATAACCCGCTCATTTCATTCATGGTCGGGGCGCCCAGATTCGAACTGAGGACCCCCTGCTCCCAAGGCAGGTGCGCTACCAGGCTGCGCTACGCCCCGACACGGCAGGCTGGGTGTCTACCCAATTTCCACCGGCAAGGCAAGGACGGCCCGGCCCAGGACGGCCTGGCTAGAAGGGCCTGGGCGCATAGGCGCTCTGGGCGCGGCGGGCCAGGGGGTTGACCAGGGCGTTCACCTGGGGTCCGGGCAGGACCGGGGCCACCGGGGTCTCGGGCGCGGACAGGGGCGGCTCTCCGGTGCTGGCCACGGAATCGGCCAGGACCGGGGCCACGGCCGGGATCGGGGCCGCCGTGGCTGCCGGGGCCGGGGCCATTGCCGGGGCAGGCGTGGCCACCAGCCGGGGACCGGCGGCCGGGGCCGAGGTCGACGGCTTGGGTGTGCGGCCTTCCTGGCCGGGGATGATCTCGGCATAGGCCGAACGGATGCCGTCCAGGATGCGCATGACCTCGTCGATGACCGTCACGTCCATCGTCAGGTTGGCTTTGAGCAGGCGGCTGGAGCAGTAGAAATAGAGATTATGCAGGTTGCGGGCCAGGTCCCCGCCCTTTTCCACGTTCAGGCTGGAGGAGAGCTCGGAGATGATGTCCAGGGCCTTGGAGATGAGGATGCCCTTGGCCGCGTAGTCGCGCTCCTCGATCTTCTCCTGGGCCTGACGCAGGTTTTTCATGGCCGATTCGTAGAGCAAGAGAAGGATCTGGCCCTGCGAGGTGGTGGTGACCTGGGTGGCCAGATAGGCTTTGGCGGCCTTGAGCATGAAGTCCTCCTGGAAAATCTCTCGTGACGAGCGGGGGCGCTCTTCAAATCCGAGCGGGCGATGCCGTCTTCATATAGGATATCGGTCGGGACGGCGGTCTGGTTTAGAGCCCCTTATGTCTCGGATTCCTCTTTTTTCGCTCCAGGCGTTTTTCCTTGAAAATTTGGCCCTTGGGACCGGCCTAGGTCGAGGTCCCGAGCTGGGCGATCTGGCTGGTCATGGCCGTCTGGATGTTCTGATACTTGCCGAGCAGGGCGTCGAGCTTGGAGTACTGGTCGGTCAGGTTCTGCTTCTTCAAGGTCAGGCGCGCCTGTTCGTTGGATATCTTGGTGTCGATGTTGTCCACGATGCTCTGGTAGTTGTCCACCAGGATGTGCAAGGGGCCGCTGGTGGTGTCGGTCATGCCCTTCAAGCTGTCCATGAGCTCGCCGATCTTGCCCTGCTTGAGGAACACGGTTCCGGACCCACTGCTCCCGGACATGTTGGTGACGTTCACGGTGATGCCCGACTCCGGGTAGCCCGCGCTCCCGGTGATGGACTTGCCATCCGCGCTGACCGTGGCCGGATGCCCGTTCATGGTGGCCTTCTCCACTCCGCCGGGCCACAGGGAGTAGTCCACCTTGTAGGCCCCGGGCTTGGAGATGCCCGTAATGGACGAGGCGTAACTGAAGTTGGCCGTGTCCGTGTTGCCGATGTTCACGGCCGCGAAAAGCTTGGCCACGCCCCCCGCGTTGGAGGACAGGGCGTTGTCCAGGGTGGTGGAGTCCACGGTCAGAAGCCCGTTGGTGCTGGAGGACTCGTCGGCGTCGGTGGTCACGCCCACCTGGGCCAGGGTGGAATAGAGGTCGCCCTTGTGCGTGGTGGAGTCGTAGTAGCTGAATCCCAGGCCCGTTTCCACGAGCAGGTTCTGGATCTGGCTGCCCACCAGGTCCTGCACGCCGTAGTTGCCGGTCAGGATGGAGGAGGTGGACTTGCTTCCGGAGGTGGTCACCTTGGTCAGGCTCTGGACCTCGGTCAGGACATTGTTCACCTGGGTCACGACGGTGTTGATGTTGTCCTTCATCTTGGTCGTGTCCGTGGACACGCTGATGTTCTCCGGAGCGCCTGGGGTGGTGGTTTTGAGCAGGTTCAGGGTCACGCCCGGGATGGCGTCGGAGATGCTGTTGGATTGGCGTTCCAGCCAACTCTGGGCCGGAGTGGTGTTGGTGAAGGCCGAAGGGGTGTAATTGCCGAACCCCCCGGTCAGGGTGATGGCGTTGGACTCGCCCTTGCCCAGGCTGGCGAGCTGGAGGTGGTACCCGTTGGCGTCGTTGACCACGCTGGCTTTGACCAGACTGGCGGCGGTCGGGTCGCTGTTGATCTGGTCGGACAGGCCTTGCAGGGTGGTTCCGGCGGCCAGGGCCAGGCTGACGTTCGTTCCGGCCGCGGTGAAGCTGAAATTCTGGGGCGCGCCGCCGGTGATGTCCAGGGCCGGAGCGCTCTCATTGGTGGTCGCCGACCAGACGTCGTTCCTGGCCGGGGGGTAGTTGTCCATCCGTATCTGGGCGTTCTGGGCCTTGCGGGTGTTCTCGAATCCCGCGGGCGTGTAGTTGCCAAATCCCAGGCCGGTCAGTTGGATGGCGTGGCCCGCCCCGGGATTGCGGCCCGTGAGCTGGAGGTGGTAGGCGCTCCCGTCGAAAATGGTGGAGGCCTTGACCGCGCCGGACGAAGAGGAGTCGTTGTTGATCTGGTCCACCAGCCCCTGCAAGGTCGTTCCAGCGGCCACGGAAATGTTGATGTTGGCGTTGGAGTAGGTGAAGCTCAAATTCTGGGAGGTGGAGCCGGTGATGTCCGTGGTGGTGGCGGCCTCGCCGACGCTTCCGATCCACACGTCGCTCTGGGCCACTTGGTGGATATCCACGGAATGGCTGGTGTCGTCGGCCTGGCTGTTGGCCGTGGCCGTGACCAGGGTGGAGTCGCTGGAGGAGGCGCTCTTGCTCATGAACCCGTCCATGGTGCCCAGACTGGTCAGGCTGGTCTGCAGAGACAGGAGGTTGGTGTTCAGGGTGTTGAGCGCGGTCTGCTTGTCCGTCCAGTCCTTTTTCCAGGAGGTGAGCTGGTTGACCTGATAGCTGTCGGCCTGGATGACCGAGTCGATGATGCTGCTGAAATCCACGCCGTTGCCGAGCCCGGAGAAGTGGATGGCTCCGGAGGTGGTGTTGCTGGTGCTGGTGGTGGACATAGGTTTCCCCCATAAGGCAGAAATTGCCGGGCGCTTCGCTCCGCCTGGGATTCAGCAATGTCCATGCCAGAAGAAAATCGTCCCCAATGAAAGCGGGCCGCCCCCTTGCAGGGACGGCCCGTTGGTCACCTCTTGTCGCTAGGAGCTGGGGCCTAAAGCCTTAGCCCATCAGGTTCAGGGCCATCTTCGGCAGGCTGTTGGCCTGGGCGAGCATGGACACCGCGGCCTGAGTCAGGATCTGGTTGCGCACGTAGTTGGTCATTTCCGAGGCCACGTCCACATCCGAAATCTGGGATTCGGCAGCCTGGGTGTTCTGCGACTGAATGGTCAGGTTGGTGATGGTGTTGGACAACCGGTTCTGCATGGCGCCCAGGTTGGCGCGGATCTTGTCCTTGGAGGTGATGGCCGCGCCCAGGGCGTCCAGGGCCACCTGAGCCAGGGCCTGGGTGGAGATGGACGCGCCGGCCACCGCTCCGGAGCCGAGGCCCACGCCCAGGGCCGAGGCCGTGGAGTTGCCGATGGCGATGTAGTAGTAGTCCGAGGTGCAGTCGTTGGCCGTGCCGAAGTGGATCTTCATGGGGCCGGTGGAGACCAGCGCGGAACCCTGGTGGTACTGGCCGATGTCGCCAGGACCGGCGGACAGGTTGCCGTTGAGCAGGTGGATGCCGTTGAACGAGGTGGCGCTCGCGATTCGGGTGATTTCCGAGGCCATGGCCTGGTATTCCGAGTCGATGATCAGGCGCTGATCCGAGTTGTAGGTACCCGTGGCCGCCTGGGTAGCCAGTTCCTTCATGCGGATGAGCTTTTCGTCGGTCACGCTTAAGGCGCCGTCAGCGGTCTGAATCATGGAGATGGCGTCGTTGGCGTTGCGCACGCCCTGGTTCAGGGAGCTCACATCCGACCGCATGAGTTCGCGAATGGCCAAGCCGGCCGCGTCGTCAGCCGCAGTGGTGATGCGCAGACCCGAGGACAGTCTCTTGGTGGACGTGCCCAGGGCGCTGTACGCATTGGACAGGTTGCGGTTGGCGTCCATGGCGTTCAAGTTGTGGTTGATAATAAGAGCCATAACGTTTCCTCCTTGAATGTTTTTCGGCTTCCTTGCCGTGAACCCGGTCTCACCCATGAGCCCGGGGTCATTTTCGATTCGGGACTATTCCCGCCGTTGATTCACTCATCGGTTCGCCAGGAAAAAACTTTAGGAGGCGCTGTGCTTTTTTTTTGAAGATTTTATGCCAGAGGCCATGGAAGGATTGGGGGGGGCCTTGAGGCCGGAAATTTCGGGCAGGCAAAGACCGGACGACCCGACCCCACGAGGTCCGGGGCCGGGCGTTCATAGTATATAAGGAAGGGGAGGATTGAAGGGGCCGGGATCAGTCCGGCTCAGCGGCCAGCCCGTTGTCCCGGGCGAATTGGATGTAGCGGACGTCTTCCTGGCGGATGTGCTCGTCCAGCCAGCGGACCAGGGCGAAGAGGGCTTCCTGAAAGGGCGACTGGCCCTGATCGAGGGCGTCGACCAAGACCGAGGTCTGCTGCATGAAGGCCTGGTGCAGCTCCTTGTGGGTCGGAAGATCCGGGAAGCCGATGAGGGCCATGTAGTTCTCTTCGTCCCGGAAATGCTCCAGGCAGTAGCGGCTCATGGCGTCCACGCAGTCCTCCACGACCTCGGCCTCGGCCTTGCTGCCCATGGCCTCGTACAGGATGTTCACCAGGTCGAAGAGGCCCCGGTGCTGCTGGTCGATGGAGGCCTTTCCCAGGTTCATGGACTCGTCCCATTGGACAAAAGGCATGTCGTTTCTCCTGATTTGACCAAAAGGCCCCGCCGGGGGGGCGTTATTTTTAGTCTCAAAGCACCTGTTTCCCTAGCATCAATAGGGGGGAATGTACAGGAGAACCCCACCCTGTTCCAGTACGGCCAGGGCCTCGAACCGGAATGTCACCCAATAGTCACAGTGGAGGCCCGACCCCCCGGTCTTGCCTCCAGCCCTGACCGGGCATATACAGTCCCCAGGGCCTTAAAGGCCCCGGAGGCGACATGAACGCGTGCGTGGAGGAGGAGCAGCCATGAAGGTCCTGTGTCTTCTGGGCAGTCCCCGGCCCCGGGGCAACAGCGCGGCCCTGCTTTCGGCCTATGCCGATCAGGCCCAGGCCCTGGGCGCGGAGGTTGCGCGCCACAGCTTGAACGACCTGGATTTCAAGCCCTGCCAGGCCTGCTTCGCCTGCAAGACCACCTCGGAGGTCTGCGTGCTGAAAGACGAACTGACCCCCATCCTGGCCGCCGTGCGCGACTGCGACGTGCTGGCCCTGGCCTCCCCGGTCTATTTCGGGGACCTCTCGGCCCAGCTCAAGGCCTTTGTGGACCGCAGCTTCAGCCTGCTCACCCCGGATTACGCCCGGGGGGAGAAGAAAACCCGCCTGGCCCCGGGCAAGGCCATCTCCCTGCTCCTGGCCCAGGGGCATCCGAACGCCGAGCGGTTCACGGACATCATCCCGCGCTACGCCTATTTCTTCCGCCTGCTCGGATTCACCAGCCAGTTCCCGGTGCGGGCCGTGGGCGTGTACGCCCCGGGCGAGGCCCTGGGAACCCCCCACTGGCTGGAGGCCGCAGCCCAGGCCGCCCGGCAGGCCCTGGGCGCGGAGACGCCCGCCCTGACTTGAAACCTTTTAGCCCCCAAGGATACGCCCATGCCCCAGTTTCTTTCGGCCCTGCTCTCCTGCGCCCTGGTCCTTGCGGCCGCCCTGCCCCTGACCGTCACGGCCGGGTGCGCGTCCGCCGGGAATCGCTCGGCCAGCCCGGTGACCAGTCCGGCCACCAACTCGGCCGCCAATCCGACCCCGGCCCAGGACAAGCTGCGCCAGGAGTTGAAGGCCGTGCTGGACGCCCACCCGGAACTGGTCCTGGAGGTCCTGGACCAGAACAAGGTGGCTGTGTTCGAGATCGTGGAAAAGGGCATCCGGCTCAAGCAGGAGCAGGCCCAGGCCGAGCAGATGAAGGAGTCCCTGAAGGCCCCGCTCTCGCCGGTGGTGGACCCGGCCCGGCCCATGCTGGGCGCTGCTGACGCGGCCGTGACCATCGTGGAGTATTCGGATTTCCTGTGCCCCTACTGCGCCAAGGCCGCCCAGACCATGCGCGAGCTCCTGGGCCGCCATCCGGGCCAGATCAGGATTCTCTTCAAGCACCTGCCCCTGCACGACGGGGCCGAGGACATCGCCCGCCATTTCGAGGCCGCCGGGATGCAGGGCGCGGACAAGGCCTGGAAATTCCACGACCTGGCCTTTGCCCGCATGCGGGAGCTGGGGGACAAGCCCGAGGCCACCCTGGCCGCCCTGGTCAAGGAGGTCGGCCTGGACCCGGCCCGCCTGGCCCAGGACTTAAAGTCCAAGCTGGTCTCCGAGCGCCTGGCCGCCGACGAGGCCGAGGCCCGGCGCTTCAATTTGAGCGGCACGCCCATGTTCCTGGTGAACGGAGCGCTCATCCAGGGCGCCCAGCCCGTGGCGGCCTTCGAGGAAGTGCTCAAGGCCCTGGGGGTGGAGGCCAAGCCGTAAGGGGCTACTGGATCGGCGCGTCCAACAGCGGGGCCTGCTCGAACCCGGTCATGTCGAAATGCCACCATTCCGTGGACAGGGGGATGAAGCCGCGCCGGACCATGGCCCGCTCCAGGAGCAGGGCGTTGGACCGGATTTCCGGGCTGGCCGCCGTGGAGTTGCGGTGGGCCTTGTCCGTGAAGTCGTCGTAGGGCGTGGGCATGGGCAGTTCCTGGCCTTTTGCGTCCACCAGGGTCAGGTCCACGGCCATGCCCCGGTTGTGGCGGGAGCCCTTGACCATCTTCCCGTTCTCCTCCACGGGCTCAAACACGTAGCGCTGGTCCGGCATGATCTTCCAGAAGATCTTCTGCACGGAAAATGGGCGGTACCCGTCGTAGATCTTGAGCCCCAGCCCCTGGGTTCGCAGGTCCTTCTGGACCAGGACCAGGGCCTGGGCGGCCTCCTGGCGCAGATAGCAGCGGGCCGAGGGATACACGGTCTTGCCGGTGAAGTTGTTCTCCGTGGCGTAGCGGATGTCCAAGATCAGGCTGGGGTCGAGCTTGACCACCTCCACCAGCCCGGCCTCTTCCGGGGTTTTCGGTCCCTCGGCCCGGGCCGGGAGCCCGGAGAGCAGCAGGCAGACGAGCAGGACCGGGACCAGCCGGGTCATGACCAGGGGCAGGGGACGGAAGGCCTGGGGGAACATCGGGCGTGTCATGCGGTCACTCCTGGGGTTTTGAAGCAAAAAGCGGACTGATTTTCAGGGACCATACCCCGGACCCGCACTCATGAAAAGAGCGCTGACCCCAGGGATTGACCTGGCCCCCTGTCCGGGCCTATCCCTCCCAAATCGCCCGCCAAGGAGAACCCATGCAACTGGACCTGACCTATCTGGAGAAGCTGGAGGCCTTTTTCACCTCCGGGGATTTGGCCTTCGAGTTTGAGCACGGCGAGGAGGCCAAGCGCCTGGCCATCCTGGAATATCTGGAAAAGCTCATGGATCTGGCTGAGATCGCCGACGAACTGGCCACCAAGCTCATCTTCAAGGACGGCTATCTGGAGATGCTGGCCGGGGCCAAACCCCAGAAATAGCGCTCCCCGCCCGGGGCCGGGTAGGCCTTGGACGCGGTGAGCACATAGCCCGGGGCCTTGGCCGCGAGTTCCTCGGGGCTGGGGGGCGGTCCCGAGGTCATGACCAGAGCCATGCCGCCAGGGGCCAGCAGGGGCCGGGCCAGGGCCAGGTATTCGGGCCAGGGGGCGAAGGCCCGGCTGAGGATGAGGTCGGCCGGAAGCTCCTCGGGTGGCAGGTTCTCCACCCGGCCCGCAAAGACCCGGGTCCGGCCCCCGGGCAGGACCAGGCCCACGGCCGTGCGCAAGAAGGCCGCCCGGCGCTCCCGGGTCTCCACCAGGAGATAGGTCCCGGGGGTCCAGACCAGGCGCAGGGGGATGCCCGGCAGCCCGGCCCCGGCCCCGAAATCCAGGCAGCGCGGGGAGGCGGGCAGGCCCAATCCGGCCGACAATTCGGCCGACAGTCCGGCCAGAAAATCGGCCAGGTGCAGGCTGTCCATGACCAGGTCGGCCATGATCCCGTTCCAGGAGACCCGGCCCACCAGGTTCATGGACCGGTTCCATTTCAGGAGCAACGTGATATACTCGGCCAGCCGCCGGGCCTGGTCCGGGTCCAGGTCCCGGATCAGTCCTCGTCCGGCCCGGGCGGCCTCGCGGGCGATTTCAGCCGGGTCCGGGGCTTGATCGACGTCTTTCTTCATGGCATAAGGCCTCGCCGCGCTCGCGGCAGGTGGAATTTCTCGGTCGGCTGCGCCAGGCGCATGGTACGACATCAAAGGAGCGTTGAACAGTGAGTATCATTGCGGTGTTGTTTCCCGGCCAGGGTTCCCAGGAAAAGGGCATGGGCCGCGATATGGCCGAGGGTCGGCCCGAGGCCATGGACCTCTGGAGACTGGCCGAGAACAAGAGCGGCCTGGCCCTGCGCGGAATCTTCTGGGACGGCGCCGAGGCCGACATGGCCGACACCCGGGCCTTGCAGCCCGCCCTGACCGTGGTCAACCTGGCCTTCTGGCAAATGCTCGGGGCCAAACTGGCCCCCATGGCCCTGGCCGGACATTCCCTGGGCGAATTCGCGGCCCTGGCCGCCGCCGGGGTGCTCGGCGTGGAGGATGTCCTGGAGCTGACCGCCCTGCGCGGCCGCCTGATGTCCGAGGTGAAAAACCCGGGAGACGGCATGGCTGCGGTGCTCAAACTCCCCCAGGACGCGGTGGAGGACGTGGTCAGCGTGGCCCGGGACGTGACCAATGCCGAGCTGCGCATCGCCAACTACAATTCCCCGGAACAGTACGTGCTCTCGGGCAAGAAGGCCGCCCTGGACGCGGCCGCCGGTCTGGTGCGCGAGCAGAAGGGCCGCCTCATCCCCCTGCCCGTGAGCGGGGCCTTCCACAGCCCGCTCATCCAGGAGGCGGCCGACGAGTTCGCCAAGATCCTGGCCAAGAAGTCCTGGCGCGAGCCCCGGATTCCGGTCTTCCACAACGCCACGGCCACCTGCGAGGCCGATCCGGCCAAGATCAGGGCGGCGGTCACGGCCCAGATGACCTCCTCGGTGCTCTGGATCCAGACCATGGCCGCCCAGCACAAGGCCGGGGCGCGCACCTGGTTCGAGCTCGGCCCCAAGGGCGTACTGGCCAAGCTGGCCAAGGCCAATCTGAAGGGCTGCGAGGAGTGCGAGGCCCACGGCGTGGGCACGTTGGATTTGGCCCAGGCCGTGCTGGACCAGGAGCCCCAGGAAATGCTTTCGGCCTGTACGAACACAAAAAGAATGAAAGACCAGAAGGATGAAGAATAAGAAGAATGAAGAATAAGAATAATTATTTCTTATTCTTGCGCGCTGGCGCACGGTAATAGCCCGAACGAGGGGTCGCAAGCCGCGTTCGTCCTGTCCCCGGAAAAAAAGCAAGGCCCTGTCCGGACACTCCGGGCAGGGCCTTTTTTGGGTTACGGGACGCCTCGTCAACTCAGGCTGCTGGCGAAACCCGGGGCCGGGCTGCCGCCGCTGCCTCCGGCCGTGCGCGAGGTCCCGCCCGGGCCGGTGGCCTGCAGCTTGACCATGGCGCTGTTCAACTGGAACAGTTGCAGGCTCAAGGCCAGACGTTGGGCCTCCTTGTCCTTGGCCGAGAGGGAACTGCGGTCCAGCTCGGCCAGAGCCTTCTGGATGTTCCTGATCTGGTTCTTGACCACCGCGAGCTGGGCCGTGGACGGGGGCGAGGATGAGCCCGAGGCCGCGACCAGGGCAAATGAGGCGGCTGCGGCCGCATTGTTCCTGGCCGTCTGGAACAGGGCCTGGCCCTGGCTGGAGATGCTCACGCTGTCCGCGCCGGTGGTGTCGGAGGTATGGCTCGGGCCGGTCTGTCCGGCCTGGTGGATGCTGGAGAGGGCCGTGGCGGCCATGAGTCCGGTCGAGGCGGCCGGGATGACGTTTTCAAGTTGGGTGACCATGATTGGCCTCCTTCCCCACCATGATAGGGGGGTTCTCGAATATCTTATCGGACGGTTCGGGAAAAAACTTTAGGGCCAGACCGGACCCGAGCCCCGGCCCTGGCCCTGATTGACGAAAAGGCGGCCCGGCGCGTACAAACGCCCCCGGCGGAAACCATCAAGGAGGGGCCATGTCCGGTTCATCGGAGGGATGCACGCGCTGCGGGACCTGCTGCCGCAAGGGCGGCCCGGTGCTGCACGGCCAGGACCGGGGGCTGTTCACCCCTGGCCCGGACAAAGCCCGCACGCTGGACACCAGCCAGGTCCTGACCCTGCGCCAGGGCGAAATGGTCCTGGACCCGGTAAGCGGGGAGGTGGTCCGGCTCAAGGCCGAGGCGGTCAAGATCAAGGGCCGCACTGCGGCGGACTGGACCTGCCGGTTCTTCCTGGACCAGGACAACACCTGCGGCCTGTACGGCCAGCACCCCTTGCAATGCCGGGTGCTCGACTGCCGGGACACCTCGGCCCTGGCCGCCGTGTACCAAAATGACCGCCTGTCCCGGAGGGACGTCCTGCCCGAGGGCCACGCCCTGCTGGACCTGGTGGACATGCACGAGCGCCTGGCCCCGGCCGGGCGGGCCGTGGACCTGGCCCTGCGGTTGGCCGCACATTTCGCACAAATTGGGGCCAGCGGGCAGGCCGCGCCCGAGGAGCAGGCCGAACTGACCTCCATCCTGGCCCGCATCCTGGCCAGCGACCGGGACCTGCGCCGCCTGGCCGTGGAGCGGGCCGGGCTGGACCCCGAGGACCTGGATTTCCTCTTCGGCCGGTCCCTGGCCGAGGTGCTCGCGCCCATCGCGGCCCAGAGCCGGGGGCCTTTCGACTGCCAGGAACATTCAACGTGCAACAAAGATGAGTGAAGAATACACATCAAGGCCAAATGGACCGCGTGCTTGAACAGCGCCAAGACGACAAACGCGCACACCCGGAAACTTTTTTTCTCTTTCTTCTGGTTTGCCGGTGCAACCGCTCACAGACCCTACATGAGGAGACCACGCCATGAAAGACGAACGGGGCCTGTACTACCACCCCACCCTGCAGACCCGCAGTGTGCGCATGTACGTGCGCGAGAACGCCGGGCAGGTGGAGTTCCGCATGTGGAACGCCGAAGAGGCGGAGATCTGGGACCAGCACGGCTGGGTCCCGCACCAGGCCATTGCCCAGGCCGCGGCCCTGTACCGGGAGTCCGGCAGCGACCGCAATCCCCTGGCCCTGTACGATCTGAACGTGGCCAAGCGGTTGATCCAGGACGGGGAATAAGGTCCTCTTTTCCCGGCACGGTTCCTGCTTGGGCCAGGCCATGTCGCATCATGCCGGGCGAAAAGAACCCGGCCGGAGGAACCCATGCCCGCCCACGCCCTCTCTGTTGAAATCGAGCATTTGCAGCGCCTGCACCAGGAGGACCTGGACCGCCTGGAGCGCACCCGCCAGGCTGACCGCGCCCTCCGCCTGGACTGGGAAGCCTCCCTGAACCGTCGCTTCGAGGAGGCCCGCCGCTCCCTGGCCCTGCCCACCGGCCCCACGGCCTGGGAACGCCTGGCCAGGGGCCTGGTTTCCGTGCTGTTCTAGGGGGCTCGCCCCCTCCCCTCTTCATGGATCGCCAGGCTTTCCTGTCCACGGATTTTGGAGTATCCACGTGCGCACCGCTGCTCACGAGGATTGCCCCATGCCCGAATTCGTCGCCTCGGAATCCGCCCCTCCCGACACCATCACCTTTGACGATTTCCTGAAAGTGGACCTGCGCCTGGGCCGCATCGTGAGCGCCCTGCCCTTTCCCCAGGCCCGCAAGCCCGCCTATCAACTGCACATCGACTTCGGCCCCCTGGGCCTCAAGGCCTCCAGCGCCCAGATCACCGAACTCTACACCCCCGAGGACCTGGTGGGCCGCCAGGTGGTGGCCGTGGTCAACTTTCCGCCCCGGCGCATCGCCGGATTCTCCTCCGAGGTCCTGGTCCTGGGCCTGGACAACGGGCAGGGCCAGGTGGCCCTCTTGGGCCTGGACCGGGACCTGCCCCTGGGCTCACGGGTCTATTAATTTTATTGGAGAAAACATGCCCGTACTCTTTCTGGACATCGGCAGCGGGACCCAGGACGCGCTCCTGTATTCCCCGAACATGGAGCTGGCCAACTGCCCGAAATTCGTGCTGCCCTCCCCGGCCCGGCAGGTCTCGGCCCGCATCGACGCCTTGACGCTTTCAGGCCGGGACATCCATCTGCACGGCTTAAACATGGGCGGCGGATTCGGCGGGGCCGTGAGCCGGGCCGTCACCGTGGGCCGCAGGGTCACGGCCGAGCCCGGGGCGGCCAAGGCCCTGGCCGACGACCCGGAACGGGTCCGGTCCATGGGCCTGGACATCGTCGAGCACTGCCCCCAAGGGTCCGTAGGGGTGTATCTGACCGACTTCGACCCCGGGTTCTGGCGGGCCTGGCTTTCGGCTGCGGGTTTGAGTCTGCCCGAGACCGTGGTGGTGGCGGCCCAGGACCACGGATACCACCCGGGGGTCAGCAACCGCATCAGCCGGTTCAAGTTCTGGGAACGTTTCCTGCGCGAGCCCCAGGATGGAATGGTGGCCCGGCCCGAAAGCCTGCTCATGGCCGTCCCACCAGCGGACCTGACCCGGCTGGCGGCCATCGGGTCAGCCACGGCCGGGCCAGTGGCCGATACCGGAGCGGCAGCCATGCTCGGCGCGCTCTTCGTGCCCGAGATCGAGGCCGAAAGCCGGGAGCGGGGCATCCTGGCCGTGAACTGCGGCAACGGCCACACCGTGGCCTTTCTGCTTTTCGCCGGGCGGGTCTGGGGGGTGTACGAGCACCATACCGGCCTGCTCACGCCAGAGCGCCTGCGGGAGCACCTGGACCGCTTCGCCCGGGGTAAGTTGAGCGGGGAGGAGATTTTCGCGGACAGGGGCCACGGCTGCCTGACCATGGACCTGCCCCCCGAAGCCAAGGGCTTCACCCCCATGTACGTGCTCGGCCCCCAGCGCGACCTGCTGAAAGGCGCACCGGCCGCGTTCCCGGCCCCGGGCGGGGACATGATGCTGGCCGGGTGCTACGGGCTCTTGAAGGCCTGGCGGGAGATGGGCGAGGAAGAGGGGCCGGACGGTCTCGGGTTGGACGGGCCTGGCCGGACTACGCCTTCAGGCTCTTCAGATGCTCCACCCAGAGGGTGTCGCTCTGGCGGATGTGGGTCTCGATCCAACTCTGCATGTGGCTGACCACGTCCTTGAGACTGGCCCGGCCAGCCTCGTATTCCGAGGGGAAACCCGCCAGCCAGCCGGTCAGGGCCTGGTGCTCCACCTGGTGCGCCTCCCGAAGGGGAAAGCCGGACTGCTCCATGATCTCCTCCTCTTCCTGGAAATGGACGGCGGCGTAGCTGGCCACCGTGGTCACCAGCAGCGGGACGTAGCTGTGCTCCCGGGGCTCCTCGCGCAGGAGGGACATCTCGGCCACCAGGCCGAACAGGAACTGGTGCTGCTCGTCGATCCGGCTGTTGCCGGTAGCCAGGGATTCGTCCCATCCCTGAAGTTTCACGGACGCGTCGCTCACCCCCTACCCCCCCTTGTGCTCGGCCAGATCCTTGGCGGTGTGCAGCAGGCTCTGGGACAACTCGGCCAGCTCCCGGGTGGCTGAGGCGGCCTGGGTCACGCCCTCCTCGGTCTCCCGGGCCACGGCCGCGATGTCCTCGATGCTGCGGTTGATCTCCTCGGCCGCGCTGGACTGCTGCTCGGCGGCCGTGGCGATCTGGGTGACCCGGGCGTTGACGTCCTCGATGCGGCCCAGGATGTCCGTCAAGGCCAGGCCGGTGCGGTTGGACAGGTCCGTGCTGCCCGCCACCTGGCGCTCGGTCTCCTTCATGTTGGCCATGGCGTGGCGGGAGCGCTCCTGGATCTCCCGGATGGAGTTCTCCACCTCCTTGGTGGCCACCATGGTCTTCTCGGCCAGCTTGCGCACCTCGTCGGCCACCACGGCGAACCCTCGCCCGGCCTCGCCCGCCCGGGCCGCCTCAATGGCCGCGTTCAGGGCCAGGAGGTTGGTCTGGTCCGCGATGTCGGAAATGACCCCGATGATGCGGTCGATCTCCGAGGACTGGGCGTCCAGTTGGGCGATGACCCCGGCCAGCTTGCGCGAGGACTCGGCCACCTCGGCGATGCCGACCACGGCCTGCTTGACCAGGCCCGCGCCCTCCTGGGCCGATGCGCTGGCGGCCTCGGCGGCCTGGGCCGATTCACCGGCGTTCTTGGACACCTCCATGACCGTGGCGGTCATCTCCTCCATGGCCGTGACCACGCTTTCGGTCTGGCTCTTCTGGCGCTGGGCGCCCCGGGCCTGCTCCTCGGCCGAGGCGGACAACTCCTCGGTGGCCGAGGCCACCCGCTGGGCCACCTCGGCGATGCTCCCGCCCAGGGCGATGAGCTGGGCCTGCTGGGAGGCCATGGCCCGCTCGTGCTTCTTGGCCAGGGTCACGTCCACCAGGCAGCCCACGGCCCCCAGGACCTGGCCGCTCCCTGAGCGGATGCAGTCGATGTACAAAAAAAGGTCCAGGGTCCGGCCGTCCCACAGGGTGACCTGGCGGTCGGCGGTAAAACCCTTGGCCGTGCGCAGGACCTCGTCGGTCACGGCCTGGCCCTGGCGGTTGTAGAAGGCCTGGCTCACGGTCTGGCCCACCACGTCCGCCGCTTTCTTGCCCAGAAGGCCCATGAGGGAGTCGCTGGCGTGGGTGATCACGGATTTGGCGTCGCACAGGAAAAAGGGGCTGCCCACGGCCTGGACCGCGCCCCGGTAGAATTCCCGGCGCTCCATGTTAAAGACCACGCAATCCGAGACCATGCGGCCCAGTTCCCCGAAAGCGGCCCAGCTTTTGACCTCGTCAAAGAGGAAGTCCCGGCGGCGGGCCTGCATGCGGGTCAGCCCGGCCCGGAGCGCGGCCAGGGGCGCGGCCAGGGACCGGCCGCAGGCCAGGCTGGCGGCCAGGGCCAGAACCAGCCCGCCGGCCGCGATATACGGGTTGCCGGTCCAGGCGGACCCGGCGGCCACCAGGCAGCAGGCCCCTGCGCCAGCGGCGAATTTCAGGGAAAGGGTAGAGGTCGGGGGGTCATGATCCATGCTCACCTCCCAGGCGGTTGATGAAACATCCCATGATATCAGTCCCTCGTCAATGAAGTTGGGGGCCTTGGGGGAACGAAATACGGAAATAAACCCACGTCCCGTTCATGAAAAACCCCCTGCCCGGGATATCACGCCGGGACAGGGGGAAAAAGAGGGCTGCTCGGGCCGGGCCGTCGCAGATCACGCTTCGCGCCGAGGGATGGCACGGGCAACGACAAAAAAATAATAATTATTTCTTATTCTTGCACATCAGGGAAGGCCGCTGGGACCTTCGCTTGATCGGTCTAGGCGTCCTTTCTGGGCTGCTCCACCGTGGCCTGGGCCGTGGGCTGACTGGGCTGGGCAGCGGGCGGGACGGTCGGCTGGGCGGGCTGGGCGCTGGCCTGCTGGATGTTCTGGGCCTGGGCGGGCTGCACGGGCTGAGGCGGCGCGGCCGTGGGGGTCACGTCCTTCTCGCTCAAGGCTTCCTTGAACTCGCGGATGGATTTGCCCAGGTTGGCCCCGAGCTGGCCCAGTTTACCCGGGCCGAAGATGACCACGGCCACCAGGATGACCAAAAGCCAGTGAATGGGCTGGAACGCTCCGCTGAACATGATTGCCTCCTGGGGTTTGCTCTCAATGGGAGAAGATAACCCCGGAATGGCCCGCGGTCAACCGGCCAGGGCCGATCTGTCGCCTGCCCTCCGGAAATGGCTCTTCCCCTGCATGAGAACGCAAGAACGAGAAATACCTATTCTTATTCTTCGTTCTTGGCGGAGAGTCCTCTATTTGATGACTCCGACCAGGTACAGGCCCTCGAAGCAGATGGCCGCCACCACGGCCGAGGCCGGGATGGTCAGAACCCAGGCCACCACCATGCTCTTGGCCACGCCCCAGCGCACGGCGGACAGGCGCTTGGACGCGCCCACGCCCAGGATGGAGGTGGAGATGGTGTGGGTGGTGCTGATGGGCGCGCCCAGAAACGAGGCCCCGGTGATGACCAGGGAGGCTGCGGTCTCGGCCGCGAACCCGTGGATGGGCTCCAGCTTGAAAATCTTGTGCCCCATGGTTTTCACGATCTTCCACCCGCCCATGGCCGTGCCCAGGCCCATGGCCAGGGCGCAGGCGGCCTTGACCCAGATGGGCACGTGGATTTCCGGGATCACGTGGAAGATGTACAGGGCCAGGGTGATGATGCCCATGGTCTTCTGGGCGTCGTTCAACCCGTGGCTGGTGGCCATGAAGGCGGCGGACACGATCTGGAGCTTGCGGAAGGAGGTGTTGATGCGCCGGGGGTTGGCCCGGATGAACATCCAGGACAGGCCGAGCATGAGCAGGTAGCCGCCCAAGAATCCGGCCATGGGCGAGAACACCAGGGGCAGGAGCACCTTGTTCACGATGGACATGAAATTCAGGGAGTCAAATCCGTTGTAGGCCACGGCCGAGCCGATGAGCCCGCCGATCAGGGCGTGGGAGGAGGACGAGGGCAGGCCCCAATACCAGGTCAGCACGTTCCAGAAGATGGCCCCCAGGAGCGCGGCCAGGACCAGACCCTGGCAGCCCATGACCATGTCCGTGCGCACGATGCCCGAACCGATGGTGTGGGCCACTTCCTCGCCCAGGAAGGCCCCGGCCAGGTTGAGCGCGGCGGCCATCATCACGGCCGTGCGCGGAGAGAGCACCTTGGTGGACACGATGGTGGCGATGGCGTTGGCGCTATCGTGGGCCCCGTTGGTGAAGTCGAAAATCAGGGCGATGGCCACGATGGCCACGAGCAGCAGCGGGATCTCAAGCATTTTTCAGGCTGATCCCTTCCAGCACGTCGGCCAGGACCTCGGCCCGCTCAATGGCCTGCTCGATGCGGTCGTAGATGTGGGTCCACTTGATCACGTCCATGATCGGCGCGTTGTCCAGACCCTCGTTGTCAAAGGTCTCGCCGAGGGCCACCAGGAGGATCATCTCACACTCGTACTTGAAGGCCTTGATCCGCTCCAGATGGGCGTCGATCTCCTTGCGGCCGGCCAGGCCCCGGAGCATGATCCCGCTCTCCTCCACCATGAGTTTTAAATTGGCGCAGAGCTTCTTGGCCGGGTACTTGACCCGGGGGAAGTCGTAGAGCCCCATGCGCGTGGAGATGGCCTTGATCAGGTTCAATATGCCTTCCTGGGTCAGGTTGATCTCGTGGATGTCCTCGCGGTCGATGGGGGTGATGAAGGTGGTGGACAGCTCATGGGAGATGTTCCGGCTGATGGCGTTGCCTTCGCTCTCGATGATGTTGATCTGCTTGCACTTCTCCTCCACATCCGTGAAATCCTGGGCGATCTCGTTCAGGATGGTGGCGGCCTTGAAGGTCTTGCGGTTCTGTTCGAGGAAAAGGTCGAAGAATTTGACTGATTTGGGAAACAGACTGAAACTCATGCCGCTCTCCGGTTGGGCGTGGCGGCCCGGACCGAAAGGCCGGGGCCGGGTGCGCTTCGCGCTCCCTTCTCCCTACCGGATTTGCAACCTGGACACAATTGTTTCCTGTTCGTCACTCCCCAGTAACAATCCAGCCCGCCCGGGCCGGGCGGCGTTTTAGTAGACCACGGCGGCCAGCTTGCCGAACCCCTGGCGGGCGGCCAGGATGCGCCATTTGCGGCCGCAGGCCCGCAGGAAGTAGTGGAAGGCCGCGAAATCGTCCCGGGGATTGAAATCGTCGAACACGAAAACCGTACCCTTGGGAATCACCCGGTTCAGGGTCATGAGCACGTACAGGGTGGAGGAGAACAGGTCCGCGTCCAGGTGCACCACCATCTGGTTTTGCACCGTGAAATCAGCCAGGAAGGGCTCCAGGGTCTGGTTGAACCAGCCCTTGACCAGGGTGGCCCGGGGATCGTCGATGGCCGGCATCTCGCCCTGGCAGGTGAAGGCCCCCTTGGACTTGTGCCCGGAGAGCCAGTCCTCGGGCAGTCCCTCGAAGCTGTCGAACCCGTAGAACCGGGACTTGGGATGGGGATTTAAACCCAGCCACTGGCGCAGGCTGTCGCCCTGATACACCCCGAACTCCAGATAATCGATGGGCCGGTTGTGCAGCACGTCGTTGTTCACATACCCGTAGAGCTTGTGGCGCTCGGGATAGTCGTAGTGCAGCACCGGGAAATTCCGGCCCTGCTCGGCCATGGACCGGGCCATGAGGTGGCTGAAATACCCGCCCTCCCACACGTTCAGGTCCCCGGCGAGCAAGGCCCCGACCATGGTCTGGACTTCCTGGGCTATCTGCATGGACGTCTCCTCCTGTACGGTTTGCCTCATACGAGCACAGGATGTGCCATTCCGATAAATGCCATGCGATTCTAACTCGTTGCGGGGCAATCACCCCGCAGGCACAGGCCCCGGCGTCAGGGGCTTGGCGGGCGAAAAAAAAGCGGCCGGGAATCCCCGGCCGCCGTGAATGCGTGAGCTTTGGCCCGATCTGGCGAGACTACGCGCCCCGGCCAGCGTCTTCGACATGGATGTCGATTCTCTTCCCGATCACCCGAAAGGCCTGTTCCAGCTTGTCCAGCCTGGAGTCGTGACGCAGGTCCAGGAGCCGGTCCACCTGGGGGGCGTGGGCGGACAGGAGCCGGGCCAGATCGGCCTTGCTTAGGCCCGACGCGCGCATGGCCAGATACAGGGCCACCTTGAGTTCCGTCTGCGCGGGGATGGAGACGACAGGGGCATTCTTCTTGCCGAGGCGAGGCAGCGGGATGTCTTTTCTTTGGGCGATCCTGGCGGCCAGGGCCTCTTCGATGGCGTCCACCGCGCGCAACCGGGCCTCGTCCTCATCTTCTCCAAAGGTCGTCACTTCAGGAAGGTCCGGGCAGGTGACCAGGAAAGTGTCGTTGTCATCAGGGGTGAGGTCGATACGATAGGCCAACATAAATGAACCCGCCTACAATTAAGAAAATTAAAATATTTTCAATCGTTACAATCAACTTGTGGGCATCATTTCAGGCCTAGGTCCTTCTTGATCTTCTCCACCAGCCCGGAGCCCAGTTCTTTTCCCTGCCCGTGCATGGGGAGCTGGGATACCCGGTCGCCCAGCAGAACGGTCAAATGGCCGCTCCCGCCTTTGTGGCTCTCGAACCGGCAGCCCTGCTTCTTGAGCCAGCGCTTGAACTCCCGTGAATCCATGAAAAATCCCTCTCCACCCGGACGAAGGTTGAAGACTGCCCTGGAGACAACATAAGTGTTGTGCAGAAGAAAAGCAACAGAAATGTTGCCTCCCCTCGAAACTTTTCCTCTCTTCCCTTTCCAAGAGGTGCGGCCCCCGAGAGCGCCCTTGGCAACAAAAAAAGCGGCCGGGAATCCCCGGCCGCCTTCAATCTGTGATTTTTGGTTCGCGTCTACTTGAAGCTGCGGACGAACAGCCCGGCGATGGCCGCCTTGCCGTTCTCTTCCAGGAAGCGGGTGCCCGTGCCCGTGAAATGGGTCTGGGTGATGACCGGGTCCGTGGTGGGAATCCACTGCTCGGACTCCCATTTGAACCAGGAGCCCTTGTCCTGGCTGAACACGTACAGGGGCTTGTTGCAGATCTTGGCGAACTCCGCGCCCCAGCCCGTGCCGCCCGTGACCGTGCCGTCCTCCTGGATGTTGCCGACCACGAACACCTCATACCCGGAATCCACCTGGTACATGATGACCTGGAGCACCTTGCGCATGATCTGGGCGTTGGTGAAGTCCCGATGCAGGATCTTGGACACGTAGGCCAGGCTCACGTCCTTGCGCACCAACTCCTCGGCCGTGAGCACCCGGATGCCGGTCTCGCGGTCGATCTTGTGGCCCTGGAAGGTGAAATTGACCTCCTGGACCCCGCATTTCTCGGCCTGACGGCCGAACTCGGCCTCGGCCCCCTGGGCCCCGCCGCTGAACAGGGTGTACATTTCCGGTGCGGGCATGAAGACTCCTTGGGCGTGTTATTTACGTGGTATGGCGAAATTCGCGAGCGCCGTGACGGCGCGAGGCGGCCGTCTACCCCAGGGCCGCCTCACTGTCCATAAATATTTGACCGGGGTTTGTCCAGGCTCGGGATTTCAGTTCAGGTCCGGGGCGTTAAGCCTGGGGGGCGTAGCGGGCCAGGACCGGGGCCAGGACCTCCATGAACAGGGGCTTGGTCAGGCAGTCGTCCATGCCTGCGGCCAGGAAGCGCTCCCGGTCCCCCTTGACCGCGTAGGCGGTCAGGGCCACGATGGGCGTGCGCCTCCCGCTCCCCTTCTCCATCTCCCGGATGCGCCGGGTGGCCTCCATCCCGTCCACGCCCGGCATGCGCACGTCCATGAGCACCAGGTCAAAGGCCTCCTCGCCCACGGCCAGCACGGCCTCGCCCCCGTCCCTGGCCAGCCGGACCCTGTGCCCGTGCTTTTGGAGCAGGTCGATCATGAATTTCTGGTTGATGGGAAAATCCTCGGCCAGGAGCACGCGCAGGCAGGGGAGACTTTTCATGATCCGGGAAGCGCACTGCCGGACCTCTTCCAGGCTGACCATCCCGGTCTCGGGCGCGGGCTTAAAGCGGGCCGTGAACACGAACCGGCTGCCCGCGCCAGGCCTGCTCGAAACGCGCACGGTTCCGCCCATGGCCTCGGCCAACTGCCGGGTGATGGCCAGGCCCAGGCCGGTGCCGCCGAAGTCCACGCTGGAGTGGGCCTGGACAAAGGGGTCGAAGATGCTCTCCAGACGGTCGGGCGGGATGCCCAGGCCGGTGTCCTCCACGGTCATCTCGGCCAATACCGCGCCCATCTCCGCGCCAGTCTGCGTGCCAATCTCCGTATTGGCCTCCGCCTCCGGGGTCAAACGCAGATGCACGGACACCCCTCCGGTTTCCGTGAACTTGACCGCATTGCCCACCAGGTTGACCACGGCCTGGCGCAGGTGCTGGGCGTCTCCGTAGAGCTTGCCCGCGCAAGGGTCGCAGGCCAGGGAGAAGGTCAGGCCCTTGTGCCGGGCCTGGTACTCCAGGGTGCGCACGGACTCGGCCAGGACCTGGGCCGGATCGAAGATCTCGTTCTCCGTGACCAGCCGCCCGGCCTCGATGCGCGAGAGGTCCAGGATGTCGTTGATGAGCCCCTGAAGGCTCCGGGCCGCCGCCAGGGAGCTGTCCGCGTACTCGCTCTGGGTCTGGTCCAGGGGAGTCATCTTCAGGAGCTGGAGCATGCCGATGGCCCCGTTCAAGGGGGTGCGGATCTCGTGGCTCATGCGGGCCAGAAACTCGCTCTTGGCCTGGTTGGCGGCCTGGGCCGCATCCCGGGCGGCCAGCAGTTCGGCCTGCTGGCGCTCGTTGATCATGAGCACGAAGCTGATGGCGTAGAGGATCACCGAGGGCAGGCTGGCGAAGGTGGCCACGCCCACCAGATAGGCCAGGGCGGCCGTGTCGGACAACAGGATCGAAAGCACGAACAGGACAGCGAAGAGCAGGTAGAGCAGGGAGAAGACCAGGTAGGTCCGGCCCAGGAAAATCTGAGGGCGGCCGTAGCGGATGGGGCCGTCGCGCAGAAGCTCCCAGCTCAAAATTCCGTAGGCCAGGGAGATGCACAGCCACAGGGTCAGGCTGCGCAGGCCCATGCTCGGGACCACGTAGGTGAAATAGGACATGTACGGGATGATCAGGGCCGGGGGCAGGAACAGGGCGCGGTATTCCGGGGTCCGGCCCAGGAAGAGCCGAAACCCCGAGCGCATGCACAGCATGCCCACGAGCATCAGGCTGTGGCTGACCGGGATGGAGGCGAAGTCCGGGATGCTGCCCCGCGCGGCTATCCCGGCCAGGGCCAGGGAGACCATGGCCCCGGCCGCCACCCAGGAGGCCGGGATGCGGGCCGACAGCCGCTGGCGGTACATGTAGTAGAAGGCCGCCGTGGCCGTGGCCATGGCCACGGCCGAGGCGTACATCAGGGTGGCGAGATTCACGTTCATGGCGGTCCCTGGGGCGGCCGCCCTAGCCCAGCCGAGCCAAACGGGCGCAGGCCTCGTCCAGGGCCGGGTCCCGCTTGGAAAAGCAGAACCGCCCCAGTCCGGCCCCAGAGGCGTCGCTGAAAAAGGCCCGGCCCGGCACGCAGGCCACCCCGGTCTGCTCCAGCAGGAACATGGCCCGCTCCCGGTCGTCCGCCCCGGGCAGGCGGCTTAAATCCGCCAGCACGTAATAGGCCCCCTGGGGCACGATGGGGGTGAGTCCGGCCGTGGTGAGCGCCCGGCACATGCGCTCCCGCTTGCCCAGATGCTCGGCCGCCACCCCGTGGTAATAGGACTCGGGCAGCTCGTTGAGCCCCCGGGCCGCGCCCATCTGCAAGGGCGCGGGCGCGCACACGTAGACCAGGTCGTTGAAATGCCCGATGGCCTTTGCCCAGCGCGCGTCGCAGAGCGTGTACCCCAGCCGCCAGCCGGTGATGCTGAAAATCTTGGACAGCCCGGAAATCACGATGGTCCGCTCGCGCATGCCCGGCCAGGTGGCCAGGGAGAAGTGCTCGGCCCCGTCATACAAAAAATGCTCGTAAATCTCGTCCGTGAACACGAAGATGTCCCGCTCCCGGGCGAAATCAGCCACCATTTGCAACTCGGCCCGGGTGAACACCTTGCCCAGGGGATTCATGGGCGAGTTGAGCACCAGGGCCTTGGTCCGGGGCGTGGCCAGGCGCGTCAGGTCCGCAGGGGTGAAGCTCCAGCCCGGGGCCGAGAGCCGCAGGGGCACGGTCTTGGCCCCCACCGAGGCCAGGGTGCTCACGTGGTAGCCGTAGTACGGCTCGAACATGATCACCTCGTCGCCCGGGTCCAACAGGGCCAGGCAGGCGCAATAAAACGCGCCCGTGGCCCCGCAACTGACCGTGACCTCGCCCTCGGGGTCGTAAGCCAGGCCCGTGAACCGCTTCTGCTTGTCCGCGATGGCCCGGCGCAGCTCGATGAGCCCGTCGAACCGGGTGTATACGTTGTACCCGTCCTGCATGGCCTGGGCCGCCCCGGCCGTGACCACGGAAGGCACGTCCAGATCGCACACGCCCTGGGCCAGGTTGATGCCCCCGGCCTTGGCGCAGGCAATGGTCATGGCCCGGATCTCGGACTGGGACACGGCGTCGTGATTGCGGGAAAGCGTGAGCATGGCGCGCCTCCTTGAACTCTACCCCCGGGCGTAGACCCGGGCCAGGATTTCGCGGCCTCCGGCTTCCAGGATCGAGTCGGCCAGGGCCAGGCCCAGGCTTGCGGCCTCCTCGCGCGGGCCGCTGATGGTCAGGCGCAGGGGGTTCGAGCCGTCCGTGTCAGCCACGAACCCGGTCAGCGTCAGGCCGCCATCGGCGTCCAGCACCGAATGGGCCGCGATAGGCACCTGGCAGCCGCCTTCCAGGCGCAGAAGAAAGGAGCGTTCGGCCGCGATCTGGTCCGCCGTGTCCGCGTGGTTGAGGAAGGCCAGGAGTTCGGCCATTTCGGGCCGGTCCTGGCGGTATTCGATGCCCAGCGCGCCCTGGGCCACGGCCGGAAGAAAGCGCGGCGGGCCGAGGATTTCCTGTTTGGGCGCGGACAGGCCCAGGCGGTTCAAGCCCGCCGTGGCCACGATGATGGCGTCGTAAAGGCCGTCCAGGAGCTTGCCCACCCGGGTGTCCAGGTTCCCGCGCAAAGACTCCACGCAGAGGTCCGGCCGGATCATGGCCAGTTGGGCCTGACGGCGCAGGCTGCTGGTGCCCACCTTGGCCCCGGTGGGCAGGTCGTCCAGGCCGTTGTATTTGACGGACAGGAGAGAGTCCGTGGGGTCTTCCCGGGGCGGAGTGACGCCCACGATCAGGCCCTCGGGCAGTTCGGCGGGCACGTCCTTCATGCTGTGCACGGCCAGGTCGGCCCGGCCGTCCAGCAGGGCCTCCTCGATCTCTTTCACGAACAGCCCCTTGCCCCCGACCTTGGCCAGGGGCACGTCCAGGATCTTGTCCCCCGTGGTCTTGATCTTGAGCAGTTCGACGGTGAGGCCGGGGTACTGTTTCTTCAGTTCCGCGGAGATATGTTCAGCCTGCCACAGGGCCAGCTTGCTGCCCCGGGTGGCGATGGTCACGTGGCGCATGGTGTCTCGCTTCACATTTATTTGCAGGTGGAGCAACTGCCGCCCGCGCAGCCCGAGCATCCGCCGCCGCCCGAGGACGGGGCCGGGGAGGCAGGACCGTGGTCCCGGCCACCCGAGCCGGACTTGTGGCGGCAGGCGGACATGAGCCGCTTGGTGTGGATGGACCCGCACTTGGGGCAGGGCGGGATTTCCGTGGGGGTGAACACCAGTTCCTCGAATTCCAGGGGGCACTGGGGACATTCGAATTCATAGATGGGCATGGTCGTGGCCTCCGTAGGGCGAAATGCGGCCGCCGTAAGGTTCGCGTCCGGGCCGCGATATGTAGCCCAAACCCGCTCCGAAGGCAACGCGGGGCGTGCTCGGCCCGGGCCTTCCCCCCCCACTCGGGACTTGCCGCTTTTTCAGGCCTTTGCTATGCTGTTTGCCGGGTCCCGGACCAGGGCCGCCAGCCGGGAAATCCCCGGCTCGGCCCGCCCGGAATAAGCCCTGAACCTGGATCAAGCGCCCTGTCCCTACGTGGAGGAATCCCATGACCAAGGCCCATCCGCCCAAAACCGCCCCGGCCGCCGCTCCGGCAGCTCCCCCGGCCGCTGTCCCGGCCGCTGCCCCGGCCAAAGAGGCCAAGGCCGCCGCCCCGTCGGCCGAGGCAGGCGCCCCGCAGCTCGACGTGTCCTCGGCCAAGCATCTGGTCAGCGTGTTCTCCAAGGAGTCCACCGTCAAGATCGGCACCGGGACCACGGCCCGCATCACCAAGCAGATGATGTACTATTACGCGGCCGAGCGCGCGGACGGGAAGTTCGACCTCCAGGCCTTGAGCCTCACCAACGTGCCCTTTGGCTCCAAGACCCCGGTCGCCCGCGAGACCCTGCTCAAAGACTACATGCCCGAGCCGCAGAAATACAACAAGGAAGTGCTCCCGGCCATGCGCGAGGTGACCAAGTGCACGGCCACGGCCGACCGCCACCGCATGAAGGGCGAGACCTTTTCCGCCGAGTTCGAGTACGGCAAGGCGCTCAAAATCGACGTGGAGAACGTGCGGGCCAATTTCGGCATCGGCCTGTGCTATCTCTCGCGCGGGGACAAGGACAAGGCCCGCCAGGTGTTCGAGCGGGTCTGCGGCCTGGAGGACGCCTTTCAGGCCGAGCACAAGCATTTGTTCAACGAATTCGGCATCAACCTGCGCAAGAGCGGCATGTACGACGAGGCCGTGGTCTATTACCAGAAGGCCCTGGTCCCCTCGCCCGACGACGAGAACATCCACTACAACATCGCCCGAGCGGCCTACTCCAAGGGCGACCTGCCCACGACCAAGGAGCACCTGAAACAGTGCCTGACCATGAACCCCCAGCACCGCGAGGCCGGGCTGTTCATCAAGCATCTGAAGAAAGAGGCTGAGGCGAAGAAGGGGGGGAAGTAGGGGGCGGGGCTGCCGCCCGTTCTTTACCCCCGTTGAACTGAAGGATAAGCCGAAAATTCTGCCTTGGCCGTGAGATGCGGCCGCCCTCCTGTCGTGCTCTTGTGCGCTATCCGCGCCATCTTCGTATTTTCTCGTCTTGCCCTCGCCTCGGGGGGTTGTCCTGGTTGATTTGATCGGGGTGGGGTTATATTGGTTTGGCGTGTGTGGGGTGGTGGTTGGTGGCGTTCGTATTTAGACGCATGGGATGGTCGTATGACTAACGCGAAAACTTTGCTGGACTTGGTGCCGGAATCGCTTCTCCCTTTGAGCAAGACGGAGAAGGCCTTGTGCGTTGCTGCTCAGAAGTCTGGGTGGGCTTATTTTACCAAATCAAATCAATGTTTGGATGAATGGGGGCAAGGCAATATTCATGCCTTACCTCGCAACCCATCCAAAGCAAAGAATCTGCCTGTCATCCGGGCCGAGGTGGTAGCTTGGATTCTGACGGACAAGAGAGCCCATGAGTTTTTGACGCATACGGGGCTGACCATTTGCGGGGCGAGGATTGAGGGGGAATTGGACGCATCGTTCGCGGTGTTGCCATGGCAGTTCCGCCTTCTCCGCTGTTTCGTCCCCGGCGGGATGCTGCTCCAGGACGCGGAGTTCGGGCTGCTCAATTTCGAGGGCAGCCATGTCCATGGCGTTGGCGATGCCCTCAACGCCGACCGCATCCAGGTCAAGGGCGGCGTCTTCCTGCGCAACGGCTTCGCCGCCGTGGGCCAGGTCCGGTTCCTGGGCGCAGACGTGGGGGGGGATTTCGACTGCGATGGCTCATTCCGGGCCAAACCCGAGGGCCAGAAACTGGCCAGCGCGGATCGCGCCCTCAGCGCCGACGGCATCAAGGTCAGGGGCAGCGTCTTCCTGAACAACGGTTTCACCGCCGTGGGCATGGTCCGGTTCCTGGGCGCGGACGTGGAGGGAAATTTCGATTGCGGCAACGCCTCATTCCAAGCCAAGCCCGAGGGCCAGGAACTGGCCAGCGCGGATCGCGCCCTCAACGCCGACGGCATCAAGGTCAAGGGCAATGTGTTCCTGAGCGACGGTTTCACCGCCGTGGGCATGGTCCGGTTCCTGGGCGCGGATATAGGGGGGGATTTCGCTTGCCGCGCCGGACAATTCCTTAACCAAAATGGCGATGCCCTCAGCGCCGACCGCATCAAGGTCAAAGGCGGTGTCTTCCTGAACGACGGCCTCATTGCCAAGGGCGAGGTTCGGTTCCCGAGCGCGGACGTGGGGGGGGATTTCGCTTGCCGCGCAGGGAAATTCCATAACCGAAATGGCCAAGCCCTCAACGCCGACGTAAGGGCTCACGGGGATCTAGACAAACTCTAGAAAATGGATATTTAACCAGCATGGACCTCCTCATGGTGAGTGCCGATTTCCCCGTTGAAGCCGCCCAGAATACCCCTGCGGCCATGCTTGAATACGTCAAGGCGCT
>CAILNX010000019.1 GCA_903835685.1 uncultured delta proteobacterium
GCCAAAGCACGATGCCCCCAGATATGCCCCCAAACGGTCCCGTCACCCCTCTTTTTCACCCTCGGCATGGTCAAGGTGGTGGGCCGAGTTTTCCCCGGATCGGGGGAGAAGTCCCGGGCCAGTTTCCGCCCATGGAGGACAGGCCAAATTGACCCATGTTTCACCCCCCGTCACCATAAAAAGCGGGACAGGAGCGGGACAAACGCGGGTGTTCTCGAAAATTGGGTATGTCTGTGTTGGCGTAACTATCTATTTTATTTGGTGCTCCCGGCGCGAATCGAACGCACGGCCTATCGCTTAGGAGGCGATCGCTCTATCCTTCTGAGCTACGGGAGCGTCTTTGAAAGTGAGGCAGTGATATACACGCCCCCGGCCAGGGTCAAGGTTTTAGTCCCGGGCCGAAAATCCTGACGGAAGTCCCGGAACATTGGCCCATCCATCCTTTACAAAGCCCAAAGACTGCCTATAATCCCACCTGGAACAGCGTCGCCCGGCCATTTTCGGGCGTCACAGGAGGCCTTATATGTTCAAATTCATACGTATTTTTTGCCTCAGCGTTTTGGTTCTGGCCCTGCCCCTGGCCGCCTCGGCCAAGGACGGGCTGCCCCAGTTCACCGAACTGGCCCGGGACGCGGGCAAGGCCGTGGTGAACATCTACACCGTGAAAACCATACCTGGCGGCAAGGGCCAGATGGGCCGCCTGCAGGATTTCTTCAAGTTCCATGGGCCTCAGCAGGACAATCCCATGGATGATTTTTTCGACCAGTTCAACAAGATGCTCGACCCCCGCAACCAGCCCAGCTTCAAGCAGCGCGCCCTGGGCTCGGGCTTCATCATCTCCTCGGACGGCTACGTGGTCACCAACAACCACGTCATTGCCGACGCGGATGAGATCAAGATCAAGATCCAGGAGACGGACAAGGACGACTACACGGCCAAGCTCATCGGCCGCGATCCGGAGACCGATCTGGCCCTGCTCAAGATCGAGGTCAAGAAGTCCCTGCCCATCTTGAAGTTCGCGGACTCGGACAAGACCGAGGTGGGCGAATGGGTGCTGGCCATCGGCAACCCCTTTGGCCTGGGCCATACCATCACGGCCGGGATCATCAGCGCCAAGGGCCGGGTCATCGGGGCCGGTCCCTTTGACAACTTCCTGCAAACCGACGCCAGCATCAACCCGGGCAATTCCGGCGGCCCGCTCCTGAACATGGACGGCCAGGTGGTGGGCGTGAACGCGGCCATCGTGGCCAGCGGCTCGGGCATCGGGTTCGCCATTCCCTCGTCCATGGCCAGCAAGGTCATCGAGCAGTTGCGCACCAGCAAGAAGGTCTCCCGCGGCTGGCTGGGCGTGACCATCCAGGACGTGGACGAGAACACGGCCAAGGCCCTGGGCCTGACCGAGACCACGGGCGCCCTGGTGTCCACGGTCCTGCCCGGAGATCCGGCGGACCAGGCCGGGATCAAGACCAGCGACGTGATCCTGGAGGTCAACGGCAAGGCCGTGGCCAACAGCGCCGAACTGACCCAGAACGTGGCCTCCCTGGCCCCTGGGGACAAGGCCAAGCTGGTGATCTGGCGCAAGGGCGGCAAGATCACGCTCACGGCCACCCTGGGCGAACGCAACATCAAGCAGACCGCCGAGGCCGTGAAGCCCCAGAAGGAAGAGGCCTCGGACGAACTGGGCCTGTCCTTGAAGCCCGTGGACAAGGACCAGGAGGCCAAGGCCCTGGGCCTGGACAAGCCCCAGGGGCTTTTGGTCACCAGCGTGCTTCAGGGCTCGGTGGCGGCCGAGAACGGCATGCGGCCCGGGGACGTGATCCTGGAGCTGAACCAGCAGCCGGTGAACAGCGTGGCCGCCTTCCGCAAGGTTCTGGAGAGCGAGGGCAAGGCCAAGGGCGTGGTCATGATCCTGGTCAAGCGCCAGGGCCAGAACGTGTTCCGCACCCTGCCCTTGGAGAAGAAGCAGTAACGTCGAGCCGGGGCCGGGCCTGAACCCGGTCTGAAATCCAAATGATTCGGCCCCGTTCCTCCTGGTGATTGGAGGGACGGGGCCTTGTTTTTGAGGATGGGCCGGTTATCGGGGGCGGGTCACTGCTTCCCGCCCAGCTTCTTGACGGCGGCGGCCAGGAAGTCCAGGTCTGCCATGGCGTCCTTGCCGGTGGGTTTCGGACGGGCGCTTAAGCCGATGGCCACGACTTTTTCCCTGGGATTTATGTACAGGTACTGGCCGTGGATGCCGCGGCCCATGAAGGCCCCGTCGTGGACCGTGCCGGGATCGGCTTTGACCACCCACCATTGGTAGCCGTAGAGCAGGGTGGGGTATCTGGAGGGGATTTGGCCTTTGGTGGCCTCGGCCAGCCAGCCATCCGGCACGATCGGTTGACCATTGATCTTGGCTCCGTCCAGGATGAACTGGCCGAAGCGGGCGAAGTCGCGCAGCCTGGCTAGGACGCCGCTGCCGCCGACCTCGTGCCCGCCGGGCGCGTCCAGATACCAGGAGGCGTCGGCTTCCATGCCCAGGGGAGCCCAGATCTTCTTGGAGAGGTAGTCGGCCAGGTGCATTTTGGTGGCCGCCTGCACCACCTCGCCGATGAGCACGGTCTCGCCGGTGCTGTAGTTGAACGTGGTGCCTGGCTCGGTGGCCTTGGGCAGGCTCTTCATCAGGTCGAAAATGGCTCCCGGCTTGTTGCTGGCGATCTGCAGCTCCAGGAGCTTGCGGCGGTCGGAGGCGGGATCGACGTAGGTTTCGTCCCATTTCACGCCTGAGGACATCATGAGCACGTTTTTGACCGAGACGCCCTCGTAGGCGCTGCCGGAAAGCTGGGGCAGGTATTTGGTCACCGGGTCGTCGATGCTGGCGATGGAGCCGTCCTTCACCGCCGCGCCCACCAGGGTGGAGACCAGGGATTTGGCCAGGGACATGGACATCCAGCGCTGGGTTGGTTTGAAGCCGAAATCGTAGTGTTCGTAGGCGATCTTGCCGTCCTTGAGCAGGATCAGCCCGGTCAGGCGGTTCAGGGCCACGTAATCCGGCAGGTCATAGGTCTTGTTGGCCGAGGTGAAGGTCAGGGCGGTGATGGGTTTGTCGCTGACCGGGATCGCGGAGGCTTTTTTTCCGGCCTTGATCGTGCGGGTGGGGAAGATCTTGTCCGTGTTGCTGTAGGTGCGCACGGCCTTGTCCGGGTAGAGGGAGCCGTCCCAGATGTCCCGGGCGCCGCCGATGTCCAGGCCCTGGGCCTCCTTGGCCGGGGCCGGGGCGCAGAGCAGGGGCAGGGAGAAACAGGCGAAAAGAAACCCCGTCACCAACGTTTTCCAGCGCGGCTTCATACGTCCTCCTGATGATGTTGAAGGGGCGAATTCGGATTGGATAGGGAAGATGTGGGCACTCCGGCCGCTCCTCCCGCGACCTGTCCCATGTTTCCGCGCCGGACGCAATGCGAGCCCTCCAAGCGCCTCGTGGACCTCACAAAGAGGGCCGGGCCTCCCGGAACCCGATGGTCCCGGCCAGGGCGGCCAGGCAGACCCCGGCCATGGCCCCCAGGAGCCCGTCGTAGCCCAGCAGGCCCACGGCCAGGCCGCCCAGGATGGGACCGCAGAAATTCCCGAGTTGCAGGGACAGGATCATGAGATTGGCGTTCACCGCCCGCGAGCGCGCATCGGACAGGGAGAACATGAAGGCGTTCAAGGCCGGGACTCCCAGGCCCATGCCCAGGCCGAGCACCAGGGCCGAGGCCACCAGGCCGGTATGGTTGCGCAGGATGAGGGTCAGGACCAGACCCAGGCCCGTGAGAGAGTAGCACAGGCGCACCAGAATGACCTTGCCCACCAGGTCGAAGATGCGGTTGCCCAGCACCCGGATGGCCAGCATGCAGGCGGTCTGGATGCTGAAAAAGGCCCCCACTTCGGCCAGGCCCCGGTCCAGGAACAGGCCCTTGGCCAGGTAGAACACGGCCGAAAAAACCACGTAATACACGGCGTTGACCACAAGGAGCACGGACACCGGAGCCCTCACCGCGCCCGCGCACATCTCCTGAAAGGACAGGGGCGCGGCCGGGGGCTGGCCCGAGGTCCGGGCGCGCACGGCCCGGCCCAGTCCCCGGGCCACCAGCGCGGCCGGGACCAGGAGCAGGGCCATGAGGGCGTAGTCCTGGGCCGGGCTGGGCAGCCAGGGCTTGGCCGCGTCGCAGAGCACCGGCACGATGGAGAAGGGCAGGAGCATGGACGCGGAATAGACCCCGAAGGCCTGGCCGCTGCGCGAGGCCGGGATGATGCCCACCAGCAGGGTCATGCACGACCCGGTGAGCAGGAACAGGGCCAGGCCGTGGGCCAGGCGGATGAAGAGAAGCGCGGGCACGCTGGCGGCAAAAAGATAGCCCACCCCGCAGCAGGCCAGGATGGCGATGCCCGCCACCATGTTCCGGGCCGCGCCTCCCACGGTGAGATGCGGGGTGGCCAGCACGAACAGGGCCACCATGGACAGGGACGAGGACCCGATGAGCAAGCCCCGCCAGGCCTCGGGCACGCCCAGGGAGTCCAGGTGCAGGTACAGGCTGTAGAACACCGCGATATTGCAGTAGGACAGGAATATCACCAGGCAGAGCCCGGTGAATTCCCGGGTGAACAGAGGCTCGCGGCCCGGGGTGGGGGTCATGGTCGCGGAGTATCCCTAGAAGGCCACCTTCCGCGCCGCCTCCAGGGTCTGGTCCAAATCCGCATCACTGTGCGCAAAGGAGGTGAAGGCGCATTCGTAGGCCGAGGGGGCCAGGTTGACCCCGTTCTTGCGCATGCCCGCGTAGAACGTGGAGTACAGGTCCGCATTGGTGGTCTTGGCCGTGGCGAAATCCTTCACCGGGGTCTCGGTGAAGAACAGGGTGAACATGGAGGCGATGTGGGTCAGGCTCACGGGCAGGCCCTTGCCCTCGAGCACGGCCTTCATCTCCGTGGCAAAGGCCAGGGTGCGGGCTTCGAGGGCCGCATAGTCCAGGGTGGCCAGCTTGCTTAAGGTGGCGATTCCAGCGGCCATGGCCAGCGGGTTCCCGGACAGGGTCCCGGCCTGGTACACGTCCCCGCTGGGCGCGATGCGCTGCATGATCTCCCGCCTGCCGCCGTAGGCCCCCACGGGCAGGCCGCCGCCGATGATCTTGCCCAGGGTGGTCAGGTCCGGCACGATGCCGTACTTGCCTTGCGCCCCGGACAGGCCCAGGCGAAAACCGGTGATGACCTCGTCGAAGATGAGCAGGGCTCCGTACTGGGTGCACAGGTCACGCAGGCCCTTGAGAAAGCCCTTTTTGGGCAGGACCAGGCCCATGTTCCCGGCCACGGGCTCCACGATGACGCAGGCGATGCCCTGGCCCTTTTCCTTGAACAGGGCCTCGACGTTCGTGAGGTCGTTGTAGTCGGCCAGGAGTGTGTCCTTGACCGTGTCCGCCGGAACCCCGGGCGTGCCCGGGATGGACAGGGTGAGCAGGCCCGAGCCCGCGCTGGCCAGGAAACTGTCCGCGTGCCCGTGGTAGCAGCCGTGGAACTTCACCATCTGGTCCCGGCTGGTGTAGGCCCGGGCCAGGCGCAGGGCGCTCATGGTGGCCTCGGTGCCCGAGCTGACCATGCGCACCATGTCCATGGAGGGCAGGGCCGCGCGCACGGCCTCGGCCAGGCCCACCTCGCCCTCGCAGGGCGCGCCGAAGCTCGAGCCTAAGTCAGCAGCCCGGTGCACGGCGGCCGTGACTTCCGGGTCGCAATGCCCGAGCAGCAGCGGCCCCCAGCTCATGACAAAGTCGATGAGCTCCTGGCCGTCCACGCTCCACAGGCGCGAGCCCTTGGCCCGGGCCACGAACAGCGGATCGCAGCCCACGCTCTTGCAGGCCCGCACCGGGCTGTTCACCCCGCCGGGGATGACCTGGCGGGCGCGCTCGAAAAGTTCCTGGGATTTCGTGTTCATGCCTCCTCCTCGAAGTAGCGCATGGATGTTTTCTTCAGTTCCCGGATGCTCTGTAAGGTGGTGTAGCCGGTCGCGCCGGTCAAGGCCGACAGCTCGGCCACGACCCGCATGCAGTCCCCGGGGTTCTTGCCGTGGATCATGGTGTACAGATTGTACGGCCACTCCGGGTAGGTCCGGCGCAGATAGCAGTGGCTGATGGCCGGATGCTCGGACATGGCCTGGCCCACGGACTTGGGGTCCAGGGGCGCTTCCACCCGCCAGGCCACCATGGCGTTGTGCCCGTACCCGGCCTTCTGATGCCGCAGGGTGGCCCCGAAACGGCGGATGACCCCGTTCTCCTTGAGCCCGGACAGAAGCGCCAGCACCGTGGCCTCGTCGGTCCCGCACTGCTCGGCGATGTCCGCGAACGGCGTGGCCGAGTCCGGCAGGTCCGCCCCGGCCAGGGCCAGGATTTTCTTTTCCGTGGGAGTGAACTCGGGTCGGGGCATGCGTACGTTTCCTCTTAAGGTATGGGGCCGGATTGGTCATCTCGACGGGGTTTTCCTACCCTTGAAGAGGGCGGGCTGGCAAGTGCGGGGAGGGGGCAAAGGGAAAAGGCTGGGCGCGGCGCTAGGTTCCGGCCGCCTTCAGCAAATCCTCGGCCAAACGCTGGCCCCGCTCTCCGCCGCCAGCCATGCGGGCCAGTTCTTCCGGGCGTTCGTCCACGGCCAGTTGCAGGCAGCGGGTGTAAGTCTCGCCGCCAGTCACTTCCTTGAGGATGCGGAAGTGGCGTTTGGCGGGCGCGGCCAGTTGGGGCCAGTGGGTGATGAGGATGAGTTGGCGTCCGGCCGCAAGCTCCTTGAGCTTTAAGGCCACGCGCTCCAGCGTGAGCCCGCCGATGCCCGCGTCCACCTCGTCGAAAATGAGGGTGGCCCGATCCGCGCCCGGGGTGAGGCCGGTCAAGGCCAGGAGGAAGCGCGAGAGTTCGCCGCCCGAGGCGATCTTGTCCAGGGGCCGGGGTGGCTGGCCCGGGTTGGGGCTGAACAAAAAGCGCGCCCGCTGCTCGGCAAGGCCCGGGAAAATCTCCACGGGCTCAAAGGCCAGGTCCACCTTCAAGTGCTCGGAAAATCCCAGGTCCTTGAGCTCGGCCTCCATGCTCCGGCACAGGCCAGCCCCAGCCTCCAGCCGGGCCGCGTGCAGGCCTTCCAG
The DNA here is from genome assembly GCA_903835685.1 of uncultured delta proteobacterium. GTDB lineage: Bacteria > Desulfobacterota > Desulfovibrionia > Desulfovibrionales > Desulfovibrionaceae > CAILNX01. The sequence continues at coordinate 7,127 of CAILNX010000019.1, forward strand.
GACGCGGCTGAGCGTCGCAACGGCCTCCTGCTCCTCCCGGCCCAGGCGGCGCAGGTCCAGCTCCGAGGCGTCCAGAAAGGACAGGCTCTCCTCGATTTCCCGGCCTAGGTCCAGGATGCCCGTGACCGTGCGGCCGAGTTTGCGCTTGAGCGCGGACAGGGCGTAGAGCCGGGCCTCCAGGGCGTTCAGCTCGGCCTCGTCCGGGGCGTCCAGATCCTGGTGGCGCAGGCGCAGGGCCAGTTCGGACAGCCGTTCCCGGGTCTCGTCCACAAAGGCCCGCTCCGGGGCGTATTCGGGCAGGACCGCGCCCAGGCGGTCCAAATCCCGTCCCAGGTCGGCCAGGCGGTCCACCAGTCCATTTTCACCGCGCAAGGCGCTCAAGGATCGCTCCAGGGCCTCGGTGACGCCGCTGAAACCCTTGGCCGCCGTCTTGCGGGCCAGCAGGGTCTCCTCCTCGTCCGGGGAGAGCCCGGCGGCCTTGATCTCGGTCAGGCGGTGCTCCAGAAAATCGCGCTGGCCCAGAAGATCCTGGCGGCGCGCCTCAAGCTCCCGGCGGCTGGCGGCCACGTCCCGCAGACGGCCCAAGGCCCGGTCCCGGACCGCAATGAGCCCCTGGTCCACAAAGGCGTCCAGGATCATGGCCTGATAGGCCGGGGACAGGAGTTTGTGCTGCTTGTGCTGGCTGGTGTGCAGGACCAGGCCGGAGGTGAGGGTCTTGACCGCGTCCTGGGAGGCCAGGTCCCCGTCGATGAAGGCCCGGCTGCGGCCGCTCTCGGCCATGAGCTCCCGGCGCACGATGGTCTGGACCCCGCCCAAGTCGAACACGGCCTCGACCACGGCCTTTTCCGCGCCCGGCCGGACCAGGCCCGGCTCCATGCGCTCGCCCACGATGAAGTCCACGGCCCGCATGATGAAGGACTTGCCCGCCCCGGTCTCGCCGGTGAGCGCGTTCAAGCCCGCGCAGAGGTCCAGCTCGGCGTCGGCGATAAGGGCCAGGTTGCGGATGCGCAGGAGTTCGAGCATGTTTTTTTGGGGGCTTCCGGGCGGTTTAGCCCGCGTCAGGGGCCGGATTGAGCGCTCCAGATGTAGCCCGGGGCGCACCTTCGCGCAATGCTTTTTTCAGGCGGCCCCCAGGATCGACAGCGGCCAGGGCGGCCCAGAACTCGGGCTCCTGCCCTTGGGCCTGGGCCAGGGCCAGGGCCTGGGCCAGGTCCGCCCGGCCTTCCTCGGGTCGGAACACGGCCAGGCCGGTCAGGCCCAGGGAGAGATGCACGGCCCAATCCTCGGGCACGGCCAGGGACAGGGCCGAGAGAAAGCCCAGCCGGGCGTGCTCGGCCCCGCGCAGGCCAGCCAGGGCCTGTTCCAGGGTGCGCATGAAGGTCAGGTTGCCCGGGGCCAGGAACAGGGCGGCGGTCAGGCAGTCCACGGCCGTGACCGGGAGGTGGCGGCGGGGATCATAGGTGAACCCGGGCCGGACCACCCGGCCCTGGGCCAGGAGCCAGTCGGCCCAGGCGGCTAGGAGGCCTGGCAGGTCGTCTGGTAGGGTATCAGGGGATTCTTGGGCCAGAACCCGGGCCAGATGCGCCCGGCTGTCCTCTATGCGCCCGAGTTTCAGAGCGGCCATGCCCGTGGCCAGGGCCAGGCCCGAATGAGTCAGGGCCTGGGACAGGGTCAGAATCGTGTCCAGGGCCAGGCCCGCGTCCTCGCGCTGGTCCGCAAAGGTCAGGAGGTGCAGGAGTCCGGCCAGGGCCTCGGGGTCCGGGGCCGGGCCGTTTGACGCCTCGGCCAGGTCCCGGGCCAGGGCTGCGGGCGGAAAGAGCAGGCGTCCGGCCATCCACAACTCCAGGGCGGTCAGGGCCAGGGCCAGGCTGGCCCGGGGGCCTCTGGCCAGACCCGGTGCCGCGCCCCCGCCCCCGTCCCTGCCCGATGATATCTCCTGGCAGTACCCGGCCAGGGCGCGCGCCCGGTGCTCGGGTAAATGCTCACGCCGGACTCGCTCCCAGGCCGCCAGGGCCATGGCCTCGGCCTGTTCGGGATGGGACAGGAGGTCCTGCAAAATCTCCTGGAGCTCCAGGGCGTCGGAATACACGGCGATCTCCTGGCCTGGCCGGAACAGGGGGGACAGGGCCTGGTCGCCGGATTGGCCCGTGGATTGGCCGCCGGATTGCCCATTTGATGGTCCATTTGATGGTCCATTTGATGGTCCATTGGATGGGCCATCGGATGGGCCGAGGGACTGGACCAGGGGCAGGCAGCCGCAGGAGGCGGTCTCGAAGAGCCGGAAATTCACCTCGCCGAAGATGGATTCGTTGGGTCCGATGCGGGTGCGGTCGTAGAAGCCGAGCATGTCCTCGCCGAACAGCCCGTCGGCCGTGACCGCCACGCCGGTGGCCGCGAGCAGGTCCACGAAGCGCTTGCGCGAGGGCCGCTGGGGAGTGACCCGGCCCACAAATCCCACGGCCTGGTCCCGGGCCGCATGGGGCCGAAAGCGCCGCTTGGACCCGAACCAGGGCAGGAGCCGGACCCGGCCGCTCCCCGTACTCGTTCCTTCGGTCGTGCCGGGCGCAAGCTCGGGCGCTATACCGGCCGCTCCGTCCATGGCCTGGGCCAGGGCCTCGACCAGATGGGGCTGGGTGGTCAGCACCAGGTCGAAGAGCCGGGCGTAGGGCGCGTGCCACCAGAGGTTCAGGTGGGTGTCCAGGGACCAGAAGGCCTTGAGGCAGGGCACGGAGTCCAGGTTTTTCAGCAGGATGGGGCCGGAGAGCTGCTCGCGCTGGAGGAGCAGGTCGGCCGGGCCGTGTTCGGCGTACAGGGCCGCCGCATCCTCCACCCGGCCGGGCTTGAAGTCGGCCTCGATCACCTCGCAGCCCAGCCCGCGCAGGGCGGCCGAAAAGGGCTCGTAGGAGGAGACGAAGATGACGCGGGGCATGGAGTGGTCTTAGCGCAAAGGCCCGGGCGGGGGAAGAGGGCGCGGGTGACAGGCTTGAGCCACGGGCGGGCTCCTGTCTCTATTGGGGAACAGAGGCGCCCTTTTTTGGCCCGCACAAAGGGAACGCATTTTTTTATTTTTAATTTCTTGGTTTTTCTTGGCTCATAATTTCTTAGCCCCGGGCCAGCCGCCCCTTGGCCAAATCCCAGCCGATGAGCCCCATCAGTACAATCGCGCAAACCCAGGAGACCACCCCAGGCGCGTTCTCGGCCCCGGCCGCGATCCAGTGGGTCACGTCCAGGCCCAGCCAGGCGTAGAGCGCGTCCACGGCCAGGCCCATGAGCAAGGTGCATCCGGCGATGGAGGCCAGATAGACGCCCGTGGCCCTGGCCCCGAACATGCGGGCCACCACGGCGATTCCGGCCGTGTTCGTGGCTGGTCCGGCCAGGAGAAAGACCAGGGCCGCGCCCGGGGACAGGCCCTTGATTGCCAGGGCGGCGGCAATGGGCGTGGAGGCCGTGGCGCAGACATAGAGCGGGATGCCCAGGGCCAGCATGGCCAGCATGGGCCAGATCCCGGACCCCAGGACCCGGGCCATGAGGTCGGCGGGCAGGGCCGCCTCGATGATCCCGGCAATGAGCACCCCGAGCAAAAACCACTTGCCGATGCCTGGGAGCATCTCCCCAAAGGCGAAGTCCAGGCTGATCCGCAGCCGGGCCAGAAACGTGGGCTTGGGCCTGACCAGGGCGTCCAGGGGGGTGAGGCCCAAGGGAGCGAGGTCGGGGCTGGGCCTCCAGTCGGGCGCATCGCCGCAGTAGCGGTTGACCAGAAGCCCGGCCATGGCCCCGGTGATGAAGGCGGCCACGGGCCGGACCACGGTCATGATCGGGTCGAGCATGGCGTAGGTCACGGCAATGGAGTCCACGCCGGTCTCCGGGGTGGAGATGAGGAAGGCCGTGGCCGCGCCCTTGCTGGCCCCGGCCTGGCGCAGGCCCATGGCCGCCGGAATGACCCCGCAGGAGCACAGCGGCAGGGGCACGCCCGCCAGGGAGGCCAGAAGCACCGGCTTGACCCCCGGCCCGCTCAGGTGCTTGCGCATGAGCGACTCAGGCACAAAGGCCTTGAGCAGCCCGGCTACCATGAGGCCGAACAACACATAGGGCGCGGATTCCAGGAGAATGGCCCAGGAACTGGACAGGATGTCGAGAATGAATTTCATTTTCATAGTGTCGTCTTTCCGGGGCCGTCTGTCAAGCCCTTATCCCGCCGGGCGGCTCGCTGAACCGGATCGTTCGGCCACAAAAAAAGACGCCCCCTGGCGGAGGCGTCTTTGATATTCTTCCAGGCTTTTCGCCTATCGCTTCATCACGTCCAGGAATTCCCGGTTGTTCTTGGTGCCCTTCATCTTGTCCAGCAAAAACTCCATGGCGTCGATGGAGTTCATGGGCGAGAGGACCTTCCTGAGAATCCAGACCCGGTTCAGCACGTCGTCCTCCAGCAGGAGCTCTTCCTTGCGCGTGCCCGAGCGGGTGATGTCGATGGACGGGTACACGCGCTTTTCGGACAGGTGGCGGTCCAGGTAGATTTCCTGGTTGCCCGTGCCCTTGAACTCCTCGAAGATGACCTCGTCCATGCGCGAGCCGGTGTCGATCAAGGCCGTGGCGATGATGGTCAGGCTGCCGCCCTCTTCGATGTTGCGGGCCGCGCCGAAGAAGCGCTTGGGTTTTTGCAGGGCGTTGGCGTCCAGGCCGCCCGAGAGCACCCGGCCGGAGGACGGGGTCACGGCGTTGTAGGCCCGGCCCAGGCGGGTGATGGAGTCCAGCAGGATGACCACGTCTTTCTTGCGCTCGGTCAGGCGCTTGGCCTTTTCCATGACCATTTCCGTGACCTGGACGTGGCGGTTGGGCGGCTCGTCAAAGGTGGAGCTGACCACTTCGGCGTCCACGGTGCGCTCCATGTCCGTCACTTCCTCGGGCCGCTCGTCAATGAGCAGCACGATCATGTAGGCATCGGGCTGGTTGGCCTTGATGGAGTTGGCGATGTTTTGCAGCATCATGGTCTTGCCCGTGCGGGGCGGGGCCACGATGATGCCGCGCTGGCCCCGGCCGATGGGGGCCAGGAGGTCGATGATGCGCGAGGTGTAGTTCTCGGCCCCGTTCTCCAGGCGAAAACGCTTGTTCGGGTAGATGGCCGTCAGGTTGTCGAAGAGCACCAGGTGCTTGGACACCTCGGGCGGCTCCATGCCGATCTCGCTGACCCGCAGCAGGGCGAAATAGCGCTCCCCTTCCTTGGGCGGGCGGATGTGGCCGGAGATGATGTCGCCTTTGCGCAAGCCGAAGCGGCGGATCTGGGAGGGGGAAATGTAGATGTCGTCCGGCCCGGGCATGTACGAATACATGGGCGAACGCAGGAATCCGAAACCGTCGGGCAGGATTTCCAGCACGCCGTTGCCCAGAATCTGGCCGTTCTGCGAGGCGCAGGCCTGGAGCAGGGAGAAAATGAGCTCCTGCTTGCGCAGGCTGCTGGGGTTCTCCACCTGGTACAGCTCGGCCAGGCCCATGAGCTCGGCCATGCTCTTCATCTTTAAGTCCGAGAGGTTCAGGGTCTGTCCCTCGGGCGCCGGACCGCCGTTGTCCACGTCGCTGTAATCCATGGGCGGCTGCTTGGGCATCATGTTGGGGGGAGGAGGGGGGTTGCCCCGATGGGGTTTTTGTCCGGAGCGGCGGCCGCCTTTGGGCGGTCGGGCAGAGTGTCCTTGGTCGTCCGCTTGGCGGTACGGGGGAGGCGATTCTTGGGTCATGCCTGTGTGGGGGTGGGGTACACCGAGGTTAAAAGGGTGGCCGGAGTCCGGGGCGCACCATCATCGTGCGTCAACACGCCGCAGCTCTGGAGGATCAAAAGAAAACGTCAGTATTGGGGCCTGGGGAAATGACCGGCAGCGGACTTGAGTCCGAGCGGTCATTACCCCAAAGAAATACCTTAAGGCAAGCGGTTTTTGGGTTCAGGCCTTTTTTTCCTTGGGCTGGATCACGTCGTGAAAGAGGTCGGTCACCGAGACCTTGACCGCTTCCTGATCGCTGTTCAGGGAAAAGGACAACTCCATGGTCACCAGGTTCATGGCCTGCTCCAGAAGCCGCCGTTCGCCAAAGGACAATTCCTTGTCCTTGCCGATGAGGAACAACTCTTTCAGCACGTAGGCCACATCGGACAGGTCCCCGCTTTTGAGCTTCTCGGAATACTCCCGGTAGCGGCGGTTCCAGTTCTGGCCGGTATAGCCCGTGAAGTCAGAGCGGTCCTTCAAGGACTCGAAGATGGCCTGGCCGCAACGCAGGCTGCACACCGGGCGCAGGCCGACATTGGTGGCGTTCTTCACCGGGACCATGAGCGTCACGTTGTTGCTCAAGATTCGCACGATGTAGAATTCCGCACGGGTGCCGCCAATTTCTTGGCTTTCTATGCGTTCGACCCGCCCCACACCTTGGGAGGGGTACACGACAAGTTCATTGACCGAGAACACGATGCCTCGCGGGAAGTAAGAGGATGATATGCGCGTTTCAGGGAGTATAGCCGAAAAAAACAGGATAGTCCATGGGAGAATGGCCCGGGAAGGCCCGGATTTCGCCGGACGCACGTCCCTTTCGGGCCTGAAGCCAGGATTGCCCAGGCCCGGCGGCCCCTTGCCGGAAAAAAGAGATGTCTTTCAGAGGGTTGAATTTCCCGGGGGCGTCCGGCCTAGAAACCCTTGCGGCCCGCCCGCTCGAACTCCGGGGCCTGGTTCAGGATCTGGATCAGGGTGCGGGTCAACTCCTCGGTCAGGGTCACCGAGGCGTTCTCCCGGTTCTCCTTGCCCCCGCCCATGGTCAGGGTCAGGAAGAAGGTCGAGCCGTCCTCGGTGAATCTGGCCCGGCCGACCAGCTCGGGATAGTTCCACACCGGGACCTCCCGGGTGTGGTGGGCCTCGCACCAGTCCCGGCCCTCGGTGAAGAGCCGGGTGAGCTTGTCCGCGGCCTCCTCCCGGTTCTCACTTTTCAGCCGCACGGTGATCACGTGCAGGTCGCTGATGGGCGTGATGAAGACATCCCCGGACTCCTTGGCCTCCAGAAGCAGGGAGCCCACCTTGCCGATCTCGGTCATGGGACCGAAGGAGGCGCAGGAGGCCAGGCCGACCAGGGCCAGGCCGACCAGGACCAGGGCTAGGCGCGGAAAAAAGGGATGGGCGTGGGACATGGCCTACCTCAGGTACTTCAGAAAGGGCGAGCCCGGGGTGAGAATGAACCGGGTCTTGTCCCCAAAGGCCTTCTGGTAGGCCTCCAGGCTGCGCCGAAACTCATAGAAATCCGGGGACTGGCCCACGGCCTCGGCAAAGATGCGGGTGGCGTTGGCGTCGCCCTGGCCCCGGGTGATGGCCGCCTCGCGCTCGGCCTCGGCCAGGAGCACGGTGCGCTCGCGGTCGGCCTGGGCATTGATCTTGGCCGACTCCTCCTTGCCCTCGGAGCGGTACTGCTTGGCCTCCCGGTCGCGCTCGGCCTTCATGCGCCCGAAAATGGCCCGCTCGTTCTCCGGGGGCAGGTCCGTGCGCTTGATGCGCACGTCGATGACCTCGATGCCGTAGGGGGTCATTAAGTCCCGGGCCTTGTGGGTGACCTGCTCCATGATCTGGGAGCGCTTCTTGGAGACCACCTCGTTCAGGGTGTACTGGCCCAGGGCCACGCGCAGTTCGGCGTAGATGATGTCCTCCATGCGGGCCTGGGCCCCGGAGAGGCTGTGCACGGTGGTGTAGAAGCGCAGGGCGTCGGCGATGCGCCAGCGGGTGTAGTTGTCCACCACCATGTTCTTCTTTTCCTTGGTCAGGATCTCGGCGGGCCGGGCCTCGTACTCCAGGATGCGCGAATCCAGGAACACGATGTTCTGGATGAAGGGCAGCTTGAAGTGCAGGCCGGGCTCAAAGGCCTCGGATACGGGCTTGCCGAGCTGGAGCTTGATGGCCAGTTCGGTCTGGTTGACCTGGAAGATGCACTGGCTGAGCACGAAGGCCGTGGCGCAGGCCAGGATGATGGCCAGGGGTCCCTTGGTGATCATGGCTTGGCCCTCCCCTGCACGGTGGGCTGGGAATCCGGGGCCTTGTCCGTTGGTTTTTCGGCAGGCTTGTCCACCCCGGGCCGCATCTCGGACAGGGGCAGATAGGGCACGGACTTCTTCAAGGCCTCGTCGGACAGCAGGACCTTCTCCATCTGGGGATTGGACAACAGGTTCTCCATGGCCTCGATGTACAGGCGGGTGCGGGTCACGTCCTTGGCCTTGTTGTATTCCCCGACCACCGAGAGGAAGCGCCCGGCCTCGCCCTGGGCGTGGCGCACCACGGACTCCCGGTAGGCCTGGGCGGCCTGCACGATGGCCGCGGCCTGGCCCCTGGTCTTGGGGATGATGTCGTTGCGGTAGCCGTCGGCCTCGTTGATGTAGCGGTTCTTGTCCTCCCGGGCGGAGGCCACGTCCTTGAAGGAGTCGCTCACGTCCATGGGCGGGTGCACGTTCTGGAGCTGGACCGCGGCCACCCGGATGCCCGACTTGTAGCGGTCCAGGATGGTCTGGATGAGCTCCATGGTCTCGTTCTGGATGACCAGCTTGCCCGTGGTCAGGGCCGCGTCGATGGTGGAGTCGCCGATGACCTCGCGCATGGCCGCCTCGGCCGCGTCCTTGACCGCCTTGTCCGGGTTCACGATGTTGAACAGATAGGCCACGGCGTCCTTGATCTGGTACTGGACGATGAATTGGGCGTCCACGATGTTCTCGTCCCCGGTGAGCATGAGGCTCTCCTCGGGCACGGCCCTGATCTGACCCTGCTGGGCCTGGGTCTGGCCCGTGGTGCGGTAGCCGATCTCCACCCGCCGGAGCTGAGTGACCTTGGGGGTCAGGGCGCTTTCTATCGGAAAGGGGATGTGGTAGTGGGGGCCGGGCATGGTCTGGTAGGCAAAGGCCCCGAAACGGGTGACCACGCCAGCCTCGTCCGGATCCACGATGTAGATGCCCGAGAGCAGCCACAAGGCCACCAGGACCGCGGCGATGATCTTGCCGGCCGGGAGATTGAAATCCTTGAGCCGACTAAAATGCTTGCCCAGATCCTCAAAATCAGGCAAAGGCCCGGCCTGTCGCTTACGCTGCTGATCGAGTTTTTCCCAGTCCCAGTTCATTTGGGTATAACTAGGCGAGATGCGGGGGAAGGTCAAGAACCGCCCTGTTCGTGGTCGACGAGGAGAGACGATGCCGGACGTGAAGAGCGAAATGTTTCGGGCCTACGACATCCGGGGGGTGGTGGGCGACGATTTCAGCCCGGATTGGGTGGAGACCCTGGGCCTGGCCCTGGGCGCGCATTTCAAGGATTACGGCATCTCCCGGGCCGTGGTCGGACGGGACTGCCGGGCCAGTTCCCCCCTGTTTTTGGAGCGCCTGACCCTGGGGCTGACCGCCGCTGGCGTGGACCTCATCTCCCTGGACCTGGTGCCCACCCCGGCCCTGTATTTCGCGGTCAAGAAGCTGGGCTTGAAAGCCGGGGTCATGATCACGGCCAGCCACAATCCGCCCCAGTACAATGGGTTCAAGATCTGGCGCGGGCTTTCCACCATCCATTCCACGGAGATCGAAGCCCTGCGCCTGCGCCTGGCCGAGGGCCACTTTTTCGCCCAGCCCGCCTCGGCCCGGGGCATGGTCAGCCTGCACGACATCACCCCCTCCTATCTGGACGACCTGTCCCGGGACATCCGCCTGGCCCGGCCGCTCAAAATAGTGCTGGACGGGGGCAATGGCTCGGGCGGCCCCTTGGCCGTGGACCTGCTGCGCCGCATCGGGGCCGAGGTCGTGCCCCTGTACTGCGAGCCGGACGGGACCTTTCCCAACCACCATCCGGACCCCACCGTGGCCGGGAACATGCTGGACCTGGCCGACAAGGTCCGGGAGACCGGCGCGGACTTCGGCGTGGGCCTGGACGGGGACGCCGACCGCATCGGGGCCGTGGACGAGACCGGCCGCCTGCTCATGGGCGACGAGCTGCTCATCCTCTACGCCCGCCAGATACTTACCGCAAAACCCGGGGCCACCATCCTGGGCGACGTGAAATGCTCCCACCTGCTCTTCAAGGACGTGGCCGCCCGAGGCGGCACGGCGCTCATGCGCCCCACGGGCCATTCCCTGATGAAGGCCAGCATGCTGGAAACCGGCGCGGCCCTGGGCGGGGAGCTCTCCGGCCACATGTTCTTCGCCGACCGCTATTTCGGATACGACGACGCGCTCTACGCCGCCTGCCGCCTGGCCGAGATCGTGGCCAGCGGGGACAAACCCCTGTCCGCCCTGCTCACGGACCTGCCCGCCCTGGCCTCCACCCCGGAACTGCACCTGCCCTGCCCGGATTCGGCCAAGTTCCGGGTCGCGGCCCGGGCCGTGGCCGCCTTCAAGGAGCAGGCCCAGGGCCTCTACGAGGTGGTGGACATGGATGGCGCGCGCCTGAATTTCCCCGACGGCTGGGCCTTGGTCCGGCCCTCCAACACCCAGCCCGTGCTGGTCCTGCGCTTCCAGGCCGAGACCCGGGAGCGCCTGGCCGAGATCCAGGCCTATGTGGAGTCAACCCTGGCCCGGCTGATCCGCCGGGACGAGGACGGGCGGGCGTAAGGCCCATGCGCGCGGACAAGGACCCCTTTGACCTGGACGCCCTGCCCCGGCCTCCCCGCGACCGGGGGGAAGGGGCCATGGCCCGGCTCACCCGCACGTTCCTCTTCGCCCTGGTCTGCCTGGGCGTGGTCTGGGGATTCTGGAAGAACAACGAGCGCATCGTCAAGGACTTGAACGCCAAGAGCGCGGTCCAGGACCAGACCGGGACGCTCTCGGAAGAGGACCGCACCTTCCTGCTCACCTTCGCGGACAGCCTGCGCACCCGGCACGGCCTGAAATTCAGGCTCATCGTGGCGCCTGGCCCGGTGCCCCTGCTCGAGCCCGACCCCCATCTGCTCTTCGTTGGCCTGTCCACTGGTTCCGGCAAGGCTCAGGTCCTCTTTCCGCCGCTCCTGGCCCGAGCCCTGGCCCCGGGCTTGGCCGCCGACCTATCCGGCCGCCTGACCCTGGCCCTTCAGCACGGGGACTGGCCCCAGGAGTTGAAAGAATCCCTCATCCTGGTGTGGGAGGGTCTGTCCGACACCCAGAATCCGTCCACCCCCAACCAAACGAGCCCCAAACCATGACCCATGCGACCGATACAGCCACCGATCCCGCTGCCTGCGACGACACCGTGACCATCTCCACGGACGGCTCCTGCCTGGGCAACCCTGGCCCCGGGGGCTGGGCCGCCGTGCTCTCGGCCCGGGGCAAGACCCGGGAGCTGTCCGGGGGATACCGGCGCACCACCAACAACCGCATGGAGCTCCTGGCCGCCATCGAGGCCCTGGCCACCCTGACCCGGCCCTGCACCGTGATCCTGCGCACGGACTCCAAATACGTGAAAGAGGCCATCACCCAGCGCTGGCTGGCCAACTGGCAGCGCAACGGCTGGATGACCTCGGCCAAGAAGCCGGTCAAGAACAAGGACCTCTGGCTGCGCCTGGCCGAACAGCTCAAGGGCCACAAGGTGGACTTCCGCTGGGTCATGGGACATGCCGGTGACCCGGACAACGAACGCTGCGACGTCCTGGCCAAAACCGCCGCCACCAAATCCGGCCTGGCCGTTGACGTCGGCTACGAAGCCGGAAACTAGCCCAGGCCCGCCTAGAAGCTGAAGACCTTGGCCTCCACGGCCAGGTCGATCAGGGTGGCGCTGGTGTCGATGACAAAGCCTTGGGGCAGGTCGTCGGCGCTGATCAGGCGGGTTTCCGCGCAGGGTTTGCAGACGTGGAAGGTGGCGCCCTTGTCCTGGAGAAAGCGGACGTAGGGCATGAGTTCGTCGCCGGTGGGGGCCTTCATGCGTTCGGCCAGGGCCAGGTTGGACAGGTACACGCCCTCGTCCACCAGGAACACCGAGACTTTGTGGCCCTTGTCGGCCGCGACCTTGGCCAGGTGCAGGCAGCGGGTGGCGCGGGTCACGTCTTCGGGGCCTCGGGACAGGACGAAGAGGAAACTGGCCATGGGTGCTCCTTTGGACGGGGTTTACACCAGACCGAAGGCCAGGGAGGCCGCGATCATGGTGCTGATATTGTTCCGGCGGCTGGCAGCATATACCTTGAATCGGGTTCCGTCGAACTTGCGCTTGTGGGATTCGTTGCCGCCAAAGGGATAGAGGAAGGTGCAGCGCTTGAAGACGGACAGGATCGAGGTCATAAAGCGGTTGGCGGCCAGGTCGTCCTCAATGTCGCTCATGGGGGACATGCCCAGGGCCAGTTTTTCCAGGCCCTCGGCTTCAAAGCGCTCCAGGGCCGTGAGCACGATGAGGGGGGAGGTGCCGCCTGGCGCGTCATGGAGCAGGCGGTCCATGTTGTGGTAATAGCCGATGATTTTGGCGTTGCGGTACATGGGGTCGAACACGGCCAGGCCTTTCAGGCGGCCCGCATGCCGGGCCCAGAAGCAGCGCACCCCTGGCTCGTCCGCGTAGACCAGGGGCCGGGAGAGGTAGCGCAGTTCCTCGCCGCCCTTGCGTTTCAGCCAATCCTGGCACAGGGAGCGGACCTCGGAGTGGTCCATGGCGGACATGGGGGCCTCGAAGACCTCCACGCCCTCGCGCAGGGCCTTGTTGCGCCATTGCCGCAGCTTGCCCCGCCGGTTCCCGGACAGGGAGAAGGGCAGGGGCAGGTCGGTCTCCACCCCGATCTGGTTCACCTCCATGCCGAAATCCGCCAGAATCTCGCCCACGGGCCGCTCCACCTGCACGAAGATGGGCTCCGTTTCCCGTTCCAGAAAGGCGGCCAGCAGGCGCCGCTGGTCGGCTGGCGCGGCCACGGGGTTGGAGATGACGATCTTGCGCGGATTGCGGGCCAGGATGGGGTGGCGGGCCTGGAAATAGGACAAGTAGCCCAGGTCTTCGCAGAAGAAGAAGTCCATGCCCTCCTGAAGGGTGGAATGGGCCAGGCAGTGGGACCCGTGGGCCTGAAGATAGGGCAGGAGCCGAGTACGGCTGTCCGGATCGCGACCGTCCAGATAGCTTGAGCGCATGGTGCGTGGGGTGCGGCCCGGGCCAGGGCCTCCCTCTCCTCCTTTGGCGCGAATGAGAGTATGGCGAAAACGGGCCGCCCCGGTATTGTGGCTGCCCGGTGACGGAAGTATCCCAGGCCCGGGCCGAGTTCAAGGGGATAACGCACTCTTTGGGCAGGAGAAATAATAATGGAAAAGCTGGAATTCGTGACTGCCGAGCCCTTGGGCCTGACCTTAAACTGGCGGGACGGCCGCATCTGGGAATGGCGCATCGTCTGGGCCGGAGCCAAGAGGGCCGTGGGCTGTGCACCTGGGCGCGACGCGGGGGCAAGCGGCGAGGCGCAAGCCGAAGCGGCCGGGAGGGATGCGGCCGACCCAAGCCCCGCAGCCAAGAGTCTGGCCCAGGCCCTGGCCCGGTACGCCGCTGGCCAGGAACCCCATTGGCCGGACCTGCCCCTGGCCTGGGAGCGGCTCACGCCCTTTGCCCGGGAGGTGCTCGTGGCCATGCGCGAGCACACCGGGCCGGGCCGGACCCTGACCTACGGCCAGCTCGCGGCCCTCTGCGGCCGCCCCCGCGCGGCCCGGGCCGTGGGCCGGATCATGGCCAGAAACCCCTGGCCCCTGGTCTATCCCTGCCACCGGGTGGTAGGGGCAGGTGGAAAGATGGTTGGGTTCTCGGCGGAGGGGGGGATTGGGCTGAAGAGGTGGTTGCTGGGGTTGGAGGCCGGGAGAGAGTGAGAGGGGCCGGAAAGAATCCGGCCCCCTTGCAACCCCACGACTTTGTTGATGCCTACCTGGGTGAACGCAAGCCGCAACGGCATTAGTGAAGACAAATTCGCCGGACGGACGCTCCGCCCTCGCCCTGAAAACAGGCCGTTCCAATTAGCAACTACAGATTATCCTCGATATGTTGATCCCAGTCCCGTCTTCAAGCCGGAAACGCGCCCAGGCGCTCCATCGACGATGTTCTGACTGTCGTTCGGTGTCAAAGCTGATCGCATCGGAACGTTGAATCTTCCAGAACCAGCCTCCACGATCTTCCCATGGAATGGAACAGTTGTCTCTCACTCCCACTTCCAGCAAACTCCAGATTATGGGGTCTCCATTGTCGTAGTTGTAAGTCCAAAAACGCCCAAAATAAACACAAGTGTTGTCATATTTTGGCCAACCACTATTGTAGTTCCTGCATTCACCTTCGACCATCACCTTGACTCTTCTTCCGTCCGGAATCACGTACACCCCAAGATCTACTGCCGTGGCCTGAATAATGACCACACCTTGGGCATCAACCGACTCTATCTTAAAATCTTCCAGATTCATAGTGTGGGTTGAGTCGAGTCTTTCTTTGTCACCCCGCTTTATAGCCAGTATTTCCTTTTCAAGGCGATCTACTCGTGCGATTAATTCATCAGAGTTAAAAACTTTGATACCCATGTTGTACCTCCTTTATATTGTTAATAATGTTCACATAATTCAATGTGTGAATCATCCCATGCGTATTGGAGCGTGATGAGGGCTTCATCATCGGCCGAAGTTCAGTCTGAATAGACGTACATAATGTAAATCATAATAATTTTATTTTATGAAATTTTATATCCGGGAAAAACTTAAAATATGCCTCAATTCATTAGGAATTATCTTAATCATAACGTATACCGAAATGTTGTCAATGAGTATTTTTTAAAATCAGATATGGCTATCCGTTTCGGAGCGTGGCCTGGTCCAGGAAGTCCCTCCCGCTTATCCGCGTCCCCCGGGGCCTTCCCATGATCTCCCCCCCTCTTTACACCCGCCCCAACTTCCCGCACATTGCCCCCCGGCGGTTCCGCCGCCTTCAAGGAGCGCCCCATGTCCATTCCCGGCCGACCCCCGGCCATATTCCGCCTGTACCTTTCGGGCCAGACCGCCTCTTTCGTGGCCTACCAGATGCTCTCCGTGGCCGTGGGCTGGCACATCTACGACCTGACCAAGAGCCCGCTGGTCCTGGGGTTCGTGGGCCTGGCCCAGTTCCTGCCCCAGCTCCTGCTCACCCTGGTGGTCGGGCACGTGGCCGACCGCTACGACCGGCGCGGGATCATCCGGGTCTGCCAGGCCGTGGAGGCGCTCACGGCCGCAGCCCTGGCCCTGGGCAGCCTGACCGGACACCTGGGGCCATACGGCATCCTGGCCTGCTCGGTGGTCATCGGCGCGGCCCGGGCCTTTGAGTACCCGAGCCTTTTGGCCTTTCTCCCCGCCCTGGTGGGCGACGAGGCCCTGCCCCGCTGCCTGGCCCTGAGCGCGGCCGGACGCCAGACCGGGATCATCCTGGGACCGGCCCTGGGCGGGGTGCTCTGCCTGGTTGCGCCCGAGGCGGCCTACGGCGCGGCGGCCGCGTTCTCCCTCACCGCCCTGGTCCTGTTCTCGCTCCTGCGCCCGGCCCTGGCCCCGGTGCGGCGGGACCCGGCCTCCCTGCGCTTCCTGTTCGAGGGCATTTCCTTTGTGCGCTCCCGGCCGGACATCCTGGGGGCCATCTCCCTGGACCTCTTCTCCGTGCTTTTGGGCGGGGCCACGGCCCTTTTGCCCCTGTACGCCCAGGACATCTTAAGCGTGGGACCCGTGGGCCTGGGAGCCTTGCGCTCCGCCCCGGCGGCCGGGGCCATCGCCATGTCCCTGGTCCTGGCCCGCTGGCCCCTGACCCGGGGGGTGGGACGGCGCATGTTCTGGTCCGTGGCCGTGTTCGGCGCGGCCACCGTGGTCTTCGGCCTGTCCCGGTCCTTTGCCCTGTCCCTGGCCGCCCTAGCGGTCTTGGGGGCCGCGGACAACGTGAGCGTGGTGGTGCGCTCCTCCCTGGTGCAGTTGGACACGCCCGAGGCCATGCGCGGCCGGGTCAGCGCCATCAACGCCGTGTTCATCGGCACGTCCAATCAGCTCGGGGAGTTCGAGTCCGGGGTCACGGCCGCCTGGTTCGGCGCGGTCCCGGCCGTGGTCCTGGGCGGGGTGCTGACCATGGTGGTGGTGCTGCTGTGGACGCGGCTGTTCCCTGGGCTATTGGCCCGGGAGACCTTGCGGGAAAATGGGAACGGGGTTCAGCGCAAATAGCTGAAGAAGGAGTGGGCCCACTGCATGGATTCGGCGTAGCAGGCGGCCGTGTCCACCGGGTCCAGGCCCAGAAGCGTGAAGCGCTCGGACAAACCGGCCCAGTCCGCCCGCTCGAAGCAGCAGGCCAGGTCCAGCCAGGGCGAAAGCGTGGTGGGACGCCCGCACAGGGTGTCCTTGACCTCTCCGTCCAGGGGCAGCTCGGCCACGATGGCGGCCATGGGCATCTCGAAGATGCTCTCCAGCAGGGAGAAGAGCCCGAACAGGAACATGCGCTCGGGCGTGGCCCCGGGCTTTCTGGTCAGCCGGGCGGCGGACTCCAGGAAGCGGCCGCGCTGGGCCGAGAGAAAGGCCAGTTCCGAGGGCTTGTCCCCCTGGGTCATGTCAGCCATGACCACCAGCCTGAGCCAGGTCTTCATCTGGGTCCACCCGGCCAGGAGCAGGGCCTGGCGGATGGACTCCACCTTGTGGGCCAGGCCGAAGAACGGGGAGTTCAGGAAGGCCAGCAGCCGGAAGCTGATGGACACGTCGTGCCCGATGGCCTCGGCCAGCTTCTTGAAATCCGGCTCCGGGGCCTCCATGAGCCGCACCAGGCTCAGGCGGCTGGCCTGGGAGGAGGACAGGACCTTGTTGGCAAAGGTCTCGGGTTTCTGGAAGAAAAATCCCTGAAACAGGGTCACCCCGCATTCCTTGGCCAGGCGCAGGGCCTGGTGATCCTCCACCCGCTTGGCCAGAAACAGCGGCCCCTGGTCCCGGAAGGGGGCCATGGACGCGGTGAGCGTCTCCCAGGTCTTGCCCGGCATGTCCAGGACCAGGATGTCGGCCAGGGGCAGCAGGGTCTCGGCCGGGATCAGGCCGCCCAAGCCGTCCACGGCCAGGAGATGGCCTTCGGCCTTTAAGCTCACCAGCAGGGGGATCAGCCCGGGCTCGGCCAGAAGGGCCTCCTCGACCTTGACCACCGAGAGCCCGGGCGGAAGGATGCGCGGGACCTGCTCCCGGATGGTCCGGGGGGTGAAATTGACCATGATCCGGGTCTGGCCCTTGCGCTCCCACTGGGGGCTCACGTAGGAGCCCATGGCCACCTGGAGGCTGGCCTGGAAGGCGTCCTCGATGACCGCGTGTTCGGCGCTCAAGGAATGGCGAAAGAGCAGCTCGTGGCCCCAGATGGCCCCGCTGGAGTCGAACACCGGCTGGCGGGCGATGAAGGCCTGGGTGTATTCCGGGGTGGACTGGCCCGGGGGGGCGGCCAAGGGATTCGGACCCGTGGAATCGGTCATGAACGGTCCTGGGCCAAGTCGCGCAAAAACGGCCCGTACTTGCGGTCCTCGGTGAGAATGTGGTGCACGATCCATTCCTTGAGAAACACGAGGAAGTCGTTCTTCAGGCGGAGTTCGCCGCGCAGGAAGCGGTCCTGAAAGCAGATCAGTTCGGCCAGGAGCTTTTCATGCTTCTTCTTGTGGGATTCGCAGCCCGGATACCCGCTCGAGCACAGCAGGGCCTCCTCGTTGCGGAAATGGGACTCGGCCAGGGCCACGAAGTCCCCGAAGGCCTGGGACAGGGCCGGGCCGTTCCCTTCCAGAATGGCTTCGTTCAGGCCCTTGGCCGCGTCGAACAGCCCCCGGTGCTCCAGGTCCATGGTCTCGACCTCGGTGGCGTAGTCGTCCATCCATTGGAATTCGTGCTTGCCCCCGTTCTGGGGGAAGACCACCCGGCCCAGGCGGCGGTCGAAAATCTCCAGCAGTTTCCAGCGCACGATGGGGATGTCGGCCAGGACCTGGCCCGGGATGTGGTAGAGGGTCAGGGCGTCCGTGGCCCGGGTCTGGAACAGGCAGGGCAGGTCAAAGAGCACCGAGCCCTCGCCCAGGCAGTCCCGGGCCTTGAGCCGGGCGATCTCCTCCCGGCCGAGCATGAGCGTGGCCCGGCCCTCCCGGATCAGGGTCAACTGGGGCTTGCGGGAGGGCTCCAGCACCTCGCCCCGGGCCAGGCTCTGCACGGTCACGGTCTTGGCGATGGCGTTCTGCACCGCGCAGGAGATGGAGTCCCCGAACACCGGGGCGGAGTCCAGGAAGGCGCGGATGGACAGCAGGCGGCGCATGTCCTCGAACAGGCCGTGCCGCTGCACGAAATGGGCGTAGAGGTCCCGGGGGATGCGCAAGGCCTGTACGAAGCTTGCGGCCCGGTAGGTCTCCTTGCTGGCGTCCCCGGTCAGGGCGGTGTGCTCGCCCACCAGGCTTCCGGCCGAGAGCGTGCTGAACACCCCGGCCCGGGTTTTGAGCATCTCCACCTGGCCGGTGAGGATGAGGAACACGCTTTTCCCCCGCTCCCCGGCCTTCAAGATGATGGATTCCGGGTTGAAGGTGACCAGGGGGTTGTTCTGGAGCACGCGCAGGTGGTGGGCGGCCACCTCCGTGAAATAGGCCGCCAGATAGTGGAAGGCGTAGGAGCGCACGTATTCCTGGTGCGAGGGGATGAGCACGTCCAGCATGCCAAACGGCGCGCCCGAGCCGATCTCCTTTTGCCGGGGGGTGAGCGGCAGGGCCGTGTGGGCCAGCACGATTTTGCCCGAGCGGTCCTGGGCGAAATCCTCGGCGTCGCCGTGGATCATGCCCCCGCCGATGTCCAGTTTTTTCAGGTCCAGGGGGGAGAGGTAATCGGCCACCACCTGGTCGTACAAGGCCTGGCTGACCCCCGGGGCCTCGGGGTCGGCGGTGATCATGCCGGTGAGGACTTTTAAGCTCACGATGTCCGCGAAATGGCCGTAGGTGCGGTACCCCTCGCGGTCCATGGTCCGAAAGACCATGATGGTGGTCTCCACCGGATGCGGGGAGTTGATGGGCCGGACCTCCAGGCCCTCGATGTCGTTCCAGACCCCTTCGGTCAAGTCGTGGTAGTCGAAATAGTGGGCGAACTCCTCCTCGTCGCGCATGGCCAGGGCCGAGAGCTTCTTCATCACCGAGGCGCGCACCAGGGGGGTGGCGTAGTACTTCATGCGGTGGTCGGCGCGCATGAGGGTGGCCAGGCCGCAGAAATGGTCGTCGTGGGCATGGGTGTGGAACACGCCCACGATCTCGTTCACCCCGATGCCCAGGGCGTTCAAGCTGTGCACCAGGTTGGGACCGGCGTCGATCAGGTACACCCGGCCCTGGAAGATGAGGATGCTGGCCATGGCCGGGCGGTTGATGTCCCAGCCGTCCCCGTCGCCCGAGTGCAGCACGCTGAAATAGTCCCGCTTCACCAGGTGATATCCCAGGGGATAGGAGGGCTGGTACTGGACCCGGGGGGGGAGGTTTAAGTCCACCAGCACGGTCTCGTCCTCGTAGGTCAGGGCGAACTGGTTCACCCCCATGCGGGTGACGAACACCCCGGCCCGGATCTCCCGGGGCTCGTCCTCCACCACCACCTGGTCCAGGAACTCCTCCAGGCGGCGGATGGCTCCGAAGGCGAATTTCAGTTTCAGGCGCATCATCCACTTGGCGTCCTCGGCGCTGACCCCGGCGGCCAGCATCTCCTCGGCCGAGATGAGCCCGTAGTTGCCCCGGTAGATGTATTCGAGCTGGGCGCTGACCTGCTGGCGGGACCCGATGAGCACGGGCTTTATGCCCTGGTTGCCCGGATGCCCAGGAATGAGCATGCCCTGGCGGTAGAACATCTGGAGGATGGGGAATTCCGAGAGGTTGGAGAAGCGGCTGTTCTGGATGAGCACGTCCGAGAGCAGGATGGCGTTGGGGCCGGTCTCGTGCACCACCCCGTGGGTCTCCTGGGAGTGGATGATCCCGCGCTTCATCAGGTGCTTGACGCTGTCCGAGGGGCAGCCGCACTGGATGAACAGCCCGGCCTCGGGGATTTCCACGTAAAAAATGCCTTCGGAAACCTTGGTCTTGGTGATTTTGGCCATGGATATCCCTTTATGCTGCAAAAAAAATTGCCAAGGGCGGTCTTCTTCCCCTTTTGGCTCATCCCCAGCCCGGCGTCAATCGCCTTCAGCCTCCAGACAGACCCTGCGCCAGACCCGGACCAGGTCCGAGTCCCACTGGGCGTTTGCGCCCGCGTCCAGGATGGCCAGGGCCTCTTCCCGGGACCTGGCCCGGTGGTAGGAGCGGGTGGAGGTCATGGCCTCGTACCCGTCCACCACGCTGATGATCCGGGAGGCCAGGGGGATGTCCGTTCCGGCCAGGCCGCTGGGGTACCCGCTCCCGTCGAAGCGCTCGTGGTGGGAGGCGATCACCGGCAGGATCTCGGCCAGGCTGGAGACCTTGGCCAGGATCTCCCGGCCCATGGCCGGATGGCGGCGGATGACCAGCCGCTCCTCCTCGGTCAGGGTGGAGGGCTTGTTCAGAATCTGGTCCGGCACCCCGATTTTTCCGATGTCGTGCAGGGTCCCGGCCCGGTCCAGCAGGGTGATCTCGGCCGAGGTCAGGGACAGGGCCTGGCCCAGGCGCCGGGCATAGGCGCTGACCCGGGCGGAGTGGCCGCCGGTGTAGGTGTCCTTGGCCTCCACCGCGTTCACGAAGGAGGTCACGATCTCCTCGTTCATGTCCTGAAGCCGGGAGCAGGCCGAGAAGCTCTCGAAGCAGGAGGAGGCGTGGGAGGCAAATACCGTGAACAGTTGCAGGTCGGTCAGGGTGTAGGCCGGGCGCGAGGGTCCGCGCAGGGCGGCCACCACCCCGCTGCCCGCGAGCCCGGCGGCCACGGGCGCGGCCATGGCCGAAACCCGGGCCATGTCCCCCAGGTTCTGGCCCAGGGCCTGGCTCATGGTGGCCGGGTCCAGGAGCTTGGGGCGGCCCTGGCGCAGGAGGCTGGCCGAGAGCTCGGCGAACCAGGCCCGGGACTCGGCCCGCTTGAAAAAGGGGCCGATCTGGATGCTCTGGGACAGGCCTGGTCCCAAATCAGCGGAAAAGAACATGGCGATGCCCTCGGGCTCAAAGGCCTTGCGCACCTGGTCCAAAAACTCGCGGACCAGGCCGCGCATGTCCTTGCGCTCGGTCAGGGCCTGGCTCAAATTGAGCATGCGCACCAGGTTGCCGATCTTTTTTTGTTCGAGCTTCATCTCCCGCTCGGCCAGGGCCTTGTGCACGGCGGCCCGGAGCTGGTCGATGTCAAAGGGCTTGAGCAGGTAGTCGGCGGCCCCGAGTTTCAGGCACTCCACGGCGTTTTCCACCGTGCCGTACCCGGTCAGGAAGATGATCTCCACCTCCAGGCCCAGTTCGGCCACCTTGCGGATGAGGCCGAGTCCGTCCAGGCGGGGCATGCGCAGGTCGCTGACCACCAGGTCCACCCCGCCGCCTTGAAGCACGGCCAGGGCCTCCAGGCCGTTGGACGCGGTGCGCACGCGGTGTCCGTCGTCGCTTAAGGTCTCCTGGCAGACCTCCAGGAGTTCGGGCTCGTCATCCACCAGGAGAATCGAATAGGCCCCCATGCTCCTCCCTGTTCCGGCCCGCCGGGAATTCCGGCCGGTTTGCCCCGAACAGTACAAATCCAGGGCTTTGCTGTCCAGGATAATCCGGGCCGCACAGCCCCAAAGGCCTGCCGGGGTTTTGATTTTCGGGAAGCATTCTGCTAGGCTGTGGCTCAGACTTCGGTTTTGCCGGATGCAAGAGCGCAACCAAAGAAAATAATTATTCTTATTCTTCGCTTTGAGTGGACGATATTTTGCCAGCGCGATACGGCGCGGTACCCGCAGCCCGCCCACCCACAGGAGAACCATGGCCCCTCATCCCACTGTCCCGGGCCAGGCCCGCCAGACCGTCAAGCAGGTCCTGACCCGCCTGGAGTCCCTGCCCGCGCCCAGCGCCGTGGCCGGGCGCATCCTGACCCTGGCCCTGGAGCAGGACCTGGACCTGCGCGAACTGGCCCGGCTCATCGAATCCGACCCCTCCCTGGCCTTGCGCGTGCTCAGGATGGCCAACAGCGCGTCCAATACGGCAGCCAGCGGTCGGCCCGGCGGGGCCAAGACCATTGACCAGGCCCTGGTGGTCCTGGGCCTGGAGACCGTGCGCAGCGTGGCCTTCAGCGTGGCCGTGCGCGAGGCCCTGTTTCAGGACCAGGGCCAGGGGCAGGGCGAAACCCCGCTCAAGGAACTCTGGCGGCACAGCCTGGCCTCGGCCTGCGCGGCCCAACTCCTGGCCGAAGGGACCTCCCCGGCCCTGGCCGCCCAGGCCTTTGCCGCGTCCCTGGTGCACGACTGCGGCAAGCTCATCCTGCTCACGGCCCTGCCCGGGGAGTATGGGGCGGTCCTGGAGGAGGCCCGGGATTCAAATCGGGAGATGCTGGACCTGGAGAACGAGGCCCTGGGCCTGGACCACGCCCAGGCCGGAAAATGGCTGGCCGAGCGCTGGGGCCTGCCCCGGGGCGTGGCCGAGGCCATCTGGCTGCACCACCTGTCTCCGGCCGCGCTGCGGGCCACGGCCGAGGAGCCGGACCTGGTCCTTTTTACCGTGCTGGCCGACCTGCTGGCCCGGCAGGTCATGGTGGACCGGGTCTCGGCCGGACTCTCCCGCTCCCTGGACGAGTGCGCCCAGGTCCTGAACCTCCAGAGCGGGACCCTGACCCGGGCGCGCTCCCTGCTGGGGGCGCGGTTCGCCGAGCGGGCCGAGCTCTTCGACCTGGAGAGCGACCCGGCCGTGTTCTATTTCCAGGCCCTGCAACGGGCCAACCTGCGCCTGGCCGAGACCACCCAGGCTGCAGCCCGGCAGAACGAGACCCTCATGCGCATCAACCGGGTCCTGGACACGGTGTCCACCTTCAGCCCGGGACTGGCCGCGGCCCGGGACCCGGAACAGGTTCTTCAGGCCCTGGCCGAGGCCCTGGGCCAGGGACTGGGGGTCCAGGGCCTGGCCGTGCTGGGCCGGGAGGCGGCCGGGCAGGCCACGGCCCGCCTGACCCAGGCCCCGGCCCGGCGCATGGATTTGACTCCTGGCGGTATTGGCGGCGGTATTGGCGCGGTCTCCAACCTCCCCGAGAATTTCCCCGAGAATCTGGTCGAGCGTCTGGCCGCCTGGGCGACGGACGGGCCAGTGCGGGGCCTGACCTCGGACCTGTCCTTTTCCGGGGGGCTGTGCTGCGTGGCCCTGCGCGGGACCGAGTCCGTGCTGGGGGAGATGGCCTGGCTGGCTGGTCCGGCCCAGCCCCTGCCCCAGGAGCTCATCGGCTACCGCCAACTGGCCAAGCTGGCCGCCTCGGCCCTGGCCCGCATCGAGCTGGTGGACCGCTGCCAGGAGCGGGCCGAGCGCCTGGCCTCGGCCATGCGCGACATCGGGGCCATGAATTTGAAGCTCATGCAGAGCGAGCGCCTGGCCGCCGTGGGCCAGCTCGCGGCTGGCGCGGCGCATGAGATCAACAACCCCCTGGCCATTGTCTACGCCCGGGTCCAGCTCATGGAGCGCCGGGAGGAGGACCCCAAGAACAAGAAGGGCCTGCGCCAGATCCGGGAGCAGATCGAGCGCATCAGTTCCATCCTGACCAGCCTCCTGGACTTTGCCCGGCCCTCGCCCCCGCGTTTCGAACGGGTGGACCTGCACGCCGTGCTGGAGCGCACCCTGGCCCTGGTGGCGGGCGGGCTGGCCAAGCGGGGCATCGCCATCGACCGTTGCCTGGCCCCGGACCTGCCGCCCCTTGAGGCCGACGGCCGCCAGTTGGAGCAGCTTTTCCTGAATTTGTTCATCAATGCCGAACACGCCATGGGGCAGGCCATGGAGAGAGGCGGGACTCTGACCGTGAGCACGGCGGCCGAGCCCGGCGGGTGGGTGCGCATCGGGGTGCGGGACACCGGCGCGGGCATCCCGGCCGAGCATTTGGCCAAGATTTTCGACCCCTTCTTCACCACCAAGGAGGAGGGCAAGGGCACGGGCCTGGGCCTGTCCATCTCCTACGGCATCGTGAACGGGCATGGCGGGGAGATCAAGGCCCTGAGCGAGCCCGGGAAATTTGCCGAGATCGTGGTGCGCCTGCCCGTGGACCGCTCCCTGGTTCCGGGTCTGCCCGGGGCCGGGGGCGCGGCCCGGCCTGGCCCGTCCCCCCCCGATCAGCAGTCCGGGCCGAAGTCCGGGCAGCGGGCCGTGCTGGTGGTGGACGACGAGCCGCACATCCGGGACATCCTGCGCGAGGCCTTGAAGGCCGAAGGCTTTGTGGTGGTCACGGCCGGAAACGGGGAAGAGGCCCTGGAGCACCTTTCGGAGCGGACCTTTGCCCTGATCATCCTGGACATCCGCATGCCCCAACGGGACGGCCTGTCCTTTTTGCGCCAGGCCCGGTCCCGGGGCCGTTCGGAACCCGTGCTCGTGCTCACGGGCATGGCCGGGAAAGAGGAGATGGACGAGGCCCTGGCCCTGGGCGCGGCCAAATGCGTGCGCAAGCCCTTCAAGATCGAGGCCCTGCTGGCCGAGGTCCGGGCCTTGGTCCGGGCCGAGGGCCATATTGGCGTCCAGGCTGGCGACCGGATTGGCCACAAGGGCCGGACCCCATGACCCGGGTCCTGGCCCTGGCCAGCGGCAAGGGCGGGGCGGGCAAGACCTCGGTGAGCGTGAACCTGGCCTTTGCCCTGGCCCGGGGCGGCCGCCGGGTGCTCATTCTGGACGCGGACCTGGGCCTGTCCAACGTGGACGTGCTCCTGGGCCTCTCCCCGGACAAGAGCCTGGAGCACGTGCTCTTCGAGAACCTGCCCATGCGCCAGGCCATGCTCCCGGTCTCCCCCCTGGTGGACGTGATCTCCGGCGGCTCGGGCGTGGCCCGGCTGGCCGAACTCTCCCGCCCGGCCCGGCAGCGTCTGGCCCAAGAATTTGCAGCCCTTTCGGACTACGACTACATCCTGGTGGACAACTCGCCCGGGGTGTCCTCCCAGGTCATGGCCCTGTGCCTGGCCTGCAACGAGATCGCGGTGGTGGTCAATCCCGAGGCCGCCTCGG
This sequence comes from uncultured delta proteobacterium, assembly GCA_903835685.1. Taxonomy (GTDB): domain Bacteria; phylum Desulfobacterota; class Desulfovibrionia; order Desulfovibrionales; family Desulfovibrionaceae; genus CAILNX01. The sequence goes on from CAILNX010000019.1 coordinate 32,132, forward strand.
TGGTGGACGCCTACGCCCTGGTCAAATTGTTGCGCCAGAACGGCCTGATCCGGCCGCCTATGCTGATCCTGAACCGGGTGGCCAGCGAGGCCCAGGCCCGGGCCGTGTTCGCCCGGTTCGCGGCCACGGCCGTGAAGCATCTGGGCCTGCCCTGCGTCTGGCTGGGATTCGTGCCCGAGGACCGGGCCGTGGCTGCCGCGGCCGCCCGCCAGACCCCGCTGGTGGTCTCCCATCCGGCCTCGGAAGCGGCCCGGGCCTTTCTGTCCCTGGCCCTGGCCCTGGACACCCGGGTGGGGACAATGGTTGGCAATGGGGTTGGCAATGGGGCGGGCCATGGGGCGGGAAACGGGTCGGGCACTCGGCCTCCGGACCAGCACCCGGCCGTGTTTTTCGACCGCGCGGTCATGGGCGTGCTGGAGCGGCCCGGGCCGCAGTCTGGCCTGGCCCCTGACCTGGAGGCCGAGGAGACCGCCCGCCTGGCCCTGGCCGGGATCGAGGCCGCCCTGGCCCGGCTGGCGGGCCTGGAAACGGCCGGACCCGAGGATCAGGCCCAGACCCTGGCTGCGGCCCGCCAGGAGCTGGCCGAGTTGCGCCAGAGCCTGGCCCGGCGCGGGAATCGGGCTGGCCGGGCCGCCGTGGCCATCCCGGCCAAGCCCAAGGCCCGGGCCGCCCGGTGGATGGTCTGCTGCCCGGACCCCTTCCGGGCCGAACTCCTGCGCGAGGTGGCGGCCGAGGCCGGGCTGGATGTGGCCGAGGCGGATATGGCCGAGGAAAACCCGGCGGCCCCACCCCAGGGGATTCTGGCCTGGGACCCGCCCGATGAGACGGCTGCGGCCCTGGCCGGACAATGGCCCGAGGCGGCCTGGGTCCTGGTGGGCGATCCCCGCTGGCCCGCGTCCCTGCCGGGAGTCCGGGCCGTGGAGCGGGTGGCCACGCCCTTTCAGGTGGAGACCCTGCTCACGGCCATCGGGCGGGTCAAAAAAGCCGCGCCTTCCCCGAAGAACCCTGGAACAGGGTCTTGACCGGCCCAAGCGCACAAAAAAAAGATAACTAATTCTTATTATTCTTTTCTTGCCCGACGCTGGCCTCAGTCACCACGCCCGGCCTTAAGCCGGGGCCGGGGGCGATGCCCCGGCCGAAGTCTGGTCCGTAGCCTGGGTCTTCAACGGAATATGCACCAGAATGGGCTCGCGCACCCCGTGGCTCTTGACGAACTCGGTCAGGCGGAACCGGGCCAGGTCGTTGATCTCCTGGCCCTTGGCCATGAGCAGGACGCCGCCATCGGTCACGATGGGCGCGCCCAGGACCATGCCCGGGCGCATGTCCTTGACCATCAGGTGCCGGGCCTCGAAACCTCCTTCGGCGAACAGGATCAACTCGAAGGCGGCCAGAAAGGCCTGGTCATAGGCCCCAACGCGTCCGCGCAGGGTCTCGAAGGCCTCCCGCTTGTCCACACCGCGCATGTCCAACTCGTCGAAATCCTGGCAGATGTGCAGGAGCCTGGCCCCGGGTGGCGGCGGGGCTTCGCCCGCAAAGGGGTCCTCCTGGTGGGCGATGGCCTCGCGCACCTCGTCCATGCGCGGGATGTTGGCCAGAAGGTCGGCCGCGATGGTGGAGTGCATGCCCACGATCTGCCGCTCCTCCGGGGCCAGCTCCTGTCCGAGGTATTTCTTGTGCAGCAGGTCCTCGGGAATAGCCACGCACCCGAGCTGGGAGAGCATGGACATGAGGTCGTACTTCCAGGGCTCGGGGAGACTGAGCTGCTTGACCAGGCGCGACACCAGGCGCTTGACCCGCTCGGCCCGGCCAAAGGCCTCGGGATTGACCAGGGACAAAATCTCCGTGAGCACGGTCACGCTCCCGCGCAGGGTCCCGCGCAAGAGCTCCCGCTCGGCCGTGACCAGGCGGTACTGCTCCAGGGCCGCGGTCAGGGTCTGGATCATGACCTCGGTGGTGCAGGGCTTGGTCAGGAAGCGGAACACCGCGCCCTCGTTCACCGCAGCCATGGAGGCCTCCACGTCGGCGAACCCGGTGAGCATGATGCGCACGGTGTCCGGGGACATCTCCCGGATCAGGCGCAGCAGCTCCACCCCGTTCATGACCGGCATCTTCAGGTCCGAGACCACCACGGCAAAGCGGCCCCCGGCCTTGATCCTGGCCAGGGCCTCCTTGGGGCCGAGGGCCGTGTCCACGTCGAACTTCCGGGACAGGTTGCGCTTGAAGGTCTCCAGGATGTTCTTCTCGTCGTCCACAAAGAGGATTCTATTCTCCACGCTGGGCCTCCTGGGCGGCGTTTTTGGCGCAGGCCTCGCGCCACAGGGGCAGGCGTCCGGCCAGTCCCCGCTGCTCCAGGCAGGCCAGGTCCATGGGGTGGGGCGCGCGATCCGGGTTGATGATGGTGAATTCATGCTCCAGGGAATTGGCCACGTGCACGCAGGCCAGGGGGGTGAAGCCCGGGTCCGGCCGCCGCTCCGGGTTGTGATGGTGGAACACGGCCTCCACCACGTGCTCGTCCAGGCCCCAGAGCCCGAGCAAATAGGCCCCGACCTCGGCGTGGGTCACCCCGAGCCGGTCCTGCTCCACCTCGTGGATGGGCCGGTTCTCCCGGCGCACCGTGGCCAGGACGTTCTTGTACTCCGTGGTGAAATGGCAGGCCAGCACCAGCTTGCCCACGTCGTGCAGCAGCCCGGCCATGGAGCACAGGTCCACGCTGCGGGCGTCCGGGGTCTCCAGATGGGCGATGGTCCGGCACAGGACGCTGACCCGGGCGCTGTGCCGCCACAGGCCGGTGAAGTCGATGGAGAGGTCCGGGTCGGCCACGTACCGGGTGAACAGGTGCACGGACAGAACCAGGGCCTTGATGGTCTCGGTGCCCAGCAGGTTGATGGCCTGATGCGGGCTGGCCACATGGGTGCGCAGGCCGAAGAAGGAGGAGTTGACCACCTTGAGCACCCCCGCGCTCATGCCCACGTCCTGGGCGATCAGATCGCCCACCGCGACCACCGAGGGCTCGTCCTTTTGCAACTCCTTCACCAGGCGCAGGAACAGGGCGGGCAGGGCGGGCATGGAGTCGATGCGGGTGATGATGCGCGTGACCGCCTCGTCGTTTAGGATGTCCCGCAAAGTCAAGGCCCGGTTGATGACCCGCTTGAGTTCGGCCGGGGTGCAGGGTTTGCTCAGGAACTGGTGGGCGGGCTTGACCGCCTTGAGCACCTCCCCCACCTCGGACTGGCCCGAAAGGATGATGCGGATGGTGGACGGGGAGCGCTCCTGGACCTGGGCCAGGAGGTGAGCCCCGTCCATGCCCGGCATGCGCATGTCCGTGACCACCACGTCCACCGGGGCGGCCTCCAGAAGGGCCAGGGCCTCGGCCCCGCTCTGGGCGAAGGACAGGTCCCATTCCTTGCGCATGCCGTGCAGCATGCGCCGGAGGGAGTCCAGGAAGTTCGGTTCGTCGTCCACGAAGAGGAGGTGTTTTTTCATTGGGGTTTTCCTGACCGGTTCATTGGAAGCTGCCGATGGACGGGGCCTCGGGCGCTTGGTCCAGGGGCAGGCGGACCACGAAGGTGGCCCCCTGGCCCGCCTCGGAGAGCACGGAGATGGTCCCCTTGTGCTTCTCCACCACGATGTCGTGGGTGATGGCCAGGCCCTGGCCCGTGCCCTTGCCCACCTCCTTGGTGGTGAAGAAGGGGTCGAAGATCTTGTCCAGGTTCTCGGCCGGGATGCCCGGGCCGGTGTCGCTCACGCGTATCTCGGCCATGCCCTCGCTTATGCCCGTGGAGATGGCGATGGTTCCCTTGCTCTGGGTGTTCTTGACCATCTCGCCGATGGCCTGGGCCGCGTTGACCAGGATGTTCACCAGCACCTGGTTGAAATCCCCGGGCAGGCAGCGGACCTGGGGCTGGGCCGGGTCCAGGTCCGTGGTCACGTCGGCCACGTATTTCCACTCGTTGCGGGTCACCACCAGGGTGTTCTCAATGGCCTTGTTCACGTCCACCAGGGACATGTCCTCGTTGCCCAGGCGGGAGAATCTCTTCATGGCCTGGACAATGGTGGCCACCCGCTCCACGCCTTCCAGGGACTGGCTGATGGACTTCGGTATCTCCTCCATGAGAAAATCCATGTCCTCCTGGTCCATGGCCGCAAGCACTTCAGCCTCGGCCTGGGCCAGGGCCGAGGGGTCCCGGGGATCGGCGGCCAGGGTCCGGCAGCTTTGCAGCACGCCCGAGAGCCCGGCGAAGCTCTCCTGGAGGAAGCGGATGTTGTCGCCCACGTACTGGATGGGGGTGTTGATCTCGTGCGCGATGCCCGCAGCCAGAAGGCCCACGGATTCGAGCTTCTGGGCCAGGCCCAGCCGTCGCTCCAGGGTCTTTTTGTCCGAGATGTCGAAAAGGATCTCGAAAAGCTGGAGACGGCCGTAGACCGGGGCCGAGAGGATGGTCCGGGTCACCGGGATGAGGCGGCCGTCGGGCCGCTGGTACAGGCTTTCCCGGCCGGACAGGCAGTCCCCGTCCGTCTCGGGGGTCAGGCAGGACGGCTCGCCCTCGATCTCCTTCCAGTACAGCTCCCGGCAGTCCTTGCCCAGGGCCTCGACCGGCTCAAGTCCCAGGAGCTCCCCGGCCACGGAATTCATGTCCAGGATGCGGAAGGTCTCCGGGTCGATGCTCACGATTCCGGCCCTGATTCCGCGCAGGATGAGCCGCCAGCGGGCCTCCTGCTCCCGGTAGGCCTCTTTTTCCCGCTCCAGTTGGAGGATCTGGCGGTTGAGCCTGGCGGCCGCCTCGGCCCGCTCCCGGGCGAACGCGGCGGCCAGGTCCAACTGCCGGGAGCGCCGCTTGGTGATGAAGGCCAGAAGCAGGGTCTGGGCCAGGCCGAAGAGCAGGATGATGGCCGGTTGCAGGCTGGTGTGCCGGGCCAGGAACTCGGGCGTGGCCGTGTAGCGCAGCACCCATCGGCGGCCCGGGAGGGTCAGCTCCGCGTCCTCGGACAGGACTTCGGCCAGGCCTTTGGGCAGGTCTTTGGACAGGGCCGGGCCGAGGTCGTGGTTGCCCTGGCCGTCCCGGGAATAGACCAGCTCCTCCTGGTCGGGCTCGGTCAGGTCCAGGATGCGCACCTCGGTGTCCCCCCGGAACAGGGTGGCCAGGGCCGTGTCCACGATGTCGTTGAGGCGGAAGACCCCCAGGGCGAAGCCCATGAGCTGCTCCCGCCGGTCCTGAACGGTGTGGGGATCGCTTCCCGGGCGGTACAGGGGATAGAAGAGGATCATCCCTTTCTGCTGCGTGCCGGACAGGAGCAGGGTGAGGCGGGCGCTGGCGGCCATCTGCCCGCTGTCCCGGGCCTTTTCCAGGGCCGCGCGGCGCTGGGGGTCGGAGGCCAGGTCAAAGCCCAGGGCGGGCTGGTTGCCCTGCAGGGGGGCCACGTAGAAGACCGGAAAATATTCCGGCCGCCGGGCGGCCGGGACCAGGGTCCCGTTGGCCGCGCGCTCGGTGAAGCGGAAGCCCGTGGCGCCCTGCTGGTGGGCCAGTTCCTCGTGGAATTCCCGTCCCGAGTCCAGGACCCGGGGGGAGAAGGCCAGGGCCTGCATGCCCGGGTGCCGACCGATGATCTCGGTGCAGAAGGACCGGAAATTCTGGCGGGTCACGTTCTCGGTGCTCATGAACAGGCCTTCCATGGCCTCCAGGATCTCCTGGTGGAAGGCCAGGCCGTGGTTCACGGCCCCGGCCGTGATGGTGGCCCAGCCCTGGAAGGAGGCCAGGGCCTCCTTGCGTTCGGCCTCGCGCAGGACCCAGAACATGGCCCCGGAGAGCAGAAAGCCCCAGAAGAGGATGGCCCCGGTCAGGTAGACGGTTCGTCCGGCCCTGTTCGGGGCGGGTGGGGCGGTCGCCGCAATGTCCCCCTGCATGTGTTCCCCCTGCTCGAAAAGCCCTGGTGCGGATCGCGCCCGAGGCGGCCGCAAGCTTCCAGGCCGCATCCATAGCACGGTATTCGGCCTGGGGAAAGCGGATGATATGAAAAATGGGACCTTGTCTTTTCAGGCCGAGGCGGGCCTCCAGGTTCGGTCCCGGGATTTCTGTTGCGCCGTGGCCCCTGATTCGGCTAATGGGGAGGCTGCATTTCATATCCTGGTGAGGTTGGGGGCGCCAAACATGGCCGCAGGTCAGAAAGTCCTGGTGGTCGACGACGACCGGATGAACGTGGCCGTGCTCAAGGGGGTGCTGGATCGCCTGGGCTTTGCGGTCATCAGTGCGGGCAACGGCCCCGAGGCCCGGGAAGCGGCCTCGGCCCACGTGCCGGACCTGATCCTCCTGGACGTGATGATGCCCGGGGAGACCGGGTTCCAGACTTGCTCCCTGCTCAAGATGGACCCGGCCACTGCGGACATTCCGGTCATCTTCATCACCTGCCTGGCCGACGAAGGCAGCAAGATGGACGGCCTGGGGGCCGGGGCCGTGGACTATATCTCCAAGCCCTTCAACATCCGCGAGGTGGAGGCCAAGGTGCGCAACCAGTTGCGCTCCCGCGAGGCCCAGACCACCCTGATCAAGGCCCAGGCCGGCCGCCTGGCCCAGGTCCGGGCCGCCCAGCAGCAGATGCTGGTGTCCCCGAACCAGATCCCCAAGGCCGCGTTCGGCGTGGGGTTCATGCCCGTGCTGGAGGCCGGGGGCGATTTCTACGATGTGTTCGAACTGCCCGACGGCCGCATGGGCTATTTCGTGGCCGACGTGTCCGGCCACGACCTGACCGCCTCGTTCATCACCTCCTCGCTGAAAGCCCTGGTGCGCCGGGAGCTGCCCCAAACCGACTCCCCGGTTCGGCTCATGGAGACCATCAACTCGGTCCTGCGCTCCATCACCGAGTCCAAGCAGTACCTGACCGCCTGGCTGAGCGTGCTGGACCGGGAAAAGGGCCGCCTGATCTCGGTGTGCGCGGGCCACCCCTCGGCCATCCTGGTCCCTGTCGAGGGGGAGCCCCGCTTCCTGGACTCGGCCGGGGACATCCTGGGCTTTTTTCCCACGGTGCGCGTGGGCGAGGTGGAGGTGGACACCAGGCCCGGGGACCGGGTCTTTTTGTACACCGACGGACTTGTCGAGCGTTTCCAGGGCGAGAGGCGCACCCGGGGACCGGCCCTGGAGCGTCTCCGACGCGAGTGCGGCCGCTTCCGGGACCAGGGCATCGGCCGGGCCGTGCCCCTGATCCTGGCGGCCATGGGCCAGGACCTGCCCCCGCCCGAGGACGACGTGATCCTGCTCGGGTTCGAGGTCTAGCGTGTTTTGCGCCCGGCAGGAGCCCTGCGGTTTGAGCCTGGAATTTTCTCCAGACCCCCGATGCCTGGAGCAGGCCTGCGCCTGCCTGGGCGATTTCCTGGGCGCCCGGGGGCTTTCGGCCGAGCGTTTTCCCCTCTGCCTGCTCCTGCGGGAGGCGGCCAGCAACGCCGTGCGGCACGGGTGCAAGGGCCAGGGTACGCTGAAGCTGGGCCTGGACCTGCGCGAGAACAAGGCGGTGCTCACCCTGGAGCACGACGGCCCGGGGTGGGACTGGCGGAGCAAAGAGCCCACGCTGGCCGAGCCAGGGGAGACCACGGGCCGAGGCCTCTTCATCATGAAGAGCTATTCCGATTCCATCACCTACAACGACCGGGGCAACCGGGTGTGCATCACCCGCTCCCTGCCCGCCCGTTAAGGAGAGGACCATGAACGTCATCGTACGCGAGGGCGGCAAGATCATCATCCGGCCCACGGGAAAGATCACCGCAGCCACGGTTCCGGCCCTGGAGGAGGACATCCGCCAGGCCCTGGGGCCGGAACCGGTGGATCTGACCATCGACTGCGTGGAGGTCCAGGACATCGACTCCATCGGGGTGGGGCTTCTGGTGGCCACCCACAACACCCTGGCCCAGACCGGCGGCCGCTTGAGCGTGACCAACACGGACCCGGAGATCTACGACCTGTTCCGGATCATGCGCCTGACCGATCATTTCCAGGTCACGGCCAAGGCCTGACCGCTGAGTCCCGGCCAAGGAGGCCCCCCATGTCTTTTGTCAACGACGATCTCATCCAGGGGTTCATCGACGACAGCCGCGAGCATCTGGGCAATATCGAGGCCCAGCTCATGGAGATCGAGGAGAGCGGCCAGGATTTCGACCAGGAGCTGGTCAATTCCGTGTTCCGGGCCGCCCATTCCATCAAGGGTGGGGCGGGCATGCTCGGGCTGGAGAATGTCAAGGAGCTGGCCCACAAGCTGGAGAACGTCCTGCACATGGTGCGCACCAAGGAGATGGCCCCCACCCAGAACGTGGTCAGCGTGCTTCTGGCCGGGTTCGACAAGCTGGCCCTGCTCCTGGACCACGTGGGCGACCCCGGGGCCCCGGACATCGAGGCCGAGGTGGCCAGTCTGGTGGGCCTGGTCCAGGCCGGACTGCCCGAGGAGGAGGTCAAGGTCCAGGAAGCGGTCCGCCAGGTGCACACCCCGGGCCAGGCCACCTTTCAGGTGGACGAGTTGACCTTGACCCAGATCGAGAAGGCCAAGGAGACCTTGTACATCGTGGAGTTCGACCTGATCCACGACATCCACCGGCGCAAGAAGACCCCCCTGCACGTGATCAAGCTGCTCTCGGGCGTGGGGCGCATCATCGACTCCCGCCTGGACATCACGGCCGTGGGCACCCTGGGCGGGGACTACACCAACCGCCTGCCCCTGTACGTGCTCTTTTCCTCCGGGGCCTTTTCCGGGGCCTTGAGCTCGCTTTTGGGCCTGGAGGACGAACGGGTCACCGAGGTGGACTTGGCCAAGGCCCGGGAACTGGGCCAGACCGCGCCCGGGGGACTGGTCCTGCCCACCCTGGTCCTGCCCGATTCGACCCCGGCCGCCGCTGTCGCGGGCCAGACCAGCACAACCCTGGCCAGCACAGCCCCGGCCTGCGCCACCCAGGAATTCGGGGAGTTGACCCTGCGCCTGGAAGAGGGCCGTGCCGTGCTCGATCTGGCCCCCAGCATGTGCCGCCCGAACCTGCCGGGCTTCAAGGCCGCGCTTCTGGAGGGCATGCGCCAGCGGGACACCGTGGTCCTGGACTGGTCCCGGGTGGAGGACGCGGACGTGGGCTTTCTGGAGATGTTTTTCTCGGCCTGGCGCACCTTCGCGGCCGAGGGCAAGCGTTTGCGCGCCCTGGCCGAACTGCCCGACTCCATCCAGGCCATGGCCGACACCTTCGGATTCACTGGGAATCTGCTGCAAAAGCAGGTGTAGGCCTTGGGGCGGCTTGCCCCCTGGACAGAATCGTTCCGAGGGATTAGTATCTTACTTCCGTGCGCGGCCTCCACAGGTCGCGGCCGAGGCAAAATCACCCGGCTCAAGGCCGGGCAGGGGGAACATCATGGGTGGACTTTTTCAGCCGATGCATCTGCTTCTGATCCTGATCGTGGCCCTGGTCATCATGGGTCCGGGCAAGATCGCCAATCTGGGCAAGGAACTGGGCCAGGCCATCAAGGGATTCCAGGAAGGCGTGAGCACCAACCACAACCAGGTGGCCAATCCTCCGGCCGCTCCGCAGCCCACGGCCCAGTCCCAGGATTCCGGCCCCAAGGCCGCCTAAAGGGACCTGGCCCAGGTTCGGGTTCGCCGAAGATTCGATCAGAACGAAAGAATACGATTCTTTCCTTCGCATTCTTGCACCATCGCGCAGGCCAATGCCATTTCCCGGCCGCACCACGAACAACGCCATCCGGTTCATGAACCGGATCGCGCTTCGAGTGGTTCTTTTCGGGGCTCTGACCCTTGGCCTGTGGCTTGCGGCCGCACAGGTCCAGGCCTTCACCATCCACAACGACACGCCCTATGTGGTGAGCGGCATGCTCTGCTCCCCGCTCTGGGGCACGTCCATTTTCTCCTTCAACCTGGAGCCGGACCAGACCACCCATTGGCAGCGCCCGCACACCGGGGACGAGTTCGAGGTCCGGGCCAATCTCTACCGTAACCAGACCGCCGAGCCCGAAAAGGCCACTCTGCCCCTGAACACCCCGGACTGCCGGGTGGAGGCGGTGGTGGTGCGCGGGGTCTTTCAGCTTGTGCGGGACCACTAAAAAGACGGGGCAGGTCAGGGCTTTCCGCCCTCACCCGCCCCGGTCCTTGGAAGCCCTGAAAGGGGAATGAGACTACTTCACGCCCTTCTTCATATCCATGTCCATCTTCGTCTTTCCTTCCTTCATCTTGGCGTTGCCCTCCATCATCATCTTCTTGCCGTCCATCATCATTTTCTGCCCGTCCATCATCATGGTCTGGCCGTCGCCCATCGTGCCGCCCTTGCCCATCATGGTTTGACCATCCATCATCATCTTTTCACCCGGGCCCATTTTCTTCATGTCCATCATCATCATGTCCGAGCCTTTCATCATCATCATCGAGCCCTTCTGGGACTGCATCATGGACCCATCCATCTTCATGCCGTTCATCATCATGCCGCCAGCGGCCTGCTCCGCGGCGATGGAAAGGGCCGGGGCCAGGGCCAGGGCGGCAACGGCGGCCACGGCCAACACAAGCGGCTTGGAACCGAGAAATTTCTTCATGGGGGGACTCCTGTCGGGTTGAAGGTTGCGAGCGAGACCCTCTCCCCTGTGGGAGTGAGGGATTGGCTCTTAGATGTGACCATACACCGGCCGAAGGGAAATTCCAGCATTTTCGGTGTCCATTGACCGCCGGTTTCGCGCCCGCCAGGCGATACGCGAGGTGACATGGCGCAACGCCTTGCACATTTTGCACAAACGGGTAGGGTTATGTGCAAGCGGGTGCACATTTCAGACTAAATCGGTATGATTAAAAGTTTAACATGCTGGCATCAAAGATAAAATATCTTGGCACAGGGGCTGCATCAAGCGGGTGAAAGGACAATCAGGAGGGTACTGATCATGACCGGAAATGAGACCGCATCCACGAATTCGTCACGGCCTGGGGCAAGGCTCGCGAATGGGAAGTCCGTGCTGTTTTTCATGGCGATGCTCGCTTGGCTGCTCTTTCTCGGCCCGGGCGTGACGCCCGGCCTCGCGGCCCAGGACCCGTCCATGGCCGGGATGGCGGGCATGGACGAACCTGCGGAGAAACACCCAGGCGTGGCCCCCGCTCCCAAGCAGTCCCACCAGGAACCGGCCGAGGCGCACGGCGCGGCAAAGGAAGCGCACCAGGAACCGGCGGAAGTGCACGGCGCGGCCGTGGAGAAGCATGCCCAGGAAAGCCCCGCTGTCCTGGAGTCGCATCAGGAACCGGCGGCTGGGGGGCACGGCGGCTCACCGGAGAAGCATGACGAGGCCGGGGCTGCCGCCCGCCAGCCCCATCAGGAACCGGTCGCCGAAGGGCACGGCGGATCCGGGGAAAAGCATGTTGAAGCCGAGGCCGGGGCCGGAGGGCATGGCCATGGCGGCGCTCCTGGCGTGGGCTACATCGGGCTGAACAAGCGCGAGGGGGGCATCGACGAGGCTGCGCTCAAGGGGTTCAAGGAACGACTGTCTGAAGAGGCCATGAGCAAGGGCAGGCTCGATCAGGCCCGCCTGGTCTTCTTCGCCTTGAGCTTTTTGGCGGTTTGCCTGGCCTTTGCCAGGAACGAGAAGCTCGGGCCGATCACCCGGGGGCTGCGCGCGGCCGTGGATTGGCACGCCTTGGGGACCGTGACCGGCATCATCCTGGCCGGGCTGGTCATTCCCTCCGGCATCATCGTGACCTTCTTCTTCATGCCCACCTCCACGGGCGTGTACCCCAGCGTGGAGGCCATGACGACCAGTCCCGGCCTGGCCTTCTTCCGGAATTTGCACAACTGGTCCAGCGAGGTCTTCATCTGGCTGCTGCTCCTGCATGCGGCCCGGACCATCTCCACGCACACGTTTTTGGGCAAGCGCAAGTTCATCTGGCTGGCCGGGGCGATAGCCAGCGCGGTCGGCTGGGTGGCCTTTCTGTCCGGCAGCTTCATGCGCGGGGACCAGGAGGCCCTCGAAGGCTTCGAGCACATGATGTATTCCTTCACCCTGGTTCCCGGGGGCGGGGCCATCGCCCGGTTCTTCTCGGGCGAACTGACCCTGATCCGTCTGACCACGCTGCACGTCATCGCCACCATCTTCATCATGGCCGTGTTCCTCGGCCTGCACGTCTTGATGCGCAAGGTGCACGTGCTGGTCGAATCCCGCTGGAAGACGGCGACCATCTACTCCTGCGTCCTGACCCTGCTCCTCGCGGTGCAGAGCATCTACATGGAAGCGCCCTTTGTGCGCGGGCTGGCGGGCATCCCGACCATCTCCGGCATCGAGTACACCAAGCCGCCCTGGCCGATCTATTTCCTGATCCAGGGCGAGAACTGGTTCGGCGCGAACGCCATGGTCATGATCCTGGCCATAACCTTCGTCCCGCTGATCATCCTGCCCTATGTGGTGGAGTTGCTGCCCCTGCCGGACCAGCGCAAGCGGCTGGTGGGCGAGGGCGCGTTCTATGTGGGGGTCTTCGGGCTGCTGCTGGTGTCCTTCATCGCCGCCGGAGGGAAGATCATCGCGCACATCTTCATGTAGGCCCGGACCTGGCTTTTACCGGCTGACCCACAGGGCCGGGCAGTCCATCTTGCGCAGGAGCTTGAAGCACATGTGGGCCGGGAACAGGGTCTCCAGGTAGCCCGAGGAGGCCGGGGACATGCCCACGGCCACGGCCATGTAGTTCCCCTCGGCCGCCTCTTCCAGGATGGCCCGGGCCACGTTCTTGTCCTGGCGCACCTTGGTGCGGACCAGTTCGGGCGGGAATCCGTTCACGGTCAGCTCGGCCGCTGCGGCGGCCAGCACCGACGGGGCCGTGGCCTCCTCGCCCACGTGCAGGATGGTCACCGGATGGGCCGAGTCCGGCCCGAGCACGAAGCCCACGTGGTCGGCCATGCGCAGGGAGTGACGGGTGTCGCTCACGCACAAGAGCACCCCGCTCTCGCCGTTGGTGCGGCGGCGGCAGACCCAGATGGGAAAATCCACCCGGCGCAGGAGCAGGTTGCTGCTCACGCTGTCCGCCACCAGCTCCTCGATCCAGGTCAGGCCCCGGCGGCCCAGGACCGCTGCGTCATAGAGCCCGCCCGAGCCCTCGCAGGTGATCTCGTCCAGGGCCCCCCGGCCCGAGCAGGCCACCTTGAGCAGGAGATTCTCCGAGGAAAAGCCCTTGGTCATCAGCCGGTTTCGGGCCTCGTGCAACAGGGCTTGGTCCGCCTCCGAACAGCTCGGGGTCTGGGCCGGAGTCTGGACCGAACCCGGGGTCCGGCCCGCGCAGGCCGGGTCAGGCGGCGGGGTCCCGGGATTGTGGGCCACGGAGAACAGGGTGAGCAGCACCTCGGTCTTGTCCGGGAACAGGTCGGCGATGAAATCGAGCTTGTACCAGGAGGTCTGGTCCTGGCCGATGGTCAGCAGCAGGTGTCGTTGCATGGCGATCCGCAGGGGAAAGAGTCGGGCGCCGGTCAGGGGCGTACCGGCCAACCCGCTGCCACCACGGTAACATTGTCCGGCCCCCCCGCGTCAAGGCTCATCCGCAGCAATCCGTCCACGGCCCGGGCCGGAGTCGTGGCCCGGGCCAGGACCAGGGCCAATTCCGCCGGTCCCGGAGGACCGTCCGGCCCCAGGAGTCCATCAGTCGCCAGCAGGAAGGCTTCCTGGCCGGGCCGCCACGGGCCGCTGCGCAGTTCGAATTCCAGGGGGCGGGGGGGGTGGCGGCCCAGGCCCAGGGCCTGGGTGAGCATGGAGCGCAAAGGGCTTGCCACGGCCTCGGCCGGGGTCATCAGTCCGGCCTCCACCTGCTCGTTCACCCAGGTGTGGTCCCGGGTGAGCAGGCGGGCCGTGCGGCCGTCCCAGAGCCAGGCCCGGGAATCCCCGGCCCAGGCCAGGGCGAAAGCCGAACCCGAAAGGACCAGGGCCGTGAGCGTGGCCCCGGGCGGCCGGGCCTCGTCGGGATCGGCCAGGCCGCGCACCTCGCGATCCGCCTGGCGCACGGCCTCCCCCAGGCCCGCCCCACGCTCCACGGCCCGGACCAGGGCGGCCAGGGCCAGGGCCGAGGCCTCCTGGCCCCGGGCATGGCCGCCCAGCCCGTCGCTCACGGCGAACAGGCCCAGGTCCGGCCGGGCCAGAAGGGCGTCCTCGTTTCCGGCCCGCACCAGGCCCTGGTGGGTGGCCGAGGCCCAGGGAAAATCCGGGCCAAGGTCCTGGCCCCGGGCCAGGGCTTGGTTGTCCTTCTCCGGGTTGGCTGGTATCATGGCCCATCGCTAACAAAAGAACCCGGGAGATGTCCATGCGCGACAAGCCGGTCCTGGTCACCGGGGCCACCGGATACGTGGGCGGGAGGCTGGTCCCCCTGCTGCTGGACGCCGGATGGCGGGTGCGGGCCGCGGCCCGGTCGGCGGACAAGATCAAGGGTCGGCCCTGGGGGACCCGTCCGGGCCTGATCGCCGTGTCCATGGACATCATGGACCAGGCCTCGGTGGAGGCCGCGGCCGAGGGCTGCGGCGCGGCCTATTATCTGGTCCATTCCATGGCCGCCGAGAGCGGGGATTTCGCGGCCCGGGAGCGCAAGGCTGCGGCCAACATGTGTCGGGCCGCCCGGAACGTGAATCTTTCACGCATCATCTACCTGGGCGGCCTGGGCGTGGACGGTCCGGCCTTGAGCAAGCACCTGCGCTCCCGCCTGGAGACCGCCGAGATCCTCTCCCTGGGGCCGGTGCCCGTGACCTGGCTCAAGGCGGCCATGATCCTGGGCTCGGGCAGCGCCTCCTTCGAGATTTTGCGCTACCTGGTGGAGCGCCTGCCCATCATGATCACCCCCAGATGGGTGCACACCCGCTGCCAGCCCATCTGCATCCGCAACGTCCTGGGCTATCTGACGGGCTGCCTGGACCACCCGGAAACCACGGGCCGCTCCTTTGACATCGGCGGGCCAGACATTCTCACCTACGCCGAACTCTTCAACCTCTACGCCCAGGAGGCCGGGATCAACCCCCGGCCCATCATCCCGGTGCCCCTGCTCTCCTCGCGCCTGAGCTCCTTCTGGGTCAGCTGCCTGACCCCGGTGGACCGGCCCCTGGTGCGCGCCCTGGTCGAGGGCCTGCGCAACGAGGTGGTCTGCCACGAACACACCATCCGGGACATCGTGCCCCAGCGGCTGATTTCCTGCCGGGAGACCATCCGCCGGGTGCTCGGCCGCATCGACGCCAAGGACGTCATCGACGCCTGCCATTTGGACGCCGGACCCTGCGACCCGCCCGAATGGGCCGCCCGGGGCGACGCGCCCTATTCCGGGGGCCACATCCTGACCTGTGGCTACAAGGCCGAGCTGGGAGCGCCCGCGGCCAAGGTCTGGGACGTGATGGTGCGCTGCGGCGGGGACACCGGCTGGTACTACGGGGACGGCCTGTGGAAGCTGCGCGGCTGGCTGGACAAGACCCTGGGCGGGCCAGGCCACGGCCGGGGCCGCCGGGACCCGGTGGACCTGCGCGTGGGCGACGCCCTGGACTTCTGGCGGGTGCTCTCCATCGAGCCCGGCCGCAGCCTGGTCTTTCTGGCCGAGATGCGCGTGCCCGGCCAGGCCTTACTCAGCCTGGGCCTGAAACATCTGGGGCCAGACCGTTGCGAGCTGTCCATCCAGGCCCTGTTCAAGCCCCGGGGAGTGCTCGGCATCCTCTACTGGTACTCGGTCAACCCCCTGCACGTGCCCGTATTCAAGGGCATGCTCCGAGGCATGGCCCGGGCCGCTGGGGCAAACATCCTCTCCGGCCCCGAGGCGCTGAAGAAGCCGTAGCCGAACCTCCCCGGCCTATCCCTCACGCACGGCCGTGGCCCGGAAGAAGGTGTAGCAGAACGCGCCCTCGGGCGTGGCCGCGCCTTCAAGATCACGTATTCCCGCATCCCATTCGGCCGGACTCATCAGGCCCAGGCCCAGGGCCTGTGCACGCACGCCTCGGACCATGGCGATGAAGGTGTTGCGCGAGAAGCCCTCGATCAAGTCCGGGCGGGAGCCGTCCACGGAGATGGTGCGCGGCTCGACCCGGGGGGAGGGGAATCCGGCCTCGCGCAGCAGGGGGTGGAGTCTGCGCCCGATGAGGGCGTCGCCCCCGGACAGGGCCTGGATGCGCACCAGACAGTCCACGGTGCGCCGGGCCAGGGCGGTTTCCGGGTGGCAGAAGAAGGAGCCGTGGTCGCCCTCGATCACGGTGAGGGTGCCGCCGGGCTTGAGCACGCGGGCCAAGGCGGCCAGGGCGGCCACCGGGTCGCTTAAGTGTTCGAGCACGAAGCAGACGAACACGTGGTCCACGCTGGCCAGGGGCAGGTCCGGGCGCAGGATGTCGCCCTGGCGGAACTCCACGTTGGCCAGACCTCGGGTGCGCAGGGCGGCAATGGCCAGGGAGTCCGGGGAGATGTCCAGGGACAGGAATCGCGCGCCGGGGTTGGCCGAGGCCAGGTGCGCGGTCTGGCAGCCCGCGCCGCAGCCCGCTTCGAGAACGAGAGCGCCGTCAGGATAGCGCAGGTCGCCGTAGAGCAGCCGGGCCAGGGTGTCGGCCTGGTCCTTCAATCGTTCCGCCTCCCGGCGGGAATAGCCGTGTACGTAGTCCTCCATTCGCTCCTCCCTCGGGTGTCCTGTGTCCTGCGAGGGAAGAGATAGCCCCGGGCGGGGCTATTCGCCTTGTACGCAATTGCGCAGTTGGCCGGGGGTGAAGCCCAGGAGGCGCTTGAAGGTCTTGTTCAGGTGGCTCTGGTCGGCAAATCCCGCCTCGGCGGCCACGGCCGCGATGGGCCTGCCGCGCAACAGGAGCTCCCGGGCCTTGCGGGCGCGGAGCTGCATGAGCCAGGCGTGGGGGGTCAGGCCGGTGTGCCGGGCGAACACCCGGATGAAGTGAAAGGGGCTCAAATTGCCCACCCGGGCCAGGTCGGGCAGGGCCAGGTCCTGGTCAAGGTGGGCGCGCAGGAAGTCCTTGACCCGGGCCACGGCCGCGTGCTCCGGGCCGAGGCGCGGCAGGCTTTCCGGGGCGTAGGTGTGCCGGGCCAGGAGCCGGGCGAAGGCCGAAAGGAGCAGGGTCTCCCGGGCCAGCCGGGGGGCCGGGGCGTCGCTGTGCAGGCCATGGACCAGACCCAGGAGGCCCGCCAGACCGGGGTCCTCGATGACCCCGGAGGTGAAGAAGGGCAGAGGGGCCGGACGGCCCGCGATCTCCTCGGCCATGCGGCGCAGGAACTCCGGGCTGAAGTAGAACATGCGGTAGGTCCAGCCCGCGTCCGAGGCGGAGTGGCCGGTATGCACCTCGTCCGGGTTCACGGTGTTGATGCGCCCTGGCGGGGCCACCAGGGTTTCGCCCCGGTAGGAGAAGCGCAAGGCCCCGGCCTCGATGACCCCCACCCCGTAGCCCTCGTGGCTGTGGCGGGGAAAGGAGCGGGTGAGGAAGCGGGCGCGCAGCAGTTCGAGCCCGGGGGCCTCGGGCGGCAGGGAGATGTGGACCTGTTCGCGCGGGTCTTCGGTGGTCTGGGCCGTGAGCATGTTCACCACTTTCCGGAACGAAAACACTAGACCAGGCGCGAGAGCAGGCGTCCGGCGAAGAGGGCGGCGAATCCCAGGAAGTTCTGCCCGGCCAGGTTGGCGCACAGGGCCAGCCAGCGGCCTTCCAGGAGCAGCACCTCGGAGTCGAAGATGAGGGAGGAAAAGGTGGTGAAGGAGCCCATGAATCCGACCAGAAGGACCATGCGCACCTCGTCGTGGATCAGGCCGCGCTCGAGCGACAGGCCCCAGACCAGGCCGTAGAGCAGGCAGCCGACCAGGTTCACCGTGACCGTGCCCCAGGGGAAGTCCCGGCCGAGAAGGGCGTACACGGCCTCGGCCAGGCCCCAGCGGGAGAGGGTGCCGATGGCCCCGGCCAGGGCCATGGCCAGGAGTTTATTGGACATGGGCCTTCCTTGAAAGAAAGAACCCCGCCGGAGCGGGGTTCTTTTCAGGCAAATTTCAAACGAATGGGGGCGTTCTTACCAACGGGGGCGGCGTTCCTCGCGGGGACGGGCTTCGTTGACCTTCATGGAGCGTCCGCCGAAGTCGGAGCCGTTCAAGGCCTGGATGGCCTCGTCAGCACCGCTCGACATCTCCACGAAGCCGAAGCCGCGGGGGCGGCCAGTTTCGCGATCATTGATGAGCTTCACGGAGGTCACTTCGCCGTAGTTGGCGAAGGCGCCACGAATCTGGTCCTCGGAGGCACTGAAGGGCAGGTTTCCCACATAGATGTTCTTCGACATTGACAAAAGGCTCCTTTCAAACGTTCACAAAAGGCAGGGGAGGACAACCCTCAGGCCCCCAGTTCGACTGACCGTTCAGCCTTGACCGAATGGCTCCGGCACACCCCGCAAGTCAACAAGTACGCGCGTTGAGGCCTGGTTAGCCACCCCCGGCGCACGTCTTTCGGCTGCTACTCGAACTTGTGAAGTGGGTCAAGCATTTTTTTTGGAAAAAATTTATTTATCAAGAGGACTAGGAAAAAAGATTGGAGACCCTCGCCCCAAGAAGCGTGGGCCAGGGGTGGTGGGGCCGCGTTGGGGCCGCGTTGGGGCCGCGTTGGGGCCATGGTAGGGTCGATGTCGGGGCGGCGCCTGACCGATGCCGACACGGTGCCGATACGGCGTCAGAATGGCGTCGGGATGGTGTCAAAACAGGGCCGGGACGCGCTTCTCCCTTTTCCCGGTTGCCAGGAATGGGACTTAAACGTAGGATTTATTCGGGCCTTTCCATTTCCGGCCGGGCCACCGGCGTCAAGCGAGGGAGGAGCATGGGCGAGCGCAATTACCATCTGCGACTGGTGCTGATCAGTTGGGGCGTGCTGCTGGTCTTTCTGGCCGGCCTGTTTTTCGGGTTCGGGCATCAGGCCGAAGAGGCCCTGGTGCGCGAGTCCGAGGACCGGGCCCAGGCCCGCCTGGAGCTGGCGGCCTGGATTCTGCCCCAGAAGGCCCCCTTCGCCAGCCCCACGGCCTTTGAGGCCTGGATCACGGACCTGGGCCAGCGCCTGGGCTCCCGGGTGACCTACATCGTGGACGGCCGGGTCCTGGCTGATTCCGACGTGGCCGAGGCCGATCTGCCCAACCTGGAGGACCACTCCCTGCGTAACGAGGTGGTCCAGGCCAGGATGTCCGGCCGGGGCAAGGACATCCGCCGCAGCGCCACGCTCAAGCGGGACCTGATCTACGTGGCCGCCCTGCTCAAAAACGTGCCCGGCCTGCCCGACGGGGTCCTGCGCGTGGCCGCGCCTTTTTCCGAGGTGCAGGCGAGCCTGTCCCGGACCCGGACCTGGCTCACGGCCGTCCTCTTGTCCGCGCTCATCATCTCCGCCTTGGCCACCTGGTGGGGGGTGCGCCGCCTGGTGGCGGTCATCCGCGATTTCTCGGACACGGTGCGGGACATCGGCGAGGGGGACTTGGACCGCCGGGTGCGCGATTTCCCGGGCCGGGAGTTCCTGGTCCTGGCCGAATCCATCAACAACATGGCCCGGCGCATCAAACGGGACATGAAGACCATCCGGGACCAGACATCCCGCCTGGAGGCCATGTTCGACGCCATGGCCGAGGGCGTGGCGGTCATCGGGGCGGACGGACGGATCACCTCGCACAACACGGCCCTGGCCAAGATGTTCTCCGGGCTGGCCAACCTGGAGGGCCGCATCCCGCTTGAGGCCGGCCTGCCGCTGGAGTCCCAGCAGGCCGTGGACCTGCTCCTGTCCGATTCCAGCGCGCCCGGGCCGGTGGTCAAGCAGGTCCAGGCCGGGGAGCAGCATTTCCTGGAAGTGGTGGCCGTGCCCTACCTGGACCACAAGGAGCGCCGGGGCCTCATCCTGGTCTTTCACGACATCAGCGAGATCAAGCGGGTGGAGGCCATCCTGCGCGACTTCGTGGGCAACGCCTCGCACCAACTGCGCACCCCGCTGACCAGCATCAAGGGCTATGCCGAGGTGCTCATCGACATGCCCCCGGCCGACCCGGCCAAGGCCAAGGAGATCTTGTCCACCATCCTGCGCAACGCGGACCACATGAGCCGGGTGATCACCTGCATGTTCGCCCTGGCCAAGTCCCGGTTCCTGGCCGAGCGCGGCCGCTCCCTGCCCACGGACGGACGCCGCTGCCTGACCCGGGCGGCCGAGACCCTGGCCGGACGGGTGCGGGAGAAGGACGCCGAACTGGACTTCTCGGGCGTGCCGGACAGCGGGGCCGTGGTCCTGGCCGACGACGACGCCCTCATCCAGGTCTTTGCCAACATCATTGAGAACGCCCTGAAATACGGGCCGGACCAGGCCCGGGTGGTGGTCTCCTTTGCGGTGGAGAACGGCCTGGGCGCGTTCTATTTCAAGGATTTCGGCCCGGGCATCCCGGAAAAGGACCGGGAGCGGGTCTTTGAGCGCTTCTACCGGGGGGACCGTAACACCATCGACCTGGGCGGGGGCGCGGGCCTGGGCCTGGCCATCTGCCGGGACATCGTGGTGGGGTTCGGCGGCACCATCAAGGTGGAAGGCCCGGCCGACCCGGAAACCGGCCAGGGCACGGTGTTCGTGGTCCGGCTCAAGATGGCCTAGGTTTGCGGGCAGGGATCACGCGCACCCCTTGACCTCCATGCGGATGGAGAACCGGCTGCCTTCCCCCAGCACGCTTTGGGCGGAAATATGCCCTCCGATCAGGTGGGCCAGGCGTTGCGCCGTGGCCAGTCCAAGCCCTATTCCCCCGTGGCGTCTGGTGTACACCGCTTCCCCTTGCTCAAAGGCCTGGAACAATATCTTCATGGCGGCTTCATCCATGCCCTTGCCGGTGTCGCGCACCCAGAACTCCACCCCGATCCTCCCATCCTTTTCCGGGCTGGCCGCGCTTGCGCCGATCACGACTTCCCCGTGGTCCGTGAACTTCACCGCATTGTCCGCCAATATGTTCAGAACCCACAGGGTAAGCCCCGGATACCCATGGAGAAGGCGGGGCAAGGACGGATCGAGTTCGGTGCGTATGGACAGCCCCTTGGCCTCGGCGGCGTTTCTTACCCCCTGCTCGACCGCCGCCAGGATGGAGGCCGTCTCGAATCGGTCTTCATTGGCCAGGAGATCGATGGCGTCCAGGTCCACGAACGCCAGGATATTCTGGATCAAGGTGAAGAGCTTCCGCGCCGCCGCTCTTATGCCCTGGAGATACTCGCGATCTTCGGGCGGCTGGGCGTCAAGCATCAGATCGGCCAGTCCCATGATTTGACCCATCGGGGTCTTCAGTTCATGGCTCATCATGGCCAGGAATTTGGATTTGGCCTGGCTGGCGGCCTCGGCCTGGTCCTTCATTTCAATGAGCCGCGCTTCGGCCCATTTCCTCTCGGTGATGTCCAACACCGTGCCGATTGATTGGACGACCCGGCCCGACGCATCCCTCTCATGCTCGCACTGTTCCTGGACATGGCGGACGCTCCCGTCATCCTTGCGGATGATCCGGTGGTCGATGAGGTATCCCTCGTGTCCTTCCTTCAGCGACGAGGAGTAGGCTGTTTGCACCAAGGCCCGGTCATCGGGATGGACGGTGTCCAGGAAGGCTTCATAGGTGGCCGGAAATTCCTGGGGGATGAGCCCAAAAATCCGGTACACCTCGTCGGACCACCACAGGTGGTTGTCCACCAGGTCGAGTCTCCAATGGCCGAGGTGGGCTATTTGTTGGGCGCGTCGCGACAGGCTCTCTGCTTCCCGCAAGGCCTCCTCGTTCTTTCGTTTGCGCTCGGTGATGTCCCGGGCGTAAATGTTCACGTACCCGTCTTCGGGTATGGGGCAGAACGAGAAGAGATGATCCTTGCCCTTCAGGGCCAGTTCGGAGTCCAGCGGCTTTCCGGCGGCCATGGCCTCGGCGGCCAGGCCACAAAGATGCCGGGCTACGGTCCCGTCAGGCCCCTGGCACTCGTCGAGGACATCCCGGGCGGGCTTGTTGGCGTAGAGAACGGACCCGCTCCGGTCCACGCGCAGGACGGGGTTCGGGTTTTCTTCGGGGAATTTGGCCAGGCTTCGCGCTTCCGCTTCAAGCAGCTTCCGTTCGGTGATGTCCGTGACCACGGTCTGGCACTGGGGCTTCATCCGGTCGTCCAGGGTGGTTTGCGAGTCGAGCTGGACGTACCGTCTGGCCTCCCCACTGCCAATGGCGACCTCGCAGGTCCTTTTGTCCACTGAAATCAGGCTGGACTTGCGGTGTTTCTCGTAAAAAGGCAGGCATTCTCCTGGGATGAAGGCCGCCAGGGTCTGGCCGAGGAGATGTTTCCTGGACTGCCCGAGCATGTCGCACAGGGTGAGGTTGGCCTCCCGTATCCGGTCCTGGGCGTCCAGGGTGCAATAGCCCACCGGGGCGCAGTCGTAGAGGCTGGCGAATTTGTCCCGGGCCTCCCGCAGTTTCCGCCGGGTTTGCCGCATCTGTTTGTTCTGGGCGTCCAGTTCTTCCTGGTGCATCCCCAGTTCATTGATGAGCCCAAGAATCTCGGCGGGCGAAAAGTCGTCCAGATTCAACACGGCTTCCCCGGTTGCCGCCTGCCCCATCAGTCGGAGCTGGTTGTGGGTGAGACCCTTGGAAGCACTTCGCATGCGCGCCCTCCCGCATCTCCATTCGCTTGAAATTTCCGTGTATTGCTGTGTTTCATGGGCATATCACAAAATATTCCGAAAGAACCAGGGAAAACACGCCAGAGAGATCAACCCGACAAAGAAGGCAGCCAGGGGCAATCCTTCGTTCACTTTGATGAACGTCTGGTATAGGGTCGGGCCTAAACCCAGGAGGCGGGCATGAAAGAGGCGTTGTTCTACCGGCAGCTCAAGGACAACAAGGTGCAGTGCGGCCTGTGCGCCCATTTCTGCCTCATCGAGGACGCAAAACGCGGGCTGTGCGGGGTGCGCGAGAACCAGGGGGGCCGGCTGTTCACCCTGGTCTACGACCGGGTGGCCGCAGCCAACCTGGACCCGGTGGAGAAAAAGCCCCTCTATCATTTCATGCCCGGGACCATGACCTTCTCCTTTGCCGCGCCGGGCTGCAACATGAGCTGCTCCTTCTGCCAGAACTGGTCCCTGTCCCAGACCCCGCGCGACTCCGGCCGCATCCCGGGGCATGAGGCCTCGGCCCAGGGCCTGGTGGCCGCCGCGCTGGACGAACGGGCCGCCTCCATTTCCTACACCTATTCCGAACCCACCATCTTCTACGAACTCATGGCCGACACGGCCCGGCTGGCCCTGACCAAGGGCCTGAAAAACATCCTGGTCTCCAACGGGTTCGCCAGCCCCGAGGCGGCCCAAGGCATGGCCGGGTTCATCCAGGCGGCCAACATCGATTTGAAGGCCTTTAGCGAGACCTTCTACAAGGAGCAGTGCGGGGCCAGGCTGGCTCCGGTGCTGGAGACCCTGAAAATCCTGAAAAAAGCCGGGGTCTGGGTGGAAGTGACCACCCTGGTCATCCCGGGCCTGAACGACGACGCGGCCGAACTGGCCAAACTGGCCTCCTTCATCGCCCGCGACCTGGGGCCGGAGACCCCCTGGCATTTGTCCCGGTTCCACCCGGACCACAAGCTCCTGGACCGGGGCGCGACCCCCCTCGCCACTCTGGACGCAGCCCGGGAAATGGGCCAGGCGGCCGGGCTCAAGTACGTGTACGTGGGCAACGTGCCCGGGGACAAGGGCAACCGCACCTACTGCCCCTCCTGCCACGCGGTAGTCATCGACCGGGTGGGGTTCGCCATCAAGAGCATGAACCTGAAGGGCACGGCCTGCGGGGAGTGCGGGGGGAAGGTTGATGTGGTGGTGGGGGAGTGATGTTGCAGACGAGAAGGGACGAGGAAGTCACCCTGCCCCACGAGGTGGTGAAGAAGGCCGCGCTGGAGGGCAAAAGCCTGACCCGGGCCTGGCGGGAGCACCTGGGCCTGACCCAGGCCGAGGCCGCCCGGCGCATGGCCGTGAGCCAGTCCGCCTTTGCCCAGATGGAAAAGCCCGGCGCGGCCCTGCGCCTGACCACCATCAAGAAGATCGCGGCCGCGCTCGGGGTGGAGTGGGAGCAGATTCGGGAGTGATCATTTTTTGATCACGCCCGCGAGGCTAGCGGCCAGGAGGGAGGCCAGGACCCATCCGGCGATTGTGTGGAAGATGAGGTAAAGATAGAGCCAGATGCCCCATGGGCTATTGCTGTTGGGATACCAGTATTTTTTCTGGTTCAGGTTGAAGTCCACCAGGGGGACGAGGGTGTCCAGGGAGTAGAGGAAGGCGTTGAAGTGGGGGTAGTCGTCGGAGAGGAGGAGTCCTGAGTGGAGGTCATCCTGGTGTGACACTTTCCAGAACGGAGTACCCGGGAGTACGTAATTTGGCGCGTTCGGTAAGATAGAGGAGGAATTGCTAGTATAGACGTTTTGCTTGGCCGTGGTCATGTTTTCGTGAAAATAGCCGAACAACGCTGACCCGAACATAAAAATAGCGAACATCCATGCCAATGAATAATATGATTTATATCCGAATCCGATGGTCTTTTTTATTAGGTGAGAAAACAACCAGAGAAATATGACGTGCCAATGCATTGGCTTGAGTTTGTCGAACGTTGGAAGGAACATTTGATCACCAAGAAGACAATGCTGCTTTAATCCCTTGTCATGAAGAATTTTCTTGGCTTCGGTCCCTTTCCCGGATTCACGGAGGACGTTAGCCAGTTGCTCATATGGCTGGGGCGAGAAATCCCAGTACGGTTGTAGGTTGAGCCAGCCCAGCCAATCTTTTACCGATTTTGAAGATGAGGAAAGAACGCTGTCATAGGTGAAGCCAGTTAGGCAAACTCGATTTTTGCCGGGCCAAGACATGGGCGAATCACCCAGCACCTTGGTCGAAGCATGGATGAGACTGATTAAGCTTCTATCACCCCATCGGGGGGACTCAAGGGATAAGATTCCGCCGATATTGGCTGCTTCCATGTTGAGTATGCCGTCGATCAAGGGTGCTTGTCCTGCATGGGCCGAGATTTCGAAATCGCCCTTGACCATGGCGTTAGGAAACCGGACCATCCCTTGGGCGGCAAACCCGTTGCGGAGGAAGACGCTACCATCAATTACAACTCCATCGGCGATTACTGCGTAGCCATCTGGATTTGTAAAATGACCGCCTTGGCAATCCAAATCGCATCCAATCCTTGCACCTGAAAAAATGGCTGTGCCGTCAAGATGAAAGCCATCCTTGAGGTAGACATATCCTTTTATGCTAGCGCCATCTACGCGGAGGGCAACATGAATTGATTCAGGGGATGAATACTTAGTAGTATTGATAATTTTTTCCAGTTTCGCGCTTCTAATATCGTTATATATATTAGTATAGCAGTCTCGAAGAAGAGATGAATAAATTATTCGAGCCTCTTGATCTAAAAGAGGCTCATCTGTATATAAAAAATGACCGTCGCGACAATCAAAATTTCCCATCACCTCCGCGCCTTGGAACCTTACTTTGCCTTTGGCGATGAATCCATCGTCTAAGAATATGTCGCCCTTGACCTTGATGCCGTCGGCGCTCAAGGCCTTCCCGTTTGTGTTCTTGAACATCCCGTTGCTGCAAATGAAATCCCCCCCAACGTCCGCACCCATGAACCCGACCTCGCCCTCGGCGGTGAAGCCGTCATTCAAGAACACACTGCCCTTGACCTTGACGCAGTCGGCGTAAAGGGCACGGTCTTTGCCCGTGAATACTTGATCTTCAGGCTTGGCCTTGAATTTCCCATTGCTACAATCAAAAGTCCCCCCAACGTCTGCTCCCACGAAGCGGACCTCGCCCTCGGCGGAGAAGCCATCATCCAGGAAGACATCACCCTTGACCTCGATGCCATCGGCGTTGAGAGCGCGATCTTTGTCCGTGAATACTTGATTTTCTGGTTTGGCCTTGAACATCCCCTTACTGCAATCGAAATTCCCGCCCACCTCTGCACCCTGGAATAAAACTTTACCCCCGGCAACGAATCCATAGCACAGGAACACACTGCCCTTGACCTTGATGCGGTCGGCGTGTAAGGGCTCACGGGTCAGTCTGCCAAAGCACGAATCCACGCGAGGTTTGGATGCTCACCTTTGAAGAACGCGGTCATAGCCTCGACCAGCACGGGGTAGGTTCTCTTTCCCTGAATTCGGCACGTTTGCCGCAGGGACA
>CAILNX010000020.1 GCA_903835685.1 uncultured delta proteobacterium
AGGCATCGAGATCGATAGACAAGAGTTTTATGAGTTGACGGAATTTAGCCTCAGAAATTTTCGAACGGTGTGCGTACTTGTTGTTCCTTGTCATGACTGGCTCCTAGCAGATTAAACACCTGCTATGCTAGGCATGACCCTTAATTTATTTATTTTTCTTATCTTTTCTTCATTCCCGGCAGGTCGCCAGACCATGGCCGGAATGACGGAGGCTTTCGTGAAAGACGTACAAAGCGGCCCGGCCGGGGTGTTCATGCCCATTGACCGGGCCGGGGTGAAGAATCTGAAGCTGCCCCTGGTGGTCAAGGACCGGGCCTCGGGCACCCAGCACACCGTGGCCCAGGTGGACCTCTCCGTGGATTTGCCCGCCGAATTCAAGGGCACGCACATGAGCCGATTCGTGGAGGCCCTGGAGGGCTGGGACGAGGACCTGGACTACCATTCGTTCAAAAAGCTTTTAGCCGACGTGACCGAGCGCCTGGCCGCCCGCCGGGCCTTTGTGCGCTTCCGCTTCCCCTATTTCCTGCGCCGGGTGTCCCCGGCCAGCAAGAGCCGCTCGCTCATGGGCTACGGCTGCACCGTGGAAGGGGAATACGAGGACGGTCGGCTGGTCTTCACCCTGGGCGTGGAGGTGCCGGTCATGACCGTGTGCCCCTGCTCCCTGGCCATCAGCGACCAGGGCGCGCACAGCCAGCGGGCCGAGGTGCGCATCCGGGCCAGGTTCAAGGGCTTCTTGTGGCTGGAGGACCTGATCGACATCGCCGAGGGCGCGGGCTCCTCCCCGGTCTACGCCCTGCTCAAGCGCGAGGACGAGAAGATGATCACGGAAAACGCCTTTGCCAACCCCACCTTTGTGGAGGACGTGGCCCGCAACGCGGCCAAGGGCCTCTCGGAACACGGGCGCATCACCTGGTTCAAGGTGGAGGTGGAAAGTTTCGAGTCCATCCACGACCACAGCGCCTACGCCTCTCTTGAAAAGCATCTAGAGAAGGATTATATATAAGGGAAGGTCCTCCCATCCCAGCGGCCCGGTCCCCGGGCGAGGGTGAGCCATGCGCATCGGCGACGCCAACATCCAGGCCATGCAGGCCATGGAAATGGCCATGCAGGTCTCGGCCAACAATGTGGCCAACGTGAACACCGACGGGTTCAAGGCCCAGCAGGTGAGCTATGAGACCGGCCCGGACGGCCAGGGTGTGCGCGTGGGCGACGTGGTGACCATCTCCACCCCCGGCCCTTTGATCAAGACCCAGGACCTGACCGGCACGGGCGAGGATATCGGAACCGTGCGCGATTACACCCAGGGCTCCAACACGGACATCGCCCAGGAAATGGTCAACCAGACCCTGACCGAAACCGCCTACGGGGCCAATGCCGCAGCCGTGCGCACGGCCGACGACATGCAGGGCATCCTGCTGGACATGGTGGTCTGACCCGAGAGATGCCCCGCCCGGTCCCAAATGAAACGAGCAGTCCCCACCTACCAGGAAAAGCCATCATCAGATAATTAAATCATTCATGGCAATGAATTAAGTAATTTCCCACCCCCACCCTCTGTTCTAATAAGTGAACTACCCCGCAGCAAGCTGCGGAGCATCAAAGGCATAAGGCCCAGAACAGACTCCTCAAACCAAGAGTAAACGAAGCGAGCTTCGAGGAATCAACCCGCAGTGATTGACAATGATCCGCTGACACAGCACAAGACCGGGCATGTTCGTCATTGTTGGCATCATCGTGGTCTTGGCCTGTGTTCTGGGTGGGTTTGTGCTGGAGAGCGGCAACCTCCTGACCCTGGCGCAGCCCATTGAACTGCTCATCATCGGCGGCGCGGCCCTGGGGGCCTTTCTCATCTCCTCGCCCAAGTCCGTGATCACGGACACCATCAAGAGCGCGCTGGGCGTGTTCGGGGCCACGGAGACCGCCAAGAAGACCTATCTGGAGATATTCGGGGCCCTGTACGAGCTCATGAACTCCGCCCGGCGCAACGGGGTGGTGGCCATCGAGCCCCATGTGACCAAGCCCGAGGGCTCCAGCGTGTTCGGGGCCTGCCCCAGCCTCCAGAAAGACAAGGAGGCCCTGCATTTCATCTGCGACAACTTCAAGGTCCTTCTGGTCGGCAACATCGATCCCAACACGTTCGAGTCCATCATGGACCTTGACATCGCCACCCGGCACCACCACCACATGATCCCCTCCCAGTCCATGTCCAAGATCGCGGACTCCTTGCCCGGCCTGGGCATCGTGGCCGCAGTGCTCGGCGTGGTCCTGACCATGAGCAAGATCAACGAGCCCCCGGACGTGCTGGGGCATAGCATCGGCGCGGCCCTGGTGGGCACCTTCCTGGGCGTGCTCCTGTGCTACGGATTCGTGGGTCCGGTGGCGGCCAACCTGGAACACATCGCGGCGGGCAAGTCGGCCAATTTGAAGGTCATCCGGGCCTGCCTGACGGCGTATTCCCAGGGACTGGCCCCTGCCCTGGCCATCGAGGCCGGACGCCGGGCCATCCCCGGCCACGCCCAGCCCAGCTTCGAAGAGGCTGAAGAGGCCATGAAGGCCAAGAAATAGGCGGGACGGACCATGGCCAAAGACAACAATCCCCGCCAGGTGGTCATCAAGAAGATCGTGGACAACGGCCATGCGGCCGCCCACGGCGGCAGTTGGAAGGTGGCCTACGCGGACTTCGTCACCGCGCTCATGGCCCTGTTTCTCCTGCTCTGGCTCCTGGCGGCCTTGAAACCCACCCAGAAGGACCAGATCGCCCTGGTGTTCAAGGACAAGGCCCCCACCTCCAAGGAAAAGGTGGTGCACGTGGCCCGGCCCACCTACATCCCCAAGAATTTCAAGGAAGGCTCCCCGGATTTCAAGCTCTCCCAGGACCAGAAGCTGTTGTACGAGATCGCCCTGAAGGTGAAGGAGCTCATCACCGAGGACGCCAACATGCGCAACAACGCCGGGGTGAGCGCGGACAACGCGGGCGTGCTGCTTCAGGTGGACTCCAATCTGCTTTTCGAGGCTGGTTCGGCCAAGCTCAAGCCCGAGGCGGAAAAGGCCATGCAGGGAGTCATCAAGATCATGAGGCAGGAGATGGTGGACCTGGTGGTGCGGGGACACGCCGACGACTTCGAGGCCAAGAGCTCCCAGTACCCGTCCAAATGGGAGCTGTCCTCGGCCCGGGCCATCGCCGCCCTGCGCTTCATCCTGGAAAAGGGCGGGATCTCGCCCAAACGCCTGCGGGCCACGGGCTATGCCGACACCCACCCCCTGGTGCCCCCCTTGAACCCCGAGAGCACGGCCAAGAACCGCCGGGTGGAATTCTACTACCACAGCCCGGGCACCGAAACCTGGTAGCCCCTTACGCGCCAAAAAGGCGCACGGGAAAGGCTGGCCTTCCCCTTGCGCCCTTGGGCTGTGTCCGTGAAATCAGGAATGCTGGAGATCAGGCCGCGCAGGTCCCGCCCCTGGCGGAGCCTGACGCTCCGGGCGCGGGCTTGTCCAGGGCCGCGAGTTCCAGCAGGAGCCGGTCCAACTGCACCCCGGGCTGGATCACCGCAGCCTCCAGGGTGCAGGAGCGCCGGTCCATCTCGTCGCACCAGCGGGTCAGTTCGGAGATGCCGTATTTTTCGGAACTGGCGAAGGTCACAGCCTTGGCCGTCTTGTCCGCCGCCGCGTTGTGGGTCAGGCGCAGGCTCAAATACACCTTGCCCTCCCACTCGTTGATGGCCTTGACCTCCGAGGCCACCAGCAGGCAGGTGGGGTCGGCCACGGGATAGAAGGGATCGGCCAGCTTGAAATAGGCCAGGACCATCCGCTCCAGGAGCTTGTCCGCCGGGAGCTTGGGATGGGCCGTAAAGGAGACGGCCATGCCCGCGGCCGAGATGTCCTCGATGCGCAGGTCCAGGCGCTCGCCCTTGACCATGTGCGGCTTGCCCAACTCCAGCAGGGACATGCGGGAGAGAGGCCCCTTGCGCTTGAACCACACCGCGCACTCCACCAGATGGCCGATGGGCACCTCGATGCGGAAATGATTGCGATAATCTTCCTGGGGCATGAACGGCTCCCCTTTGAACCCTTTATAACCAGGTGAAAACATCACACTTTTTTCTTTGCCATTAAGATCACGCCGCGGTCTTGTCAACAAGGCGAACATGAATTTTCCCTCCAAGGGCCTTCTTTGGTCTTGACTCCATGGGCCTGCCTGGGACAATGCCGCCAGAAGCGGCGCATTTTTCCCTGGCTTCCCTCCAACCGAATCGAGCAAAACCCATGCCGGAAAAACCGTTCACCCTGGGCCTGGTGCAGACGTCCATGAGCCCGGACCCGGAGCACAACCTGGACCGGGCCGCGAAGCTGGCCGAACAGGCGGCCCAGGACGGAGCCCAGATCATCTGCCTGCCCGAACTCTTCCTCACCCCCTATTTCTGCCAGCGCGAGGACTCCGCGCTTTTTGACCTGGCCGAGACCATCCCCGGGCCGTCCACCGCGCGCCTGGGGGCCGTGGCCAAGAAGACCGGCACGGTCATCCTGGCCTCCCTGTTCGAGCGCCGCGCCCCGGGCCTGTATCACAACACCGTGGCCGTCATAGGCGTGGACGGCGAAATCATGGGCCTGTACCGCAAGATGCACATCCCCGACGACCCGGCCTTTTACGAAAAATTCTACTTCACCCCCGGGGACCTGGGGTTTTCGTCCTTCGCCACCCCGTTCGGCCGCATCGGCGTGCTCATCTGCTGGGACCAGTGGTATCCCGAGGCGGCCCGCATCACCGCCCTGTCCGGGGCTCAGGTCATCTTCTATCCCACGGCCATCGGCTGGCACCCCAGCGAGCGCGAGGCGCACGGGGCCGAGCAGCGCGACGCCTGGATGACCGTGCAGCGCGGCCATGCCGTGGCCAACGGGGTGTACGTGGCGGCCGTAAACCGGGTGGGCCACGAAAAGCCCGCCACCGGCGGAGAGGGCCTGGTTTTCTGGGGCACCAGCTTTCTGGCCGACCCCATGGGCCAGATCACGGCCGAGGCTGGCGTCCAGGAGGAGGCCATCCTTCTGGCCGAAGTGGACCCGGCCCGACAGGAAGACGTGCGGAGGGGCTGGCCCTTTCTGCGCGACCGGCGTATAGACGCCTATGACCCCATTCTGCGCCGCTGGCTGGACTAGACCTTAAAAAAAGCGCTCCCTGGAGAGCCGCCAGGCCTTAGAAACGCGGACAACCATCCGTGATTGCTTTGAAAAATAATGCTGGCGGTTCTGGTTAAAACACCATATAGGGGCAATCGCGTCGGGGTTCCGGCGCAAATCAACCGTGAGGGAGGATACGCCCATGGCTGGCCAAAATTCCTTTGTTCCGTCCAAAGCATTCTTCACCCGTGGCGTGGGCCACCATAAGAATAAGCTCCAATCCTTCGAGTTGGCCCTGCGCGAAGCGGGCATCGAGAAGCAGAATCTGGTATACGTGTCCAGCATCTATCCGCCGAACTGCGAAATGGTCACGGTGGAGGAAGGGGTCAAAAACCTTCAGCCCGGCCAGATCACCTTCTGCGTCATGGCCCGCAACCAGACCAACGAGAAGGGCCGCATCGTGGGCTCGGCCGTGGGCATGGCCTTCCCGGCCAACAAGGAGCACTACGGCTACATCTCCGAGCACACGGCCTTTGGCCAGGACCAGCACGAGATCGGGGACTATGCCGAAGACCTGGCCTCCACCATGCTGGCCTCCACCCTGGGCGTGGATTTCGATCCGGAGATCGGGTACGACGAGCGCCGCGAAGTGTACCTCATGAGCGGCAAGATCATCTCCTCGGCCTCCTGCCCCTGCGTGGCCACAGGCCAGGCCAACATGTGGACCACAACGGTCTCGGCCGTGGTGTTCATCATCGAATAATGTCCGATAAGCGCAAACACCTCCATACTGGCGTCGAGGACGGGCTCACCCCCCTGACCACCCTGGACCCGGACCGCATCGGCGATTTCGACGACCTGCTCACGGCCATGTCCCACACGGCCTTTGGCGGCCGCGCACTCGGCGAGGCCCTGGACGTGCTGGAGGCCATGGTCATTGACCCCGAGTGCCTGGTGGTGCTCACCCTGTCCGGGGCCATGACCGTGGCCAAGATGTCCAAGGTCATCATGAAGATGATCGACGAGAAATGGGTGGACGTGGTCATTTCCACGGGCGCGCTCATGGCCCACGGGTTCATCGAATCCATCGGGCTCAAGCACTTCAAGTATGAGCCGCACAAGATGGACGACACCGTGCTGTTTGCGCACGGATACAACCGGGTCTACGACACCCTGGAGCCCGAGGCCAATTTCACCCAGGCCGAGCTCGTGGTCCGGGCGGTCATGCAGCAGATCAAGAAGAAGGGCCTGACCTACCTGTCCTCGGAGATCATCTGCCGGGAGATCGGCGAGTATCTCTGCGAGCACGTGGACGGCCCGGGAATATTGAAAAGCGCCCACGAAAAGGGCGTGCCGGTGTACGTCCCGGCCTTCACGGACTCGGAACTGGCCCTGGACGTGGCCTGCTCCCTGCTGGCCGAGCAGTACGACTTTCTCCTGGACCCGACCAAGAAGCCCGAGGACCTGCCCTTTCACTTCAATCCCTTCCTGGACCTGTTCAGCTACGCCCGCAAGATCCACGGGGCCAAGCGCCTGGGCATCCTGACCATCGGCGGGGGCGTGCCCCGCAACTGGGCCCAGCAGGTCGGCCCCTTTTTCGACATCATGGGCCAGCGCCTGGAGCGCGACGACCTGCCCCAGCGCCGCTTCACCTACGCCATCCGCATCTGCCCGGAACCGGTGCACTGGGGCGGGCTGTCCGGCTGCACCTACCAGGAGGGCATTTCCTGGGGCAAGTTCGTGCCCCCGCAGGAAGGCGGCCGCTTCGCCGAGGTCCATGCCGACGCCACCATCGCCTGGCCCATCCTGGTCCAGGGCCTCATGGACCGGCTGAGGAAAAAGGGACGCTAGCGCCCGGACGCAGGACCTTCCCGGGTCCTGTCGATGCAGTAGGAAAAAATGCGCCGAGGCCTTCGGCTTCAAGAACAAGCACGGCATGAACGACACAAAGACCCACACCAGGAAGAAGAGGAGGAATATGATATTTTCTTTCTCTTCTTCTTGTTCTTTCCGGCCTGCCCGCCCTACGTCCGAATCTCTTTTCCCGGTACGGCCCTAGTCCACCCGCCCCCCCATGACGCCCATGCCCGCTGCATCCCCCTCCCTGCGCCTGCCCGCCGAGTGGGAGCCCCACGAGGCCACCTGGCTCACCTGGCCCCAGGCCACGGCCGATTGGCCCGGGCGTTTCCAACCCATCCCCTGGGTCTTTGCCGAAATGGTCCGACGTCTGGCTCTAGGCGAGCGAGTGCGCCTCCTGGTGGGTTCGGTCCAGGTAGCGGCCCGGGCTCGGGGCATGCTCTCCCGCGTGCATGCGCCCCTGGACCAGGTGGATTTCCTGGTCCTGCCCACGGATCGGGGCTGGATGCGCGACAGCGGCCCGGCCTTTGTGCAGGACTTGCACGCCCCGCAGGGCGTGGCCGTGGCCGGGTTCGGGTTCACGGGCTGGGCCAAATACGACAACCACGCCCTGGACACCCTGGTCCCGGAACTTGCGGCCGCCCGCCTGGGCCTGCCCTTTCATTCCATCGAGCATAAAGGCGCGCGCGTGGTGCTGGAAGGCGGGGCCATTGACGTAAGCGGCGCGGGCCTCATCATCACCACCGAGGAATGCCTCCTGGACCCGGCGGTCCAGGTGCGCAACCCCGGGTTCACCAAGGCCGACTACCAGTCCGTGTTCCGCCAGGCCTTTGGCGCATCCTCGGTATTCTGGCTGGGCCAGGGCATTGCGGGCGACGACACCCACGGGCACGTGGACGACCTGTGCCGCTTCGTGAACGAACGCACCCTGGTGCTCTGCCAGGAAAAGAACCCGGCCGACGCCAATTTCCGCCCCCTGGCCGAGAACTGGGAGCGCATCGCCGATCTGCGCCTACCCGACGGTTCCAGGCCCGAGGTCGTGGCCCTGCCCATGCCCGAGCCCCTGATTTTCGACGGCCAGCGCCTGCCCGCCAGCTACGCCAATTTCTACATCGGCAACGCGGCCGTGCTCGCGCCCACCTTCAACGACCCGAACGACCGCCTGGCCCTGGGCATCCTGGCCGAGCTCTTCGACCGGCCGGTCATCGGCATCCACGCCGTGGACCTGGTCTGGGGCCTGGGCACCATCCACTGCCTGACCCGGCAGGAACCCGCGCGCCGAACCCCAGCCCCCCGTCCCTGACCCGCCCGACCCGGAGGCCGCATGACCCAAGCCTTCCAGGACCAGTTCGCCGAGCGCCACAGCCACTGCTACGGCTGCGGCCGCTCAAACGAGCAGGGCATGAAGATCAAGAGCCGCTGGGAGGGGGAGAAGAGCGTGTGCCGCCACACCCCGCCCGAGTTCATGCACGGGGTCCCGGGCTTCGTGTACGGCGGGCTCATCGCCTCGCTCATGGACTGCCACGGCATCGGCACGGCCACGGCCGCGCACTTTCGGCAGGCCGGAACGCCCATCGGCTCGGACCCGGCCGTGCGCTACGTCACCGCAGCCTTGAGCGTGGACTACCTGAAACCCACGCCCACCGGGGTGGAGCTGGAGCTGTGGGGCACTGTGCGGGAGATCAAGGGCAAGAAGATCGTGGTAGACATCGAACTGAAGGTGGCCGGAGAGGTCACGGCCCGAGGCCAGGTGGTGGCCGTGCGCATGCCCGAGAATTTCGGGGGCGCGATGCAGAGCGAGGGGAAGTAGGCCCGGCCCGTCTGAAAATTCCGGATCGCCCCCTTGACAATCTGTAGCTTAAAAACTACATTCATCTCATGTACAACCTGGAGTTCTACACCACTGAGGACGGCACGCCTGTCGTTCACAAATGGTTGACCGAACTGCGGGACTTAAAGGCCAGGGCGCGGATCATGGTCCGCTTGGACCGGGCCAAGGCCGGAAACCTGGGGACCAGCAAGGCCCTGCGCGACGGCGTGTACGAGATGAAAATTGATTACGGCCCCGGGTATCGCGTCTACTACGCGCTGGTGGGAGCCACGGTGGTCCTTCTCCTGAACGGGGGGGACAAGAGCAGGCAGGCCAAGGACATCGAACGAGCCGTGGCCTTTCTCGCGGACTATCGAAGGAGAACCTCATGAAAAAGGGCAAGGCCTCTGTGCCCTACGATCCTCTGGTGGTGAACGACCTCCGCCAGGACCCGGCCCTGGCCGCCGAGTATCTTCGGGCGGCCATGGAGGACGAGGAGGAACCTGCGGCTCTCCTGATCGCCTTGCGGCATATCGCCGAGGCCTACGGTTTCCAGGCCGTGGCCCAAAACGCGGGACTGAACCGCGAGAGCCTCTACCGAGCCCTTTCGCCCAAAGGCAACCCGACCCTCAAGACCATGAACGCCGTGCTCAAGGCCGTGGGAGTCAAACTGTCTGTCGAGCCCCTGGCCACCCGCCACGTGGCGCAATAGAGCCCTTTCCTTCAGGCCGTTCCGGCCTGGCTGACCCCACCAACGAACAGGCCCCGGTGCATTGCGCCGGGGCCTGTTCGTTGATGTCTGCCTCCGCGCCTTACGCGTGGGGCGAGCCGGCCTCCCGGTACTTGGCCCGGATGGCCTTGATGACCTCGAAAATTTCCAGGAAGGCCGAGACCACGTCCGGGTCGAAATGTTTGCCGGACTCTTCCTGGAGCAGGCCCAGGACCTTTTCGTCCGGCCAGGGGTCCTTGTAGGAGCGCCGGGAGGTGAGGGCGTCGAACACGTCGGCCAGGGCCACGATGCGGGCCTGGACCGGGATTTCCTCGCCCTGCTTGGGCTCGCCCATGACCGCCTGGGCGGCCATGATGTCCGGAATCTTGCCCGGGTAGCCCCCGCCCGTCCATTTCTCGTGGTGGTTCAAGGCGATGTCCTTGCTCATGCGGTCCAGTTCCGAATTGGTGTTCATGAACAGCCTGGCCCCGAACACCGTGTGCCACTGCATGACCGCCCGCTCCTCGTCCGTGAGCCGCCCGGGCTTCTTGATGATGGCGTCGGGCACGCCCACCTTGCCCACGTCGTGGAGCATGGCCGCCAGGCGGATGGTGTCTATCCCCGTACGGACAAGCTTGGGGTCCATCCCCTTGGCCGTGGCCCAGGTGCGGTACAGCTCGGCCGAGTAGGCCCCCACCCGTTGCACGTGCGCCCCGGTCTCCTCCGGGTCCCTGAGCTCGGCGGTCTGGACCATGCGCAGGATGAGCTCCCGGTTCATCATGCCCCGCTCGATGGTCAGGGAGGCGGAGTTGGCCAGAAGGGGCACGTAGGCCAGGGCGTCGGCGTCAAAGACCGTGGGGCCGCCGTTTGCGTCCTGGGCGTTGATGAGCTGGACCACGCCCACCAGTTTGTCCTCAAAGGTCTTGATGGGAATGGTCAGGATGGAGCGGGTGCGGTAGCCCGAGCGGCGGTCGAAATCCTGGTTGAAATGGTAGGGCTGATCCGAGGACAGGGCGTAGGCGTCGTCAATGACCAGTTGCTGGCCCGTGAGCGCCGCATAGCCCACGATGGATTTCTCGTTGATGGGCACGGCAAAATCCGCGTAGGCTGCGGCATTGGAGGTGTCGCCTTTCATCAGGGTGTCGTTCTGCACATAGGCGAAACGCAGGGACTGATCCTCCACCAGGAAGATGGACCCGGCGTCGGCATTGGCCAGCTTCCGGGACTCCAGAAGGATTTTATCCAGGATGGCGTCCACGTCTTTGAGCCGGTTCAGCTCCTCGGTGGTGCGCAGGATGCCCAGGACCTTTTCGTTGCTGAAATCCTTGCAGACATTCGGGGTATCCATGACTTCATGTCCTCTGGGTTGGCGTCCCGGTCCGCCCGGTCCCCTGAGAAAGGGGCCGCGCAACCGGTCTTCTGGTTCATGATCCTGTTCCTGGCCGACACCCTCTGTTTCCGCTGAACAAAATATACGGTGCATTTCCCGGAAAGCATCCATTCAGGAACGCATTTATTGCCCCTGGCCCCCGGGGCCGAAAGTGACGGTGTCCAGGGCCATGAACAGCTTGGGCTGGGCCCAGGGAATGGGGTCGTCAATGGGTTCGTCCGGGGCCATGACCGAGACGCCGTAGCCGGGCTTGTCGATGGTGGCGGTCCCGGCCCGGTTGGTGATGGTCACGGTCTTGCCCGAGAGCATGAGCACCCCGAATCCGTGCACGTTCAGCCAGCCGCCCCAGAAGTCCGTGCCCCGGATGCCGATGGTGGCCAGGGGAGTCTTGACCTGCATGTGGACCGCGTCCGAGACCGTGATTCCGGTCACGGTGCGGAAGGCCCCGGAAAAGAGCTGGAAGGCCACGTCGCCGCGCCGCCGATCCCCGTCCAAGGCGTAGGCGTCCAGGCTGAAGGCGGTGTCCTCGCTCATGGTCAGGATGGTCCCGTCCAGAAACTGCATCTCCAGCCTGGCCCCGGCTCCGGTGCGCAGCACATCCCCCTCGTACACCGGCCCGCCCTGGACCAGGGTCCGGTTGCGCCCGCCCTGCTCGGCCACGGCCTCGGACTGGATGCGGCTCACCCCGCCGATCTGCCTCGGCCCCTTGGCCCGGGCCGGGGTGGCCAGAATCAGGCCGACCAGGACCAGGAACAGACCGCCCGCAGCCAGGAGCCGACTGCATTTCACTTTCCCGCCCATGCTTCCCCTCCGGCAAGAGATGTTCGTCGCACCCTCACGGCCTGGCCGGGATTTTCCACAGCCTTCCGAACAAAAGAGGATACCAGTACTCCCCTTAAATCCTTGCGCCCCAAGAATCAAGTCGGCTGCGGCCCGAAAGGGAAACTGTTTCGCACCAGTCCCGGCCCTGGTCCGGGGCCGCCGGAAGATCAAAAGAGGGGGGAAAACCTCGCCGGACAAGCCGGATGGACCCGAGGTTTTCCCCCCATGGACGGGGAGGACTTACGTCAGAGGGGCGAGATCAAATATGGGTTCCGGCCACCCGGAACGCCAGTTCCTCGGGCAGCATGAAGCCTTCCAGGGAGGCGGTGCGCGGCTGGGTATTGGCCGTATGGGATGGATCAGGGTCCCCGGGCAGGGTGCGCTCGCGCAGCGGCCGGGGCTTGACCTTGGCCGGGGCAGCGGCCGGGGTCACGGATTCGACCACTGCCGGGGCAATGGCCGGGGCAATGGCCGAACTTGAGACCGGCGTCTGCGTGGACACCACCGGGATCACCGGCTTGGCCGCGCCCAGACCCCGGGCCGGGGCCGTTTCCAGGGCAGGGGCCGGGCCGGATTCTCCGCTGTCCAGGGCGGCCCTGGCCCGGCGCAGGTTCTCAAAGGCCCGGCCGTAGTAGCCCGGCGAGGCGGCCACGGCCTGCTCGAAGCAGCGCGAGGCCCGCTCGATGCGGCCCGAGAGCAGGAGCACCCAGCCCAGGTTGTTCAAGGCCTTGGCCTCGTCCCCGGCCAGGCGGAAGGCGTCCAGGGCCTCGGCCTCGCGGCCCAGGCGGGCCAGGGCCAGGCCCAGGTTGTTGGCCGCCCGGGGCAGGGGCTCGGGTCCGCGCACGGCCTGGTCCAGCACGGCCACGGCCTCTTCGGTGCGCCCGGCGTAAAGCAGGGCCACGCCCAGGCTGTTGGCCACCACGGCCCGGCCGGATGATGCGGCCGGAGCCATGGACAAGGCGGCCTGGAACTCGGCCAGGGATTCAGGCCCGCGCCCGGCCCGCTCCAGGACCAGGCCCAGGCCGTGGTGGGCCTTCCAGAGCTTGGGGTCAGCGGCCAGGGCGCGGCGCAGGGGCGCTTCGGCCTCGGCCACGCGCTCGGCCTTGAGCAGGGCCAGCCCCACGCCCTGGTTGGCCCCGGCATGTCCGGGCGCAAGGGCCAGGACCTTGCCGTACTCGGCCAGGGCCTGGTCACGCAGGTCCCGGGCGGACAAAAGGTCGGCCTTGGCCAGCCGGGCCTCCGCGTGATCCGGATTCAGGGCCAGGATCTTGTCATAGTAGAGAAAGGCCGCCTCGGCTCGGCCACCCTGGGCGGCCGAGCGGGCCATGTCCTCGTATTCGGCCAGGGACTGCGCGGGCGCAGCCCCCTTGTCCGCTGTCCGGCCCCCGATAAACGAGCATCCGGAAACAAGCAGGGCCGCAGCCATCAGGGCCAGTCTGGCAAAACGCAGGGTCTGTCCGGCGTTCATGGTCTTTCTCCCCTTTTTCCTCACGGATTGATCCGGTTGAACACATGCATGAGATGCAGCCCGGCCGGGGCCATGATGGTCACCAGCAGCGCGGGCAGGATGCACAGCACCAGGGGCAGGAGCAGCTTGGCCGGCAGCTTGGCGGCCATTTCCTCGGCCCGCTGGTGGCGCTTGGTGCGCAGGGTGTCGGAATAGACCCGGAGCGTCCGGGCCACGCTGATGCCGAACATGTCCGCCTGGATGAGCAGGGTGATCAAGCTGTTCAAGTCCTCCAGGTCCACGCGCCGGGACAGGTCCTTCAGGGCGTCCTGCCGCCTGCGTCCGGCCCGCAGCTCCAGGTTGAGCTGGGCCAGCTCCTGGCTGATGACCGGGCAGGACTGGGCCACTTCCTCGCAGACCCGGTGGATGGCCTGGTCCAAGCCCATGCCCGACTCCACGCAGACCACCATGAGGTCGAGCACGTCGGGCAGCTCGTTGGCCAGGCTCAAGCGGCGGCGGGTGGTGCGGCGGCGCAAATGCCAGTCCGGGGCGAAACTGCCCAGGGCGGCCAGGGCCACGACCAGGAAATAGGCGTTCTGGGCAGCCATGTCCGGGACAAAAAGCTGTTGCAGGGCAAAGAACACCCCGGCCGGCCCCAGGGCCAGGCCGAGCTTCAGGCCCTGAAATATCTGGGCCGCACGGGGACCCCGGTATCCGGCCAGGATGAGCCGCTGGCGGTCCCGCTCCTGGCGCGCCTCTTCCTTGGGACCCACCCGGCCGCCCAGGCTCTGGAACAGGTCCAGGACCCGGTCGGAAAATCCCCGGGAGGTCCGGGCCGAATGAGCGGCCCCGGGTCCCATGGCCGTGTCCAGGCGCAGACGCAGGCGCTGAACCCGTCCGGCCTCGCCGCCCAGGCCCAGGAGCAGCCAAGCCACGGCCAGCACCAGGCCCATGGCCAGGGTCACGGCGAGGTATGGGGGAGCGGTGAATATGATATCCATGGTTTTACCCTCACACCTGGATGTTCACCATGCGCCGGATGATGAACGCGCCCAGGGCCATGAGCCCCAAGGCCCCCCAGGCCAGCATCCGGCCTATGGGCTCCTGCACGAGCATGGTCATGTATCCGGGGTTGAGCATGTTGATGATCCCGCCGACCACAAAGGGCAGGGCGATGAGAATGATGGCCGAGAGCCTGCCTTCTGAGGAGAGCACCTTGACCTGGCCGTAGAGCTTGTAGCGCTCGCGGATCAAATCCGCGATGTTGGACACGATCTCGGCCAGGTTGCCCCCGGACTCCCGCTGGATGTTCAGGGCCGTGACAAAGAACTTTAGGTCCGTGCACTCCACCCGGTCCAGGAGGCCTGCCAAGGCCCGGTCCACGTCCATGCCGAAATTGATCTCGTCCAAGGTCTGGCCGAACTCCGCCGCCGCCGGATCGGGAAATTCGTCAGCCACCATGCGCATGGCCCCGCCAAAGGTATGCCCGGCCCGGAGCGCCCGGCCGATGAGCTCCAGGACCTCGCCGAGCTGGCGCTGGAAGGTCTCCATGCGGGCGGTCTCCTTGCGCTTGAGCCACAAGAACGGCAGCCACAGGCCCAAAGCCCCGGCCCCAAGGCCCACAAGCAGGGAGTCGGCCAGGACGTAAGCCGTCTGGAACAGGACCACCCCGGCCAGGGCCGAGGCCAGGACATAGGCCCCGGGCGCGCCAGGGGCGTCGGCCCGGCGGATGCGCCGCTCCAGGCCCGCGATCCAGGCCTGGTCGGCCAGCAGGCGATCGAACCAGGGCAGGCGGGAGCGTTCGCGCCGCCGCACCAGGTCCACGGTGGCGGCCGCGTTTCCGGCTATGACCAGGGCGGCCAGGCGACGCCGGGCCAGCTTGCGGCCCGAGTCGGACAGGACCGAGGCCAGACCCAGGCCCCCGGCCAGGAGCGCGAAACACACCAGCCCGATCAGAAGAGGAAACATCAGGGAAGCGTCCATCAGACCACCCCCATTTCATGAGGGGTGAACAGGCGGCCGTCCAGATGCACGCCCTTGGCTTCCAGCCGGGAGGCGAACTTGGGCCGCACGCCCCGGGACACGAACCGGCCAGTGACCCTGCCCCGGCCGTCCACCCCGGTCTGCTCAAAGGCGAAAATCTCCTGCATGGTGACCATGTCCCCTTCCATGCCGGTGATCTCCTGGAAGCTGACCACCTTGCGGGTGCCGTCCATGAGCCGCTGGGACTGGATGATGACGTCGATGGCCGAGCAGATGAAGCGCCGCAGCGAAATGTCCGAGAGCCCCAGCCCGGCCATGGAGACCATGGTCTCCAGGCGCATGATGGCGTCACGCGGGGTGTTGGCGTGCACCGTGGTGAGCGACCCGTCGTGGCCGGTGTTCATGGCCTGGAGCATGTCCAGGGCCTCGGCCGCGCGCACCTCGCCCACGATGATGCGATCCGGGCGCATGCGCAGGCAGTTGCGCACCAGGTCCCGCTGGGTGATCTCGCCCTTGCCCTCGATGTTCATGGGCCGGGTCTCCAGGCGCACCACATGGTCCTGCTTGAGCTGCAATTCAGCGGCGTCTTCAATCGTTACGATGCGCTCGTCCTCGGGAATGAACCGGGACAGGACGTTCAGCAGCGTGGTCTTGCCCGAGCCCGTGCCTCCGGAGATGAGGATGTTCAGGCGGCAGCCCACGATGCCCCGCATGACCTCCCCGATCTCCGGGGTCAGGGCCTTGAAACCCACCAGGTCGTCCAGTTCCAGGGGGTCCTTGGAGAACTTGCGGATGGACAGGGCCGGGCCGTCCACGGCCAGGGGCGGGATGATGGCGTTGACCCGGGAGCCGTCCATGAGCCGGGCGTCCACCATGGGCTGGGACTCGTCCACCCGGCGGCCCACCCGGGACACGATGCGGTCGATGATCTTGCGCAGATGGTTGTCGTCCCGAAAGCGCGCGCCGGTGCGTACCAGCTTGCCCGAGCGCTCCACGTAGATGCTGCGGTAGGAGTTGACCAGGATGTCGTTGACCGAGGCGTCCTTCAGAAAGGGCTCCAGCGGCCCCAGGCCCAGGACCTCGTCCTGGATCTCCGAGAGCAGGATGCGCCGTTCGGCCGAGTTCAGGGCCGTGCGGCCGAACTCCTCGCGCAGGAGCTTCTCCACGCTGCGGGTGATCTCGGCGCGCATCTCGGTCTCGCTCACGCTGTCCAGCAGGCTCAAGTCCAGGATGTCGATGAGCCGCTCGTGGATGCGGTTCTTGACCTCGTAGTATAGTTCGGACTGGGTGCTGGC
Organism: uncultured delta proteobacterium; assembly: GCA_903835685.1. Taxonomy (GTDB): domain Bacteria; phylum Desulfobacterota; class Desulfovibrionia; order Desulfovibrionales; family Desulfovibrionaceae; genus CAILNX01. Next base: position 16,426 of record CAILNX010000020.1, read on the forward strand.
CCCCGGGGTGTCAGCGTTCCCGGCCTGGATTGACGGCAAGGCGGGGGAGACAGCCGGGGCCGGACACAGACCGCCAACCTCGGAAAACAGGGGCACGGCCTGGATTGGCCCGGCTTCGGCAGAAGCGGCGGCCATATTGACGGCCGGACTGGGAGCCAGACTGCGACTCAGGCGGGCGGAAATGGCGCTCATGGCTTACGCTCCCTGGGCCAGCGTGGCCTGGTTGCCGGTCTGTCGTGAACGCAGCAGGCCGAAGAAGGAGAATCGTCCCGCCCCCTCGGATTCGGCCGAGCCCTTGGCCCCGCTCTTTGCCGAGGGATTCAGGTCCCGGGCCATGCGGGCCAGGGCCTTGGTCAGGGGGGACTTGGCCGCGGCCTGGGCCAGGGGCAGGCCCTGGTTCAGGGCGGCCAGGGCGGCCCGGGAATCCTCGGGCAGGAGCCAGGAGATGGGGCGGCCCAGGGCCTCGCCAGCCTCCTCGGGCTCGATGTCCGCGCCGGGCAGATGGCGGTTCACGGCCAGCCGGGTGCGGGCAGCCAGGTCCGGGTCCGCCAGCACCAGGGCCTCCAGGGTCCGGCGGGCGCGCACCAGCCCGGGCAGGCTTAAAGGCAGGACCAGGACCAGGTCCCGGGCCTTTTCCAGGACCGTGAGCGCGGTGTGGTCCAGGCCCGAGCCCGCGTCCACCACCACCAGATCGAAACGCCGGGTCAGGTCGGCCAAGACCCGGGCCAGGGCCTCGGCCTCGGGTCCAGGGGCCAGGCGGGCCGGGACCTCGGCCCCGGGTCCGGGCAGGACCATGAGCCCCGAGGCGTGGCGGGTGAGCACGCTGGCCAGAAAAGTGTCGTCCAAACGGTGGATGTTCTCGGCCGCCTCGGCCCAGGTGTAGGCGCTGTCCAGGTCCAGGAACAGGGGCACCTCGCCCGAACCCCGGCGCAGGTCCACCAGGACCACCCGGCCCGGAGACAAGGCGTTGGCCGCCAGGGCCAGGTTCACGGCCAGGGTGGTGGTCCCGGCCCCGGCCTTGGCCCCCAGAAGGCCCAGGATGCGGCCCGACTGCCCGGAAGCGGACAGGGCGGCCTGATCCGGCGACATATTCTGGGACAGGGCTGCGGCCCGGGGGAAACGGGCCTGCACCCGCGAGAGGGCAGCCGCGAACTCCTCGCGGCCCAAGGGCAGGACCAGATATTCCTGCACCCCCTGGCGCATGGCCTGAAGCAGGAATTCCGGGGTCGGGACCGGACCGGCCAGCGCGATCTCCCGGACCAGACCGGAGGCGTGCAGTTCGGCGGCCTGGGCCAGGGCCGTGCGGGTGTCCTGGCCTGCGGCCAGGATGGCCAGATCGGCCGGGCCTCGGCCCTCGGTGAAAACCAGGGAGGTCGGCTCCAGATGGAGTCCCTCGACTTCCCGGCGCAGGCCAGGGTCGGAAACGAGCAGGGTCAGGGGGGCGGGCGTGGCGTTCATGGCGAACCTTCCTGAAATGTTTGTTCTTCCCGCTACTTGGTGGGCGAAGAGCCCGTGGACTGGAGCAGGCTCGGGGGCTGGGAGGTCTGGCCCGTGGAACCGGACGAAGTGGGCGAACTGGGCGAACTCGATGAACCGGAAGAGGCCGCCGGTGAGGACGAAGCGCCCCCGGTCTTGGTCCCGGACTTGAAACGATCCGGGCTCTGGTAGGTCCGCATGAGCCCGGCGGCATAGGTCCCGTCCAGGTCCGAGGGCGGGGTGTCGTCCACCGGCCCGGGGTTCACCTTCTGGTTGTCCAGGGCCATGCGCACCGAGGAGCCGAAGGGCTGGTTCGGCGCGGGCTGCGGGGTGCAGGCCGGGAAGAGCAGGGCCAGGGCCAGGAGTGCGAGGGGAAGGATGCGCTGGATGTTCATACCGACTCCTTACCGGGGCAGGGCGTGTCCGAAATCACCGTCAAAGCCAGCGCCGCCGGGCTGGGGCAAAGGCCGAGTCCGGGCCGGGGCGGCCCCGCCCTGCTCCCGGCTCTCCAGAAGGCCCAGGGCGTAGAATTCCCAGTCCGTGGGCTCCTTGAACCCGTCCGTGGGCAGGGTCTGCCCGGCCATGTCCAGGGGCTTGGCCAGATGCGGGGTGACGATGATGATGAGTTCCGACTCGTTCTTCTGGAAATCCGTGCTGCGAAACAGCGTACCCAGGACCGGGATGTCGCCCAGGACCGGGAGCTTGTTGGCGTTCTCACGCAGGGTGTCCTTGATCAGCCCGGCAATGGCGAAGCTCTGGCCGTTGCCCAGTTCCACCACGGTGGAGGCCTTGCGGGTGGAAAACGCCGGGACCGTGAACCCGCCGATGGACACGGCGTTGGTGAAGTCCAGCTCCGAGACCTCGGGCTGGACCCTGATGTTGATCTTGCCGGAACTGAGGACCGTGGGCGTGAACGACAGGCCCACACCAAAGGGCTTGAACTCCACGGAAATGGTCCCCAGGCCCTGGGGGATGGGCACGGGAATCTCCCCCCCGGCCAGGAAGCTGGCCGATTCCCCGCTCAAGCAGATGAGATTGGGCTCGGCCAGGACCTTGACCAGGCCGTCGGCCTTCAAGGCATCAATGAATCCGCTCCAGCTCACCCCGTTGCTGGTGGTGGTGAAGGCCGCGCTGACGTGCGGGGACAGGGTGAGCAGGCCCTTGGTGGGGTCCAGGCTGGTGAGCTGGTTCAGGAAGGAATAGAACACGTCCTGGCCCTTGATATAATTGAAGTTGACCCCCAGGCGCTTCATCAGGCTGCGGGACATCTCGGCCACCCGGACCTCCAGCATGACCTGGTGCACCCCGCCCACGCGCAGGAGGTTGACCACCTTGCCACCCGGGGCCGCAGCCTCGGCCAGGGACAGGGCTGTGGCCAGATTCACCGGGCTGGACACCCCGCCCGCCAGGGTCACGCTCCCTCCCGTGGACAGGACCTGGATGCCGGTCTCGTTGGGCAGGACCGTATGCAGCATGCGCTTGAGCTGGGTCAGGTCCGGAATGACCTCCAGGCTGTAGATGGCCATGATCTGGCCGTCGTGCCCCCACAGGGTCAGGGTGGTCAGCCCGGGCTTCTTGCCCGTGAGATATATCTGGCGCGGGGACAGGGGCACCACGTCGGCCGCCTCGGGGCTGGCCAGGGACACCCGGGAGCAGTCCCGGGCCGTGCGCAGGACCACGGACTTGCCCACGGACAATTCCACCACCTTGGCCGACTCGGCCCCCAGGATGGTCATGTCCTGGGCCTGGGCGGCCCAAGCCAATCCCATGTTACCCGGTCCCATGTTACCAGGTCCCATGTTACCCAGAAGGATGGCCAGGATCACGAAAAGGCCTGTCCACGCGAACGTTCTGCTTGGAGCGTTCATGATGCACCTCAAAAATTCACGGTTCCGAGCTTGGAGCCGGTGATGACCTGCATGGTCGATTCCCGGGCCGGGCCGGTTCGGGCGGCCCGCTTAGCCTGGGCCGGGCGGTTGCTGGCCAGGGCCTGGGACACGTCCACGCCTTGGGTCAGGGCCGGGCCTGAGTCGTCGCTGCCGCGCAGGGCGAAATGCAGGGTGCCCTTGGTGGAGGCCAGGGCCAGGACTTCGCTCTCTTCCGGGGTCACTTCCAGGGTGTAGATCTCCACGGAGGAGGGCTTGTCGGACTTTGGGTCGTATTCCAGCTCGTTGCCCGTGGCTAGGACCGGCACATTGGCCAGGACCAGCTTGGCCACGGACTTCTGCTCGCCCTCGCCGTCCAGGCTGACCAGGACGTCCACCATGTTGCCCGGCCGGATGAACCCGGACAGGCCCATGACCTTGTTGCCCTTGACGGCCATGGCCCGCTTGCCCGGGCCGATGAGCGCGCTCACCCCGCCGCCCTTGGCCCCCTCGGGAGCCAGCTTGCCCCCGGTCACGGCCTCGTCCTTGAACACCGGGGCCAGAAGCACCCGGCCGTCGATCTCCGAGGCCTGGGAAAAGGATTGCAGGGGCAGGGATTCGGCCGGAAACGAGGTCAGCTTGAGCATGTCCGGGGCCAGCCGGGTGCCCCGGGTCAGATCCCGGGCGGCCACCACGGCCATGCGGGCGGTCTCGACCTTGGTCAGGGCCGGGGCCGGAACGCGGCGGGAGACCATCCACTGGAAGAGAATGACCCCGGCCACCAGGGACAGGGCCAGGGCCGAGCCCAGGCGGACCATGGTTCGTGCGGATCTGGTCATGATCGTGCCCCCTTACCAGCGGCCCAGGAGACCCTGCTCGTGCAGAGAGGCCAGGACCTGGACCAGGGTTCCGGCCGCAATGGCCAGGCCGTAACAGAGCTTGGGCAGGCCCGCGCCCAGGGCCACGGGCGCGTACTGCAAGCGCCGGGTGGTGGCGAACAGCCACAGGCTGGCCCACAGGGCCTTGAACACGCGGGAAAAAACGTCCGAGCGCCGGGCCAGAATGATGGTCGCGTAGAGACCACCGGCCAGACAGGTGTAGAGGAAGGCGGCCAGGCCCTGCTGCGGGCCGAGAAAGGCCCCGACCACGGCCATGAGCTTCACGTCCCCGGCCCCCATGCACCCAATGAGAAAGGGGCCGAGCATCATGCCCAGGCCAAGGCCCAGGCCGGAAAGCGCGAAAAGGAGGCCCTGCGGCCCATTGGTCAGTCCGTGGTAGGCCAGGGCGCAGGCCATGGCCGGAAAGGTCAGGCCGTTCGGGATGCGCTGGGAGCGCAGGTCCGTATACACGGCCACGGTCAGAACCGGGCCGAGCATGGCGGCGGTGAAGAGGTCCATATCATTCCCCCCGCGTTATGAGCCCTTTTCGGTCGCCCTCCTCCCCAGAAGAGCTTCCGTGGGCTGGCGAGACCGAAAGGATTTGCTTCCCCCCGGCCCCGCCAAGACGCCCCTCCCCTTCCCCCCATGGGAAGGGCGCTTGCCTCCGTGTCGGAAGCCGTCCTACGGGGTCGTACCGGCACCCGAGGCGGCGCTCATCTTGTTGGCGATGGAGTCAAAGGTGGAGCTCACGTTCTTGCCCAGGGTGGTGACCGCGCCAACGATGACAGCGGCGATGAGGGCGGCGATGAGTCCGTATTCCAGGGCGGTGGCCCCTTCCTCGTCCAGCAGCAACTGATGCAGCCTGGTCAACATATGATTTCTCCTTGGTCTGTTCGTTTCAGCGACCCGGGTGGGCCGCCCTTGACTCCCCTAGAGCAACGGCCGTGCCAGAACAGCAGGGCAGGCTATTTCTCAAATAAAATTGTACATAATCAGTATGATGCAGAGACAGACCAGGGGCTGAGCCCCTCGGGCGGGGCCTCTGAGGCGGGACGGGAATCTATTATTTGTAGATATACAGACTGGATTCGTGGAATGAGGATCCCAGGCCTGGATCAGCCGGAATCAGACCCAATGGCCGCCTGGAACCAGGAAAAGGCATCCATTTTGCATTAAAACAAGGGCGAAACAGCCCTGAAATCCTTGCAGGGAAGAAGAGAGGGAGGTATGCTCCCTTTCGGGCGGGGTTCCGCCCAAGGTAGGCTTAAAAAACGTATGCTCGACTCCATCTTGAACCAGATCATGGCCCTGGCCCGGGACCTTGCCTTCCAGGCCGTGGAGTTCCCCAGGGTCGATCAGAACATCGACCTGTCCTACAAGGATTGGAGTTCGCTGCCCGAACTCATGTCCTTCCTGAAGATATTGGGTTGGTGGGGCTCCATCGCCCTGGTCATCGCCCTCATCGCCCACGTCATCTACAAATACACGCAGCGCAAGGACTGGGCCAAGATGGCCGAGTTGCGCACGGACCAGGCCCGGGAGGTTTTGAAGATCGCGGAAAAGGAGCGCAGCAAGGTGGAGGTGGCCTTCAGTTCCGGCCGCTCGGTGCCCTGCGCCATGGTGGAGGCCACGGACCAGGTCATCAATCTGGAGGCCCCGGATTACGCCAACATCACCAGCGAGTTCGCGGGCAAGGAAGTGCAGTGCTTCTTCCGCATCCGCGACCCCCAGGGCAAGACCAAGTTCCTGTTCTTCAATTTCTTTGCCAACATTCTTTCCGTGCAGCCCCGGGCAGATAATTTCAAGATATTGTCCCTGTCCACGCCCAACGAGATGTACCAGGGCCAGAAACGCACCTCCTACCGGCTCAATCCGCCCCGCCACATGATCCTTGACTTCAAGGCCTGGCCGGACAGCTTCTCCCAGGCCCCCATCTCCCAGCTCCCGGAGCCCACCTTCAGCTTCCGGCCCAGCGGCGGGGTCATGCGCACCTTTCTGTCCAACATCTCCTCGGGCGGTCTGCTCCTGGAGGTTGAACGCAACCAGTTGGTCCGTTCCTCCCTGCCCCTGGACACGGGCAAATCCTGGTTCCTGCGACTGGTGGTCAAGGACCCGGCCAAGGAGGAGAACCTGACCTGGTGGCTGGTGGCCCGGCTGGTCAAGGTCTTTGAGAACACCAACGCCCGGTTCGAGCTGGCCTTCAAGTTCACGGCCTTCGGGGCCGGACTGCGGGAGAACCGAAGAGTGGACTGGCGCATTCCCCGAGGCGACGACGGGGTCCCGGAAATCTCCAGTTGGGTCTTCAAGCGGGCCGTGGAGCTGGTGCGCGAAGGCCGGACCCCGGAATAACCCAGGCTCCGACCCTCGCACCCTTTCCCGCCGCCCGGCGCTTACTTCTTGATCTCTTCCATGTCCACCACCGGCATCTGGTGGTAGGATGTCTGATTTCCGTTCCGCACGGCCACGGTCACGGTGCTGATGCCCATCTTGGCCGGGAAATAGGCGTAGCCGACCTTGGTGTACATGCCCGGGGCCGCGCTGTCGTCCCAGGCGTACTGCACGATCTCCCGCTCCACGACCTTCTTCAAGTCCTTCTCGGCCTCGTACAGGGCCGTGCCCGTACCCACCGTGCCTCCGATCAGGCCGCCGATGGCCGCGCCCTTCCAGACGTTCTCGCCCCTGCCCGTGAGCACGCCGATGAGTGCGCCCACGCCCGCGCCCAGACCGGCCATGAGCAGGCCGCTGGACACCGCGTCGGACGCGGTCTGCTTGAAGGTCTCGGAGCCCAGGACCAGGCGGATGGCCTCGTCCGGGGTGTAGGCCAAGAACTCGCCCTCGGTCCCGTCCCCGCGCATGTCCTTGACCGGCAGCACGTACGGGGTCTGGCTCTTGTTCTTGAAGACCAGAAAGACCGGGGACATGCCCGCCTTCTGATAGTTGAGGCCCTGGTCGTAGTATTTGTAGGCCACGGCCGCGATGTCGTAGTTGTCGGTTTTCACGGCCTTGTCCGAGGCGGACGGGTCCACCACCTTGCGGGGCTGGGGCAGCGGCCCCTTGGCCGTGCAGCCCATGGCCATGACCAGGGCGGCGATGGTGGCCAGGGCCACGATCCGCCGCCAGAAAGAATGTCTCATGTCAATGCTCCTGTAGGGGAAACGGTTATTCTCAAGATGGGAAAAGACCTACTCCACCAGCACTCCGGCATAGCCCACCACCCGGGAGTGGTCGTGGTTCACATCCCCGGAGGTGGCGTAGGCCACCACCCGGGCCGAGGTCGCGCCCAGCGCCTTGGCCGCGAACAGGGCTGCGGTCATGGGCAAGACCCCGCACATGCTGATCTCACGCTCCCGGACCACGGACAGAAGCCCGGCCGGGTCCAGGGCCAGCACGGCCGCAAGGGCCAGGGAGTCCTGGTCCTTGGTCCGCTGCTGGGAAAGGAAATGACTCATGTCCGAACTGACCACCAAAGACACGGGCCGGGGAAAGGCGGCCACCACCCGGGCTAGGGACTCACCCAGGGCCTTCAGGGAGGCCAGGCGCGGGTCGGCCAGGGCGATGGGCACGATGCGCGTGGCCGGGTTCAAGGCCCACAAAAAGGGCCCGACCACCTCCAGGGAATGCTCCCGGGAATGAGCGGCCGTGTCCGGGGTCAAGGCTGGCTCGGCAGCCAGCAGGGCGTCGGCCAACTCCTGGTCCACCTCCAGGCCTCCGCCCGGGAAGTTCCAGACCCCGTCGGGCCACAGGGCCATGGGCCGTCCCAGGCCGGTGTGGTTGGGGCCGAGCAGGATGATTGTCGGGGCCAGGTGCGCCTCGCCCAGGGTCTTTCCGGCCACGGCCCCGGAAAACACGTAGCCCGCATGGGGGACCATGGCCACCAGCGTGGGCTTCTCCGAGGGCCCTGCGGCCTGGGCCAGATACCCGGCCACCTCGGCCGCCAGGGCCTTGGCCCCAGCCGGATAGAACTGACCAGCCACCACGGGTTCGCGATCCATGCCCACCTCCTTGCCCGCCGCGTCGGGCGGAACCACTGGGGCGAAATTTACCGGTCGCACCAAGAGGCGTCAACAATGGGAAAGACGCGCCCCTACGGCCGGACCTCCATCTGATAGGCCTCGTCCCATTTCAAATACCGGGCGGCCAGGTCCCGCAAATCCGTGGGGGTCAAGGCCTGGGACTGCTCGATCTGGCGCACGTTGCGGGTCAGGTCGTAGCCCCGGATCAACAGGGTGGCCGCCTCCCGGCCCCGGGAGAGCAGGGACTGGCGGTCGTGATAGTACTCGCCCCAGAGCAGGTTCTTGGCCCGGGCCACCTCGGCCTCGGGCAGGGGGGTCTTGTCCAGAGCGGCCACGGTGCGCTTGAAGCCCTCGCGGGCGGCCGCAAGCTTGTCCGGGGTGGTCCCGATGTAGAAGGCCATGAACCCGGACTTGGGCGCCTGCCAGACAAAGGCCGTGACCGCGTAGCCCAGGCTCTGGCCGTCGCGCAAATCGCGGAAGAGCAGGCCGCTCTGCCCGGCCAGGATGGCCCGCAGAAGGTTCAGCCCGGCAGTGTCCGGGTCGTCCTCGCCCGGGGTGGGGAACACGGCCAGCAGATGGGCCTGGTTGCGGTCGGCCAGGTTCAGGATCTTGGTCCGCTCCGCGTTCCACTGGGGCGCGACAAAGGGCGTGGGCACGGCCGGGCCTTGCAGGGCCAGGGTCCGGGACAGGCTTTCGGCAAAGGCGGTCATGCGGGCCGGGTCAAAGGCCCCGCACAGGGCCAGGACAAAGGGCTTGGAGGACTGGCGCTTCCAGAAGGCGGCCATGGCCTCGGGCGCGAACGCGGCCACGGTCTCGGGCATGCCTTCGTGATAGTACCCGTAAGGCGCGGTGGCGAAGAGAAAGGGGAACATGTGCCGGAAGGCCAGGCCCATGGGCTGGTCCTCGCGGCGCTTGATCCCGGCGATCTGGTCCTTCTTGGCCCGCTCCACCTCGGCCGGGGCAAAGGCGGGCTTGGTCAGGACCTCGCTGGTCAGGCCGAGCAGGTCCTCGGCGAACCGGGTGGGGAATTTGGCCGTGAAGGAAAAGGTGTCCCGGCCCGAGGTGGCCGAGAAGTCCGAGGCCCGGTCGGCCAGGAAGTCCTCGATCTGGTTGGCCGTTCGATTGGCCGTGCCCCGGGTCAGGGCGCTGGCGGTCAGCTCGGCCAGACCCTGTTCCTGGGCGGACAGCAGGGCGTCGCCGCCGGTAAAGGCCAGGGACAGCCCTACGTAGGGCAGGGTCGGGTCCGGGATGAGCACCAGGCGTGAGCCGCCGGGCAGGTCCAGAATCCGCGCGCTGCCGCCCTGGGTCGCGGCCGCGATCTCAGGCCCGGGCCGACTGGGCCAAAGGTCGGCCAGGGTCTTGGCCAGGGAGGCCTCGGGGATGTCCGCGCCCTCGGGGGTGAGCAGGGCCACGGCCAGGTTCTGGGGCCTTAAGTAGGTCCCGGCCAACCGGGCCATCTCCTTGCCGTCCACCTGGGCCAGGGAGTGCAGGAAGCGCTCCTCGGCCTGGAGGGTCCCGTCGTAGAACTGGAAATAGGCCAGCTTGGAGGCCAGGCCGGACAGGGTCTCCTTGGCCAAAAACAGCCCGTGCTCGATGTTCAGACGGCCTCGGGCGATCTCGTGCTCGCTGAAAGTGGCGTTGTGCAGCCCGGCCAGCTCGGCCACCAGGTCGGTCCAGAAGGGCTCCACGTTCTTGGCGTCCAGGGTGGCCTGGAGATAGAACATGCCCCCGCGCTCAAAGCCCACGTTGGACACGGAAATGCTGTCCACCAGTTTTTTCTCGTACTTGAAGCGGCGGTACAGGCGGGAGGTGTCGTCCCCGCCCAGGACGTGGGTGAGCATCTCGATGCCCGCCTCGTCGCCCGAGCCCGAGCCGGGCACCGGAAAGGCCACGGCCAGATAGACCTTGTTCCATTTGCCCGGGGTGACCCGCACCGTGGCCCCGGTCCCCTGGGGCAGGCCGTAAGGCTCCCGGGCAGGGACAGGCCGGTCGTTCTTGAGGGTGCCGAAAAGCCGCTGGGCCTCGGCCACCACCGCGTCGGGATTCACCCGGCCGACCACGGCCAGGACCATGGACTGGGGCTGGTAGAAGCGCTTGACGTAGGCCTTCAAATCTTCGGAGCTGATCCCTTCCACCGTGTCCCGAAAGCCGATGACCGGCCATTCGTAGCTGGTGCCCTTCCAGGTGCGGGCCAAGAGGTCCTCGAAGAGCAGGGTCCCGGGCTCGTCCGAGCGGCGCTCCAGTTCCGAGAGCACCACGGGCTTTTCCGAGGCCAGCTCCTTGGAGGCCAGCCTGGCCCCGAAGGCCATGTCCCCGATCACGTCCAGGCCCAAGGCCCAGTGCTTGTCCGGCACGTCCACGTAATAGACCGTGCTGTCGAAACTGGTGGCCGCGTTCATGTGCCCGCCCACGGCCTCGATCTCGGCGGCCGAGGACCCGGCCGGGCGTTTCTTGGTGCCCTTAAAGACCATGTGCTCCAGCACGTGGCTGATCCCGGCCTGGCTGCGGCTCTCAAAGGCCGAGCCGGCATGGACCAGAAGCCGGGCCGTGACCAGGGGGAAGCGGTCGTCGGGCTTGACCAACACGGTGAGACCGTTGGCCAGGGTGACCACCCGGACCCCGTCCGGGCCGAGGTCTGCCGGGGCCAGGACCGCAGGGGCCGAAGAGACCGTAGCCTTCATCTTCTTGGATGTATCCGCCTTGGCCGCCTTGGGCGCGGCCTGAACGTCGAGAGGAAGGACGCTCATGATGAGGGCCGTTCCCAGAACGAAGAGTATACGAAACATGGATTCACCCCTTTGTCTCCTTTGGTGCTTATTACAGCGGGGATGTAAGCCCGGGGAGGGACCACGTCAAGCCGCCCCCCGTCTCTGGCCCTGCCCAGCCCATCCCCCTTTTCGGCCTTCTTCCCGGCTTGACACCCCCCGGGCCAGGACCTAATGTTTCCAGCGCGACTTTTCCTGCCGACCGAAACGTCCCAGAAAAGCGGCCCTGTGGCGTCCCTGTACAGGCGCGCCCTTGCCGACAAACCTTCACCCGTAAACGGGTTTCATTCAAGGAGCATCCCATGGCGTACGACATCCGACTGGTCAAACTCATCAACGGCGACCTGGTCCTGGGCAAATGGTCTGACGACGGCAGCACCATCAAGGACCCGGCCATGATCCAGACCGTACCCGCCCAGCAGGGCGTGCAGATGGTTCTTCTGCCCTTCGGCTACCCCTTTGAGCAGGAGATGTCCGGGGAGATTTCCACCAAGCATGTCCTCTATCAGTACAAGAAATGCCCGGAAGAGATCAAAACCAAGTACATGGAAGCTTGCAGCAACCTGACCCTGGCCACGGGCAACACCCTGCGCAACCTTCAGAACATCGCGGACAAGACCCCTGGCGGCGTGTCCCGGTTGATCACCAAATAGCGCCCCCTTCCCCACACTCACCCCACCCATGAAGCGGCTTTTGCCCATCCTGCCCCGGCCCAGCCGCCTGCTCGGTTCGGAATGGGGGGTGGTCCGCAAGGACCCCTCCCAGGTGCGCCTGCGTCTGGCCCTGGCCTTTCCGGACCTCTACGAGGTGGGCATGTCCTACCTCGGCCAGAAAATCCTCCTGGACGCGGTGAACGCCCGGCCCGAGTTCTGGGCCGAGCGGGTCTACGCCCCCTGCCAGGACACGGCCGCCCTCCTGCGCGAACACCAGGAGCCCTTAAGCACCCTGGAGAGCGACACCCCGCTGGCGGACCTGGACGTGCTCGGATTCAGCCTGACCCACGAGCTGTGCTTCAGCACGGTCCTGTACATGCTGGACCTGGCCGGGCTGCCCCTGCGCGCGGCCGAGCGGGATGCCTCCATGCCCCTGGTCCTGGCCGGGGGCGGGGCCTGCTTCAACCTGGAGCCCGTGGCCGAATTCTTTGACGCGGCGGTGTTGGGCGACGGAGAGGAAGCCTTGATCCAGGTCCTGGACGTGTGCACGAAAGGCAAGGACGAGGGCCTCTCCCGGGCCGAACTCCTGGCCCGCCTGGCCCAGGTGCGCGGGGTGTATGTGCCCTCGCTCTTCCGCTTCGACGGGCCGGACCAGCCGCTGGCCCCGCTCCTTTCCGGGTACGAAGCCGTGGACCGGGCCGTGGTGCCAGACCTGGACGCCGCGCCCTTTCCCACGCTCCAGCCCGTGGCCTTTGGCCAGGCCGTGCACGACCGGCTGACCATGGAGATCGGCCGGGGCTGCTCCCGGGGCTGCCGCTTCTGCCAGGCCGGAATGCTCTACCGCCCGGTACGCGAGCGCAGCCTGCCCACCCTGGATCATCTCCTGCGCCAGGGCGTGGCTGCCACCGGGCACGAGGAAGTCTCCTTCCTGTCCCTGTCCACCGGCGATTTCTCGGCCCTGGAAGGGCTGTTCGACCAGAGCTTCGCCTTTTGCCGGGACGGGCAGACGGCCATCTCCCTGCCCTCCCTGCGCGTGGGGTCCTTAAGCACCGGGATCATGCGCCAGATCGCGGCCATCCGCCGCACCGGGGCCACCATCGCGCCCGAGGCCGGAAGCCAGCGTTTGCGCGACGTGATCAACAAGGGCGTGACCGAGGAAGGCCTGCTGGACCACACCCGCCGCCTGTTCGAGAGCGGCTGGCAGTCGGTGAAGCTCTATTTCATGATCGGCCTGCCCACCGAGACCAAGGAGGACTTGACGGCCATCGCCGACCTCTGCGTCAAGGTCCGGGCCACGGCCCCGCGCCATCTGCGCCGCCTCCAGATCACGGCCTCCCTCTCCCCCTTTGTGCCCAAGCCCCACACCCCCTTCCAGTGGGAGCGCCAGATCGGGCTGGCCGAGATCTGGGAGCGCATCGACTTTCTCAACCGGCTGTTCAAGCCCTTGAAGGCCGTCACCCTCAAGTTCCACACCCCGGAGATGAGCTTTCTGGAAGGGATATTCTCCCGGGGCGACCGCCGCCTGGCCCCGATTCTGGAGGCGGCCTTCAAATCCGGGGCCGTGTTCTCGGGCTGGAAGGACAAGCTCTGGCTGGAGCCCTATCTGCGGGCCATGCCCGCGGCCGGGCTCTCGCCCGACGAGTACCTGGCCGCGCGCGAGCCGGAGAACCCCCTGCCCTGGGACCATCTGCGCTGCGGCGTGACCCGCGAGTATCTGTTGCAGGAGCGGGCCAAGGCCCTGGCCGCAGACCTGACCCCGGACTGCCGGTTCGCGGTCTGCACGGACTGCGGGGCCTGCCCCCCTGGCCCGCGCACGCCGGTCAAAGCCGGAGAGGGCCAGACCACTCAGCAGGGAGGGACCCAGCGCATCCGCCTGGCCGATCCCGAGGCCGCGCGGGCCAAACCGGGAGCGGTCCAGGAAGAGGCCACGCCCCAGGCCGCCCCCCAGGACCAGTCCCAGACCCCGCCCCAAAACCAACCCAGCGACCGCCCGGCCCGGCCCAACAACCCGAGCCTGAACATCCGGGCCGCCCATGTCCGTCTCTGGTACGAAAAGACCGGACCGGCCGCGTTCCTGAGCCAGCTTGAGCTGCAAAGCATGTTCGAGCGGGCCATGCGCCGGGCCAATGTGCCCGTGACCTTTTCGGCCGGATTCCACCCCCTGCCCGAGATATCCTTTGGCCGGGCCTTGTCCGTGGGCGCGTCCAGCCTGTGCGAATGGCTGAACCTGTTCCTGCGCGAGAACGTGCCGCCCGAACATATCCTGGCCACCCTGGGCCCGGCCCTGCCCGAGGGCCTGAAGCTCCTGGCCGTGGAGCCCATCAGCATGGGCAAGAAGCAGCCCCAGGCCATGATCGAGGTCTTTGAGCTGCGCCTGCGCGGGACCCCCGAGGACCTCCAAGCCCGCCAGGCCGTCCTGGCCCAGGCCGCAAGGGCCGAGACCTGGCCCGCCACCATCAGGACCAAGGGCGGGGACACCCCCATGGACCTGGGACCAGCCATCACCGAGGCCCAGGCCATAAGCGCGGACACCGTGCGCCTGACTTTTTCCTGGGCCAAGACCTACATCAGCCCCTTGAAAATCATCAATGTCCTGCTGCCCGGGCTCTCGCCCCTGGATTTCCATTTGACCAAGGTTTCGCAGCGGTTCGGGGAATAGCGGAAGGGACGGAGGCCCGTCGAGAGCCATGCTCCAAAACAGGCCCAAGAAATACAGACAAGAATAAGAATAAAAAATAATTATTTCTTATTCTTACGCGATCGCAGAACCTACTGCAAATTTCGAAATCCCTTCTTACAGCGGCACGGCCGCCAGGGCAAAGTCGCTCTTTCTGTGCCGGACCATGCGCCGGAAGCTGACCTTGTAGCCGCAGTCCAGGGCCAGGGTGCGCACCAGCTTCATGTCCGCGTCCGTGGTTTTGAGCCCGAAGCAGATCTGCTTGAGATAGCCCTTGTCCACCGGGTGCAGGCCCACGGGGTCGCGCAGGATGCGCCACTCCTTCTCGTACCGCCAGGGCATGTCCTTGATGGTCCACACGGTCTTGACCAGGGCCTGGCCAAAGGCCTCGAAGTCCTCATACCCCGTGGCCTCGTTGGTGAACCAGCGCACCAGGGGGCGGCTGCCGTAGGTCACCGGCCCGATGCCCAGGATGCGCCCGACGTTCTCCCATATGAAGGACTCAGGGAATACGTATTTGAGGCACACGCCCTCGTGGCTGTCCGCGTAATGGGACCACATGAGGGTGTTGCCGGACTTGGAGGAAAAGGCGCAGACCCCGATGCCCTCCAGCTTCTTCTGCAAATCCTCGAAGAATCCGTCCCGGGAGCGGAAGGCCTCCAGCCGGGCGCGCAAACGGCCCGTGGCCTGGGACATGGCCACGTCCAGGGCCTTGACCATGTCCACCTGGCAGTCGAAGGGGTCGTTCAGGAGTTCGGGCGGGGCGAAATAGAGTTCGCTGTTGACCAGAGACTCGAACAGGTACTTGGTGATGGGCCTGAATTTGTAGAGGGTGTATGCCTGCATGACGGCCTCCTATTCCGGCCAGACGCGTGAGGTGTGCAAAAATCTCAGGATGCTCACCGAGGCGTCGGTCTCCACCCGGTAGACCAGGACATAGGGCAGGCTCGGGAGCACCAATTCCCGAGTCCCGGCCCGGCGTCCCTCCCGGCCCAGAAGGGGGAACTGGTCCAGGCGGCGCGCAGCTGCCCGTACCCGCCCGGCCACCGCCCGCGCGGCCTCCGGGTTGTCCCGGGCGATGAAGCCCAGGCCATCGTCCAAGTCCCTCAAGGCCGGGGGCGTCCACCTAGCCAATATCCACGCCCCACTTGGCGAAGACGGCCCTCACCTCCGCCTCGGAGGCGAACTCGCCCCGATCCGCAGCCCGCACTCCCTCGTCCACCGAGGCCAGGAACCATTCATTGTAATCGATGAACCGGCCCACGGCCTCGCCGATGAGCTGAGTCCGGCTCTGGCCCAGGGTCTTGGCCAGGGCGTCCAGGCGGTTGAGCTGATGCTCTTCCAGACGAACGGATGTGGATTTCATGCGGCCCCCTTGTATTCAGATAGTGAATACAATCCGGGAGAAAATGTCAAGGCCGACAACGGCCCGAGCCCCCTACCCCGCGCTGTCCGGGTCGATCCCGTGCTTTTGCAGCTTGTTCCACAGGTTCTTGGCCGAGACCCCAAGGAGCTTGGCCGCCTCGGTCTGGACCCCGTTGGTACGTTTGAGGGCCGAGAGGATCAGGCCCTTTTCATAGTCCTGCACGGCCTGGCGCAGGGGTGTGCCCTCCGGGGGCAGGGCCAGGCCAGGACCCGGGGACTGGGCCGCCGGGCCGGAGCTGCGCTGGAAGGCCAGCTCCACGTCCTGCATGGACAGCCGCGCGCCATGACAGAAGATGGCCGCCCGCTCCAGGGTGTTGGCGAACTGGCGGACGTTGCCCGGCCAGTCGTGGTCGTGGAGCATGCGCATGGCCTCGGGCGAGACGCCCACGATGTCCGTGCCCATCTGGGCGTTGATCCTGGCCAGGAAATGCTCGGCCAAAAGGGGTAGGTCCTCCCGGCGCTGGCGCAGGGACGGCAGGGGGATGGCCGCCACGTTCAACCTATAATAGAGATCGCCCCGGAACTTCTTCACGGCCATGAGCTCGGACAGGTCCTGGTTGGTGGCCGCGATGATCCGGGCGTCAAAGGACACGGGCTTGGCCCCGCCCACCCGCTCCACCATCTTCTGTTCCACGGCCCGCAAAAGCTTGGGCTGCAAGTGCAGGGGCATGTCCCCGATTTCGTCCAGGAGGATGGACCCGCCCTGGGCCAGCTCGAACTTGCCCGGCCGGGAGGCGAGGGCCCCGGTGAAAGCCCCCTTCTCATGGCCGAACAGCTCGCTCTCCAGCAGATTGTCCGGGATGGCCGCGCAATTGATCTTGATGAAGGGTCCCGAGGCCCGCACACTCAAGGCGTGCACCACGTCGGCCACCAGCTCCTTGCCCGTGCCCGACTCGCCAGTGATGAGCACGTTCACGTCCAGCTCGGCCACCCGCTCGACCATGGCCGCCACCCGGCGCATGGCCTCGCTCTGGCCGATGAGCCGCCGGACGGGGTCGCCCGCGTCCAGGTTCCGGCGCAGGGTCTTGACCTGGGCCTGCAGGGCGCGGCGCTCCACGGCCCGGCGCAGGACCACCTCCATCTCGGCCAGGCTGAAGGGCTTGGTAAAATAGTCGTAGGCCCCGCGCTTCAGGGCCTCCAGGCCCGAGTCCTTGGAGGAGTAGGCGGTCATGACGATGATGTCGGCCAGGGGATCGGCCTTGCGCAGGAGTGGGATGGAGTCCACCCCGCTCATGCCCGGGAGCTTCACGTCGGTCAAAATCAGGTCGTAACGGCCGGACTTGGCCTTTTCCAAGCCCTCCTCGGCCGAGCCCGCAGTGTCCACAACAAAGCCCTTGTCCCCCAGGGCCTCCGCCAGCATGCCCCGAAAGGCCAGATCGTCGTCCACCACCAGTATGCTGACTGCCATGCGCCCCCCCGTTGGCCCGGATTTCCAGGTCCGATTCCAGGGTAATCCATTTATTTTAGATTGCAATGGAAAAAGAGATGCCCCCAAATATCTCCCTAACATTCGAGATTTTCATATATTTTCCTGCTGCCCCTTGTGTTGCCAGACGAGACAGCCTGGATTCTGGCCCCTTTTTTGGGGGAATCCGGCTCGGACCCCCGGGAAAATCCATGAACTTGAGATTCCCGCCCGGCCGTTCGGCCTGCACTGTTTGATAATTATACAATATTTCAGTGTTATACAAAATTTCGCGACCCAGGCACGGCCCTTGCTCTGTCCTGGTCAGGCGCTTCAGGATTGCGGGACCACCGCACCCGGAGCGCCAAGGAGAATCGGCCATGAACGCTGAAAAGACTTCACAACAGGGAATGGCGGCCGTGGAACTGGCCCTGATGCTGCCCGTGGTCGCGGCCCTGCTCTTTGTGCTGGTGGAAGGGGCCAACGCCCTGCGCACCTATTCGGCCCTGCAGGACGCCAGCCGAGAGGCCGCGCGCCTGGTCCTGCGCAGCGGCCCCACGGCCGACGTGCAGACCCTGGTCCGCTCGCTCTTCCCGGACCTGGACCCGGCCACCCTGACCGCCAAGGCCACTGTGGACACCATTGCCCGAACCGTGACCGCCGAGGTGACTTATGTGTACACGCCCTTTTCCGGCAGCACCGGAACCGGAACCCAGGACGCCTTTGGGAACGAGCCCTACACCTTCAAGGTCTTTACCTGCATGCCCACGCCCTGACCCAAATCAAAGCGGGTCCATGACCCTGTTCGTGGCCCTGCTGCTGCCTGTGCTGGTGGGCATGGTGGGCCTGGCCCTGGACATGGGCAACCTGTACATGACCCAGTCCCGGCTCCAGACCGCCACCGACGCCTCGGCCCTGGCCGGAAGCCTGGAGCTGCCCTATGACCCGGACCTGTCCAAGGGCCTGGTGTCCAAGGCCTCCCGGGACATGCTCCGGACCAACTATACAAACGCCACCGTGACCTCCATCACGGCCGGGACCGAGGTGCGCAGCGTGTGCGTGCAGACCAAGGCCACGGTGGGCGCCCTGCTCCTCCAGACCCTGGGCATCAACTCCACCCTGGTCACGGCCAAGGCCTGCGCCGGGTTCAACAACCTGGACGTGGTCCTGGTCATCGACAACACCGGGAGCATGAGCGGCACGCCCATTTCCATGGTGCGCCAGGCCTCCCTGGAGTTGGTGGACCTGATCATGCCCGACCACGGGGCTCCGGCGGCCAAGATCGGCCTGGTCCCCTTCCGGGGCAAGGTGCACGTGGGCGCGAACGTGGACGGGCTGGCCGACGGCTGCCGCAATGCGGACGGAACCCGGAACACCGGGCTGTTGTCCAAGTACCCCGATCCCCAGCACCGGGTGGCCACGGACTCCTGCTCCAACATCCCGCGCATCTCCCCGCTCACCGGGGACAAGGCCACCATCAAGGCGGCCATCAACTCCCAGACCGCCACGGGCTCGTCCTCGGGCACGGTCATCTCCGAGGGCATCAAGTGGGGCCGCCAGGTCCTCTCCCCGGCCGCGCCCTTCACCCAGGGCGGGGACCCCAAGAAGTATCGCAAGATCATGATCCTGCTCACGGACGGGGACACCGAGGACGGCTCCTGCGGCGGAACCTACAAGGCCACCTACACCCCCAACGACTACTGGACCAACGCCTACTACGGCATGAGCACCACCACCTGTCACTGCGAGGACGGGGGCTGCCTGAACAAGGCCATGCTGGACGAGGCCCAGAAGGCCAAGAACGAGGGAGTGGAGATTTTCACCGTGCGCTATGGGGATTCGGACACCACGGACAAGAACCTGATGAAGACCGTGGCCTCCAGCCGGGCCGGAACCACCGACCACTACTACGACGCGCCCTCGACCTCGGCCATCAGCGATGTGTTCAAGCAGATCGGCCGCCAGCTCGGGTGGCGGCTGCTCAACTAGGAGGCAGGCCATGTACGCCACCATACGACGTCTTTTGAATCGCCGGTCCCCGGGGCACTCCAGCGTGGAGATGGCCATGATCATCCCGGCCGCCCTGCTGCTCTGCCTGGGGCTCATGGAGTCCGGAAACATGTTCCTGTCCTGGCTGACCATGCAGAAGGCCGCGGAGTCCGGGGCTCGCATGGCCACCACTGGCCAGGGCCTGGACGACGGGACCCGCCTGACCCTCATCCAGAAGCAGGCCGCGCAGATGGCGGCCATTGTCCCGGGCGGGGACAAGGCCAAGGTCTCGGTGCGCAGTTGGACCACCTCGGACACCTCGGGGCCGGGCGTGAAGGGGGACGCGGGCGGGGCCTGCCTGCCCGTGGAGGTCCGGGTGGACCTGGCCTATGTGCCGACCATCCCGCTCTTCGAGAGCCTGTTTCCCCCGCAGGTGGCCCTGTCCGGCCGGGAGCGCCTGGTCAACGAACCCTGGGTGCCCTGCCCCTAGAGAGAACACTGACGCGCCACAAAAAGCTTGAAACCCAGTTTTCAGGGGGCCATCCCAAAAAAAGAGGAAGAAAATATAATATTTTCTTCCTCTTGTGTTTCACGTTCGGGCCTGTGCGGGGCCAACACTCCGCCCGTTTTGGGGTTCGGAATCCAGGGCCTACAACGGCGGGGCGATGGTCACCAGCACCCGCATGCGCTCGCTGGCCCGGATGCCGTGGGGCTCGGCGATGTCGCAGATGAGGATGTCCCCGGCCTTGGCCGGCAGGGCCGTGTCCTTGCCCAGGAACTCGCCCGAGCCCTCCAGCACCAGGATGGTCAACTGGCCTTCCAGCTCGTGGGAATGGACCGGAAGCTCCTGGCCGGGCTCGAAATTGAAGTTGATGACCCGCATGTAGGGCGAATCGTTGATCAAAAATCGACGCATGGCCTTGGGGCTGAAATCCCCGGTCTCGATGATGTTCAAGGCGCGCATGGCTACTTGTCCCAATGGATGCACTGGGCCGGGCAGGTGTCCATGGCCTCCTGGATCTCCTCTTCCGAGCCCCCGTCCAGGTTGACGACCCGGGCCTTGCCCGAGGCTTCATCCATGGCGAAAACCCCGGGGCAGATCCCCACGCAGGATTCACACCCGATGCACTCGTCCTCTTCGATATAGAAACTTCTGGCCATATGATCCTCCTTTCGATTCTGGCCGGGGGATTCCGGACTTGGAAGCCCTCCAGCCCAAGGTCACCATGTCACCGCACATTGTACCATGAATTTGACTTAAGTCAATTTCACGGCAAAAATTTTGGGATATGTTTGGCCATACCCTTGTGAACCTGGGCTCAAGTCCCCGGTTTCCGGGCCAGGACCCGAGGGTTCGAGGGTCGGCGGACTTGAGGGGTGAGCGACAAATTTGGGAGCCTTTCGCCAGTCCAATATCTGGCCACAGAGAGGCGATCATTCAGAATAATGGACCGGAAAGTGCGTCCGGGATACTGTTCAAGTTTGTCAAACAGTGCTAGGAAGCGGGCAATGTGGACCATCGGCCCGCCCCAGGGCGGGTCCTTTCGGAGAAAGGAGGAGAAGGGATGGGGCGAATAACGTCGCGAGGCTTGAAACTTTTCATCGTCGCCGGGCTGTTGGGCTTGGGCGGCGGCCTGTTCCTCATGCTTGGCCCGCCACAACTTCTGGCCAAGTCCGAATCGCCGGAGTTCTGCGCCTCCTGCCACGTCATGGAGGCCGAATACGAAGCCTGGTTCCACCAGGGAGCGCACCGCCGCAAGGCCTGCGTCGAGTGTCATCTGCCCCATGGCAATCTGGCCTCGTACTACACCTGGAAATCCATCGACGGGATGAAGGACGTGGTGGTCTTCAATTCGGGCCGAGTCCCGGAGCAGATCGTCATCTCCGAGCACGGCCAGAGCGTGCTCAAGGGCAACTGCATCCGCTGCCACGAATCGACCGTGGAGATGATCGACCAGGACCGCAATTGCTGGAACTGCCACCGCCGCCTCTCGCACAAGCGTAGCGGCGCCATCGAGACCAAGTGACCTTTTTGGCCTGCATGACGCACAGCCACTGACACGGGAGGAGAACGCAATGATTGGAAAAAGCAAGGCCTGTCTCATCGCCATCGGCGCGGCCGTGACCCTGACCTTTCTGCTCGGCCCCTACGGGTGCGCCCCGGAAAAACCCCAGAGGGTGAAGACCGTGACCATTGGGGACAACGAGATCGATCCGGAAATCTGGGGCAAGGCCTACCCTGAGGAATACGAACTGTGGAAGATGACCGAAAAGCCCGAACCGGCCGGGAAAAGCAAGTACAAGCGCGGCTTTGACGCGGACCACATCACCTACGACAAATTGTCCGAATATCCCTACATGGCCCTGCTCTTCAACGGCTGGGGATTCGGCGTGGAGTACAACGAGCCCAAGGGCCACGCCAACATGCTCCGGGACCAGCTCGAAGTGGACGCCTCGCGCATCAAGGCCGGGGGCGTGTGTCTCTCTTGCAAGACCCCCTATGCGGCCGGCCTCCAGAAGGAGATGGGCAAGGACTACTACTCCCTGGACTACAAGGACGTGATGGCCAAAATCCCGGAGAAGAACCGCCAGCTCGGCGTGGCCTGCATCGACTGCCACGACAACAAGGACATGACCCTCAAAATCTCCCGGGGCTTCACCCTGGGCGCGGCCATGAAGGACATGGGCGTGGACCAGTCCAAGCTGACCCGCCAGGAGATGCGCTCGGCCGTGTGCGCCCAGTGCCACGTGACCTACAACATCCCCAAGGACAAGGACATGAAGTCCGTGGGCCTGTTCTTCCCCTGGCAGAACGGCAAGTGGGGGGACATCTCCATCGAGGGCATCATCCAGAAGATCCAGAGCGACGACGCCAACCGCGAATGGAAGCAGACCGTGACCGGGTTCAAGCTGGGCTTCATCCGCCATCCCGAGTTCGAGCTGTTCTCGAAAAAGAGCGTGCACTGGAAGGCCGGGGCCGCCTGCGCCGACTGCCACATGCCCTACACCAAGTCCGGGGTGTTCAAGGTCTCGGACCACCGGGTCATGAGCCCGCTGAAAAACGACATGAAGGCCTGCATGCAGTGCCACACGGAAACCGCCGAATGGCTCAAGCAGCAGGTCATTGAGATCCAGGACCGCACCGTGTCCATCCAGATCCGCTCGGGCTACGCCACGGCCACCACGGCCAAGCTCTTCGAGGCCGTGCACAAGGCCAAGGCCGAGGGCAAGACCATCGACGAAGAGCTCTACAAGAAAGCCAAGCAGTACTATGAGCAGGCCTTTTACCGGAGCCTGTTCATCGGCGCGGAGAACTCCATCGGGTTCCACAACCCCACCGAGGCCATGCGCGTGCTCGGCGACGCCACGGCGTTTGCCACCAAGGCCGAGGCCTATCTGCGCCAGATTCTGACCAAGGCCGGGGTGGACGTTCCGCTCAGGGTGGACCTGGAGATGGCCAAGTACCTGGAAGGCCGGGGAACCAAGAAGCTCCCGGACGACAAGAGCGTGGAGTTCAAGGACCCCTCGGGAGTCCAGGACATGTTCTAGGCCCAGACGAAACGCTTGAATAAAAAAAACCGCGCCGGGTTGCCCTGGCGCGGTTTTTTTGTTGTTTCTCTTTCCGGGGACAGCCCTAGGCCAAGGCCTCCTGGGGCGTCATGCTCGGCAGGCCGAACGCCTCGCCCACGGCCGGGCAGGTGATCTGGCCCTGGTAGGTGTTCAGGCCCAGGCACAGGGCCGGGTTGGCCCGCAGGGCGTCCAGGCCCTTGTCCGCCAGCATGAGGGCGTAGGTCATGGTCTGGTTCACCAGGGCGAAGGTGGAGGTGCGCGGCACGGCCCCGGGCATGTTGGCCACCCCGTAATGCACCACGCCATCCACCACATAGGTGGGGTTGTCGTGGGTGGTGGCCTTGATGGTCTCCACACACCCGCCCTGGTCCACGGCCACGTCCACGATGACCGAGCCTTCCTTCATGAGGGAGAGCATGTCCCGGGTCACCAGGCGGGGGGCCTTGGCCCCGGTGATGAGCACCGCGCCGATGACCAGGTCGGCCCTTTTCAGCATCTCGCGGATGTTGGCCTCGTTGGAGGACATGGTCACCACCCGGCCCTGGAAGATGTCGTCCAGGTACTGCATGCGGTTGTGGCTTAAGTCCATGACCGTGACCTGGGCGCCCATGCCCACGGCGATCTTGGCCGCGTTGGTGCCCACCACCCCGCCGCCCAGGATGACCACCGAGGCCGGATGCACGCCGGGCACGCCGGAGAGCAGCACCCCGCACCCGCCCTGGGGCTTTTCCAGATAATGCGCGCCCACCTGGGGGGCCATGCGGCCAGCCACTTCGCTCATGGGCGTGAGCAGGGGCAGGCTGCGGTCGGGAAGCTGCACGGTCTCGTAGGCCACGCCCGTGGCCCCGGATTTCAGCATGGCCTGGGTCAGGCCCTCGGCCGCAGCCAGGTGCAGGTAGGTGAACAGCAGCAGATCACTGCGAAGATATTGATATTCCTCTGGAAGAGGTTCCTTGACCTTGATGACCATCTGGCCGCCCCAGGCGTCCTGTGCGTTGACCATGGAAGCCCCGGCCCGCACGAAATCCTCGTCCGCGATTCCGCTGCCCAGGCCCGCGCCCGTTTCCACCAGGACCTTGTGGCCCCGGCGGACCAGGGTTTCCACCGCGCCCGGGGTCATGGCCACCCGGTTTTCCTTGGTTTTGATCTCTCTCGGTACTCCGATGATCATTTGGCATTCTCCTTTGCTCAAGGCGCGTGGCATCGCGCCCAATGGGGTTGTTCTCCGGCAATCCGGAGGAAATGGCGGTTAGCAGGCCCAAAAGGCGCGGTCAAGGCCGGGCTGGGGGCCTTAATGCGGGATCGCCAACGCGGGCCGGAGCAGGGGCCGGGGCCAAAGCCGGAGCCGAAGTCTGAATCCGACGCCGGGTCCCGTCCCCGTAAATCTTGTCCATGGACAGGTTGTCCCCCGGATGCAGGAAATAGCACTGGGCCTCGGCCCTGGGGCGGCCCTGGGCCAGAAGCTCGGACACCGTGACCAGCACAAGGCCCCGGGCCTTCATGGCCGGGAGCAGATGCCCCAGCAGTTCGGCCGTATGGGCCGGAACCCCGTTGGCGTGCATCACCAGGATGGACCCGGGCTTCAAATGGGCCAGGGCCTCCTTGGTCGCGGCCTCGGAGTCCGAAGCCCCTTCGGCCCCGATCACGTCCCATTGCACGACCGCCAGCCCCTGGGCGGCCAGCAGGTCCAGGCTCTCGGGGGAACAGCGGCCGTAGGGCAGGCGGAAGAGTCGCAAGGATTCCGGGATGCGGGCCATGTCGGCGGCCAGGTTGGCGGACTGGCCCTTGGCCGTGGCCCGGCGGGCCAGTTCCTCGCGCAGGATTTCGTACTGGGCCTGGGTCCAGACCACCTGATCCCTGGCCTTGGTCCCGGTCATCACCCCCATATTTCCGTGGGTCCAGGCGTGGTTGCCCAGTTCGAACAACGGGTCGGCCATGAGTTGCAGGGTCCGCTCCGCATGGGTGCGCATCCACTTGCCCGAGGCGAAAAAGGTGGCCTTGGCCCCGGCCGCGCGCAGGAGGTCCACCACGGCCCCGTCGTACCCGGACCGGCGCGTGGCCAGTTCGCAAAGATCGAAGGTCAGGGCCACCAGGGACGGTGAGCCAGGAGGCAGGTCCACCCGGCGCACAGCCCCGGGGCTGGGCCTGGGCAGGGCGGGCAGCACCTGGGTCGGGGCCTGGCGTAGCGGCGGGCTGTCGTCCGGGACCGTGCGCGGCCCCATCTTGCGCTCGGCCGCTGTGCCGACCAGTTGTTCCGGGGTCCACAGGGCCGTGAGCAGGGCCGGGCCGGGCGGATCATGGGATTGGGCCGGGGATGGGGGAACAAGAAAGAGAAACGCCACGAGGGCCAGACAGGCGGTCAGCCCGGCCCGGCCCCGGGAGATCAGGCCAGCGGGGTCCACCGCAGGGAGCCGTCGGCCGGGTTCTCCACCCCGGCCCGCAGAAATTCCAGGCCCACCCGCAAGGTGTCCTTGGGGGCCTCCTCCACGGAACGGACCACGGCCGCGTACCAGTAGGATTTGAAATGCTTGCCCTTGAAGCTGAACATGGACAGGTTCAGGACCATGCTGGCCCCGGCCGCGCAATGCTCGCCCACCAGGGACTTTTTCAGCTCCAGGCCCACCCCGCCTTTGGAGATGTTCAGGATGCTCCCGCCGCTGGCCTGGCCCGAGCGCACGTCGAAATCGTTCACGGCCAGATGCGGGGCGGTGTCGGCCGGGCGCACGCCCTCGGGCGAGTCCGGAGAGACGAACCAGAGCTTGGCCCGGATGAACTGAGGGTCCACCACCTTCTTGCGGGACTGCACCCGGCGGGGGTGGAAGCCCGGGTCCCCGGGCGGCTCCAGGAGCACGCGGGGGATGCGATCCGTGGCCAGCTCCTCGCCGGCAAAGGCCGTGGTGAAGGAGTTGAGTTTGACCCCGGCCAGGCGCAGGGGCCTGAACTCGGCGCGCAGGGGGTCTCCCAGGACCAGGGAATGGGACCCGGCGTCCTCCAGCACCTCGCACAACAGCCAGCGGCCGCGCACGCCCACCACCAGGACCCGGGTCAGGGCATGGCGGGCCTCGTCCTGGGCCGGGCTCAGGTCCAGGACCACTCCGTTGCGCCGCAGATGCTCGGGCAGGATTTTTTCCAGGTCCCCGGGCCGCAGGCGGGGCAGGAGAAAGTGCACCACGGCCCAGGCCAAAAGCCCGACCAGTCCGGCCGCACCCCAGAGCCAGGGCGAAAGCAACACTTCGCTGAAATCCATGCCCATCCATCCTCCCGCGCGACCGCACGGCGCTTGAGGTCCCTGCCGATTTCATAAACTATGGCCCGGGCCGCTTCTCTTGTCAAACCCCCGGCCCAGGGCTACAACCAGCCATTCCCTTTTCCTGGAGCCTGGCATGAATGCGAACACCTTCGGACAGATTTTCAGCCTGACCACTTTTGGAGAATCCCACGGCCCGGCCCTGGGCGGGATCATCGACGGGTGCCCGCCCGGCCTGCCCCTGACCGAGGAGATGATCCAGACCGAGCTGGACCGGCGCAAACCCGGCCAGGGCCTGGCCTCCACGGCCCGCAAGGAGAGCGACGTGGTGCGCCTCTTGTCCGGGGTCTTCGAAGACCGGACCACGGGCACGCCCATCGGCTTTCTCATCGCCAACGAGGACCAGCGCTCCCGGGACTATTCGTCCATCAAGGACCTCTATCGTCCGGGGCACGCGGACATCACCTTTGCGGCCAAGTTCGGGGTGCGGGACTATCGAGGCGGAGGCCGGTCCTCGGCCCGGGAGACCGTGGCCCGGGTGGCGGGCGGGGCCGTGGCCCAGGAGCTTCTGCGCGCCTTGGGCGTCCGGGTCCTGGCCTATCCGGTGGAGTTGGGAGGAATCCCGGCCGCCCGGGTGGACCTGGACGCGGCCCAGAATCGGCCCTTCTTCTGCCCGGACCCGGCGGCCGTGCCCCTGTGGGAAGACCGGGTGCGCGAGGCCAAGTCCCTGGGCGACAGCCTGGGCGGGGTGGTGGAGATTTCAGCCACGGGCGTTCCGGCCGGATGGGGCGAGCCGGTGTTCGACAAGCTGGACGCCCGCCTGGCCTACGCCCTCATGGGCGTGGGCGCGGTCAAGGCCGTGGAGATCGGGGCCGGCGCGGCAGCGGCCCGGCTCACGGGCAGCACCAACAACGATCCCATCACTCCGGCGGGATTCGCCTCCAATAATTCCGGGGGCATTCTGGGCGGCATCTCCAACGGCGACGCGGTGATCGTCCGGGCCTTCGTCAAGCCCATCCCCTCCATCGCCCAGGCCCAGGGCACCGTGACCACCACGGGCCAGCCCGCCAGCATCAGCGTGCCCGGCCGCCACGACGTGAGCGCCATCCCGCGCATCGTGCCAGTGCTCAAAGCCATGGTCTGCCTGGTGTTGGCCGATTTCGCCCTCATGCAGCGGCGGATGGGGTAGGAAAAAAGGCGGCTACTTCTTGGGTTTCAGGCGCACGGCCGTGCCGTAGCAGGAGAAGTACTTGTCGCCCTCGGGATGGAAGGCCACGTGCTCGCGGTAGCCCACCACGGCGTCGGCGTTCACTTCCTGGGCCTGGGCCAGAAGGCCGTAGAAGGCGTTGTCGAAATTGTATCCCCGGCAGACGATGAGCCCGAAGGTCCACAGGATTTCCCGGCCCTCCAGACACTCGGTGGTCACGATCTTGATCTTGCCGCCCAGATAGGCCTCCTTGGCCTGCTCCTGGCGGTGGTCCCGCCGGGCTTCCTCCCGGCCGCCCAGGGATTTCTTGTTCGGCGTTCCGAAGAAAAGGGTCATGACTCCGCCTTGGGGATGAGAGGTGAGGCCGCGCCAGGCCGATTGTGGAGCCGGATGCGCGACCGGTGGCTGGTTCTAGCCCGAAACAGCCGGGAAATTCAAGGGGCCAGGGCCATCATTTCCCGGCCGGAGTCCCTCCCGCGCCCAGATAGGAGGCCACGGCCTCCACATACCGGCCGAGCTGCTCCTGAATCTTCTGGGGCGTATCCACGAAAGAGACCACCAGCACGGCCCGGCCCCCCTCCACCGCAGCCTTCATGATCTTGGCGGACAGAGCATACTCCTCCACCTCACGGCTGACCAGCCGGAAACGCAGCCCGAACACCCCGTCGGTCTTGGGCAGGGGCCGACCCTCCTTGGAGTCCAGGACGATCCGGCCTCCGCTGGCCGAGAGATTGAGCATGGCCCCTTCCCAGGTCTCGTTCTCGGCCGCGAGGATCACGGGCACGAAGCAGTCCACCCGGTCTTGCTTGCGCAGGCTCATGACCTCCAGGCCCTCGGGATAGCGCAGAAAAAGAATGCGGAAAGGGACATGGGCCAGGGCCAGGATAGTGGAACGGAAGGCGTAGACCCGGCCGCCCGAGTGCAGGTATTTCACCACCACGGGCTTCTCCAGGTACAGATTTTCCGAGGCGGCCAGCTTGGGGGGGAGCTTGAGCATGATGTAGCGGCCCCGCTCCCAGCCCAGAAATTCCGAGGTGAAGTGCTCCCCCACCCCGGCGGGCTCCACCATGACCCGGGACCCGACCTCGGCCTCGAACACAGGCTTTTCTTCGGTCATTCCCTCGCTCCTTATTTGTAGTGGCCGGCGATGGCCTCGACCTGGGGCCGAAAAGCGCCAAACAGCGCGGCCAGCCTGGGGTCGAAAAACTGACCGGACTTGTCCCTGATCTCCTCCACGGCCAGGTCCAGAGGCCAGGCCTCCTTGTAGGGCCGCTTGGAGATCAGGGCGTCGAACACGTCGCAGACGCAGGCGATGCGGCCGGACAGGGGGATGTCCTCACCCGAAAGCCCCAGGGGATAGCCGGTCCCGTCCCAGCGTTCGTGGTGGGTCCCGGCGATGACCTCGGCCATGCGCAGGATGTCCGAGTCCCCGCCAGCCAGAAGCCGCCGCCCGATATCGCAATGGGTCTTCATGATCTCCCATTCCTGGACGTTCAGCTTGCCGGGTTTGAGCAGGATATGGTCGGGAATGCCGATCTTGCCCACGTCGTGCATGGTGCAGGCCGTGGCCATGAGGTCGGCCTGCTTGGGCTCGATCCCGGCGGCCCGGGCCAGGATGCGGCAGAATTCGCTCATGCGCCGGATGTGCTGCCCGGTCTCCATGTCCCGGTACTCGGCGGCCAAGCCCAGGCGGTAGATGACCTCGGCCTGGGTCTTTTCCAACTCCAAGGTGCGTTCGCGGACCCGGTCCTCCAGTATCTGGTTCTGGTTGGTCAGGGTCTCCCGGGCGATTTTTAAGGACAGATGGGTGCGCACCCGGGCCTTGACCTCGGAAATCTCAAAGGGCTTGGTGATGTAGTCCACGGCCCCGGCTTCCAGGCCCTTGGTCTTGTGCCGGGGGTCGTCCACGGCCGTGATGAAGATGATGGGGATGTCCCGGGTCTCGGGGTCGGCCTTGAGCTCCCGGCAGACCATGAAGCCGTCCATGCCGGGCATGACCACGTCCAGGAGGATCAAATCCGGCCGAGTGCTCCGGGCGAAATCCAGGGCCTTCTGGCCGGACAGGGCCACGCTCAAGCGGCATTCGCCCTGGAGGGCCTGCACCAGGATGTCGATATTGGTCTTGGTGTCGTCCACCAAGAGGATCTTGCGCTCCGAAAAATCGTTCATGTCGCCTGTCCTGGCCCGCTCGCCGGGGCCGGAGCGGGAAGAAATTCCATCACGTCCTTCAAGGCCGCGCCGACCTGGGCGCGGGCCAGGGCCACGTCCTGGCCGGACTGTCCGGCGCAGGCCTCCTCCAGGGCGCGGGCCGCCCGGGACAGACGCTTGGCCGAGACATTGGCCGCCGCGCCCTTCAAGGTATGGGCCGCCTTGCGGGCCGCCTCCCACTGTCCGGCGTCCAGCCACGCGGCCAGACGCTGGTCGAAATCCCGATACAGGGCCGTGAACTGCCCCATGATCTGGGCATGCGCCCCCATATTGCCCCCCAGACGATCGGCCGCCTCCTCCAGGTCCATGACCGGAAGATCGACCGGGACCTGGGTCTCGTCCTTCACCGCCTCTGGCCAGGCCTGGGAGGCGTCCGGGCTGAAATATCGGCGCAGGCTGGCGAAGAACACTTTCCGGTCAATGGGCTTGGTCAGGTACTCGTTCATCCCGGCGGCCAGGCATTTTTCCCGGTCTCCGGCCATGGCGTGGGCGGTCATGGCCACCACGGGCAGGCGCTCCAGCCCGGGCAGACGCCGGATGGCCTGGGTGGCCTGATAGCCGTCCATGACCGGCATTTGCACGTCCATGAGGACCAAGTCAAAGGTTTCCTGCATGAGCAGGCCCAGGGCCTCCCGGCCATTGGCCGCGCCGCGCACCGCGCACCCGGTCTGGGCCAGGATTTCCTGGACCACGCGCAGGTTCACCGAGTTGTCCTCCACCACCAGGATCTTGCGCCCGGCGAAACTGGGGGGGGCGATGGCTGGCAATAAAGGCTGGACCGCCTGTTCCGCCTGGCCCAGGGCCTCGGCCAGGACCTGGGCCAGGACCTCCTGGCGCACGGGTTTGGCCATGAAGAATTGAAGCCCGGCCGCCTGGGCCTGGCGGGTGGTCCTCTCCCGGTCATAGGCGGTCAGGAGCACCACGGGCAAGTTCCCCCCGCAGGCGGCGCGCAGGGCCAGGGCCGCCTCGACCCCGCCCTCGCCGACCAGACGCCAGTTGACCAGGGCCACATGGGCGCGGGCCTCCGGCCCTTCCCGCTCCAGGGGCTGCATGGCCTCGGCCCGGTCCCCGTACAAACGCGGCTCGTAGCCCAAGGCCCGCAAATTCCGGCCCAGGATGTCCAGGGACAAGGGGTGCGGGTCCAGCACCAGAACCCTCTTGCGACTCCCTCCGCTCCACCCGGCGGCCTGAGAGGACGGGGACGGGGCGGTCTCGAAGCGGACCATGAAGTGGAACCGGCTGCCCTGATCCGGCTGGCTTTCCACCCGAAGCTCCCCGCCCATCATCTCCACGATCTTTTTGCTGATGGTCAGGCCCAGCCCGGTACCGCCGTATTTGCGAGTGGTGGAGCCATCGGCCTGGGTGAAGGCCTCGAACAGGCGTTCCTGGTCGCTTGATTCGATGCCGATACCCGTGTCCGCGACCGCAAAGGACAGCCAGACCCCGCCCTGGTCCCGGGCGACCAGGTCCACGCTGATGATCACCTGGCCTTTTTCCGTGAATTTGAAGGCGTTGCTGGTCAGATTGATGAGCACCTGGCGCAGGCGCAAGGGGTCGGCCACCAGGTCCGCGGGCACGCCCGGCCGGATATCCACCAAAAACTCCACGTCCTTCTGGACCATGCGCTCCACAAAGAGTCCGGCCAAATCCCCCAGCACCTCGGGCAGGCTGAAGGGGATGGCCTCCATGGCCAACTTGCCCGCCTCCACCTTGGAGAAGTCCAGGATATCGTTGATGATCTCCAGAAGCGACCGGGCCGAGGACTGCACGATGCGCAGGTATTCGGCCTGCTTTGCGCCGGACTGGGCGGACACGGCCAGATCGCA
The DNA here is from genome assembly GCA_903835685.1 of uncultured delta proteobacterium. Taxonomy (GTDB): domain Bacteria; phylum Desulfobacterota; class Desulfovibrionia; order Desulfovibrionales; family Desulfovibrionaceae; genus CAILNX01. The sequence continues at coordinate 47,630 of CAILNX010000020.1, forward strand.
CATGCCGATGATGGCGTTCATGGGCGTGCGCATTTCATGGCTCATATTGGCCAGGAACATGCTCTTGGAACGGCTGGCGTCCTCGGCCGTGGCCCGGGCCTGCTCCAGTTCGACGTTCACCCGGGTCAAGCGGATGTTGGCCTGGACCAACTGGCTGGTCCGGCTGGCCACCTGCTGCTCCAAATCGGTGCTGTGCCTTTTGAGCTGGCTGTCCCGGGTCTGGATTTCAGCCAGCATGTCGTTGAATCCGTCAATCAGATCCCCGATCTCGTCCTGGGACTGTTTGTGCACCCGCAGGGCGTAGTTCTTGCCCTGGGCAATGTCCCCCACCACCACGGCCAGACGGGACAGGGGCTGCAAGAGAATGCGGCGCACGATGACGAAGACCGCGGCCAGAACGATAAGCTCCAGGCAGAGCATGCGCAGGATGGTCTTGAGGAGGGTGTGGCGCAGCTCCTCCTCGATGAAGCGGGTGGTCAGGGTGATGCGCACGGACCCGATGGACTGGCCCAGGGCCAACAGGGCCGCGTGGCGCACGACGCCGCCCCGGGGAGCGTCCCGGAAATCCACCACGGCCCAGTTGTCGTCCCGCTGCTTGCCCGCAAAGGGGCGGCCGTCCATCTCCTCGACGATGAGCACGGACTCCAGGGGCTTGTCCTCCATTTCCGAGAGGATGATCTTTTCCGCGCCCCGCTTGTCCACGTTCCAGACCGGGTTGAGCAGGGTCTCGGCCAGGCGTCCGGCCAGAATGTCGGCCTTGGACTGAAGTTCGGCCAGAAGACCCAGCCGGGTGGAGCTGTAGTCGTAGTATCCGAACCCCACGAAGATGAGGGTGGAGACGAGAATGATGACCAGGCCGATCTTGGCCTGGATGCGGTTCATGGCGTGCACGCGGCCTCCCTGGGGCGCAATCCCGCAAAGCCTACCATTCGGCCCGGTCCCAGGCAAGCCGGGGGGGCAGCCGCCAACACCGGGTCTCAACCTTCCGAGCAGGCGCCAGGCCCATGAAACAAGCCCCGGACAAAATGAAAAAATGCAATTTCCCGTGGTCCTGCACCAGAGTATAAGAATAAGAAATAATTATTCTTATTCTTCCTTCTCGGTGGACCATATTCCGGGGATGCCAGTCCTAACGCCTGCTCAAAACCCGCCAGAGATGGCGCAGGACCTTGGAGGGGGTGTTGGCGGTCCCGGCCTCCTGGCGCTCCTTGCGCCGGAACTCCCAGGGCGGGACCGGGGCGGGATCGGCCCACAAGCCCCGGCGCGCGGCCCGGGCCTGGGCCTCCTCGGCCTTGAATTCCTCGCAGAGAGGCAGACGGCAGTAGTGGACATACACCCAGGCCAGACCGGCCTGGACCAACTCCAGGTTGAGCAGCCGCCCCGAACCGTATTCCACCAGGCCCACGGACCTACCGTAGCGGTCCACGTCCTCGACCGTCACCCGCACGGTCTGCCGGAACACGGCCTTGGAGGTGAATTTCCGGGCCGCCTGGCCAAAGGCCTGGCTCCGCTCCGGGCAGTCCACCCCGTAGAGCCGCACCCGCTCGGTGGTCTGGCCGTGCCGCACGGTGATGGTGTCCCCATCGGCAATGCCCACCACCTGGCCCTCGAACTCCTCCCGTGGCCCGGCGGCCCCGGCCAGAGCGCCCTGGCCCGCGACCAGCAGAAACGCCAGGACGAACCCGGCCAAAACGGGCCCGGCCAGAAAACGGCGGTCCTCCCCCTTCATCGGCCGGGTTCCGGCTCACCATCGGCCCCGCGCTCCTGCCAACGCCCCTGATGGATGCGCTCCGCCTTGAAACGGTCCTCGGGTCCCGGATGCTCGGCCGGATAGCCCATGACCACCAGGGCCAGGGGCACGATGAACGAGGGCAGCCCGGCCAGGGTGCGAAAACCCTCCATGCGCTCGGGCAGGGGCCAGATTCCGGTCCAGACCGCGCCCAAACCCAGGGCGTGGGCGGCCAGGAGCATGTTCTGGGTGCAGGCCGCGCAGTCCAGGGGCCAGAATCCGCCCGTGCGGTCCAGGGTGGTGTCCCCGCAGACCAGAACGGCCAGGGGGGCCTGGACGGCGAATTTCGCATAAGGGTTAATCTCCCCGGCCTTGGCCAGGGCGGCCTTGTCCCGGATGATCACACAGACCCAGGGCTGTTCGTTGCCTGCCGAGGGCGCGCTCATGCCCGCGCGCAGGACCGCCCGCAGGGTCTCCTCGGACACCGGCCGGTTGGTGTAGCTGCGCACGCTGCGCCGGGTGAGGATGGCCGTGAGCGGGTCCATCTCCCCGGCCAGGGGGACCGGACCAGTAACCGCCCCGGCCGCCCGGGCGCACAGGGCCAGGGGCAAGATGGCCGATGCGCGCAGCACCAGCCGACGCCCCAGGCTTGTCTCCTTGCTCATGCCGCTCTCCTTGCAAAGAATCCGGGGCCGCGAGGGTTTCCCGGAGAGGAAGGACATCATGGTCGTAAGCCCCATCTTAGGAGAGGCGCGGGGCCATGGCAAGCCCATGTCTCGGGCACGGCGGGCGCGACGGGTCCGGCTCCGGAGGATTCCGGGCTTGCGCCCTGCCGGATTCCTTATTATGGGAGAGAACACATAATAAGGAGCGCCCCTGATGGAACGAAACATCTACCTTTCCACGGTCACCCCGGAAGAGGCCGTGGCCCAGGCCACGGCCGCCCTGAACCGCGACGAACTCATCGGCGTGGAGACCGTTCCCTCTCAGGACAGCGCGGGTCGGGTCACGGCCGCCCCGGTCTTTGCCCGCTACTCCTCGCCCACCTATCATTCGGCGGCCATGGACGGGATCGCGGTCAAAGCCGAAGCCACCTTTGCCGCTGGCGAGGGCCGTCCGGTGCAGCTCGTCCGGGGCGTGGGGTACGAGCCGGTGAACACCGGCCAAGTCCTGCCCCCTTTCGCGGACGCGGTGATCATGATCGAGGACGTGGTGGAGGAGGACGAGCACACCGTGTCCATCGAGGCCCCGGCCTTTCCCTGGCGGCACGTGCGCCGCATCGGCGAGGACATCGTGGCCACGGAGCTGCTCCTGCCCCAGAACCATCTGCTCACGCCCTACGACGTGGGCGCGCTGCTCTCGGCCGGAATCTTCGAGCTGGCCGTGCACCAGCGGGTCAAGGCCGTGTTCATCCCCACAGGCGACGAGGTCCTAGACTTCACCACCCGTCCGGCCCCGGGTCCGGGCCAGGTGGTGGAGAGCAACTCCCAGATTTTTTCGGCCTGGGCCAAGGCCCAGGGAGCCGAGCCCAGCCGCGTGCCCCCGGTGCTGGACGACCTGGCGGTCCTGACCCGGGCCGTGTCCGACGCCTTGGACTCCGACGTGCACATCGTGGTGGTCGGGGCCGGGTCCTCGGCCGGGTCCAAGGACTACACCCGGGCCGCGTTCGAGTCCGTGGGCCAGGTCCTGTCCCACGGGCTCTCGGTCATGCCCGGCAAGCCCACGGTCCTGGGCCTGGCCCGGGGCAAGCTCCTGGTGGGCGCTCCGGGATACCCGGTCAGCGCCGTGGTCTGCTTCGAGCGCATCCTGGGGCCGATCATGGCCTGGCTGGGACGCCGCCCTCCGGCCGAGCGCCCCAAGATCGAGGCCGCCCTGACCCGCAAGACCCCGTCCCGTCTGGGCATGGAAGAGGTGGTCCGCCTGGCCGTGGGCCGGGTGGGCAAGAACTTTGTGGCCACGCCGCTCAACCGGGGCGCGGGCATGCTCACCACCCTGACCAAGGCCCAGGCCATCACCCGCATCCCGGCCTCAAGCGAGGGCGTGGAGGCCGGAAGTCTGGTCACGGCCGAGCTTCTGGTGCCCGAGGCCTCCCTGGACCGGGTCCTGGTGCATGTGGGCAGCCACGACAACATCCTGGATCTCATCGCCAACGAACTCATGGGCCAACCCGAGGCCCTGCAACTGGTCTCGGCCCATGTGGGCAGCATGGGGGGCCTCTCCGCCTTGAAGGCCGGGTCCTGCCTGTTCGCCGGGTGCCACCTCTTCGACCCGGAGACCGGGGATTTCAATTTCCCCTTCCTGGCCAAGTACCTGCCGGACATGGACGTGGCCGTGGTCAACCTGGCCATCCGCCACCAAGGCCTCATCGTGGCCAAGGGCAACCCCAAGAACATCCTGAGCGCCGCTGACCTGGCCCGGCCCGACGTGCTCTTCATCAACCGCCAGAAAGGGGCCGGGACGCGCATCCTGCTGGACCACAGCATACGCACCGCCGGGCTTGAGCCGCACCAGGTGCGGGGCTACGACCGCGAGGAATACACCCACATGGCCGTGGCCGTGAACGTGCTCACGGGCGCGGCGGACTGCGGCCTGGGCATCTTCGCTGCGGCCAAGGCCCTGAACCTGGACTTCGCGCCCCTGGCCCTGGAGCGCTACGACCTGATCATTCCCAAGGCCTTTTTGGACGACCCCAAGATCACCGCCCTGCTCCATCTCGTGCGTGATCCGGCCTTTAAGGCCAAGGTCCGGGACCTGGGCGGGTACGAGACCGACCTGACCGGCCAGATCATGGAGCCGGGCATGGGCCTGGCCGGGGTCGGAAGCCGCTAGCCAAAGACCCAAAACCAAGCGCGGAGGCGAACAGGGCCGGAAGGCCTGGACCAGGAAAAAATCTGCTTGACAGGCGGGCCGACTCTCGATAGTTAGTCGCCTCCCTGCTGGGGGATCGTATAGCGGCAGTACTACGGGTTCTGGCCCCGTCAACCGAGGTTCGAATCCTCGTCCCCCAGCCACTTTGTCCCCATCGTCTAGCCTGGTCCAGGACACCGGCCTTTCACGCCGGCGACAGGGGTTCAAATCCCCTTGGGGACGCCAAGTGATTCTAATAGGTTGGATGCGATCTGACCTCTGCCTTTGAAAGTGGGTACCCCAGGTGGGTACCCCGCTCAGCCCCCGGCGACTGCTACGCTGGGGGCTGTTTTTTTGCCGAAGGGAATAACCTTCGCCAGTCCTCTGTTCTCGAACACCTCCACCGCCGTCTTCAACTTCTCCGGGTCCAAGCCCAGCCGCTTCAGGTATTTCTCGGTTGTCGTCGCATTCTCATGGCGGAGGATGGCCTGGATCATCGCCTGTACCGCACCCGGTTTCCTGGACACAAGACTTTCTTACGCCGCCATCGGGAACACCTCTTGATTCAGCCGGTGCTGTCGGAGCTGTAAGGGGCTGAGAAAACCATTCTTTTCGACCAGCC
>CAILNX010000021.1 GCA_903835685.1 uncultured delta proteobacterium
GTGAGGATGTGCGAGAGCATGCCGGAAGTGGTCCCGGCATCGGTTTCGCCGGAACTGCGAGAGCCGGATAGGGCTTTTTCAGCTTCATCCAGCCAGATGACCGCGTTGCCAAAGGCGTCGATGACCTTGGTGGCTTCGCGGATGCGGCGTTCTGATTCTCCCACGAGGGAGTTTTTCAGAGCACCGATGTCGAGGCGGATGAGGGGCCAGTTGAGTATGCTGGCGGTGGCTTTACAGGCTAGACTCTTGCCGGTGCCGGGTATCCCCACGAGGAGGATGCCTTTGGGCTTTGGCAAGTGGGCTTGATCGGAACTGAAGGCTTTCACGCGAGAGCGGATGTAGCGTTTCAGATTGCCGAGTCCGCCGACATCGCTGATTCTGGCGGGTTCCCAGAATTCCATGAGCCCAGATTTTCTTATCATTTGGGCTTTGGCTTCGGTCACGACGCGGGTTGAGAAGAACCCACGGCGGACAAGTGAGAGCGCGTAGGCGGTTTCAGCTTCGAACTCAGTCAAACCTTGCGCGGCCAGGGCGGCCTTGCGGTTGGGTCTGACGTTGAGGGGCTTTCCGATCTCCTGCTGGAGGACGAAGAGGGCTTCGTCTCCGGGCAGAGAGAGGTCGATGACCGTGATGAGCTTTTCAATCTCGGGCACGATCTTGAGCAGGGGGGAGAGGATCACGAGACAGCAGCCAGTGGATTTCCATCTCTGGACTCCATTCTGGATCGTCTGGATGAGCTCTGGCGCTTCGAGAAAGAGGTGGAGGTTCTGGGCGATCAGGACTGTGTCCTGGGCCTGGTTTAGATGGTTCAGGGCTTGGACAGGGTCAGTCGCGTCTTCGATGACTTTTCCGCTTTCGCGGATGCCGTCGATGCAGTCCCAGACCATAAACCGCCAGCCTTCGCAGGGGAGTACCCTGAGGGCGCGGTCGGGTTCTTGGGTCAGGATGCACAGGGCCGGGTATCCGGCCTTAAGGTAGTTTTTGAGCATCGGTTTCTCCTTGTTCGGGGTTGAAATTTACATGTGGCCACCTCCCTCTAGATTAAATATTTCTATATATAAAATCTGATTATGCAAATAGCCTTACATAAAAAAGGCTCCGGTTAGTCACCGAAGCCCTTCTGCAATTAAAATTTATTGAGACGAATATTGAAAAAAGTGAACCTCATACGCAGCACGATCCGACTGGCGGAATCCATCCAGAAGGGCATGCCATCACCCAAGAAATCCTACACACCAACGATTCCTATCGTATTGATTTCTGGAGAAATCCCTGTCAAGCTAGAAGCTACAACGTATATAACAAGGCTCATCATCTATTTCACACCTGACAGCTTTTCCGATTATTGATTTTATACCATTCATAATATCCATACATACAGTCTCACGATCATGCGGTGACATTATATTTAAACAACCATGATTATCACGATTGTTAGGATCTTTTAACCTTTGATAGGCGACAAACGCAACTTTAGCATCAGACATTATATCTTTCTCAGTAATTGAAATGGATCCTCTGCTGTCGTTATAAGCATCGACAATTCTGTTTACATATATTTCAATGGCATTGGCTACTTCTCGTTCGTAGTTTTGTTTGTAGCTTAGGCCTTGAGCCTCGCGTTTGCTTTTATCAAACATTGAACCTGGGGGTTCATCCTTGTCGCCGCCCAAAAATCGAAAAATCCCATAACTACCTCCTGAGAATTTATGAATATTAAAAAAATAATAAAGATTCTGTTCGCGATGGTCATTGTTGCAATATAAACCTTCGATAAGAAATGTGTTATTAATATTGAGTAGCCAAGGGAATTCCTCATTTAGTCGTCATCAAAAAGATTTCTTGCAATAGGACCTTCTCCACCTTTTGATTTATTAAGCCAAGGAGAATGTTGTTTAATTTTTTCCTTCTCATGCTCACGACGCGTTCTGCTATTAGAACTTTCATCAGCTTGTTTCCACTCAAAAGTGTTAAATTCGTCAAGCTTACCGGCGCGAACGTGCTCATTCATGCGCCTTTTTAAATTGCATGTCTCACCTACATAATCAATCGAATTGTCGAGTGTATCACGAATCCTATATTCCCCAGGAGTAGAAGGGGGGGCATGTCCACTACCTGTATGAGGATCATATTTTTTAGGCCTGCCTGGTTTATACACAGTCATTCTCCATCTAAATGTTAATAAATTAATTGATAATATTTCATGATGTGCTACCTGTAGAATTAAATCAATACAATTACCTACGATTTTGCTGCTGTAGCCATATCTCAGCAGCTTGATACTGTCCTTGCATCCGCAATCTTTGATATTCCTGCATTATTCTTTCTTGTTCCAATCTGTTTCTCTCTCTCTCTATTTGTTCTTGTTTGGTGGTGGCATCGCGTTGCATTTTTAATTTTTCTTCAGCTAGCTTGTACTCCTGTTGATTTCTGCATACATCGCATAATTGAGACCCTACGGACGGCCTACCGCATGAACATTTATATACAATATTGCTCGGTGCCTCTTGATATTGAACAAATCCATTCTCACATTTAGTATTCGGACATGGGATAATCATGCTGCCATATAGGTACAAATGATCAGGTGGGCGACGCATGCCTCCCCATTGAGGACTCCATAATAAATTTGATTTGTCTTGTGCTATGCTGCCACCTTTTCCACCACAAAGTGTACAACGATGTTCTGGTAAAATAGAATTCATGTTATGAGTTAATTCATTTGTAAGAGTGTTAATTTGATTTTTTGCTTCATCTTCCTTCTGCTGTTTATGCGACATGTCTAGCTGCTGTTTTTCTTTAGCTGCCAGGTATTCTTTTGTAATAAAAAAAATACTTATTTGCCAATTATCTCCGTATGTCTTTTGAGCACTTATATCGTATGCTTCAATGCCTAAGTCGGAAATTACTTCAGCTGTCACACTTTTTAAAAGATCTTCTATGTGTTGATCTGGCAAACTCGCCGTATATTCTTTGTCAATATTAATTGATGAATGACCTTTGTGAGATTTAAAGTCATTTGCTACATTATTTACCAGCTCTTGGCGAGCTATACTGTATAGAAGTTCTCCATCAGCTTGCATCTTGGCATCTCTCTCTTCAGTAATTGTCCTCCTCTGGGGTGGACTAGCAGATTTCTCAGAAGTTAATTTGGAGTCGCCATCTTTGGTGGCGTCAGCGATAGATTTCGCAATTCCGTTTAAAATATCGAATAATCCCATCTTAACACCCCCATTCACAGTTGTAGGTTTGGTGTTGAATGTCAAAATTTGGCTAGTACAACTTTAATTATTATATACCAGAAACAAAATGTCAAAAAATGTGCAATTATCCAATCAATAAATAAAAAATCAAAAGGGATAAGATGTGTAAATATTTCTGCCGGAACCATCCACAGTGAACCTAAAAAATCCATACCGGCACCTCCTGTGTCATGTCTGTAGGATTATTTTTTTTGCACCATTTACACGATGTGTAAACAAAAATAATATACCAATTGAGTATAAATTAACAGTCAAGCAAATGAATATTTGCTTGATATGATTAAGTAATGCCAAAATGCAAATGAGTTCAATATATTGTCTAATATTTTAGGCATAATCAGTACAGATATTTTAAATAATTAAGTCTCATGATCATCGGTAATTCTATATCAATAATCAATTAGTCGTCCATCCAAAGGATCTTTAAGCGAATTTGCAACAAATTTTTATTGCTTATGCTAAGCTTTGTGGTGCGATTCGTTGTATTCCAGGTATAAATGCTTCACAAATTTCAATGACTCTGCTTGGCTTTTTAAAAACCAATGAAATCGTTTATCCTCGAATTTTACACCCTGATCATCAATTACCAACGTCCTGTCCTCATAGGCGCCAAAAAAATCGTTCCACCAAATGAAATCGTATTTATTGTCTCCTAATAGACGATTAATACTATCATTTTTTGAAATTAATCCCCTTTGTGTAAAAAAAGTACCGCACTTATATGATGTCAATATTGTTGTGTCTGCAATTGCAACAATATCATTCACATTTATATCGATTTCTTCAAGTACGGAGGCTAGTTTTTCATATTCGATATCTTCAGCAAATATCCAACTTCTTTTGTTGTCACCAAATTCAAACTTGCATATTGCCGAACTTATGCTTATAAAACAACTTTTATAAAACATTTGAACTTGCTCATAGGCCTCATTTATTTCTTGAAGTTTTTGTGACGCCTTTTGTTTTAGTCGTTCAGGGTGCTTATCTGGATGCCATATTAAGCAAAGGTCTTTATAGGCGCTTTTTATCGTGGACAAGTCCGAACCTATTTCGACCTCAAGCAGTTGAAAATAATGTTCAATTCCTTCACTTGCGCTCATGGAAACCTCCTGCAATTTTCATGTATTAACTGATAAGTATATTAACTATCACGTTGAAATAAGGCTTATTGTCATGTACTAAGCTTTGTAATGCGAGAATTCAAGGCACATGGAATGTAGTGCCATGCAGAAATGAGGCTGGATGCTAACGGTCTATCTATTTATAACGAATCGCTATAACAATTTGATTTGCATTGTTTCAGTTCATTTGATGTGTTGCAATTTTGAAACTGCTTAGCCCACCACTCCACCTCTTTAGGCTCCGCAACCTCAACTTCAAACAATAAACTACCATCGTCCAGCCAAGTCAGCTTCTGACTGTGATGCCACATGGTCTCGGCAACGTACTCAGCTTCTCTCGGCGGGAACTTAATCTGAACCTTCTGGGTCTTGTCTCCCATGAAGTGAATGAATGCATTGTTTAACTGGTTGTAAAAATTGTCTTCGCGGGGCTCCAAGGAGAAACACATCCCAGTGGGACGGATCTTCTTGATCCTGTTCACCCGGAAAGTTCGGTGCTTCGGGTCCTGCCCTGGGCACTCAGCATAAAGGTAGAGGGCCTTCTGAAGGAAGTATAACCGCAATGGGTCGACCTCTCTCCAGTCCTTGGTCTTGGAGTGTTTAGAATCGTAGAAAATTTGAACCCGCCGTCCTTCCTTGATAGCTCCTTCAAGGGCAGAGAGCACTTCAGGCTGACAGCCGTATGACTGTTGGATGACGGTCTGGTCAAAAGCCTCAAGCACCTGTGACCTGAATGGCTCCTCAAGGCCCCCAGCGAGCTTACGGCCTACTTGGAGAGCTCTGGCCACCAAATGGCCATCACCACTTGAGCACAAGTGACCGAGGGCGAACATGACGATGAGTTGATCTGAAAGGGTGAGGTCCAAGGCAGGGGATAGTCGGTCTTCGGAAATTTTGAACCCTTCATTTGTCTTGTAATCGAAGACGAAGCCGAGGTCGGCGAGGGTAGCCCGATCTTTATAAAACTGGCTCTTCGAGATACTCGCCCGCTCAAGCAAGGACTTCAGGGACTGACGTGGGTCATTCCTGATTTCCTGGATAAGCCAGAGCAAGCGGTTGACGCGAATCATCTCGGTCCCTTGGTTGGAATACGAGGTGGCTATCTTTCTTTTTCCCATAACTGGAAGTCTCTGTTTCGTCTATTAGAAATGACAAGTTTTCAGGTGGCCCTGTCTGCGTTTACCAACAGGGCCACCCTGGGTGCTTACGCTTCGCTGAACGCGGTCTTCAGGGTATGAATGCTCCCCGACAAAAGCACCTGAATCTTGTTCTTCAGGTCAAGGATCATTCCCCCAAAGAACAAAACTCCTGTCAGGAGGCTGCCAACAACCGGCCCAAGGAAGACCCCCAGGAAGGGGATCGCCTGCATGAGCATCTGAATGGTGAGTCCGAGTACCAGGCCACTCACGGTCATGGGAAACTTGCTGACCACGTACACGACTACTTCGATGATCTTCTGGCCGATTTTCAGCAACTTGTTGCCGATCCAGATAGTCTTATCCACGAGGCTCCAGAGAAGCCCTTTTTCACCGGCCTTGATATTCAGTAGATTGAGCTTCCTCTTCAGGGCTTCTTTGGTTTCTTCCGGATCGAGTTCAGCCGACAGAATCTTGTCCAGATCGAACTCGACGGCTCCTGTTGGGGTTTCGACCCGAAACTTTTTTGAATCAGCCATGATGAACTCCGGTTGTTAATCATTTTATATAATGTAAGCTTAAATGCTGAAACTATTTAAAAATTTTTTCATACTCATGACACAGTTTTGTTATAAAATTGTATGAATCAATTTCCGTGTCCATGTACCATCCGAAATTTCTATCTTCTACCTTAAAACCATATCTCGTGATCTCAAGCGACCCACATTTGTGTAATTTATGCAGTTCATCCCAAGATATTTAATCAATATAGTTATAACCGAGTAGTCTCTCAATAACGTCACAAATTGAAATTATGCCATTCTTAGTGAAATATGATCCGTTTGTCTGCCCACAAAAAATGGTTGTGTCAGCAACAGCAAATATTTCGGCTGTATTGATAGCGATGCTTTCAAATGCTTCAGCTATGTTTTCGTTGTTGATGCAATTTCCAAAATGCCAGCAATTATAACTTTCGTTAAAATCCCATTTTTCTATAATATTTTTTGCATTGAAAAATATCCGGTCATGAATCTTCGTTATTGTTGCATAAGCATCATTAATTTGAATCATTTTTTTGTAGCTCTATCCTTGACGCGATCAGGATGCCGATCCGGGTGCCAAATAATGCATAGTTCATGGTATGCTTGTTTTATCTCTTCAATGCTAGATTCTGGTGATACTTCCAAGATATTGTAATATTGAATAGTGTCACTGTTTATTAGCATTGTGCACCTCAATATATTGATGATTTGTTGTTTAAAATAAATGTTGTTGCTAACAAGCACCATCACGAAAGCCTTCCCGCGTAGCCTCCTTTTCTGATTCTGATAACTTGCTATAGGCTTCAGCTCCGGCCCAAAGCAGACCCCCCACAACCACGGCTCCAGCAAGAGCTGTAAGGACCACAGGAACGCTAAACTTGGCCACCGTGACTTTTCCAATAATAGCCGCAGTAGAGGATGCTTGTGCGGCGGAGAGTTGACTCGCATAAACCAACGCGCCAGCGCCTACTCCTGCCAAGCCTGAAACGGTTGCCCAAGTGACCAGGCTGAAACTCTTCATTGCGTTTTCAATCATGATGACGCCCTCCTAAGGAATCTATGAAGGGTTTAGCCAACCAAGTCTCCCCTGACCGATTCACGCAACTGACCTTTCCAGTATAGCGCTGCATAAGGGCTTGCCAAGCGCATCCAGTCCACCCGTCCGTGGACTTTGAAGGAGAACGATGACATTGGAGTGAGGCGGCGGAAAATGTCTCCATTCTTTCGCCAGTCCACCCACGTGTGGAATCAAGAACTTGCCTGGGGTTCAGGGAGCACGATATCAACTCAGTTGCCTGACAACTCGAACAGGAGGAGATCATGGACACCTACCAGGCAATCGTTGATGCTGAACGCTGTAATGGATGTGGGGAGTGTGTGGATATTTGCCCGGTCGATTCGTTTGTCCTCAAGGCTGGGATAGCCAACCAGATTTATAATGATGAGTGCGTAGGGTGTGAGATTTGTGTCGAGACATGCAAGGTTGAAGCTATCAAGGTCATCAGCCGCTGATGATGCCAAAAAGACCCCACCGAAACAGGGGTCTTTCATTTCCATGGTACACTGCTCACCGCAAGAATTTGCCGATTCCAAAACATGAACCCCTTGGCCGCTAAAGACCCCAGTAGAAACTGATAACTTATGAGGAGAGCGGATTTACCTGCAGAACCAATGTAGATTCAAGAGGATCCTCGAGAACTGGTACATGACCCATCGGGCATGATGACCATGTGGTGACCCTCCCCGGAGAGGACCAATCCAATAGCGGTTGCCTGCCGGAAGAGTATTGGATATCGAAGGATATCGACAGATGGGCCAGTGATGGGAAAGAATCTCACCTGGACCTGATCGCTATCCAACCCTCGCAGAACAAGGACGATAAAGCACCATGACCGACTTCGAAGTGATCCTTGCCCGTATCCATCAGGTGGCCGGGACCAAGACCCAAGTCCAACTGGCCGCCGTCCTGGGCATCCGCCAATCCTCGATTTCCGATGCCAAGCGGCGTGGAAGCGTCCCTTCAGATTGGGTGCTCAAAGTGTTCGAGCGTTTCGGCGTCAACCCAGAGTGGCTGAAGACGGGTCACGGGGAGGTCTACCTCATTCCAGGCCGGGCCATTGTCAGCCAGGACTCCATTCGGCAGGACTTCCCTCGGGCCATGGAGTACAACCAATCGGTAGTCGTCCCGGTCCAAGCCATGAACGCCTGCGATAGCACTACGCTGGACCACGCTGTCCTGGCCCATCTGGCAATCCCAGCCCCCTTGAACTGTGAAGGGCTCCAGGTCTTCAAGGCCGGTGATTCAGCCATGGAGCCGCAGATTACGCGAACGGCATTTATCGGTGTGGATACCCGGAAGAAAAACATCGTAGCCGGGGAACTCTACGTCTTTGCCGTGATGGATTCCCGACTGGTTCTGAGGCGGGTCTACTTTGACCAGGATACAAACTCCTTTCTCCTTCGCGCTGCCAAGGAGGACCATCCAGACATCAAGGTTGCCGTGGAGAACGCGAAGTCGGCGGTGTTGGGCCGAGTTGCCTGGATTATCCAGGAAGTGTAGCAACCGCCCGGCACACCTCAGCCGGGGAGGGGAAATATGGATTTCGCTCTAGCGGCCCCCTTCATCAAGGCCATCACTGATGTCCTGACCACAATGGCCGCCACCACTCCCACTGCTGGGAAGCCCTATTTGAAAACAGGAACTACCGCCATGGGCGATGTCACGGGGCTAGTCGGCATGACGGGAGCCAAGACCGGCAGCATATCCATCTCTTTTGACAAGGCCTGCGCCATAGCCATCGTCAAGGGGATGCTCGGCGACGACATTCAGGATTTGCTCCAGGACGTGAAGGATACGGTGGGGGAGATCACCAATATGGTATCGGGTCAGGCCAGGGCTGGCCTTGTCGAGATGGGAATCGCAATGCAGGGTTCTACGCCAACCGTCATCATGGGCGACAACCACTCGGTCGGCCACGCGACCAAAGCGCCTATCATGGCCATCCCTTTCACTACCGATGCGGGCAAGTTCACCATTGAGTTCTGCTTCCAGTAAGACCCTATTCTAGCCTGGTGACAACGGATGATAGAAGTGGGGTTTTTGCGGTATAATTTCCTGAATCATACTGGCTAAAGTGCCACAATCTTTTGTGCACCTGTTGCGTGCCCCGCCCCCCCCATATCTCGCCGTCTCCTCATGCAAAAAGAAAAGACCTTAGCGCGAGCCAAGGTCTTCTCACCTTTTAGGAGTCGATCTCCTGCAAGAGCTTCTCTGATGCTTCAGAGAGCCCCTGGATGACCAACGCGGCACCGGTCTCACCGGATACACGCCCGAAGGCAGTACCCAGTGCTAGGCCGCATCCTGCTCCAGCAGCGCCGATAGCGCTTACGGAGTAGGTGGTCCCGAGTAACCCCCATAAGGGGGCCGACACGGTCAGAATCGGGCAGCAGGCGAGGGCGGCAGCGCCACAAATAGCAGCACCGCCGATCATCAAAGCACCTTTCATCAAATTGGACATAAGAACCTCCTTAAAGGGTTGTTCCTGATATAATTTCTATATGTAACAGGAGATTACGCAATATTTTACGTGTTCCGGCTAGTGTTCGCCTGAGGATGACTTTGCATAATCAACTGTCGCTCTGTTTTGCATCTTCCTGAAACACATATTGGCGAAAGTTCAACACATTTGGTGTGACCTTGGGCGACCTCGAAAAATTTTCAGTTTACCTGCATTTCGTATATGCTAGGGACACGGGGCAAGGCGTTTATGTTCAGAAAATAAATGAAAGTCACAATAAATTTTATCTTGCCTTCTCCCAAGAATATGGCATGGAGTTCCCAGAAACTGGGTACAAGAATGCCCACATACCAAAGGAGAATAAGAATGGATGAGTATCTGAAGCAAGCTCTTGAGATCGTGAAGGCCCAGGCCAGCATGCGGACAATGACTGAGGAAGAAATCACCTCCATGACTGTCAAGCTTGCCAAGAGCCTGAAGTGCATTGCTGGTGGGTGTGCAGAAGCAGAGGCTGAAGCCCCGGCCATTGATGGCAAGAAGGCAATCAAGGAAAAGTCCATCACCTGCTGTGAGTGCGGAAAGAACTTCAAGATCATCACCAAGAAGCACCTTGCCAGCCATGACCTTACCCCCGCCGAGTATAAGGCCAAGCATGGCTACAAGAAGTCCCAGGCCCTGAGCTGTAAGGGATTGGCTCGTGCCCGTAAGGCGAAGATGTCTGAGATGAAGCTGTGGGAACGTCGCGGGAAGAACAAGGTCGAGAAGAAGAAATAGGGGCGCATCATGAAGAAAGCAGACATCGTCGCCAAAATCGCTGAAACCACGGAGATGACCAAGGCCAGCGCCGAAGCGAGCCTGAATGCGTTGATTGGCATCATCGAGGATACCCTGGCCAAAGAGGGGAAGATCACCTTCACCGGGTTTGGCACTTTCAGCGTATTGGATAGAAAGGCCAGGACTGGGCGAAACCCGCAGACCGGGAAGGCCATCAAGATCGCGGCATCCAAGGCTGTGAAGTTCAAAGCGGGTAAAAACCTGCAAGAAGCAGCCAAGAAAGCCAAAGTTTAGCTTACATCAAAAGGGCTCCACACCGGCACACGATGTGGAGCCCATGACCATCGACCTTACTCTTTAGAATCCTTCTTTTTCTTATTCACATCACGTTCCCATGGGAACAAGCAATCCTCGCCCGAGCGATGTGTAGATACACTCGTGCTCTTTGGTTCATTCCTATTGAGTTCTCTTAGGAAGTTGTTGACCATTTCTTGATCTTTTTTGTCTTCCTTGTAACCTGGCTTAAGAATATCAGCCCAAATTCGTTCACGTTTCATATCGTTTATCTCCTGTTGAGGTTGTTGTTTCGAGCATGGGACATCCACACCACTGGATGTCCCATGCGATCCCCTAGCCATTTCAATTCTATATGCTCATGCCTTATGGCTGCATGGCTGAAGCAAGCGACGAATACCCCCCAGAAGACATTGTCGCAGCGCTCAAGACTCTCTTCACATACCGCTGCAATTGACTCTTGCCGGGTTCCTTACCTCCGAAGCTCAAAGTGCCAGTCCTAGGGTACCAGTTCATGACACCTCCATTCTCGGCCCTGAACTGATAGTGTTTGTCGGCAACGCATACTTTCCATTGACCGTGCAGGTTTGCCTCTTCAAAAATAGAATCCAGACGTTCTGGTATCCCAACGAAACAAAGGCCCATAGTAGTTCTCCTATTGAATTAGTTATATCCCTGGCGCTTGCGCCTCCCCCAACAGAGACGCAAGGAACTCTTACAATCATCAACTATAATATTGGTGTGATGCTAGCTGGTCGATATATTTTGGAAACCAGGGGAGGGTTGCAAAGCAAATTCGGACAGATAGGACAGATAGCCGAGATAAATTTTGTACTTTTTCTTTATTATATTTTTAATTTCAAAAAGAAAAAGTAGCTTTCCTTATCTGTCCTATCTGTCCTATCTCGGCTAGCCAAAATATCTTTAAATTTAAATAGAATAAATAGAATGACTAGAGTTATATGAATACACTTTTGTATCCAGAGTCAAAGTCGTCCACTTGGGGGGAGCTGCGCTCCTCATCAGATTCAGAACTTTCAATAAGAGTGTTGCCTGACCTCCTGATAAAGTTTATACAGCAGTTCGCATCATGAGCTTCTGCAGAAGTAATGGTTATGTCCTCCTGCTCTGCGCAGCAGCCATCAGTCGAATAAGGAACTTTGGTGAACTCCTTGCAATCGAGACACCTTTGCCATGGGTGGAGATACTCCTTTTGAACCTGCTGACGCTTCACGATGGTCCTGATCCGACCACTGTTCTTGTCCGACGGCTCGCTCACGCTGATCCCCAGCTCGCTCAAACCCGCTCGAGCACCAGGCAGCTTCTTGCCCAGACCTTCAGCCGAACTAGGCCAGTACCCAGAAGGGAACTCGGGTTCATACGGCTCCAAGGCGCTGAAGAGTTCAGTCGTGCTCCCTGCCCATTGCTGCCCCGGCTGACCCACCAGAAGCGCATCGATGGCCCTGATGACCGGGTCCTTGAGAGCCTTGTCCAGGGCGAGCTGCTTCTTTGCCGCCCCCATAGCTTCCATGAACGCATCGGGATCACAGCCAAGAGCTATGGAAATCGCCGCACCCCATTCCTCAAAATCACCAAACCGGGATTTCTCGGCCAGGTTCAAGTTCCCCTTCATCCGCATGGCCCGGCTCAACGCATTCAGAAGACCACCCAGGATGGCCCCACGCTTCTGCTCAAATGCTGTGACCACTTCGCGCTCGCTGACCATTTCCCGCCCGCCGATCTGCCCCATGGGGATTCTGATCAAGCGGTCCTGGAAGTCTTCCTCCTGACTGGGAACATCTATGGCGGTCAGGATGATGGGCCTCTGGTACGTGATGCTGATCTGGTCCATGTCGGTGTACAGGATGCGCTTGGCATACCCGGCCCCAGTCACGGCGGTGCAGAACTTGCCCGAGATCGCTTTGGTAATCGGTGAGAGGTTGTCGAAGAAAGGGATGGCGTTATGGAAGAGATTCAGGACGACGTCATCCTCCTTGGTACCCACGGACAGTTCCAGCGGCGCGTTGTTGTCGAACAGGGAGCGCAGAATCCTCCCGGCCATGGTCTTCCCGCTGTGGTGCTTGCCGATCAACAGGAGCATCGGCCTCTGGATGTTTCCGATGACCGAAGCGCAGAGCCAGACAAGCACGAGAAGCTGCTGGCCCTTGTCCTTGATGTTGATCAGGTCGAACAGCGCAAAGGGATCGCCAGTTGGGTCCGGCGTGGCCAGGGGCAGAACGGTCTTGCTCCTGTGGAAGTAGACCGCCGTATTGGTAGTGATCTTCCAACTGCCCGGCGCAACTTCAACCATGCCGAAGGTGTCATCACCGATATCGATGTATAGTTTGTCATCATGGAAGGCGAAGCGCTTATGCACTTCAGATTGAATTCCTGTAGTCCTGGCCGTCATCCTAATAAGTGGGATGATCTTCTTCACGATGTTGAGATCAAGAATGGATTTGTAGGTCGTGTAAACTTGCCCGGATAGCCATTCAACAAAATCCGCGCTCGGCACAAGCAAGAGTCTATTGCGATATCCTTTTGCCGCAGCATCTACATATACTCCATTCCCATCGTAGATGAGAGGTACATTCTTCAGTATGCCCAAGGCCATCTGATCTTGCGGCGGTGGCTTTGGCTTCTGGTTTGAAGCATTCATGTTTGTTCTCCTTCGGGAGGCATGGCAGCAACCATGCCTCCCCTTTTTCACAGCTCAAATAAATCACCTAGGGCGTGATTACAGGTTGTGGTTGATGTGTGTTGGTCCCGTACTGCGTGACAGTGAAAGGAACACCCTGGTCAGTACACTGCTTCTGGATATCCATGATCCAGGAGAGGTTCATCGCTCTGCTACCTTTCCCTGTCTCGCCCCCAGCCAGGACCCAGTCGATGCCGGTGAGGTCGATGGGACCGATCATACTGAGGAGGGGCTCAAAGACGGCGGCACGGCTCTTCACGAGCAGTACCCTCAAGGCCTCCAGCCGAACCAGTTGGCTGGCGTCTTCCATACTGACCCCCATGGTTAGGTTGTCCGGCCAAGTCACCAGACGGCCGATTCTCGTCATTTCATCAGTGTACTTGGTCATGATGAAGTAGGAGTGTTGCGGCGTATCCTTGATCACGCCGATGACATCCAGGATGAATTCATCTGGGATATCAGGATGGAACAAGTCACCCATGGAATTGACGTAGACCTTTTTTCCCTCTTTCCACGTTGTGGGGATGTACAGGCGATGCTTATGAACCGTTGGTTCAAACCCATTTCTGTAATCATCAAAGTCTGATCTACCGGCGAGCATTATTGCTTTCTTTTCTGCCCAGCATCGATCACAGCCCCTACTCACCCGAGAACAGCCGCTTGTTGGATTCCACGTGCAATCAGCCCACGGAATCTTTGTTAATGAAGACATACTAACCTCCTATAAATGTTAATTAGGGTAAATTTTACCCTATATATTTTATTATTTCTATATAAAAGTTGTAATTTTGGGGAAAATATTAAATAATCAAACCAAAAGATATATGTTTAGTATGTACTATTTTCTAAATAAATCGCTGATGAGCAATGGCGGAAGTTGTCATACTATTGTAGTGCAGTGAATACGCTCGACCGGAACCAATTCGTAAATCATACGTTCAGCGAAAATTTATAATAGGTCATTTCAATAAGTTACCATTAAGGGAAGTCTAAAAATTGGGACCAATCAACTTATATATTCGCGAGCTCGAATTGTTTGCTTTTAAAATTTTTGCTGGGCATCTCTACATGGAACGGCAACAAGTTGCCGATTTTGGATTCACCTATTTTGTATGGAGCTTCGTAATCTCCTCTTCAAGCTTATGGTAGTAGAGAACATTGGCTATTTGTCTGTTTAAATATTGCTTCTCGCCAACAAGGTCGATTGCACGCAACCGCGCCTTTGACCAAAGAAAAGCGTCAAGCTCTTTTACGTATTGATAATTCGCAAATGTTATTTTAGGCTGCCGCCTTTTCCCGCAATATATGAGTTCAGTTTTGTCTGGACCAATTTTTGACTCACGCCAGAATACGACGTTGCCGAATTGAGCATAGCGTGCCCAGGAAGATGAATCGCAACATTCTGCACCTGACTTGCTCAACAGGTTGTATGTCGAACGGCCAAGGAGATGGACTTGCTTTCCAGCCTGTTGAAACTCTTTTGTCAGTCGGATTAAGTTAGGGTTCGTTTTTATAGCTGACCAACCTAGGGATATTATTGGGTGCATGCTTTTTTTGTAAAAGGATACCTCTCCGTAATAATCTTTGTAATCGTGAATTACAGGTGTCGGATATAAATCGCACGATTCGATCAAATTGAGGTTCCTATGATTGTTCTCAAAACCAATTGCAAAAAACAGAGCGTCGAAGTTGAAGTAAACATCGAATAAGGCCTGATGCGTCTCAAGATAATCCATATAAGGCAGCAACCGAATGTGCCTTTTCTCCCCTTTGCCAAAATTCAAAGTGTACGCACCTGAATCGAGCATCGTACTGGAAACAATCGATGAATTTTCCTGCAAGGCTTTAACATGCGATTTCGTGATGCTCGCAAATGAAAACATAAAATTAAAGCGATGATCAGGGCAGTGGTGTACCAATGCCTTGAGAATTTGTGGCGTTGCACTGGAGATGTAGATTTTCATATTCTGTTGGGGCCGTCCCCCCGGAATTCTCCGGGGGGACGGCGAGATGGTTAGTAGTGTGCGGGGATGTGCATGGGAGGCGGGACCATGCTGAAAGGAACAGAGCACCAGATGCCCTGCATAGTAGCAATTAAGGTCGTCGCCACCTCACGCGGGACCGATCCCTGGAGCTGGTTATGGTCCTCCTCATCCAAGATGCCCTGGAGCTCCCTCATGAGGACGCAGGCGCGGTTAGCAGCCAGGTTGGTGGTGACGTTTTCATGGACCTGCGTGGCGAGGTTGTTGTCCGACTCCCCTTCAGGGCGTTCAGAGCACCCAGAAGTCAATACGGAGGAAGGCTCCTGCTGGGCAGTAAGAGTGGAATCGCAGTCAGGCTCGGCATCGGCCGTCCCTTCGGTGCCGACCCCCTGAGACCCATCCGCAGCTTCAACTGGAGGAACCGCATCATCATGGCCACTATCCCCCTCATTGTTCGCCACTTTGGTAGCGGCCGAGGAGGTGTCAGTGCCTTTCGACTTGGCAGTAGGCTTGGCCTCTTTCGCAGGGCATTCTGCGTCGATGGCGGCATCCAAGTCCTCACGCGCCGCCTGGGGATCCGCAAGGATGTCCGCATAGGTTCGGCCCTTCAGGGCGAGTTTCAGGAAGTCGTTGGGGGCCATCTTGACGGATCGGCTACCGCAGAGACGGATTACCCTGTCTACCCGCTCCTGCCCCAGCAGCAAGTATTCAGCTGCAATGTAGTGCTCGGCGAGACGCATGGCCTTGCGGGCAGTGCTCTTCCCTTTGGGAAGGCGCTCAAGGAAGCTCTCCCAGGAGATTCCGTGCTTTTTGCAAAGCGCTTTAGCTTGGTTGAGAAGCTCACCCAGCTTCTGGTGAAGCTGCGCCACAACTACACAACAGAACGCATCTTTCTTGGCTACGTTCTTGTAGGCCCTGTCCAGTCCTGCCAGGATCGCTTCCTCATCCTGGTCATCTAAATTATCTTTTTCCTCCAGGGCTTCGAACTCCTCGCTGATGACCTCGAAAAGGTCTGCCCCGGATGGGGCCGCCAGGGTTTCGCCGCCGTCCTCAAACGCAGAACCTGTTGCCACTTCGTCTTCTTTCATATACATCTCCTTACGGTTGCACCGACCGGGTTGGTCGGCTAAGGAGAACAGCGTAAACCATTATTTTTGCTTGAGAAGTTGCTTGTAGCCTATACCCCAACGTATAGCCTACGGTGGGGGGTCCCCCGGTAGGACGGCAAAAGCGGCGGGAGCATTTCGGATGGAAAAGGGGACCAGCTTTCGCCAGTCCCCTGTGTGAGAATCTGT
Source organism: uncultured delta proteobacterium (assembly GCA_903835685.1). GTDB lineage: Bacteria > Desulfobacterota > Desulfovibrionia > Desulfovibrionales > Desulfovibrionaceae > CAILNX01. The sequence goes on from CAILNX010000021.1 coordinate 16,624, forward strand.
GTGTGGATTGTGTGAGAAAATCGGCTAAAGCCGCCTAAGAACGGATAAGTCTGCTAAAAATATTCCCTGTTATAAAAGCGAGTTGTCGTCAATTGAGGAGGTTGCGAAACTCGGAATCGGTGTCTGAAAATCCCCGTGTCGGCAGTTCAATTCTGTCCCTCGGCACCATAAGAATCAAGGGTTTACGGTCGAAAGACGGTAAACCCTTTTTTCGTCGGCCAAGGGTTCTCCCCCACCTGTCCGCCAACCCCTTTGTTTTCAGCCGGTATATCCCCATTCCCGCTGGCAATTTTATTCTATTGTACCATAGAGAGCCTCCTGAGGCGGACCAGCTTCTTGAAGTTGTACGCCGCGCAGGTTAGAGGCAGGTAACTGGGGTCACCGCACTCAATATCGCCCATCCGCCACTCCCAGGGCCAGGCCCGGAGATTGAGCCCCACCGCCCCTCAAGGAGGTCAGCGTGAAGATCGTTGCGACCCTATTCGGCATTGTCCTGGTCCTCCTGGTCCTCTGGGAGGGGTTCGAGACCATCATCCTGCCGCGCCGGGTGACCCGCCGCTTCCGTCTCACCCGGTTTTTCTTCCGGGGCACGTGGCGTCCCTGGGTGAAGATGGTCAAGGCCCTTGCCTCGGCCAAGCAGCGGGAAAGTTGGCTGAGTTATTTCGGCCCGCTGGCGCTTCCGGTACTTCTGGGCGTCTGGGCCGGTGGTCTCATCATCGGCTTTGCCCTCATCCACTGGTCGCTCGGCTCGGCAATCCTGAGCATGGAAGGGCGCACCGGCTTCCTCACCGACCTCTACTTCAGTGGCACCACGTTTTTCACCCTCGGGCTGGGAGATGTCCTTCCCCGCGATTCCCTGGCCCGTCTGCTGGTGGTCGTCGAATCGGGGATGGGATTCGCCTTTCTGGCCATGGTCATCGGCTACCTGCCAGCCCTCAACCAGTCCTTCGCCCGCCGCGAGGTGAGCATATCCCTCCTGGACGCCCGGGCCGGATCACCGCCCACCGCCTCGGAAATGCTCCGTCGGCACAGCCACGAACGGGGGAAGGAAGCCCTCCAACTCCTCTTGCACGAATGGGAGCGGTGGTCGGCGGAGTTGCTCGAAGGGCACCTCTCCTATCCGGTCCTGGCCTATTTCCGCTCCCAACACGAGAACCAGTCCTGGCTCTCGGCCCTGACCGCGATCCTGGACACCTGCGCGCTGATCATGGCCGGTCTGGAAGGGGCCTGCGCGCGCCAGGCGGAACTGACCTTCGCCATGACCCGCCACGCTGTTGTCGACCTGACGCTGATATTTCGGACCAGCCCTCATGAGTCACGGAACGACCGGCTGCCGCCGGAGAAACTGATGGAGTTGCGCCTCCTCCTGACCGCCAGCGGGATGATGTCGCGGGAGGGAGACGCCGTGGATCAGAGGCTTGGGGATCTGCGCCAGATGTACGAGCCATACATCCACGCGCTCGGCGAGTACTTTCAACTGGGCCTCCCTCCCTGGATCGCCGAGGAGGGCTGGGTGGACAACTGGCAGGGCCGCTACTGGGAGCAGCCGGACAAGGAGGGAAAGTCGGCGGGAAAAGGCGCGGGGGATCATTTCTGACCAATCGAGGACGAGGGGGCATTGCGCCCAAGTCCGGCCTGGGGTATCCAACACGCGATCATTGGACCGGGCGCGAATCCAGGTCCGGCCCGGGGAATCCGCCGCCTGGCCGAACCGCGACGAAAGCCCGTCACACATATGGACAACGCCCCCAACAAGACCCTCGCCTGCGACATCGCGGCCTGGATTCTCATCACCCTCACCCTGCTGCTGGTCTTTCCGCTCCGCCTCCTCTCGGCGCTCATTTCCGGGCTGCTGGTGTACGAGCTCGTCCATCTGGCCACCCCGCTTTTGCGCATCACCAAAATCAGCCGCAAGCGCGCCAAGCTGGTGGTGGTGAGCCTTCTCGCGGCCCTGATCGTCACCGGCCTGGCCTATGCGGGATGGAAGGCGGCCATTTTCTTTCGCAGCGAGGCGGCCAGCGTCCCGGCCCTACTCAACAAGCTGGCCTCAATCCTGGAGGACGCCCGGGGCAAGCTGCCCGTTTGGGTGAGCGAGAATCTCCCGGAGAGCGCCGAGGACATCTATCAGGGCCTGGCCGCCCTGCTCCGGCGGCACGCCTCGGCCATGCAGGAGGCCGGAAAAGGGATCGGGCTGGGCCTGGCCCACATCCTGATCGGCATGATCCTGGGGGCCATGGTCTCCCTGCACGACCAGGCCGAGGAAGAACTCCGCCCGCTGGCCGCAGCCCTGTACGAACGGGTCAGGCGGCTCGGCGAGGCCTTTCGCACCATTGTTTTCGCCCAGGTGCGCATATCGGCCATCAACACGCTCCTGACCTTCCTCTATCTGGTCCTGGTCCTGCCCACGGCGTCCGTACAGCTCCCGCTGGTCAAGACCATGCTCATCCTCACCTTTTTCGCGGGCCTCCTGCCCGTGGTGGGCAACCTGATCTCCAACAGCGTCATCGTGGTGGTGAGTTTGAGCGTTTCCTTTTCCGTGGCCGCCTGGTCCCTGCTCTTTCTGGTCCTGATCCACAAGCTCGAATATTTTTTGAACGCCCGCATCATCGGCAGCCACATCCAGGCCAAGACCTGGGAATTGCTGCTGGTCATGCTGTTCATGGAATCGGCCTTCGGCCTGGCCGGGCTGGTGGCCGCGCCCATCTATTACGCCTACGTCAAGAAAGAACTCCGTGATCGGGGACTGGTCTGAGCGGTTGGATTTTTCCGGCAGGCAAGAACCAAGAACCGGCGATCCAAAAACATCCGTCATTTCCATCTGGAACGGCCGGGGAGGCCCCAACCTCTCACCTTGGCATGGCGCTCCATACAGGGTATGCTTGGTTCCATGGAATCAAAACTTTGGTGGATCGCCGGTACTATCGTGGCCTTGCTCATTCCCGTCATCTTGTTCCTGTTGAACCGTCTGTCCAGCCCGAGAACGGCCGACCAGAGCATCCACGGGGTGAACTTCTCCCGGCACAAGGGCAAGGAAATGGAGAAGCGGTAGTCGATGGGGGAGTTGCCCGGCCCGGCCAATTCTGGATTGGGTCGCCTGGGCAGCTTGCGTTTTTCGCCAGGATGGATACAAGTCAAGAATGGACCACGAATCCTCATCCCGCGTCTTCGTATTGACCAGCCATACCCGGGCCTACCAGAAGGCCCTGGAAGAACTGGGCATTGAGGGCGACTTCCGGCAGGATATCGGGTCCCTCATCGAAGCGGTTCTGGAAACCGAGGAATGCCCCCGGGTGATCGTGGACGTGCATCAGGTCATGGCCGCCGGGCGACAGGCCCGGGACCGGCTTTTCAGCCTGGCCGACCGGGTTCCCATTCTGCGCACCAAGGTGGATACGGCCAGCGGGCAGGTGCTCTTCATCGACGATCTGGCGCTGTTCGAGTGCACGCCCATCAACCTGACTCCCTATTTCCGGGCCTCGGTGCGCATCCCCGTGGACCTGCCCGCGGCCATCTCCCACGAGGACGATCCGGCCATGGTCAGCCCCAGCCAGGCCCGCCTGGGGGACATCTCCGAAGGCGGGTGCTTCCTGCGCCTGGATGCGCCCCCCCCGAAGCCGGACTTCCTGCACTTGAGACTGAGCGCCCTGGACAACGCCCTGCCCATCTTCTGCAACGTCCGCTGGCGGGCGCCCGCCGGTCCCGCCCGGGAGTTCCACGGCATCGGGGTCAAGTTCATGGACATCAAGCCGGACCAGATGGCCGAGATCAAGACCCGGTTCATCGAACCGGCGGACGACCCGGCAAACGACCCGGAATAGCGCAAGAATCACCCTGCCCCGGACTTGGACAGGGGCCGGTCTGCCCGGCCCTGCCGCTGCCTACCCCTGGCCCTCGCTCTTCATCCGCTCGATGAGCGTGCGCAGGGACTGGGCCTGGTGGGCCAGATCCTCCACGGCCTGGGCCGACTGGGTCATGGCGTTGGTGGTCTGGATGGCGATCTGGTTGATCTCCTCAATGCTGCGGTTGATCTCCTCGCTGGCTGCGGACTGCTGTTCGCTGGCCGTGGCGATGCTGCGCACCTGGTCCGTGGAGACCTCCACCAGACGGACGATATCCTGCAAGGCCTCTCCGCTTTGTTTGGCCAGGGCCGTGGCCTGCTCGATGCTGGTGACCGCGTTCTCCACGTTCACCAGGTTCTTCTTCGTGCCCTGCTGGATGCCCAGGATGGCGTCGCCCACCTCCTTGGTGGCGGTCATGGTCTTCTCGGCCAGCTTTCTGACCTCGTCGGCCACCACCGCAAACCCCCGCCCGGCGTCGCCCGCCCGCGCGGCCTCGATGGCCGCGTTCAAGGCCAGCAGGTTGGTCTGGTCCGCGATGTCGGAAATGACGTTCATGATCTGGCCGATGCCCTGGGCCTGCTTGCCCAGTTCGCCCATGTCCTCCTTCATGGTCACGGATACGGCCTGCACGGAGTTGATCCCGGTCACCACCTGGGCCACGATCTTGGCCCCTTCCAGGGCCTTTTCCCTGGCCTCGCTGGAGGAAATCGAGGCCTGGGAGGCGTTCCTGGCCACCTCCAGCACCGTGGCGTTCATCTCCTCCATGGCCGTGGCCGTCTCGGTGATGCGCTGGGACTCCACCCCGGTGCCCCGGCTGGACTGGGTCACCTGGGCGGAAAGCTCCTCCGAGGCGGAACTGATGATTTCCACGGCCTTCTCCAGTTGCGTGGCTGCGGCCAGCATGCCCTCGGCCTTGGCCCGCTCGGCCCTGGCCTCGGCTTCCTGGGCCGCCTGAGTGGCCTGGCTGGCCTTGGCGGATTCCTCCTCGGCCTGGGCCTGCTTAGCCCGCACCTCGGCAAAGGCCTCCTGAAGCTTCTGGGCCATGTTCACAATGGCCGCATGCACGCCGTATTCACGGCCGGTACGCGCCCCCAGGACCGCATCGAAATGCCCCTGGCCGACCTGGTTGGCCAGTTCGGCCACGGCAGCCGGTTCGGCCCCGAGCTGCTTCAAGATGTCCCGGGAGACCCACAGGGCCGCGATCAGGCCGATGCCCAGGGACAGGATCAGGAGCACGACCTGTTTCCTTAAGTCGGCCGTCAGGTCGTCCACCACTCCGGCCACCTGATCGTCGGCCTCCTTGAACTGGTCCTTCTGGAGCGGGTCGAGGCGCTCGGCCAGGGCGTCAACCTTGGGATCGAACTCCTTCATGATGGCGTTCCCGGCCTCCCGGCCCTCCTTCCCGTAGACCTCGGCCATGCGTTTGCCCACGGCGTACATGTCCTCAAAGGCCTTGCCGAGGGCGTCCGACTCGGCGATCATTTTGGCGTCCTTTTCCCGGACGTACATGGCCTTGAATGCGGCCAGGGCCTCGCGATAGGTCTGGGCGGCCTTCTCGGCGTCCTTGTAGCCATCCTCCTCGGCCGTGGCGGACACGTCCGTCAGGTACTGTTGCACCTCCACGGCCATGAGCTTCATGGTCGCCGCCCGCTCCGCGAACGGCAGACTCTCGGAGCGAATCAGGGCCGCCCGCTCCCGAACCGTTTGCAGGGAATTGGCCATGATCCAAGCGCCGACAGCCATGGCCAGCAGAACGAGCCCGAACCCGATCCCCATCTTGGAGCGAACAGTAAATTTCATATGCTTCGTCCTCCTCGAACTGAATCCGTCTCTTCCAGCCAGGTCTCTGGCCTGCTTGTTCGGCCAGGCCGGGCTCAGGGCGAGCCCAGACCTCTCTTACTCCAATACCAGGCCCACATACAAGGGGAACCGAAAAAAAATGACCACGGACACAGGAACGTGGCCAACTCCAAAAAGAATGGCGAGGGGCAAGCGGCAGGGGCGACAAGGGCTGCGCCCCCGGGCGGCGGTCAATCTTCGCGGATATCAGCCAGAAGGTCGGACAGGTCGGACATTTCCTGGGGGTCGGACTCAAGACGCCGGTTGGCCAGATGGTGAGGGCATTCCTCGCAACCGGAGTGGGGGCAGGTGTACACCGCGCCGTTTTCGTCGCGGTACTGGTACAGGCAGAGGGTGTCGTCGGACAATTCGCTGAAAAAGGCCTCGACCTCGTCCAGGTCAGGGCTCGCGGGCTGCGGCTTATGGCGGTCGGAACTCATGAATTCTCCTTGCTGCGCGGGCCGTTTCCCCAGTCATGAAAAAGTCTGGTCTCTTCGTACCCGAAGTGGCCCAGGCCGGTCAAGCCCGGTCCTTCCGGCGGCGCGGCCCCGGGTGTAACAAATCGTTCCAGACCGTGGTCTGGTATGAATGAGGCGTTTCTCGAAAGTCAGGGCATCGACATCACCCTGAAACGCCAGGGCCGGAAACTGGCCCCTGAACGGACCACAGGGAGGGCCGGACATGCGAACAGCCATCATCATAGCCAGCGCCATCTTGTGGATGCTCTGTCTCGTGCCCTGGCTGGTCTTGCCGCTTGCGGGATTCTGGCACGCGAAGTTGCATGCGGTGTTCTTCAGCCACGGTGAAGGATGAAAAGGGGGCCGGGCATGGGACGGGTCATCGATCTGACCAGATGCGTTTTGTGGCTGCTCTGTCTCGCGGCCCTGGTGCAGTTCCTCTTCCTGGACTCGGTCTGAGGAGGCCCGGGCTTACCGCCCCTCCCCGCCCAGCCCTTGTTGAAAGGCGCGCAGGGCCAAGGCCCGGTTGCGGTCGATGCTGATCAGATACTCCATGGCCAAATCCTTCGAGATGCTCCCCTGTTGCGCCCGCACCACGGACTTCACCAGGTTGATTTCCGCAGCCCTGAATTTCATCCAGGCGATCTGAGCGCCCCGCAACAGGTCCCGTTCCTTCTGGTTCAGCACGGCCATATAGGCCTTGTAGGCCTTGTTGACCTCCACGCCCCACATCTTCAGGACGTTCTCCTTGCATATTTCCCTTTCCTGCTGGGAAAATTCCGCGCATTGCGCTTCCAGGGCATCGATGGAGTCCTGCTCGGAAGCCCACAGGTCCGGGCTGAAGCAGAGCAGCAGAACCACAGCGGACACGGAAACAACGTATTTTTTCATAGTCCCTCCCTCCTGCCTGGACGCATCGTCCCTGTCTCCTACGCTCAAACCGGACGCCGTTCAACAGACGCGCCCGGGGCAGGCCCGGGCGGCCTGAACCTTCTCATTGCCTTGCCCCATCCTCTTGGGTATGGAGCCTCCATATGCTTCGCTCGGCTCTGCCCCGCCCGGCCGGAAGTTCCGCCTCAGGATGGAGATCATGCCCCCACACCGCCTGCACCCGTACTCCAAGCTCATCCTGGCCGCCTATGGGATATTCTCCGTGGGGCTGCTCCTGACCTGCCTGTTCATCATCCGGGAGGTCAACGGCATCCTGGAGACCGTGGACACCCTGTATTTGCACCCCTTTTCCGTGAGCAACGCCGCCCTGGAGGCCAAGAACACCCTGGCCACCATCCGCAACGACCTCCTGTACGGGGTGCTCGCCCAGGACCTCAAAAAGCTTCAGGATGCGGTCGATGATATCCCGGACCATGACCAGCAGTTCGCGAAATTCCTGGACATCGTGTCCTCGGACTACCTGGGCGATACGCAGGACGTGGCTCAGGTCCGCCGGGTGTTCGCGCAGTGGGTTCCCACGCGCAGCGCGATCATCGCCGCAGCCAAGGGCGGAGATTTTGACCTGGCCCGGCGGATGATCCTGGACTCGGGCACCCCGGCCTATGAAAGCATCAACCAGGCCCTGGCCGTCATCATCGAATTCGCCCGGAACAAGGCCAGCGCCCTGCGGGGCCAGGTCAGGGAGCAGAGCGCCCAGGTCAACAGGCTCCTGTACGCCACCATATTCACGGGGTTTTTCGCCAGTTTCGTCTGCGGCCTGTTCGTGGTCCGGCATGTGCAGCGGGTGGTTTCCCGGAACGAGGAGCTGCTCCGGCACCAGGCCACCCACGATCCCCTGACCAGGCTGCCCAACCGGCCCCTGTTCCGCGACCGCCTGGCCCTGGCCCTGAACGTGGCCCGCCGCGAAAAATCCATGGTCGGCGTCCTGTACCTGGACCTGGACCGCTTCAAGGCCATCAACGACATCCTGGGGCACGAGGCCGGGGACGACCTGCTGGCCCTGGTGGCCGACCGCATCTCCCACACCCTGCGGCGCAGCGACACCGTGGCCCGCCTGGGCGGGGACGAATTCGTGGTGCTCATTCCCGACGCCAAGGACCTGGAGGAGATCCGCCGGGTGGCGGACAAGGTGGCCGTGGCCGTGAACCAGCCCGCGCTGCTCAAGGGGAACACCGTGCCGGTACGGGCCAGCCTGGGGCTGGCGGCCTTTCCCGGGGACGGAGACGAGGTGGACGCGCTCATCGCCAGCGCGGACGCGGCCATGTACCGGGACAAGCCTGCCTGCGCGCATGCCCCGGCCGACGCCCACCGCCTGGAGACCACCCAGTAGCATTCGCCCGAGCCCTGGGAGCAGCGCCCGGAAGGGTGACGGTCAGAACCGGGGCGGCCCCTCCTGGTCCCTGGGCCGGGCCGGTCGGTCCGCAGCCCGGAACAGGGCGAAGGACCCGGCCAGGGAGCACGCGGCCGTGAGCAGGGCCAGGGGTCGGCCCCAACCCAACTCAGCGAAATAGCGGCGGATATCGTCGGCCAGAAGATTGGACTTGCCCCCGAAATACTCCAGCCCTCGGCGGTAGGAGCGGGAGTCCTCGGGCCGCACGGCGTGCACCTCCCCGCCCTCCTGCACGTAGCCCACCACGCCGGAGGTGTCCGGCCCGATCCGGTCCAGGGCCAGGGCCAGGGCCAGGCCGAGCACCAGGACCAGCCCGCCCGCCAGCGACAGGCGCACACGCCTTACTGTCCCGGACATTTGGACTTGCCGCACAGGGCCTGGTTGTAGAGCCGCTGGATGCGGCGCACCCGCAGGAAATAGCCCGCCAGGGCCATGCCCAGCCCGGCCAGGCCCAGATAGAATCCGTAAAAGCCCAGAAATCCCACCACGTAGAGCTGGAAGGGGACGTCCAGACCGAACATGGCGTCCATGCACATGCCGAAGAAGTCCTGGCGGGCCGCACTGGCCGTGTGCAGGGCCACGGCCCAGCCCACGAAACCCGCCAGGGCCACCAGCACGCCGGTCAATTCCAGCACATGCCGGGCCGGACGCAGGGGCAGGCCGCCCCGTATCGCCCCGCAGACCTCGCACAGGCAGGAACCCTTCTGACCCATGGACTGGCAGTGTTCGGACATGGAGCGCTCCTTGATGTCCGAATCTACCTTGCGCGGAAAAAAAACTCAATGAGGAACCAGGGTGTGCGGCCCAATCTCGCCCTGTTGAGAGCAGCCAAGAGAGCAGAGAAAACCCTTGGCCGAACCTTAAATCTGATATAACGGTAAAGGGCAGGTCAAATTTTCACCCAAACCAGCAAGGAGCACACAGATGGACCGAAAGGACACTGGAGTCGTCATCGAAACCGGCCAGACCCCGACCATCATCCGCTACAACCCGGGAGTGCACGTTTCCCGGCGCGACTTCCTCATGGCCGGGGCCCTGATCTCCGCCGGGGTGCTCGGGGTCGGGGAGGCCCGGGCCCAGGCCCCTGCCCCGGGAGCGGCGAAACCCGTTGCCCCCATGATGCCCGTGACCGACAAGGAACGCGCGTACATGAAGCAGGCCATTGACGAGATGCGCCGGGCGGGCGTGGTGGACAAGACCGGCGGCCCCTTTGGCGCGGTCATCGTGCTGGACGGGCAGATCATCGCCTCCACGGGCAACAGCGTGCTCAAGGACATGGACCCCTCGGCCCACGCCGAGGTGAACGCCATCCGGCAGGCCTGCCGCAAGCTCAAGACCCTGGACCTGCACGGCGCGACTCTGTACACGAGCTGCGAATGCTGCCCCATGTGCTACGCCACGGCCTACTGGGCGCGCATCGGCAAGATCTTCTACGCCGCGGCCTGGCAGGACTACGACGACATCTTCGACGACGCCAAGATCGGCGTGGACATGGCCAAGCCGTATTCCGAGCGGCTGCTGGCCCCGCAGCAGATCATGCAGGCCGAGGGGCAGCAGGTCTGGAAGGAATACCGGGCCATGCCCAGCACGACGAGGTATTGATCGCGTTCATTAAAAAAAGGAAGGCCTGCCTTCGGCACCGGACGCCAGGTGCAAAGGCAGGCCTTGTGCCGCAAGAGATTCGCCCCGGCCTTGGCCAGGGTCCAGTCTGTCCGCCGCTTCTAGGTCAGCGGCCCCTCGGCGTCCTTGGTCCAGAAAATGAGCCCGTACTTGGCGTCCAGGGTCTTGTGCAGGGCCTCTTCCTCTTCGGCCCCCAGGCTGTGGATGCGGATATACACGCTGCGCTCCCCGGCCGTGCTCCGCTCGTACGAGGACAGGATGCTCACGATCCGCCCGCCTTTGGCCCGCAGGTCGTCCAGGATGGGCTTCAAGCTCCCTTCGGCCACGGGCAGCTTAAATCCCATCTGCACCCCGCCCAGATCGATGCCGGTGATGGAGATGAGGAAGTGGAACACGTCGGTGTCCGTGAGCATGCCCAGGACCTTGCCGGTATCGTCCACCACGGGCAGGCCGCCGATCTTGCGGTTGCGCATGATCAGCGCGGCCTTTTCCACCGAGTCCTCGGGATGCAGATGCACGGGCTTCTTGGTCATCACCTCGCGCACCTTGATCTCGGTCAAAAGGTGAGTGATCTCATACATGTCCAGGGTGGTGGCGGCCGAGGGCGAGGCGGTCTTGATGTCCCACTCGGTCACGATGCCGATGAGGCGCATGTCCTTGTCCACCACGGGCAGGCGGCGGATCTTCTTCTCGCGCATGATTTTTCCGGCCTTCATCACCGAGGCCTCGTCCGTGATCGTGGTCACTTCCGTGGACATCCAGTCGCGTACCAGCATGACGTGCTCCTTCGAAATATGTATTTATAAGACGTTCGGCGGGGTCAGGCCGTCCGCGCCCCAGCCGCGCAAACGGTAGTAGTCGGCCAGCATGTACTCCATCTCCTCGCTGGTCAGGGCCTTGCCGTCCGGCAGGGCCTCCTGGTGCAGCCTCCGAGGCAGCCGGTCATGGGCCGGGGTCAGGCCCTGGCGCAGGTTGAAGGTCCGGGTCAGGTCGGCGATGTGCGCGGCCTTCTTGCGCAACTCCTCGCGCGAGGCGGGAAGCCCCGTGGCCAGGCCGATGACCTTTTCCAACTCCTCCCAGGTGTACAGGTCCCGGAAGAAGCGGCACAGGATCAGGGTATCGAAGATGGTCAGCCGGTCCTCGTAATCGATGAGCATCTCGGCCTTGTCCTGGACCACGGCCCGGTCGATGAACCCGGCCAGTTCAGGCTTGTAGAAGGTGGTGCGCAGATGGCAGGCCCCCCGGTCGGAGGTGGCGTAGGCCAGGCCCATGCCCTTCAAGGCCCGGGGATCGTAGCCCGGGGGCTCCATGCCCTTGACGTGCACGGCCAGGTCCGAAAGGCCCAGGTCGGCCGAGGCCTTGAGGATGCCCTGGGCCAGGATGCCGCCCAGGCCCACGCCCTGGACCATGCCCTGGATGAGCGCGGCGGCCGCGTCGGCGTCGCCGTAGCGGATGCTCCCGTAGGTCGCATCCAGCCGTCCCCGCTCGCAGGCCTCCATGACCAGGGCCACCAGGTTCCCGGCCGTGATGGTGTCCAGGCCCAGGCGGTCGCACAGGTCGTTCAAGTACACGACCTCCTCCATCTCGGTGATCATGCACAGCCCGCCAAAGGCGTAGATGGTCTCGTACTCCGGGCCTTCCAGGGTCAGGCCCTTGTGCCGACCCGAGGTAAGCGTGGCCATGCGGCCGCAGCCCATGAAGCATTTGAGGCAGGCGTGGGACTTCACCTCGTGGGTGGCGTGAAAGGTCTCGCCCGAGAGCTTTTCCCAGTGGTCGCAGGTGCCCTGGGACCAGTACTTGGCCGGAAAGGCCCCGGCCGCGTTCATGAGCGCCACCATCATGGTGGTGCCGTAGGCCTTGTAGGCCTTGACCCCCTTGTTCTCCACCCCCTCCTTGGCAAAGGCGGCGGCATAGGCCCTCATGCCCTTGGGGTCGGCGGGTTCGCGCCGGGCCGTGCCGGTGAAGACCACGGCCTTGACCTTTTTCGAGCCCATGACCGCGCCTGTGCCCGCCCGTCCAGCGCAGCGCCAGAAATCGTTGGCGATCATGGCGAAGCGCACCAGGGCCTCGCCCGCCGGGCCGATGACCACGGCCCCGGTCTTGGCCTTGGGGCCGAGAGCGAGCCCAGACTGTTCCCCGGAGAAACGTTTGAGGGCCTCTTCCTCGGCCTGGTAGCACTCCATTCCCCAGACCTCGGAGGCGTCGTGGAACACGCAGCCTCCGGGATGCACGGTCAGGGCCACCGGGGAATCGGCTTGGCCAGTCAGGACCACGGCGTCGAAGCCAGCAGCATCCACGGCCTCGGGACAGCGGCCCCCGGAATAGGATTCGGCGTAGAAGCCCGTGAGCGGGGACTTGGTGTACACCCCGTAACGGCTGGCCCCCCAGGCCGAGCCCCCGCACAAAGGCCCGGTGGCGAAGATGAGCGGGTTGTCCGGCCCCAGCGGGTCGACCTTGTCCGGGCACAGATCCAGCAGGAGCCGGGTGGCCAGGCCCTTGCCGCCAAGGCCAGCGGCCAGGACCTCGTCGGCCACCGGGGTGATGGCGAAGGACCTGCGGGTCAGGTCGATGGTCAGGATGCGTCCGTAAAATCCATGCATGACGATGCGGCCTCACATGCCCAGATAGGCTTCCTTGATGTGCGGGTTGTCCATGAGCTCCTTGGCCGGGCCTTCCAGGGCCACCCGGCCGTGCTCCAGCACGTAGCCCCGGTCCGAGAGGCGCAGGGAGTGGTTCACGTCCTGCTCCACGAGGAGCACGGTGGTGCCCATGTCCGCGATCTTGCGCAGGGTCTCGAAGATGGACAGGACCAGGATGGGGGCCAGGCCCAGGGAGGGCTCGTCCAGCATGAGCAGCCCGGGCAGGGCCATCATGCCCCGGCCGATGGCCACCATCTGCTGCTCGCCCCCGGACAGGGTCATGGCCAGTTGTTCGCGGCGCTCGGCCAGGCGGGGGAAGAGGTCGTACACCCCGAGAATGGTATGGTTTCGCTGGCCGTAGGCCCGGGTGTTGTAGGCCCCGATGTCCAGGTTGTCGGCCACGGTCATGAGCGAGAACAGCCTGCGGCCCTCGGGCACGTGGACCAGGCCCCGCTCCACGATGACCTCGGGCGGCCGGTTCTGGATCTCCTCGCCCTTGAACTTGATGGTCCCGGACGAGGCCGTGAGCAGGCCGGAGATGGTTTTCAACAGCGTGGTCTTGCCCGCGCCGTTGCCGCCGATGATGCTGACCACCTCGCCCTCGTTGACCGTAAGGGAGAGGTCGTTGACCACCTGCACGTCGCCGTAGGAGACGTTGACGTTTTCAATTTCCAGATACGCCATATTCGCCTCCCAGATAGGCCTTGATCACGTTCTCGTCCTTGGTCACCGCCTCGGGCGTGCCTTCGGCGATCTTGCTCCCGAACTGGATGACCACCACCCGGTCGGACAGGGCCATGACCGCGCGCATGATGTGCTCGATGACGAACACGGTCATGCCCCGGTCGCGCACGCCCCGGATGATCCCGATCATCTCGTCGATCTCCGTGGGCCGCAATCCCGCCATGACCTCGTCCAGGAGCAACAGCTCGGGGTCCGTGGCCATGGCCTTGGCGATCTCCAGGCGCTTGCGGTCGGCGATGGTCAGGTTCCCGGCCAGCCTGTCCCGCAGATGCTCCAGGTGCAGGATGGTCAGGATCTCCTCGGCCTTTTCCCGGGCCACCTTGGTGGAGTTGGTGCGCAAAAAAGCCCCGACCATGACGTTGTAGAGCACGGTCTTCGGCCCGAAGGGCTTGACGATCTGGAAGGTGCGGGCCAGGCCCCGGCGGCTTAAGTTCCAGGGCTTCTGCCCGCTGATGACCTCGCCCTTGAAGCGGATCTCGCCCACGCTCGGGGCGTAGACCCCGGCCACGCAGTTGAACACCGTGGACTTGCCCGCGCCGTTAGGGCCGATGAGGGCCAGGATCTCGCCCTTCTTGATGGTCAAATCCAGGTCGTTGACCGCGGTGAGACCGCCGAAGTGTTTGGTCAGGTTGGATATTTCCAGGATGTTCATGACTTCTCGCCCCCGGGGGTGGTGATGGCCTGGGCCAGGCGTTCGTAGATGCGCGACAGCGGCGCGGTCAGGCCCTTGGGCTGAAAGAGCATGACCAGGATGAGGATGAGCCCGAAGATGACCAGGTGCAGGCCGGGCAACTGGTCGCTCAAGTAGATGCGGGTGAACTCGTTCAAGGGCCGCAAGGCCAGGGCCCCGATGACCGGCCCGGCAATGGTGCCCCGGCCGCCGATAAGGGCGATGAAGGCGATCTCAAAGGACAGGTCCAGGCCAAGCAGCCCCTTGGGATAGAAGTAGAGCATGAGCTGGGCGTAGAAGGTCCCGGCCAGGGCGGTCAGAAAGCAGCTCATGGCCATGGCCAAAAGCTTGTAGTTGGCCACGTTCACCCCGAGCGACTCGGCCGCCTCCGGCTCCTCGCCGCCCGCGCCCAGGTAGTAGCCGATCTTGGAGCGGGAGATGAACCAGGTGAAGGCCAGGACCAGGCAGAGCATGATCAGGATGATGTAATAATACGGTTCCTTGTGCATGAACTGAAAGGCCGCCAGGGAGTCCCCCTTGAGGGGGATGAGCAGGCCCCGGGGGCCGTTCAGTTTGAAGGGGCCAAGCATGTCGATGTTCTCGATCATGACCCGGAGCCCTTCGGCAAAGGCGATGGTGCACAGGGCGAAATAGGCCCCGCGCATTTTCAGCGTGGGCTTGCCGATGATCACCCCGATGGCGGCCGCCACCACCCCGCCCGCCAGCATGCCGATCCAGGGCGAGATGTTGTACTGCAAGAACAGCACGGTGGAGGTGTAGGCCCCGATACCCACGAACACCGCGTGCCCCATGGGCAACACCCCGGCGAACCCGCCCACCAGGTTCCAGGCCGAGGTCAGATAGGCGTAGAAGAAGAGCAGGATGATGATCTGCAGATAGGTCGGGCTGTCGATGAGCTGGGGCAGCCCGAAGGCCACGGCCGCGCCGACGCAAAGAAGCGTTCTGTCCAGTTGCTTGCGTGTCACGTCGGGCCTCCTACCAGTCCTGCTTGTTGCCGAAAAAGCCGGACGGCTTGAAGAAAAGGATCAGAAGAAAGATGCCGTAGATGATGGCCTCGGTCCAGGTGGAGGTCATGAACTGGGCAAAGGTGGACTCGATGATGCCGATGACCACGCCGCCCAGGATGGCCCCGGGGATGCTCCCCAAGCCCCCCAGGACCACGATGATGAAGGCCCGGATGTCGAAGACCACGCCCACCGAGGGGTACACGTAGTAGAAGGGGATGATCACGCACCCGGCCACGCCCGCGATGGCCGTGCCCAGCCCGAAGGCCACGTTGTAGATCTTGTACTGGTCGATGCCCATCAGGTTGGCCGCCTCGCGGTCCATGCTGGTGGCGCGCAGGGCCTTGCCCGTGCGGGTTTTGAGCATGAACAGCCAGAGGCCCACGGCCGTGAGCATGGAGACCACGAACCCCGCGAATTTGGGCCAAGACACGATGACCTCGCCCATGGAGAAGGAGGTCCCGGAAATGGCCGTGCGCACGGTGCGGTATTCCGCGCCGAAGAGCATGAGGGCCAGGTTGTCCAGGACGTACCACACGCCCGTGGTCACGATGATGACCGTGAGCGGCTCGCGCACCCCGCGTTCGGACTTGAACACCGGCTTGATGACCAGGTCCTGCAAATAATAGCCGAAGACGAACAGCAGGGGCGGGACGATGAGCAGGGCCAGAAAGGGGTGCATGCCGGTGATTTTCAGCAGCCAGTAGGCCGCGAACATGCCCACCATGAGCAGCGAGCCGTGGGCGAAGTTGACCACCTTCATGACCCCGAAAATGAGCGTGAGGCCGAGGGCGGTGAGCCCGTACATGGCCCCCATCATGGTCCCGTTGACCAGCGATTGATACAATGCCGACATGGGCCTTCTCCAGGAAAAAAAACCCGCGGGCCGCCAGGGACGACGGCCCGCGGGGACGGATGTTTCGTTCTACTTCATCGGGAACACGGGCGTGTAGCCAGCCCGGCGGGCGGCCTTGGGCCACACGGTGACCCGGTCCAGCTTGCCGTTCATTTCGGCCACCTGGACGATGACGATGCCAGCGTTCTTGTTCTGGCCGTTCTCGTCAAAGAGCACGCCGTCGTAGGAAACCAGCATGCCCGGACCCGTGGTCAGGTTGGTGGCGGCCAGGGCGTCGCGCACCTTCTTGGGGTCCGTGGAGGCGGCCCGCTCCAGGGCGTCGGCGATGACGTAGGTGGCCACGTAGGCGTCCACGCTCTCGCCAGCCAGGTCGTAGCCGTTCTTGGCCTTGAACTTGGCGTTGGCTTCCTTGGCGTTGGGCTTGTTCACGTCGGTGTTCCATTCGACTTCGTCGAACATGCCCAGGGCGCTCTTGCCCACGTTCTCCAGGAACTTGGGATCGGCGTGGCCGCCGCCGCTGGCCAAAACGACCTTGGGCTTCACCTTGAGTTCGGCCATGGTGTTGGTCAAAAGGATGGCGTCAGCCGCGTTGGAGACCAGGAGCACGATGTCCGGGTTGGCGGTCTTCATCTTGGTGACCACCGGGGTCAGGTCCGAGGCCGTGCTCGGATAGGGCTCGTCCAGCACGATCTGAAGACCGGCTTCCTTGGCCAGGGTGCGCCACTTCTCGGCGAAACCCGTGCCCCAGTCCCCGTTCTCGAAGATGAAGGCGATGGTCTTGAACCCGGTCTTGAACTCTTCCTGCATGTCTTTCAGGAAGCGGAACTGGTCGCGCACCCACCAGGAGTCCTTGGCCGCGATGCGGAACACGTACTTGAATCCGCGCTCGGTGATGGTGTCGCGCACGGCCACGGGCACCACGAAGGGCACGCCGTAGCGCTCGGCCACCTGGGTGGCCGGGTAAGTCACGGCCGAGTTCCAGCAGCCGGTCATGATGTGCACTTTCTCGGTGTTGATCAGGCGCTCGGTCTCGGTCACGCCGACCGTGGGATCGCTTTTGGAGTCCGCGTAGACCAGCTCCAGCTTGGCCCCGCCCAGGGACTTGATGCCGCCAGCCGCGTTGATTTCCTCGACGGCCATCTCCCGGGCCTGCTTGCCCTGGATGCCCACCGAGGCCGAGGGGCCGGAGAGCGGTTCGACGTTGCCGATTTTCACGGTCTTTTCCGCCGCAAAGGCGAAAGAGGCCAGGCAGACGGTCAGGGCGGCCGCGCCCAGCCCAATGGACAGCCGTTTCAGGGTGCTCGCCTTCTTCATTGTGCAGTCCTCCCGAAGGTTGATGGTTGTCGCCGTAAGAAAATCCATATCCGTGGCTGGCGCTTGGGCGGGCCTTCTCTGGCTCCGGGCAGGCCCCCCGCGTGGGAGCCGGACCAAAATGGGTCCGACTTCCCGCGTCCCTGCCCGGGGCGTCCCGGCCTAGCGCTTTGAACCCTTGCTGACCTCCTCGAACCCGGCCTGAAGAATGGCCAGGCCGCGCTCGAGCTGATCGTCGGTGACGACCAGGGGCATGAGCGTGCGGATGACGTTGCCGAAATTTCCGCAGGAGAGAATGAGCAGGCCGTGGTCCACGCAGTACTTGACCAGGGCCTTGGCCTGGGTGGTGGCCGGGGCCTTGGTCTTCTTGTCCGTGACCAGCTCCAGGGCCTGCATGGGGCCGATGCCGCGCACCTCGCCGATGATCTCGTACTTCTTGGCCCAGGCCCCGAAACGCTTGGACAAATAGCGGCCCAGCTTCTCGGCCTTGGCCAGGAGCTTGTCTTGCTCAAAGGACTCGAACACGGCCAGGGCCGCGGCGCAGGCCAGGGGATTGCCCCCGTAGGTGCCGCCCAGTCCGCCCACCTGGGGCGCGTCCATAAGCTCCTTGCGGCCGACCACGGCCGAGAGCGGCATGCCCGCGGCCAGGCTCTTGGCCGTGCAGATGAGATCCGGGACCACCCCGTGGTGCTCCATGGCGAACATCTTGCCCGTACGGCCGAAGCCGGTCTGGATCTCGTCGGCGATGAACACGATGCCGTGCTTCTTGCAGATGGCCGAGAGCTTCTGGAAGTACAGGCTGGGCGGGGAGACGAATCCGCCCTCGCCCAGGACCGGCTCCACGATCAGGCAGGCCGTGGACTCGGCAGCCACGTTGCCGATGAAGAATTCCTCCAGCTTGTCCGCGCAGGCCGCGCCGCACTTGGGATAGGAGAGGCCCAAGGGGCAGCGGTAGCAGTAGGCGTAGGGGATGCGGTAGACTTCCGGGGCGAATGGGCCGAACCCGAACTTGTAGGGCTTGACCTTGCTGGTCAGGGTCATGGTCAAAAGGGTGCGGCCGTGAAAGCCGTTCTCAAAGGCGATGACGCCTTGGCGGCCCGTGGCGTGGCGGGCGATCTTCACCGCGTTCTCCACGGCCTCGGCCCCGCTGTTGGCCAGCACGGCCATCTTGGGATGGTCCCCGGGCGCGGCCTCGCAGAGCTTCTGGCACACGCGCACGTAGCCTTCGTACATGACGATGTGGAAGCAGGTGTGGATGAACTTGTCGGCCTGGGCCTTGATGGCCGCCACCACCCGGGGGTTGCAGTGGCCCGCGTTGACCACGCCGATGCCGCCCACGAAGTCGATGAGTTCGCGGCCGGAGACGTCCCGGATCATGGCCCCCTGGGCGCTTTCCACGAAATAGGGGGAGGCGTTGAAGGGTCCCTTGGGCACGTATCTGTCGCGCAGAGCCTGAAGTTCCTTGGTCGGATCGGATTTCGTCTTCATCTTCCTGTCCTTTTGTGTGGCTGATGATGGTTCCTGTCCGCCCCTCGACCACCGGGGGCAAGGTGGATTTGAGCAAGAACCAAGCCAGGCCTGCCCGCCTAAAAAAGGCAAGCCGCGACAAGAGGTTAACCGAAAGACGAAACACCGGAATCAAAGGGCTGATTCATAATTGAATCACACCCCAGGGCATCCGGTTCTATATATAAACAAATGGCCGATTCAATTATGAATCAAGGCCTTTTTGCCAAATTGTGACATTCGCAGGAAAGGGCCTGGCCCGGCCAGGGGAAGAACCAGGCCGAAGAGAGGGGTCCGGAGGACCCAGACTGAAATTTTATCTATGAATTCAAACATATTATTTCGAGGCCAAGGAACCCACCGGGACGTTTGACAAATTCGTCAGGCGATCCATGGCGATGCATAAAGGACTCACTCCGTGGCCAGCCCGTAGCGCTTGAGCTTGCGCACCACGGTGGACTGGCTCACGCCCAGATAGCGGGCCATCTCCCGGGTGCCGTGGCAGGCGGCCATGGCCTTGCGCAGGGCCTGGACGCTGGCGGCGGCCACCTCCCCGGGCAGGGACCGGGGCTCCCGGCCCCCCAAGTCCCCGGCCGCTCCGGGCATGGCCTCTTCCAGGGAGGCGGTGATGTCCTCGCTCTCGCTCATGACGAAAGCCTTCTGGATGATGCCCACCAGCTCGCGCACATTGCCCGGAAAATCATAGGCTTCCAGCAGACGCACGGCCTTGAGCGAGAGGCGGCGGCGCTTCTTGTAGCGCAGGTTGAACTGCTGGAGGTAGAACTCGGCCAGGCCGAAGATGTCCTCCTTGCGTTCCCGCAAGGGCGCGATGCGCACGGTGAAGGTGTTCAGGCGGTAGAAGAGGTCTCGTCGGAAGCGCTTCTGCTCCACCAGGCGATCCAGATTGCGATTGGTGGCCGCCACCACGCAGCACTCCACCTTCTTGGGTTGGTTCCCGCCCAAACGCAGAATCTCGTGGTCGTCCAGGTATTTCAAGAGCTTGGCCTGAACGGCCGAGGGGATGTCTCCGAGTTCGTCCAAAAACAGGGTGCCGCCCAGGGCCAGTTCGATCAAGCCCGCCTTGCCCTGCTCCCGCGCGCCGGTAAAGGCCCCGCGCTCGTACCCGAAGAGTTCAGCCTCGAAAAGATTCTCCGGCAGGGCCGGGCAATTGATGTGAATGAAGGGTTTTTCGGCCCTGGGGCTCATTTTGTGCAGAAATTTGGCCAAAAGCCCCTTGCCCGTGCCCGATTCACCCAGGAGCAGGATGCGCGAGGCGTCCATGTTGGCCAGTTTCATCAGGGCGTTCAGGACTTTGCGCATCTCCGGGCTCTGGGCCACGATGTCCTTCTGGTCCAGCTCCAGCATGGACAGCTCGGCCAGTTCGCTGCGGTATTTCTCCTGGACCTTGCGGGCCTGCTGCAAACCCTCGCGCAGGGTGTTCAGTTCGGTCACGTCGCGCTCGTTGACCACCACCAGGGAGATGCGGCCCGAGGGGTCAAAGGCCGGGGTGCCGGTGACCAGGAGGTGCTTGCCGGATTTCTTGATGTTCTGGATCAGGCTGGCCTGGCGCTTGTTTTTCAGCACGTCCAGGGTCACGGAGCGGTCCACCAGACCCCCGCTTAAGATGCAGTCCACGTCCTTGCCGATGTAGTCCTCGGCCTTGATGGAGTTCAGTCGCTCCGAGGCCGGGTTGATCTCCAGGATGCGGCCCTCGCCGTCGCAGACCCATATCCCGTCGGACACGGAGTTGAACACGGCCCGGAAGCGCTCCTCGGCCGTGTCCGTGCGCTCGTCGGGTCCTTCCTCGCGACCCGAGGCGTCCTCCTCCACCAGGACCATGACCCCCAGGCAGGCCCCGTCCCGGATGCGCGGCACGGCCTGGACCCGCAAGCGGCGGCCGCCGTGCTCGCCCACCCGGGGGGGCGGGGTCTTCTGGGCGGCCAGGGCGTGCAGCACGGCCTCGCGCACCAGGGGCGCGGCCTGACGCACGTGGCTTCCCGGCCCGCTGCCCGGCCCCAGAAGGACCTCGGCCATGGGGCTCACGGAAACCACCATGCCCGCCCCGTCCGTGCCCACCACGCCCTTGCCCAAGGCCCCGAGCCAGTCGCTCTGGGCCTGGTCCGGGACCGGTGGCTGTGTTTTGGTCCGCGCCTTGGCCACTCTCGTCCTCCTCGATTGCCGGATTTTTCTACACCAGACTTGGGGCAAAGCCAATGCGGGCAGGGGCCGATTTTTCTCTTGACTTTGTTATATCTGTAACTAAAATTCATCTCATGAGTAACACAACACCCATTCCCACGGGCGGCCCGGCCTGGCTCCTGTTCTCCTTCTCCTTTCCGGCCAAAGGCCAGGCCGCCCGGGTCAAGACCCTGCGGCGGCTGCACGGCCTGGGGGCCATCCCGATCAAGAACACCCTGTACCTTTTGCCTGCCGGTCCCCACCATCAGGAACAGCTCACCTGGCTGGGCCGGGAGGTGGAGGAGCGCGGGGGCGAGGTGGTCATGGCCGTGAGTTCCCAGGTCCTGACCCTGACCCCGGAGCAGATCCGGGCGGCCTTTTCCCGGGCCAGGGACACGGACTACGCGGCCCTGGAAGAGGACATCCGCCTGTTCATGGACCGCCCGGCCGACCAGGAGCCTGGAGGACCGGCCGTGCTGCGCCGCCTCTCCCGCCGCCTGGACGCCCTGCGGGGCATCGACTTCTTCCCCACGGGCCTGGGCCAGGCCCTGGAGCGCCTCCTGGCCCAGGCCGGGAGGAGCCGCGAGGAAGAGCCCCCGGTCATCCCCGGGCACAGGACCGAGGACTACCAGGGCCGGGTCTGGATCACCCGGGCCGACCCCCATGTGGACCGCCTGGCCTCCTTCTGGCTGGTGCGCCGGTTCATCGATCCCGAGGCCGAGGTCGTCTTCGAGTCCCCGGACGCGGTGCTTGCGCCCCAGCCCGGGGAAGTCCGCTTCGACATGGCCCAGGGGGAGTTCACCCACCAGGGCGGGCTCATCACCTTCGAGGTCATGGTGGCCGCCTTCAGGCTGGAAGAGCGCATCCCGGCCCGCCTGCGCCGGGTCCTGCGGGCCGTGGACCTCCTGGAGTTCGAGGCCGCGCCCCCCGAGACCCTGGGGGTCCGGCGGATGCTGGACGGCCTGGCCGTGGCCTTTGTCGACGGCCAGGTGCGCATGGCCGTGGCCCGGACCTTTTTCGACGCCCTGCTGGCCTCCTATGCCAACCAACAGCAATGAGCCGACTCAAGAAATCCAACCAAGAATGAAGAAGAAAAATAATTTAAAAATCTTAGCCGCCAGCGACAGGAGCATTGCGCGCCTGCGCCCGTGGCAAATCCCCGGGCCAGGCCCGGGGCCTGACAAGAGGCGACTCCCATGACCGCCTTCTTCAATCTGTGCTCCGTGGCCTTTCTGGCCCGCTTCTCCTATGCCCTGGCCCGCAACCCGGTGCTGCCGCTTTTCGCCCTGGCCCTGGGGGCCGGACCCGAGGCCATCGGCCTGGCCGTGGGCGTGTCCACGGTCACGGGCGTGTTCTTCAAACTCCCGGCCGGGGCGCTCTCGGACGTCATCGGCCGCCGCCGGACCATGCTGGCCGGACTGGGCTTCTTCGCCCTGGTCCCTTTCGCCTACCTGTTCGTCGAAAGCTACGGCCAGTTGGTTCTCGTGCGCTTCGTGCACGGGTTCGCCACAGCCATCTACGGGCCGGTGGCCATGGCCGTGGTGGCCGGGCTGGCGGGCGAGCGCAAGGGGGAGATGCTCTCCTGGTTCTCGTCCGTGGGCATCATCGGCACCCTGGCCGGAGCGCCCGTGGGCGGGTTCATCCTGTCCATCATGAGCACCGCCCAAGGCCCGACCACCCTGGCCTATCGCACCGTGTTCGGGGTGGTGGCCGTGACCGGGGTGGCCGCGCTCGTCCTGGGGGCCAGGCTCCTGTGGCAGGACCGGCCCGAGGCGGCCACGGGCGGGTTCTCGGCCCGGCTGCAATCCTTCCGCTCGGGCATCCGGGAGGTCATGGGCGACCGCCGGGTCCTGGCCACCTCGGCCATGGAGGGGGTGCAGAACCTGTCCATGGGCGCGCTGGAGGCCTTTCTGCCCGTGTACGCCGTGACCGTGGCCGGGTTCTCGCCTTTTGAGGCCGGGATGCTCTGGGCCGTGCAGGTGGTGGTGACCATGGCCACCAAGCCGTTTCTGGGCCGGACTTCTGACTCCAGGGGTCGCCTGGGCCGCCGCCTGCTCATCGTGGCCGGGATGCTCTGCTGCGCCCTGCCCTTTGCGGCCATCCCCCATCTCACCGGATTTCTCCCCCTCATGGCCGCCTGCCTGGTCTTCGGCCTGGGCGAGGCCCTGGTGACCTCGTCCTCGGCGGCCATGGTGGCCGACCTGTGCCGGGCCCGGCACTACGGCACGGCCATGGGCGTGTTCGGCACCATCTTCGACCTGGGCCACGCCTCGGGACCGCTTTTGGGCGGAATTCTGGTAGGAGCCTTGGGCTACCGCTGGAGCTTCGGGCTCCTGGCCCTGGTCCTGGTGGCCTCGGTGCCCTGGTTTTTGCGCCTGGTCCCGGACGACCGGGCCGAGAGCCCAGCGGCCTGAAACCAAACAAAAGGAAGACCCATATGAACATGCGACCTCTCAGCCTCAAACACCTCCTGTTCGGGGCCTGCCTGGCTCTCCTGACCCTGGCCCCCGGCCCGGCCCGGGCCATGGACGGCTTCACGCCCCTGGTGGGCCAGTGGCGCACCGAGACCGTGGCTGGCGCGGCCGTTCTGGTGGTGGACGGAAGTCGGCACAAGGTTTCGGCCACCGAGCATTTTCCCATTGCCGTGCATGCCGGGACCCAGGATTTTCGGGAAGGGACCATCACGGTGCGCTTCCAGCCCGTGTCCGGGATCGAGGACCAGGCCGGGGGCATCTTCTTCGACCGCAAGGCCAACGGGGACTACCTCGTGGTCCGGGCCAATGCCCTGGAGAACAACCTGAACCTCTACCGATACGACTCGGGCCGAAGGCGGGCCATCAAGGAAGTGGGCAACGCCCCGGCATCCTCGGGATCGTGGCACGAGTTGAAAATAATCATCACCGGGACTTCGCTTCAAGGGTATCTGGATGGATCATTGCTCCTCACCCACACCCTGGACCGGCCCGTGTCCGGGGGCGTGGGCCTGTGGTCCAAGGACGACAGCCTGACGCGCTTCAAGGATTTCCAGGTCTCAGCGAGCAAGCCCTGACCCTGGCTTCCGGGCCGCAACGCCTTCAAATGGAGAACCACGTCCATGGGAAATGACCAGACCAGCCCCACCCCGACCCTGCGGGAATTCTTCCGCTACTGGTTTCGGCTCGGGTTCATCAATTTCGGCGGCCCGGCCGGGCAGATCGCCATGATGCACAAGGACGTGGTGGACGCGCGCGGCTGGGTCGAGGAGAAGCTCTTTTTGCGCGCCCTGAACTTCTGCATGCTCCTGCCCGGACCCGAGGCCCACCAGTTGGCCGTGTACCTGGGCTGGCGGCTGCACGGCTATCTGGGCGGGAGCATCGCGGGCCTGTGCTTCCTCCTTCCCTCGGTGGTGCTCATGCTGTTCTTAAGCTGGCTGGCTGCGGCCCACGGCGCGGTTCCGGTGGTGGCCGGGGTATTCCGGGCCATTGCCGGGGCCGTGGTGGCCATCGTGGCCCAGGCCCTCTGGCGCATCTCCAAGAAGGCCCTGCGCCACCGGATTCTCTGGTGGTTCGCCGGGGCCTCCTTTGTCTGCGGCCAGTTCCTGCACGTACCCTTCCCGGCCATCGTGCTCCTGGCGGGCGTGGGCGGCCTGGTCCTGGCCCGCCTGCGGCCCGACATCTTCTGCCATCGGGAGGCCGGGTCCAACACCTGCGCGCCCGAGGAGGCGCCCCAGGTCTATAGCCTGCCCCCCCTGACCCATGTGCTCAAGGTGCTGGCCGTGTTCGCCTGCATCTGGCTGGCCGTGGCCCTGCCGGTTTTTGCCGTCAACGGGCCAGGCTCGATCTTCTCGAACCTCCTGGTGTTCTACTCCGAGGCCAGCTTCATCACCTTTGGCGGGGCCTATGCGGTGCTCTCCTACGTGGCCGACGCCGTGGTGCGCCTGGGCTGGGTCAGCCCGGCCGAGGTGATTTTTGGCCTGGGCCTGGCCGAGACCACACCCGGCCCGCTGATCATGGTCACCCAGTTCGTGGGCTTTCTCTCGGCCTGGAACCACCCGGGAGCGCTCTCGCCGCTCGGGGCGGGAATCCTGGGGGGGCTTTTGACCACGTTTGGCATGTTCCTGCCCAGCTTTTTGTTCGTGTTCGCCGGAGCCCCGTACATCGAGGCCCTGACCGCCAACCCCCGGATCACGGCGGCCCTCACGGGCATCACCGCCGCAGTGGTGGGCGTGGTCCTCAAGCTGGGGGTGTTCTTCGGAATCAGCACCTTTTTTCCGGCCGGGACAGGCGTGGATTTCTTCGCCCTGGCCATGGCGGCGGCCTCCGGTTTCGCGCTGTGGCGCTGGAACACCGGGGTGCACATCCTGGTGCTGGCCTGCGGGGCCGTGGGCGCGGTGTGGAGTTTTCTTCCTTAAGTCCTGCGCCCGTTCAGAGCCCGGTCGATGGCCGAATTCAGGACGTCGATGATCACTGGCTTGGACAGGTAGTCGTCCATCCCGGCCGCCAGGAAGGTCTCCCGGTCCCCGGGCAGGGCGTAGGCGGTCAGGGCGATGATGGGGATGTTCCTGTCCAGCACGCCCCTTACCCCGGCCCGGATGGCGGCCGCAGCCTCCATCCCGTTCATCACCGGCATCTGGATGTCCATGATGACCACGTCGTAGCGCTCCCGGGCCAGGGCCGAGAGGGCCTCCCGGCCGTTGGACACGCAGCGCGCCGTATGCCCCTCGGATTCCAGCACCCGGCGGATGGACAACTGGCTGACCGGGTCGTCCTCGGCCACCAGGATGCGCAGGCCCGGCCCAAGCGCGGGCTCCCCCAGGTTGCGGGAGGTCAGGATCGGCCCGGCGGACAAGGAGCGGGCCAGGGGCAGGACCAGGCTGAACACCACCTGGGAGCCCTGGCCGGGCTGGCTGGAAAAGCAGATATGGGCCTGCATGAGCGCGGCCAGGCGCTGCACGATGGCCAGGCCCAAGCCCGTGCCCCCGAAGCGGCGGTTGCTGGCGCTGTCCACCTGGGTGAAGGGCATGAAAATGTCCGCAAGCCTGCCGGGCTCAACGCCCACCCCGGAGTCCTCCACGGTAAAGACCAGGCGCAGGCCCTTTTCCCCGTCCGAGGCCAGGGCGGGCAGCGCCTCCAGGCTCGCGGACACCCGGCCGCTGGCGGTGAACTTGATGGCGTTGTCCAGGAGATTGAACAGGACCTGGCGCAGCCTCCCGGGATCGCCCACCAGCCGGGCCACGGCGTCCGGGTCCGAACGCATGGAGAATTCGAGCCCCTTGTCCCGGGCCGCCGGGGCCAGAAGCGCCTCCAGATTGTCCATGACCTCGGCCGGAATGAACTCCGAAGGGGTCAGCTCCAGGCTGCCCGACTCGATGCGGGAGAGGTCCAGGATGTCGTTCAAAAGGGCCAGGAGGCCCCGGGCCGAGGTCACGGCCACCTGGGCGTATTCGGCCTGGGCCTCGGTCAGGCCCGTGCGGGACAAGAGGTGGAGCATGCCCAGGACCCCGTTCAAGGGGGTGCGCAGCTCGTGGCTCATGTTGGCCAAGAATTCGCCCTTGGCCCGGTCGGCGGTCTGGGCCGCGCGGGTGGCGAACAGGAGCTCCCCCTCGGTTCGGCGGCGCTCCTCAATCTCGTCCCGCAGCCAGATGTTGCGCTGGCGCAGGTCGGCCGTGCGCTCCTCGACCTTGCGGGTCAGGTCGGCCCGGGCCGCGTCCAGCTCGTCCAGCATGGCGTTGAAGGTCGTGGCCAGCTCCCCGGTCTCGTCCCGGGTCAGGACCGGGGCCCGGGCGGTCAGGTCGCCCTGGGCCACCCGCCGGGCGGCCTCGGCCAGGGCCTGGAGCGGGCCGGTCAGGCCCCGGGCGGCCAGCCAGACCAGCAGCGTGGCGGCCACGGCCACGGCCAGGGTCAGGCCCAGGGAGGAGAGCATCTCGTCCCTTAAAGGGGCCATGATCTCCTCCTGGTTGCGCTTGACCACCAGGCCCAGGTTCCAGCCCGAGGAGATGCGGATGTGCCGGTACACGGCCCAGACCTTGTTCCCGGCATAGTCCTCGTATTCCGTGGCCCCGTCCTGGCCCTGGGCGGCCAGGCGCGCGCCCTTGTCCGGCAGGGGCCGCTCCATGGCCCCAAGGCTGGACCCGTCCTTCAAGGCCTGCCGGGGCGCGGCCAAGGGCCGCACGGCCTGGTCCACGATCAGGATCTCGCCGGTGTTCCCCGGCCCGCCCTTGACCTCCAGGAGATGGCCCAACTCCTCGGCCGGGGTCTCCAGGGCCAGCAGGGCCAGGGGCGCGCCGCCTGGCCCTGGGATGGCCCGGCAGAACACCAGGGTCTGGGGACCGGCGGACCCGGGCTCGGCCAAAAGTCCCACGGAATCGTGACGGGAGGCCAGGGCCCCGACGAAAAAGTCCCGCAGGGCGAAATTCCCGCTGGTCTCGGCCGGGTCCGTGGACCAGAGGAGATTTCCCCCCCGGGCGCCCAGAAGGCGGATGCGGCCGGATGCGGCCTCGGTCTGAAAGGCCTGGAAAAAGACCCGCAGGGACTCGCGGCACTCGGCGGCCCCGGGGACGTTCCCGGCCAGCATGGTCGCGCACTGGGCCACCGTGGGACTGGTGGCCGCCAGGCCGGCCAGGCGCAGGCGGTCCTGCACGAACCGCAGGACCAGGGCCTGCTGCGTGTCCGCCACCAGGCTCAGGTTCTGGAGCTGGGCCGTGCGCTGCCGCCGGATCACCCCTTCCCGGGCCGTGAAGGGCGCCCCGAAGAGCGTGGCCAGCTCCAGGGCCACCAGAAGGGCCAGAAACAGGGCCACGAAGGTGATGACCAGCCGCTTGCGGATGCCCAGGGCCGGGAGGATGGAGAGCAGGGAGACGCGCACGGCCTTAAAAACCTTACGGGGCTGGGGTGTACAGGGTTTCGCCCAGGCGATAGACCTGGGGCGCGGCCAACACGTCCAGGAGCAGGGTCTTGTCAAAGCTCTTGCGCACCTTGTCCCAGGAGGCGTCCGAAGGGATCGTCCCCTGGGCCTTGAGCATCTCGAAGACCCCGTACAGCCGTCCGGTCTCCACCAGGTCCGTATCCAGGACCAGGGGCGTGGGGGAGAGGTCCAGCAGATCGCTTTTGATCAAAGCGGCGAACTGGCCCACGGAAACGCCCGCCCCGGCCTGGGCCATCTCCTCCCAGGCCAGAAGTCCCCAGCGGGCGGCCTCCTCCAGATTGGCCCGCCCGGCGCGCATGAAGCCCATGGCCCGCAGTTGGGCGGCCAGGATGAGCCGGGCGGCCCGGGGATGGTCCGCCACGAAGTCCCGCCGGAAGAACAGATAGCCGGTGTATTCCGCGCGGTGGATGACCGTGTAACCCCGGTGGCGGTTCAGAAGAATGGTGGTGTTGGGCTCCCAGGAGCTGAAGGCGGCCACCCGGCCCTCTTCCAGGGCGGCGGGCATCTCGGTGATGTCCATGGGCGCCAGGGTCACGTCCCCGGGTTTCAGCCCCTCGGAGCCCAGGGCGCGCATCAGCCCGAAAGAGGCGCTGGTCCCCGGGACATGCCCCACGCGCTGGCCGCGCAGGTCCCGCACGGTCATGGGCCGGGTGGCGATGAGCGCGCTGGTCCCCTGGTGGATGAGGATGGGGATGACCACCTCCCCGGCCGAGGCCGAGCCAATGGCCACGCCTTCCCCGGCCACCCCGGCCTGGACCTGGCCCTGGTTCAGGAAAAAGGCCAGATCCGCGCCCTTGAAAAAGCCGTGCTGGCGCAAGGAAAGCCCCTCGCGGGACAGCTCCTCGGCCAGAATCCGGTCCCGGCGCATGGCCTCGGTGATGGCGTTGGTGGGAGCCCACATGGGCTGGACGCCCAGGTTGACCACCCCGTCCTCGACCCGGCCGAAATCATAGGCCGCATAGACCGGCTGGACCGCCGGGGCGGCTGCGGGCAAGGCCGCAGACCTCTCCTCCCGGTCCTCCCCGCAGGAGGCCAGAGCCAGGGTCAGGATGGCGGTCAGGGCCAGGACGGCCCTCTTGAGCATAACGGCGCGGTGCACGGCGCGAACCTCGGAAACCGAGAAGCAGTCCTTGGGACCGGCGGCCCGTATGGGCCGGAGACATTCCTATAAATCAACTGGTTAGGCGCACTCCTAAGCAGAACCAGGGAAAAGCACAAGGGGAAAGTGGGGGGGTTTAGGCCCCGCCGGACTCCGGGGCCTCCCGGGGCTCGGCCTGGAGCAGAGCGGCCATGCGGGCCACGGCGGCCAGCACCGTGTTCTTTTTCACCGGCTTGGCCAGATACTCCGTGCACCCGGCCGCCAGGCACTCCTGCCGGTCCTCCTTCATGGCGTTGGCGGTCAGGGCCACGATGGGCGTGCACGGCTGGCCGGTCTCCCGCTCCAGGCGGCGGATGGCCCGGGTGGCCTCGTACCCGTCCATGACCGGCATCTGGATGTCCATGAACACCAGGTCGTACCGCCCGGCCGCGAACTTCTCCAGGGCCTCCTGTCCGTTGGTAGCCTGCTCCACCACGTGCGGCCCGCCCTTCAGGTAGAACTCCATGAGCATGCGGTTGTTCTCCGCGTCGTCCACCAGCAGGATGCGCAGGGGCCGCTCCTTCCCATCGGCCGCCACGCCCGGCTCGGCCAGGTCCGGGGTTTCGGCCCCGAGGCAGCTCTGGCCCTGGTCCAGGGCGAAACGGCCGGTGAAGAAAAAGGCGCTGCCCCGGCCCTCCTCGCTCTCCACCCAGATCTGCCCGCCCATGAGCTCCACCAGCTTGCGGGTGATGGCCAGGCCCAGCCCGGACCCGCCGTAGACCCGGGTCATGGAGGAATCGGCCTGGGTGAAGTTCTCGAAAACCTCGGCCAGCTTGTCCTCCGGGATGCCGATGCCCGTGTCCTGGACCCGGAACAGGAGTTCGGCCTCGCCCGGCTGCGGGGCCGGATTGGCCCGAAGCTCCAGGCGCACCTGGCCCTTGGTGGTGAACTTCACGGCATTGCCCAGGAGATTGACCAGGACCTGGGTCAGCTTGGCCGGATCGCCCAGGAGGCGTTCGGGCACGTCCGGGGCCACCTCGTGGGTCAGGCTGAGTCCCTGGGCCTGGGCCTTGAAGTGCATGATGGAGCAGACCTTCTCCACCACCTGGCGGGGATCAAACGACAGGGCCTCCAGGGTCACGCGCCCGGCCTCGATGCGCGAGAGGTCCAGGATGTCGTTGATCAGGTCCAGCAGGGTGTCGCCCGCGCTCTTGCACAACTGCACGTAGGTCTTCTGCTCCTCGGTCAGTTCGGTCTCGTGGAGCAGATCGGCGATGCCGATGACCGTGTTCAGCGGGGTGCGGATCTCGTGGCTCATGCTGGCCAGGAAATTGCTTTTGGCCAGGCTGGCCTCTTCGGCCGCGGCCCGGGCCTGCTCCAACTCCCGGGTGCGACGCTCGACCATGACCTCCAAATGGCCCTGGTAGCGCTTGAGCTGGGCCTCGGCCAGCTTGCGCTCGGTGATGTCCACGCAACTGCCCTCGATCATGGCCATTTCGCCCTTCTCGTCCAGCACGGACCGGGCGAAAAGCTGAGCCCACATGATGATCCCGTCCTTGCGGAAGAACTCGGTCTCGAATCCGGCCACGGACCCCTCGGCCTGGAGCAGGGCCAGGAGGCGGCGGCGGTCCTTGTGGTGCACGTAGAGCTGCTGGTCGATGTCCGTCAGGCTGTTGATCAGGTCCCAGGGCGAGTCGTAGCCGAGCATGCGGGCCATGGCCGGGTTGGCGGTCAGAAAGCCCCCCGGCACCGAGGACCGGTAGATGCCCTCCACGGCGTTCTCGAAAATGGAGCGGTAGCGCAGCTCGGCCTCGCGCAGGCTCTCCTCGGCCAGGCGACGCTCGGTGACGTCCTCCAGGCAGCCTTCGTAGCAGACCACCTGGTCGTGCTCGTCGCGCACGGCCCGGGCCGAGTCCGAGAGCCAGACCCAGGTGGCGTCGTACCGGCGACGGCAGGACACGAAATTGTACACCCCGCCCTCGCGCTCCATGGCCTCCCGCCAGCGGGCGGCCCGGGCCGGGTCCTCGTGCGGGGCCACGTTGCCGTCGGACAAAAGAGCCTCCAGGCTGGGGTAGCCGAGCATGAGCACCAGGGCGTGGTTGGCGTCCAGATAGCGGCCCCCGGGCGTGACCCGGTAGATGCCCACGGGCACGCCGTCGAGCAGGGAGCGGTGGCGCTCGTAGAGCACGGCCAGCCGGGTGGTCAGGTCGTTGAAGGCCATGGCCAGCCGCCCCATCTCGTCCTGGGACTTGACTACCAGACGGTGCGTCAGGTTTCCGGCCTCGATGATTTGAACGTCCTGGATCATGCTGGTGATGCGCCGGGTGAGCACGGCCGCCATCCACAGGGCCACCAGGATGACCAGGATGATCATGGCCAGGGTGGAGGTGGCCAGGTTCCGGGTGGTGCGGCGCAGGTTGTCGGCCAGGGTCTTGATGGTGGCGGTCTTCTGCACGTCCAGGTCGGCCTCGAAGCTGCGCACCAGGCCGTCGATCTCCTGGGCGCTCTCGGTGGCCGCCTTGTGGAACTCGTCCACATTGGCCCCGATGGTCACGTACCCGAAGCCCTTGGGACCGGCGTAGCAGCCGGTGTGGTAGGGGATGGCCGCGGCCGTGGTCAGTTTCCACAGCCCGCTCCAGAAGATGTCGAAGGACCCGGACCCGCCGTACTGGGTCAGGGTGTGCCAGCCCACGCACTGGGGGGCGAAATCGAGCACCCGGCAGTTGAGCCCCAGGAATCCGGCCAGGGTCAATTCCGGCGCGGGCTTCTTGCGCAGATTCTGGTCCGCAAAGGGCGGAGTGCGCGACAGAAAGTCCCGCAACGTGCTCCCGCTGGTCCGAAACTCCTCGTACAGCCCCTTTTCCATCCAAGGCATGGCCGGCTGACCCGTGTCCGGGTCGTAGCCGGTGATGAAATAGTGCCGGGGATGGGCGATGCAGCGGTCCTGGTAATCCCAGATGAAGGCGTAGTTGCCCCGGTACGCGTCGGGAATGTCCGTGTAGCGCTCGTCCGTGGGCAGGATGTGGTCGGTGAACTCCTGCACGTGCTGCTGGTTCAGGGCCAGGGTCACGTACCCGATCACCCGGCCTTTTTGCACCACCGGGGCCGCGAAGCGGACCAGGCCCTGGAAGCGGCGGCCCACCGGGTTTTCCATGCCCGCGTAGGCGGCCTTTTCCGGCTCGAAGGGGATGCCCTGCTTGGCGGCCTGGACTGGGGTGTAGGGGCCGATGATGGGCGAGGGCACATAGGCCCCGATGACCTCGGAGACGGAGACTTCGCCGGGCTTCAAGGTTTTCAGCACCGGGAAATAGGTCTCGGCCCGGCAGAAGGTGTTCTCCGGCCGGGACACGTCTCTCAAATCCCGGGACAGAAGGTCCGAGGTCCCCACCTTGATCCGCTCCTGGCCCGAGAGGTCCACGAAGGTCATTTCGAGATAGAGGGGCAGGCGCTTGATCTGGTCGAATTGCTCCGGGGGCCGGGAGTGGAACTCTCTGCGGTTGTCCTCCACCGTGGGCTCGGTCACGATGCCCGGGTGCTTGGGTTCGGCCGGGACCCAGGCGTCCCCTTCGGAATTTAAGACCCAGGGGCCGTGCTCGATGACCGGTCGGGCTCGGGCCGTGACAAAGCGGGAGTAGACCTCGGGCTTGGGTTCAAGCTCGGAGGCCAGGAGCACGTCGGCGTCGCGCTCGGCCAGAAAGGCGGCCACGACCCGGGCCGTGTCCGTGGTCAGGCGCTCGATGGCCTCCCGGGAGCGCAGGTCCAGGGCCTGGATGGAATTCTGGGCCGAACGGCGACCCACCTCGCCCACCACGGCCCGGGTGTCCGCAGCCATACGCGAGGTCTTGTCCTCCACGGTCTCGCCCAGGCTCTGGATGGCCTCGGCCGCCATCCAGGACAGGGCCAGCAAGGGCAGCACCTTGATGAGCACGAAAATGAGGATGAGCTTGGACCGGATGCCCGGCGTCCAGCGAGCCATGGTCTCCCCGCGAGCGCCCCGGCCCTGTCGGGTTGGAAGGGGCGCGTTCATCAGTGTGAAAGGGCCAGCAACGCCCGGCACCATAGCACAACGCCCTGCCGAGGCAATGATTTTGCCTCCCCCCAGGAAAATACGTCCCAGGGAACGCTTCTTGCTTCATTGCCGGGGTCGGCAAAAACTGTTGTCCTGCCCCGCCATTTTGGAGGAACCCCCCATGAACGTCGCCGCGCTTTCGTCCCGCAACGCCCTGATCAGCACCCTGGGTCTGCTGGACCCGTCCGCAACAGATACCACCGAGACCGCATCGGCCACCTGGTTCACGGACCAGACCAACGCCTCGGACTCCACGGACTCCACGGACTCCGGGGTCAGCGCCTCGGCCACGAGCTTCTCCCAGACGGCCACGCTCCTGAGCACCCTGTCCTCGCTGTCGACCCAGGACCCGACAGCATTCAAGGAGAAGGCCAAGGAGATCAGCGCGGACCTGCGCAAGGCCGCAGACTCAAGCTCCGACGCCATGACCAGCTATTCGCTCTCGGCCATGGCCGACCAGTTTTCCAACGCGGGGCTGACCGGCAGCGTGAACAGCCTGGCCCCGGCCTCCTCGTCCACTGCCGCGCCCAGCCGTTTGAAGGGCTACGCCAGCGCCGTGGCCAACTCCACCTCCCTGTTCTCCACCTCCCTGACCGGCGATGGCTCCTCGGGCCTGCGCGACCAGATCAACGCCATCATCTCCCAGAACCTGAGCGGGGCCTCGGACAGCGCCTCGGCCTGACCCAGGGTGTCCCCAGACGAGCCCGCCAAGAGGGAAAGACAAGAATAAGGAGTGCTTATTCTTGTCTTTTCAGTGCGAGCGGCGCCAGGGGCAGGGGAATGACGGTCGTCGGGCAGAGACGGCATCCGAGAGACGAAGCCCGGCGCGAGGGAAGAATAAAAATAATTATTTCTTATTCTTGAGCGCCTGTCCAGGCGCGGTCAAGGCCCTACGGCCCGGCTAGAGCTTGGCCAGGGCGGCCGAACCCTGGAAGGTGATGGAGATGATCTCGTAGGAAATCTTGCCGCGCGGGACGTCCACCACCACCTCATCGCCCTCCACCTTGCCCAGGAGCGCCCGGCCCACGGGCGAGAGCACCGAGATGCTGCCTTTGGAAGGCTCGGCCTCGTCCGGCCCGAGCAGGGTGTAGCGTTTGGTCTCGCCGGTATCCATGTCCTCTAAGTCCACGGTGGCCCCGAAGCTGGCCTTGGACCCGCCCAGGCTGTCCAGCTCCAGCACGGTGAACCGGGCCATGCGCGATTCGATGAAATTGATGCGGGCCTCGAGCATGCCCTGGCGCTCGCGGGCCGCGTCGTACCCGGCGTTCTCCTTCAAGTCGCCCTCTTCCCGGGCCTCCTTGATGGCCTGGATGACCTCGGGCCGCTCCTTCTTCAGGCGCTCCAGCTCCTTTTCGAGCTTTTTGAGCCCTTCCACGGAAATCGGAATTCTGTCCATCTCGTTCCTCGACCCTTTGCAGGCAGGGTCGCACCCTGCCGGAATGAAACAAAAAAAGGGAAAGACCGGAAGCCCGTCCGAAACGAGTTTCCGGCCTCAAACTCCAAGAGGCGCGTTAGTGTTGCGTTCTCGAAAAAACACCGGGCAAGGCCCGGTCCCCGCAGGAGGCCGGGAAGCTCCCGGCCCGCTTTCCACGGGCGCGAGAGTCCTCTTTGCCAGTATGAGAGGCCGGAGTCAATGCCCCCCCGGCCCTGTCGGGACAGGGCCGGGGGGATGTTTTCGTTCCGGGGCCGTCGCCCGGGTCAGGGCGTTCCCGGGTCCAGGTGGATGTCCGTATGGTCCAGGGCCGGGTGGTGGTTGCTCGCGTCGGTCAGGGTGACCACGGTGACGGCCTGGTGCGAGTTGCCGTGGCCGTCGCTGTCGTACTGGAGCACCCCGCTGGTCGCATCATAGGATGTCGCTGCATAAACCCCAAAATTTTTCAAGCGGCCCAAAGGAAGCCTGACCCAATTTCCTTTGAGCCGAGCCAGCCGAGCCAGTTTCTTTCCATAGCCGCGTAACAAAGTCGGTATATGTGAGCCAAGAAGGTGAA
>CAILNX010000022.1 GCA_903835685.1 uncultured delta proteobacterium
CACCCGGCACAACCTCCCCATAAACGGGTGTCCAGAGGGCGAAGCCCTTTGGCCCCCGGAGGGGCTCACCCACCCCGGACCACGAACCACCCAAGCCTTGCCCGGCATCCCAGGGCGGTCAGTACGAGCGGTAGGTGTCGCGGTTGCGTTGGCGCTGAAAGCGGGTGACGGCTGCGTTGTGGTCGTCGAGATTGCGGGAGAAGAAGTGGGTGCCGTCGCCCTTGGCCACGAAGTAGAGATAGGGGTGGACCTCGGGCTGGGCGGCGGCCTTGAGGGAGGCCAGGCCCGGGGAGCAGATGGGGCCAGGCGGCAGGCCCGGGCGCTGGTAGGTGTTGTAGGGGTTGGACTTGTCGTCCAGGTGCGCGCGGCGGAGGTTGCCGTCAAAGGCCGGACCCAGGCCGTAGATGGTGGCCGGGTCGGTTTGCAGGAGCATGTTGATGCGCAGGCGGTTGGCAAAGACCCCGGCCACTGGGCCGCGTTCGGTGGCGTTGCCGGTCTCTTTTTCCACGATGGAGCCCAGGATGACCACCCGGCGCAGTTCAGCCGGGTCGGGCGGGCCGCCGGGCTTGAATTCGGGCCAGACCTCCCGGGCCTTGCGGTTGAAGTTGGCCAGCATGGCCTCGACCACGCTGGTGGCGTTGTGCACCTG
This sequence comes from uncultured delta proteobacterium, assembly GCA_903835685.1. Lineage (GTDB taxonomy): Bacteria > Desulfobacterota > Desulfovibrionia > Desulfovibrionales > Desulfovibrionaceae > CAILNX01. Next base: position 650 of record CAILNX010000022.1, read on the forward strand.
GGAGCGCACGAAGGCGTAGGTGTCCGGGAAGAGGAAGCCCTCGGCGCTGTCCGAGGGGATGAAGTGGCGGGAGAGCAGGACCGGGTCGGCCATGGCCGTGGCGAAGTCGGAGGCCGAGCAGAGCCGGGCCTCGGCCGCCAGACGGGCCACCTCCCACCAGGGCAGGCCCTCGCGCACGAAGAACTGCACCCGGGTGCCGTAGGTGGTGGTGATGATTTCCAGCACGCGTTCGGGCAGGAGGGCGGTGGAGAGGTCGAACTCGCCCGCGCGCACGGCCGCCCCCTTGCCCTTGGCCTGGGCCAGTTTCACGAAGCGGCGGGAGTCGGTGACGATCCCGGCCTCGCGCAGGTCCAGGGCCACCTTGGCCAGGCCCGCGCCGGGCAGGATGACCAGGGTGGCGTTGCGCCCGACAGCCTCGGGAGGCAGGTTCAGGAAGCGCCAGTCCAGGTAGCGGATGGCTCCATAGGTTCCGCCAGCGGCCAGAGAGGCCAGGACCAGGACCCAGATCAGGAATTTCAGGAGCCTTGCGCCGCGCGCAGGTAGCTTTCCAGGATCTTCACCGCTGCCTGGCTGTCCAAGGCTGCCTTTCGTTTCTTCCATCCCATTCCCGTTTCTTTGAGTTCGGATTCAGCCGCGGCCGAGGACAGCCGCTCGTCGAACAGGACCACAGGCGCGGAAAGCCTGCGGCCCAGGCGCTCGGCGAAGTTCCGGGCCTGCCGGGTGGTCAGGGTGTCGTGGCCCTCCAGGTCCAGGGGCAGGCCCACCACCACGCGCTCCACGCCCTCGGCCTCGGCCACGGCCTTGATGCGCGCGAACAGGTCCTCGGCCCTGGTCCAGGCGATGGTCTCCACCGGCCAGCACAAGATGCCCCCGGGGTCGCACAGGGCCAGGCCCACGCGCTTTTGCCCATAGTCCACGCCGAGCACTTTCATGCCCCGGGCTTTACCCGCAAACCGGGGGCGGAGCAAGGGCGGGTGGCGGCCCTGCCCTGCGCTCCGCGCCCGGGCGCGTGAGCCCCTCCGGGGGCCAAAGGGCTTCGCCCTCTGGACTCCCGTTTAGGGGGAGACGGTGCCGGACACAACCTCCCCTGAAAAGGGGTTCCAAGGGGCGCGCCCCTTGGCCGCCGGAGGCACACCACGCCCCGGCCATCGAAACAGCCTGACTCCCCCCCATTTTCTGCTTGACAACGCCTTTGATGACCCGGCGCTTTTATGGTCACAACTACCGGTGATCGAGGGGTGGGTACCCTGGCTGTACCCTAGCTCTACCCTATCCCAGGGGTGCTCTGGCGTGAGGGTCATTTTTTCCATCCTACCAAAATATACATCGAGCGGCATACGGCGAGGCCTGCGTATTTCCAAAAAACACGAGACAACCCTCAGGAGCGCGACATGGACTATTGGCTGCAAGGATCAAACAGCGGAAACGACGAGGACACGACCCAGGGTACCGGCCAGGACACGGGCCTGGGCGGCAATGGCCTCATGGACTGGGGCGGGCCTGCGGATACGTTGCCCCCCAAACCCGCAAGAGAGAAGACCCTGGGCGAGTGGCTCTACCCGGACATGAAGCCCACCCAGGGGTATGGCGGGCCAGGCGACGCCGGGGACGGCGAAGGCTCTGGCCTTGGGTCCGGCAACAAGCGGCGCCGCGTATCCGCCGCCGGGTTCGACATCGACACCGGGGAGTATGTCGGCCCGGATCGCTACACCCCCATCGGCTTCAACCCGGACACCGGCGAGCCCATCATGCCCGGGCAGGACCCGGCCCCGGGCAACGAGCCCGAGCCCCTGTACATCCCCCAGGTACTGAAAGACAAACACCCAGCCGCCCGGGTGCTCTGGGCCGTGCAGACCGGGCAGCTTCCGTACCTGAAAGGCCTGCCCGCCATTGACGAGAACGGGGGGCTGCATCCGGCCTATGCCCGGGCCGTAGGGGGTGGAGAAGAGACTTCTGTCTCAGAATATTCCACGCCCTCCCCGCTGAAGAACGCGCAAGACTTCTTCGGGGGTTGCGGTGATTTCGTCCGCAACTATAATGACATGCGAGAGGCAAACACCATAGGAGCGGATAAATACTTCCATTGCAAAGCCAACTGCGAGGCGACTCAAAGAGGGCCGGGCGGTCGAGCGGCTTCCATCTTGCTCGGTGAAGGGCGCGAGTATGTGGATGAATACATCAAGGGGGACTCTCGGGAAGAGTGCGACGCCGACCGCGCAGCGAACAGACTCGGCCGGGAGGGCGATCCAGATCTGACCTGTGAGGATATTTGCTCCCCTGTACGCCCACCTGCGCTGGATGAAAAGTATTGACCTATATAAACTAACATGATATCGACTGAAAGCGAGGAGCGCACATGAAGAAGAAAACCGGTCTTGCTTTGCTCGTCCTGGCCGCAGTTCTGATCGCCCTGGCCGTGACAACTCACAAACGCCTGGACATCCGGGAGTCGCAGTACCCCACCATGGCTCAGGCTCGGGAGGACCAGGCGATTCAGCACGGCTGGCTGCCCGAGTTCCTGCCGCCCTCGGCCACGGATATCCGCGAAAGGCACGACCTGGACACCAACGCCGTGATCCTGCGCTTTCATTTTCCCGTGAATGAGACCGGATTCTGGAATGGGGCCTGTCAGCCCGTGGACCTGGATCAGGCTGGGCGGCCAGATTTGCGGCCGGATGGGCAGCCGGATGGGCGGCTGACCGCCTCGGCCTCCTGGTGGCCCCAGGACCTGTTTCCGGAACCAGGGGCCAGCCCGGCCTATGACTTCCTGGCCTGCCCAGCTTCCCCCGGCACGGGTCCCCCGCGCCTTCTCCTGGCCATCGACCCCCGGGCCTCCCTGGCCCTGGCCTGGTCAGCGGCCAAACGGCCCTGACCTCAACCAAGAAATGACCCCACCGGCGGCCAGAGACCCCTCTGGCCGCCTTTTTTTTGCCCGGCCCATGCCCACAACTTTTTTCCCTCTACCCCCCCATTTTCTGCTTGACAACGCCTTCGATAACCCGGCGCTTTCATGGTCACAACTACCGGTGATCGAGGGGTGGGTACCCTGGCTGTACCCTGTCTCTACCCTATCCCAGGGGTGCTCCAGCGTGAGGGTCATTTTTTCCTCTCCATAGTGGTCGCAAGTCGAAAGGTTGCCCGGACCACGGGCCCGGCCCTCGCGCCGCGCGGGCCGAGAATATTCGGCATGCGGTATGTGGCACGGTATTTTTATTGTCAAAAGCGCGAAAAAGTCTTAAGGAGAAAGCCATGGACTACTGGCTGGACGGACCCAACAACGGAAGCGACGAGGACATGACCCAGGATACTCCCCGGGGCACGGGCCAGGACAAGGCCCAGGGCAGCGGCGGGACCTTTGGACAGGATGACGGCGGGCTTATTGACTGGGGCTGGCCGGACCAGACCCCGCCCATCAAGGCTCCCCGGGAGAAGACCCTGGGCGAGTGGCTCTATCCGAACATGAAGCAGAGCTTCCTGCGGGACCAGCCCGACGAGGGCGGCGGGTGTTTCGGCACGGGCGGCCGGGAGAGGACCCCGGACCAGCCGCCCTACCGGAACATGAAACACTGGAACTCTGAGGGGAGCGGACGGGTCATGGAGTTGTCGGCGCAGTCCGCCTCCGAGGATACGCCCCAGACCCAGGCCGAGCCCCAGGCCCAGGACTGGACCCCGCCGAACTGGACGCCCCTGGATGTGGACATGCCGCCGAGCCGGTCCCTGTCCCTGCCCACCTCGGACGGGGGCTTGGCCCCGCGCGCTTGGTCGAACGACGAGGGCGGCGGTGGGGCCACGGACCCCGCGAATCAGGACGGCGGCTTCGACTTCGGGAAGTTCTTCGGCCCGGCCGAGGCCGAGGCGGGGCAGCAAAAGGAATATCAGTACCCGGTCAACGGCACGGAGGACGAACAGGTGGATCACTTAGCCCGGGTGCTGTACCAGGAAACCGCCGGGATGCGGCCACGAGGCATGTATCCGACGAGCGGCCACAACGACCGCACCGAATGGGACTACCAATCCTTTCAGGACTTGCAGGACGCGCGCAAACAGATGGCCGTGGTGGCCATGCGCAACCCCAAGGTGGGGAAGTTGGAGGGAGAGCCGAGCGACCGGCTCATATGGGAGGAATGCCAGGCGGCAGCCAGGGAGGGCAGGGCCATGGCCCAGGACGTACCCGGGAACGTGAGCAATTATTACATGGTTCAGCGGGGCATGGAGCCTAAAAACCAGCCCAGATGGAGCTATGACAACACGCTGGCCCAGGAATTTGGCCCCTTCTGGAGTGGACCCAGAGGGGGAATCCCCGAAGGCGATAATGCTTTCATCCGAATTCACAAACATTAGGGATGGAGGGGTGGCATGAAACGATCACGGGCAACGCTCTTCATATTGTTTTGGTTCTGCTTCCTCTCATTGCCTACCCTGGCCTGCGAGGATGACTTTCTGACCAGAATGCGAGTCCAGCACCTCGGGCTGTTGTGCGATCTGGGGGACTCGACGTATGTCTTTGAGGAACTGGCCAAAACCCCCGAAAAAGCCCTTTGCGCCTTGGTGAGGCAACTCAAGCCCACGGCGGAAAGGATCGTCCGGGTCCAGGAGTGGGACAATAAGCTCCAGGCTACGAACCAGGTCTGGCGCATGCGCGCCCTGCGGTTTTTGACCTGCGGAATGGTGGAGTTCTCCGCCTTCACCCGGATGAGGCCGCAAAAAGAGGCCAAGGAGTCCGAGCAGTATTGGCGGTTTGCCGGGGGGGCGGACGCTGTGGGGAAAAAGCCGGGGGAGATGGTGGAGGTCTGGTTCTCTCACACCCGGATGTCCACGGCGACCGACTACCTCGCGCCCGTCGAGGCCCAGAAGGACATCATCCGCCAGTGGCGCGAATGGCTGGTCAAAAACGGCACCAATGCGGGTTGCAGGCCCAACGCCACGGATTACAACCAGTGGTGGTTCTAGCCATCTGGACCTGAAACGAACCGAAGATTGCAACACCCCGGCCGGGCGGGACGTTCGGCCCGGCCGGGGTTCTCTAGGAACAAGGGCTATGGCCCGGCCAGAGCGCCGATGAAGGAGCAGGGACATGAAAAGTCTGGGCGTGACCATATGGATTTTCTTTCTGGCCTGCTCCCTTGTCGGAGCGGCCCAAGTCTGCGAGGACGACTTCTCCACTCGGGACAAAGTTAGATATATTGCGATCCTGTGCCAGGCTGGAGACTCTGAGTGGCTCTTCGCCGAACTGGCCAAACAACCAGAAAAAGCTATTTGCGCCCTGGTGAAGCAACTCAACGCAACAGAAGTGAAGGAGATTGGGCGCGGGGAATGGCGGAAGAAGACCGAGGCCAAGAACCAGGTCTGGCGCATCCGCGCACTGCGTTTTCTGACCTGCGGCCAGGATTTCACCGCCACAATCCCCTACAGGCCGGACAAGAAAAAGGACCCCGAGGACTATTGGTACTGGGTGTCCGGCGAGGGGACCTGGACCAGCAAGCCGGGCGATCCGGTCGAGGCCAGGTTCTTCCACACCTGGATGTCCCGGGACATCGACTACATAGCCCCCGTCGAGGCCCAGAGAGACATCATCCGCCAGTGGCGGGAATGGCTGGTCAAAAACGGCACCAACGCGGGATGTGCGCCCAATGCCACGGATTACAACCAATGGTACTTCTAGGCGTACTTCTCCCGCAACATCCGCGCGGCCTGGGCGATGCTTGTGATCTTGGCCGTGGCGATCTCCTCCACGTTCACGCAGCGGTTGGCGAAGCAGCCGAACCCGCAGTCGGTGTTCAGGAAGAGCTGGTCCGGGCGATAGTAGACCAGGGCCTTTTCCACCTGGGCCACGATCTCCTCCGGGGTCTCGACTTCGACCGTGCGGGGATTGACCACGCCCAGGCCGAGTTCCTGGCCGCTTAAGGCCTTGCCCACCACGGCCACGTCCCCGGCCCGCTCGGTGGCGTACTCCAGCACGAACTGGTCCACGTGCATGCGGGTGAGCGCGGGCAAAAGCGGGGCGTAGTCCCCGCGCAGGAGCACGTCCTCGCGGGTGCTCCAGTTGCCCCGGCAGATGTGGATGCCGATGCGCGGCTTGCGCTTGGTGGGCAGGTCCTTGATGACCCGGTTGATGAGTTCGGCGGCAAAGAGCAGTTCAGCACCCGCGTCCCGGCGGGTGGCCAGGGTGGCTCACATGAAGGTTCGGCGGCCGCACTCCTGGCTCATGACGATCTCGGTGAGCACCGGCTCGTCGAATTGCACGAACTCGCACCCGGCCTCGGCCAGATCGATCAACTCCTCGCGCAGGATGCGCACCACGTCGTCGGCCATGGATTTGTGGTTGCGGTAGGCCTTCTTGGTGTAACTGGTGACGTACATGGACCGGGAGAGCAGGTAGGGGCCGGGCAGGGTCATCTTCACCGGCTTGTCCGTGAGGGACTTCACGAAATGGAAGTCGTCCAGGGCCAGGGGCTCGCGCCGGGACAGCCGTCCCACGCAAGTCGGGTTGCGGATGGCCGAGGCGGGCACGTCCAGGGTGGTCAGCATTTCCTCGAACCCGGACTTGTCCTCCACCTCGTCGAGCATTTCGGCCAGGGACATGAGCTTGGTCCCGGCCACCTTTTCGGTGATGAAGGAATAGAAGTTGTCCCTCCGGTGCTCCCCGTCCACCAGCAGGTCCAGCCCGGCCTCCTCCTGGATGCGCACGGTGCGGCGCACCTCCTCGTCGGCCACAAGGTCGAACTCGGGCCGGGTCATCTGCCCGAGGCGGCGGTCGCGCAGGGCTCTCAGCATGGTCTTGGACCGGGGCCAACTGCCCACCTGGGTCGTGGTAAACATGGTTACACCACCGCGAATTTTAAGGTGAGTTCCGTGGCCTTGGCCAGGGTGGCGGCCAGCGGCGAGGCGGCCACGGTCTTTTCCCAGACCTCCTTGGCCCGGGCCTCGTCGTCCAGGGTGGAGGCGAAGCACTTGACCTCAATGGCCGCGAACGAGGGGTCGCCCTGCTCCAGGCCCATCTGGGCCAGGACGTTCACCAGCCGTCCCCGGGCGGTGATCTCCACATCGTCCATGGCCAGTCCGGCCCGGGCGCAGCTGGTGGCAAAGGCCGTGCACAGATCGGCCGAGAGCGCGCCGAGCAGGTATTCCACGGCGCTGGGGTGGCGGTCCTTTTCTTCGAAGCTGGCGCTCTGGCCCACGTCAAAGGAGAAGTTGCGGCAGTACACCGTGCTTTTCAGCGAGCCCGAGGACCGGGTGCGCAGCCGCCACTCGTAGCCCTTGGCCCGCTCCTTGTCCTTGGCCAACTCCTGATTCTCGGCAACAGCGGCAGGTCCTTGCCCCCGGCGCACGAAATAACGGGTGACGCGGCTTCCCTGGCCCGGCAGGCTGCCCAGGAATTCGTGCCCGGCCATGCGGCACCAGGGCGGCAGGTCGTCGGCCACGGTCGGTTCGCTGGAGCGCATCTCCAGCACCCCGCCCGCCGGGGTCTTCATCATGTGTTCGCGGATGAGCAGGACCAAGCCGGACCCGCAGTCCAGGTCGCCGCCGTCCAGGACCTGGTCCGGGGTCAGGTCCGCAAGATCAAGGGACACGAATTAATACGCCACGCAGGGAGAGCCGTTGGACAGCCATTCCACCAGGGCCGCGCCGCCGGCCGGGGTGGCCCCTTCGATCAAGTCCGTCTCGGAGAGCCCGCGCTTCTTCAGGCAGGGGGTGCACACGTAGATCTTGCCGCCAGCGGCCACGTACTTGCCGATCAGCTCTTTCAAGGGGGCAAAGGGAGCGCCCTCGTTGATCTTTTCCGCCTCGCCCTTGATGGCGCAGTACACCCCGTCGGTGCTCAGGAAAACCATGGTCTCTTTCTCGCTCCCGAGCGCGGCGTTGGCCACCACGAAGCCCAGGGTGGCCTTGTCTCCGTCGGTGCGGCAGTGGGTGATGGTCACGCAGAAGGTCTTGGACATGGGGTCACTCCTTGGCGAGCTGAGGTTTGTAGACAATGAGATAGAAGGGATGGGCCGCTTCCAGCATGGGGTTCTCGGTCATGCGGCACCAGGCCGCGAACTCCACGGGCGCGGCCGAATCCCTGGAGATGACCAGGATGCGGCTGCCCGGGGGCATGGGTTTCAAGTAGGTGTACAGATTGATGATCACCCGGCCGCAGGTCTCTTCCCCGCCGTCGAACTCGTCGTCGAATTCCCAATGGTCGGGCCAATGGTCATGAGAGGTGTCGCGCAAGGGCTGGGACATGCCGGATTTCCCCTGAAATTTGAGAGATTCCCAGTGGATAGGGCCAGGCTGGCCGGATGTCAAAACGATAGATGCGATACGTTTGTGGGCATTGTATCAATAAAATTGATACAATGCCCCGGGCCACGAAAGCGCCCGGCGTTGCCTTTTCACCCGGGCATGCTACAACATCTCCAAAGAAGGGGAGGCGGCCATGATCGAACTGACGGCCCAGGAGGTGGAGCGGTATCTGCGCCGGGTGCATGGCCCGGAGACGAAACTCCTGTCCGTGGGGGGCATCGGGGGAGGCCAGGGCATCAAGGGGTTCGGGTACGGCAAGCCGCTGCTGGTGCGCTTCGTCAAGGACGGGACCGAGCACGAGGCCGTGCTTTCGGTCATGCGCGGCGACAAGTACGGGCACCAGTTCTACTGGGACCGGGCGGCCATCCTGCTCTTCCAGTACGAGACCAGCGGGCTGCTGGAGGGGCACGTCAAGGCCCTGGGCGTGGGGTATGTCAATGCCGAGGACCGGCTCATCCCCCTGGACCGGCCCCAGGAGTTCTTCCTGGTCACGGAAAAGGCCGAGGGCCATGACTATTATCAGGATCTGGCCCGCATCCGGGGCGGGGATTTTAAGGCCCAGGACGCGGACCTGGCCCGGGACCTGGCCCTCTGGCTGGCGCGGGTCCACAGTCTGAAGCACGCGGACCCGGACCTGTATTTCCGCTCCATCCGCAACATCATCGGGAAAAGCGAGTGCATCATGGGCCTCATCGACGAGGCCTATCCGCACCCCTACCCGGAGTTCAGCGAGGCCCGGTTCCAGGCCCTGGAGACGGCCGTCATCGGCTGGCGCTGGAAGCTCAAGGGATACGCCCACCGGCTTTCGGCCAGCCACGGGGATTTCCACCCCTGGAACGTGCTGGTGGATTCGACCGGGGGGTTCCGGGTCCTGGACCGCAGCCGGGGCCAGTGGGGGGACGCGGCCGACGATGTGTCCACCATGGCCATCAATTATGTGCTGTTCGCCCTGCTGGATAATTCCCGCCTGACCGGGCCGTTCGAGACCCTGTACCGCACCTTTGTGGAGACCTATCTGGCCGAGACCGGGGACCGGGAAATCCTGGCGGTCATGCCGCTGTTTTTGGCCTTCCGGGGCCTGGTCATCGCCTCGCCCGAGTGGTACCCGAACCATCCGCCGGAGGTGCGCCAGGGGTTGTTGCGCCTGGTGGAGAACGTGCTGTCCGGGGATGTTTTTGATTGGGAGCGGGTGAATAGGTATATGGAGTAGGGGACGTCTCGGGAATGGAAGCACCGCTCACGAGTGCGTAAGAATGAGAATTTATTATTTTAAATTCTTGGTTTTCTCGTCCGAGGCGGTGTGTCGGCCAGGCGCGAGGAGCACCCATGGCCCCAAATGATTCCAAGCTTCGGCCCCCAGGCTTTGTCCTGTGGTTCACCGGCCTGCCGGGCAGCGGCAAGAGCACCCTGGCCCGGCTGGTGGCCGAGGGCCTGACCCGGCAGGGCCGGGACGCGGTGCATCTGGAAATGGACGCCCGGCGCAAGGCCTGGTTTCCCGCGCCGACCTATTCGGATGCGGAGCGGGAGGAGGCCTACGCCCGCCTGATCGCCGAGGCCTCGGACCTGGCCGCCCAGGGCCAGGCGGTCTGCCTGGACGCCACGGGCCATCGACGGGCCTGGCGGGAGGCGGCCCGGGCGCGCATCCCCTGTTTCGCCGAAATCTACCTGCGCGCGGACATTGCCACGGCAGCAGCCCGCGAAGCCGCTCGGCCCGAGGGCCAAGTCATGGCCGGGCTCTACGCCCAGGCCCTGACCCGGCGCGAGACCGGCCGGGAGGTCCCGGGCCTGGGGCCGGTGCCGGGCGTGGACGAGCCCTATGAGGAGAACCCCACGGCCGAGTGCGTGCTGGACGCGGTCCTCACCCCGGAAGCGGCCCGGGACCGGGTGCTGGGGTGGCTGGCGAGGTGGCTGGCCGGTCGTTCTCCGGGCTAGTCGCCGATACGAGACTTGATTCGTCCGCTGAATTGCTGTATAGCGCCTGCTCAACAGACCCCATGTTCCACAGCGAACCATCAGCCAAGGGGGGCGGGTGAGCGAGAGCGGCGACAGATCCAAGTTGTACGAAAAGGCCCTGGCCTACATCCGGGGCCTGGGCGAGGCCTCCTCGTTTAGCCCCTATATCCAGCGGGTGGGCGCGGACAAATCCACCTTTTACAAGGTGCTCTCGGGCAAGCAGACCAATGCCGAGAATTTCCTGGTCTGGCTGGAGCGCCTGGGCGTGGGCTTGAGCTTTCCCGAGGACTCGCCCGAGGCCTCCCGGCCCGTGGTCTTTGGCCGGGCCACCCAGGTCTCCACCCTGGACGGGGCCCCGCCCCCGGCCGAGGAGGACTACATCGCCGTGCCGCTGGCCGCCGGACCCGTGGCCGCCGGGCGGGGCATGATCCCGGCCGAGGAGGTGCGCTCCTGGGTCCTGGTCTGGAAACACCACGACTCCGTGCGCTTCCGCCGCAACCTGATCGCGGTGGAGATCGCCCGGGGCATGACCTCCATGGTCCCCACCCTGCACCCCCAGGACATCTGCCTGGTGGACCGCGACGATTTCCACACCAAGTTCGACCCGCCCGGGAATATCTTCCTGGTGCGCGAGCCCGACGACTCCGTGGCGGTCAAGCGCGTGGTGCTCAAAGTCCGGGGCGGGGAGACCCACGTCACCTTCTATTCGGACAACGTCACCGAGCATCCGCCCCAGGTCTATTCCCTGGCGGCCGACTACGGCGGGGACATCGCCAAGGCCATCGTCGGCCGGGTGGTCTGGGCCTGGTCGGACATGAGCCGGAAATAGACCGCACTCCCGCATAGCCATGAAAAGACTGCTCCCCCTGCTTCTGGCCCTCTGGTGCGCCCTGGTTCCGGCCCAGGCCAAGGCCCTGACCATCCTCACCGAGGAGGACGCGCCTTACAATTTCACCCGGGACGGCGTGCTGGCCGGGCTTTCCGTGGAGATCGTCCATGAGGTCATGCGCCGCCTGAAGGTGTCCATCCCCATCCAGGTCATGCCCTGGGCCAGGGCCTATCATCTGGGCCAGACCCATCCGGACGTGCTCCTGTTCACCCTGGCCCGGACCCCGGAGCGGGAGGAGTTCTTCTCCTGGCTCGGCCCCATCACCACCAACAAATGGGTGTTCTTCGCCCGGCGCGGCTCCGGGATCACCATCACCTCCCTGGACGACACCCGCAAGCTCAGAAGCATCGGGGTGTACCGCCAGGACGTGCGCCACGTTTTCCTGCGGGACCAGGGCTTCACCAACCTGGACGTGGCCGTGGACACCATCCAGACCTTGAAGCAGCTTTTTGCCGGGCGCGTGGATGCCCTGCTCTTGAACGACGAGGGCATGGCCTCGCACCTGGCCGTGGTCAACCGGACCATGGCCGACGTGGAGGCCCTGTACACGGTGAAGACCGTGGATCTGTACGCGGGATTTTCCCGGGGCACGGACCCGGCCACCGTGGCCCAGTGGACCCGGGTCTTTGGCGACCTGGAGAGGGAAGGGTTCGTGGCCGCCCGCAGAAAGGCCTGGCATTCCGGGAGCCCGGACCAGAAATGAGCGGATGCGGGGGCTTTCCCCGCGTTTCTCCGCGCCCTTATCCCCGAACCAGGGCCGCCCACCAGCACAGGGCCGGGAAGAGCCAGGCCGCCGCGTAGAACACCCGGTCCAGGGCCGCTGACAGCGGCCCGGCCCGCTGGAGGCAGGCCCCGGCCAGCCAGCCCAGACCGATCCCGGCCAGAAATCCGAACAGGTGCGCGCCCAGGTCCACCCGGCCCCCGAACTCCGCACTCTCATCCCCCACGCCGAGCAGGGCCACCAGCCCCAGTCCGGCCGCCACGGGCACGAGCATCCCGGCCAGGCGCGGCCCCAGGGTGTGCACCCGCTTTTGGGCCAGGGCCAAGGCCCCGAGCACCCCGGCCGCGCCGAACACGGCCGTGGAGAACCCGATGGACCCGTGCGCCGGTCCCATGGCCCAGGCGTTCAGCAGATTCCCGAAGAACCCGGCGGCCACGGTGAGGAAAAGTCCCAGCCCGGCCCCCACCCGGGGCCAGAGCACCAGGGCAAAGGCCCCGCCCACCACGGCGTTGGACAGGGCATGGGCCGGGTCCGCGTGCAGGGTCAGCGCGGTCCCGGCCCGCCACCACTCCCCGGCCAGAATCTTCCCGGCGTCGCCTGCGCCCAGGTTCAGCCACACGTGCGGATAGAGCCCCACGGCTGGCAGGGGCTTCAAAATGAGCAGGTAGAACAGCAGCAGCCCAAAATACGGGGCCAGCACCGCCCAGCGGTGGCCCGGGGCCGCTGCATGGCCCGCATCCGGCTCGTCCAGGCGCACATGATCCGGGTTCTCGGCCAGATAGGCGCACAGCTCGTCCACGGCCCAGGCCGCGTACCGGCCCGGCACCTTGACCTCGTAGCCCGGACCCATGCGCGGATCGGTGCGCTCCACCCGCACCGGGACCCTTCGCGCGTGCAGCACCAGCCCCCAGTCCAGGGCCGTCTCGTACCCGAGCCCGTTGTTTCCGGCCCCGGCGGCCCTGCCGAGGCCTTCGATCTCTCCGGCTCCCCTGGCCCCCTCTTCGGACAGCCGGGCCAGCACCAGGCGGGTCACCCCGGTCCAGCGCGGAAAGAGCACCAGTCGCCCGGGCGAAAACCGGGGCCGGGGCACCGGGATTGGCCGGGACGGCTGGCCTGGGCTCAAGGGTCGGGCCGGGCCGTTCGGCGGAGAGGAAAGGGGGGCGTCGTCCATGTCCGGGCCTTCTAGCACCCAAGCGGGCCGTCCGTCGATGGCGTGGCCGGCCTCGGGCCGCGTCCAGCAAGGACGCCTGCGGCGAAGATAAAGAAAAAGAATAATATTTTCTTTGTATTGCAAGCGCCGTCAGATGGGCGAAATGCGAAAACGGGACAGAAGGCAGGCGGAAGGTCAACCAGGTGCGCTGGCCAAAAAAAGGCGGCCCCGAAGGGCCGCCTTGGGTTTGAGTCCGCGGGTTTGGGGTTACTCGGGCACGTCCAGGACCACGGTCTCGCCGTAGGAGTCCTCCACCGTGGTCTTGATGCCCAGGAGTTCCTTCCAGCGCAGGAACGCGCCGATGAACACGATGACCATGAGCACGGCCACCACGATGGCCAGGGTGGCCAGGAGGTACTTCTGGTTGGGCAGGTAGTTGTTGAGCACGCTCTGATACCCGGCGGTCAGGGTGATGACGGCCAGGGCGACGCCCGGCACGGCCGTGATCCAGGCGTACTTGGCCTTGTTCATGCGGATGAGCATGGTGGTGCCCACGATGAGCCCGCAGGAGGCCAGGAGTTGGTTGGACATGCCGAACAGGGGCCAGATGGTGGTGATGTCCCCGGTGTAGACCAGATATCCCCAGCAGGAGGTGAAGATGGCGCTGGTGATCAGGATGCCCGGCCACCACCGCTTCTCGTTGAACTTGGGGATCACGTGCCCGATCATTTCCTGGAGGAAGAAGCGGCCCACGCGGGTTCCGGTGTCCACGGCGGTCAGGATGAACACGGCCTCGAACATGATGGCGAAGTGGTACCAGTAGGCCATCAGGTGCTTCATGAAGGGGATGGAGGAGAAGATGTAGGCCATGCCCACGGCGAGCGACACGGCCCCGCCCGGACGGCCCTGGATCTTCTCGCCCACTTCGGCGGCCAGGGCGTTCAGGTTCACGGTCTCCATGCCCAGCTTGGCGAAGACCGCCGGGGCGGTGTTGATGGCGAAGTAGTCGGCCGGGACCAGCACGCAGGCGGCGGTCAGGGCCATGATGGCCACCACGCCTTCCACCAGCATGGCCCCGAAGCCGACAAAGAGCACGTCGCGCTCGTTGCCGATCATCTTGGGCGTGGTGCCCGTGGCGATGATGGCGTGGAACCCGGACACGGCCCCGCAGGCGATGGTGATGAACAGGAAGGGGAAGGCCGCGCCCGGGATGATCGGGCCGCCGCCGGACACGTACTTGGTCACGGCCTCCATCTGGAAGTCCGGCCGGACCACGAAGATGCCCGCCACCAGCATGACGATGGTGCCCACCTTCAAATAGGTGGACAGGTAATCGCGGGGGCAGAGCAGCAGCCACACCGGGAGCACCGAGGCCACGAACCCGTAAACCGGGATGGTCAGGGCGATGGTGGGCCGGTCCATGGAGAAGATCTTGGACCAGAAGGGGTCGGCGGCCACGTACGGGCCGATCAGGACCGCTCCGACCAGGAGCACCAGGCCGATCAAGCTGGCCCCGGCCACGTCGTTGTGTCGCCACACGTGCAGATAGATGCCCATGAGGATGGCGATGGGCATGGTGGCGAACACGGTGAAGGTGCCCCAGGCGCTGTCGTGCATGGCGTTGACCACGGCGATGGACAGCCCGGCGAGCGTCAGGATGAGGATGAAGAGCACGGCCCAGGAGGCCACGTGCCCGGTGGCCGTGCCGATCTCCAGCTCGGCGATGCGGCCCAGGCTGCGGCCCTTGTGCCGCACCGAGGCGAACAGCACCACCATGTCGTGCACGGCCCCGGCCATCACGCAGCCCACGATGATCCACAGGGCCCCGGGCGCATACCCGAACTGGGCGGCCAGCACCGGCCCGAGAAGCGGCCCGGCTGCGGCGATGGCCGCGAAATGGTGGCCGAAGAGCACGAATTTGTTGGTTTCCACGTAGTCCACGCCGTCAGCCATTTTCACCGCCGGGGTGAGCCGGTCCATCTTCAGGTTCAGGACCTTGTTGGCGATGAAAATACCGTAGAATCGGTAGGCTATGGCGAAGATGCACAAGGTTGCAAACACCAGTGTCAACGAGTTCATTCCGTCCCTCCTTGCCGCATGGGGGGTGGCCCGGTGTCACCCACTTCTTTTATGTGAAAAATAGAACATGATTCAAAGCAATGCAAGGGTTTGAGAGGAAAGGCGGAATCTTTTTCACAAAAAAGTGTGACTGCCCGCTTTGGGCAGGCCTGGCAAGGAAAAAGCGCCCGGCAGAGGTCCCGGGCGCTGTGGGTCAGGCGGGCGGCCGGGCGCGAAAGGCCCGGCCCGGACCTACCATTTCTGTCCGCGGGTGCGGGTCTCGCCCGTGCCGAAGTTCTGGTACGTGCCGGTGTTGCGGTCGTATTGCCAGGAATTGCCCCGGGAGTCCGTGCCCTGGGTCACGCCGCCCCGGTTGTAGGTGGTGTCCCACTGGGCTCCGGTGTTCAGGTTCGAGCCCTGGACCTGGTGCCCGCCGTACCCGTTCTGGGTGGAGTACTGGTTGCCGTTGGTGGACAGGCCTGGAGAGCCGTATCGCTGCCCGGCCAGGACCGGGGCGGCCAGCAGGCTGACAAGCACGAGAGCCAGAAGGAAGGTGCGCATGGGACAGCTCCTTGGTGAAAGGTTTTTTTGTCCCTGTAGCATGTTCAATGTGAAAAACAATATGTAATGCATGAAAAAATGATGAAAACGAATTGTTTATTGGTGTGAATTCGTCGATACGATATACATGAAAACAGTGAGGTGCTCACGCCGGTGCGGCTGCGGCCACGCCGGAGGCACAAGCCCCTCCGGGCATCGAAAAAGCCCCTTGGGCCGCGCCAGAGCCAGGTCGGCCGAGGCCTGTTATCAGGCATGTGGTATGTGTTTGGGCATTTTTCTTGCCAGCAACCGGAAACAGACGTACGGATAAAACACAGGGACGATTGGCTGGGAATACCTGCCCGGGTACATTGACTGGTCGGTCTGGGCCAAGGCCGAAAGCTGGGGCAAGGGCCGCAAGGCCGCCCAGGCCGACCTGGCCCCCGATGGCCTTGTGGCCCTCGACGCCCAAGACCCGGCAACCCGGAACCAGGGGGTCGAAACCCCGCCCGAGGCCAACACGGAAACCACCACCCTGCCCGAAGAGGACACGACCGAACCGCCTGCCGATCAGATCGGGGGCGGGGATGAGGACAAGCAGGTGGGCCAGATCGGCACAGGCCAAGGGCTCGGTGGTGGCGGGGTTGAGGGCGGGGCTATCGGGGGGATGCCCTCGGGCCAAGCCAAAACCAATCCGCCCGCCGTCCTGCCCAAGTCTCCCCTTGGCACGGACTATAGGATAACGAGCCCGTACAAGGAGAAGAGAAAAGATGGCTCGGAACATGGTGGCGTCGATATAAAACGCAATGATCGCGAGGCTGATCCAATCGTACGCGCAGCTGGTGGCGGCACAGTGGTCGATGTGAGCGCAAACAATGGAAAGAAATCTGGTGATTACATTACCATACAAACAGATGACGGGTATACGGAAAAATATTACCATACGAATGGCGTTGTTTATGGCCTAGAACGTGGTGACAAAATTACTGAAGGCCAAACTATTGGAGAATATAATAAATCTGGAGATGCCTCAGGACCACATCTGCATTTTGAGGTCGAGCATGACGGCCAAAAAATCGATCCCATGGAATACTTGAAACAATTGGAACTCAAGCACGGGAACAGCGGGCAGAACATCAAACCATAGCGCAAGACGATTCTATCACTGGGGGATAAGATATGGGGAGTTTCAGACTGGTATTCCTGATGGTATGCATCTCGATCCCCGTCCTGGCCCATGCTCTGCCCATGGAATATACCCCGGACCCGGAGCCGGGCACGACCTGGACCGAACCGACCACGGGCATGGAGTTCGTGTGGATTCCGGCTGGGTGCTTCATCATGGGCTCGAACAGCACCCAGGCGCCTTATGATGAGAAACCCGCCCACAAGGTCTGCCTGGACGGATTCTGGATGGGCCGATTCGAGGTAACCAACGCAGAATACCGGAAGTTCAAGCCGCCCCACGACAGCGGGAGGCTTCTGGGGCTGTCTTTAAACGGCGACCGGCAGCCGGTCGTCAACGCCACCTGGATCGACGCCCGGTTGTTCGCCAATTGGCTTTCAAAGAACAACGGATCGTTTTTTGAACTGCCCACCGAGGCCCAGTGGGAATATGCGGCCTTGGCCGGTGCCGGTGCCGAGACCTATTACGGCGAGACCTATTACGGAAAGGAATCACCGTGTCTTCATGGGAACTTCCGAGACCAGTCCTATGACAGGAGAAAACCGACCAGGGGCACCCTGGACTGCGACGACGGTCATGCCGTGACCGCCCCGGTGGGAAACTATCGGCCCAATCCCTTCGGACTATATGACATGCTGGGCAATGCCCTGGAAATGTGCCTGGACGCTGGCCATGCGGGAGCCTACCGAACTCATGCCCGCCGCAACCCCCTGGACGTGGCCTTGGACGGTGATGGGCGCGTGGCTCGCGGAGGTTGTTATGTGTGCGGCATGAGTCACCCGGACGGCAAAACTCGCTTGGGCGTGACCATTGATGTCGCCAGCCCGGATGCGGGCTTCCGTTTGGTGCGGGAGAAATAAGGATTTGGCCCGGAGCCGGGGACGCGCGAAGCGTAGACGCGTTCCCGGCCCTGGCCATAAAAAAAGCCGGGAGGCCGGTCTTTCAACCAGCCTCCCGGCCTTGAGTGAGCGGGGTGTGGGGAAGGGCCTTAGATCAGCCCGGCCTCGGACAGGGCGGCCTTGAGCCTTACCAGGTTGTCCGGGGTCAGCGGGACCAGCGGCAGGCGCAACTCGGGTCCCATGCGACCCATGAGGTGCAGGGAGGTCTTGACCGGGATGGGGTTGGTCTCCAGGAACATGGCCCGGTTGAGCGGCTGCATCTCGAAATGCAGGCGCTTGGCCTCTTCCTGCTCGCCCGCGAAAAAGGCCTGGCACAACAGGCTCATCTTGTCCGGCAGGATGTTGGAGACCACGGAGATGACCCCGTGCCCGCCGATGGCCAGGGTGGGCAGGACCGTGAAGTCGTCCCCGCTCATGAGCTTGAACCCCGAGGGGCACTGCTCCAGGATGTCCGAGATCTGGATCAGGTTGGCCGTGGCCTCCTTGACCCCCTTGACCTCGGGAATCTCCTTGGCGATGCGCGCCAGCGTGGCGGGCAGGACGTTGGTCCCGGTGCGGCTCGGCACGTTGTACACGATCATGGGCAGGGGGCAGGCCTTGGCAATGGCCTTGAAATGCTCGATGAGCCCATCGGGCGTGGGCTTGTTATAATAGGGGGTGATCTGGAGCACGGCGTCGGCCCCGGCCTTCTTGGCCAGGATGGTCAGCTCCACGGCCTCCCGGGTGTTGTTGGAGCCTGCCCCGGCCAGGACCGGGACCCGGCCCTTGGACTGCTCCACGCAGATCTTGATCACCTGGCCCTGTTCCACATGCTCCAGGGTGGCGGCTTCGCCCGTGGTCCCGCAGGGAACCAGGCCGTTTATGCCCTGTTCGATCTGCCATTCGATGAGTTGCCGGTAGGCCTCCTCGTCCACGGTCCCGTTCATGAACGGGGTGACGAGGGCGGTGAATGCGCCCTGGAACATATGCTCTCCCCTTGAAGGCTATGGGTTGATGCCCGCGAGGCGGTCGTTGACCCCGGGGTCCGAGGGCTTGGAATCGTCCAGGCCCTGATTGTCCATCTCGAAACCGTCCTTGGGCCAGGTGAAATCCCGCCTCTGGCCCGGCCAGGCCTTGACCGTCACGGTCTGCACGGTCTTGCCCCGGGTATAGCCCCGGAGCCAGAGGACCTTGCCCCCGGCCGCGGTCTGGTCCGTGCCCGGCCCGGGTCCGGCCCCGAGCAGGATGTCCACGGCCGCCGGGAACCGGGTCACATAGGCGCTCTCGGCCAGATAGCCCCAGGGGCTTATGCCGATCACCAGCCCGCACTGCTGGCGCAGGCTCTCGGCCCGGTCGGCCAGGGCCGAGACCACGCCCGCCGTGGGAGCTTCCTGTCCTTGCGGCAGGGGCGGCAGGACGAGCACCCCCACCTTGCGGCCGTCGGCCAGGGGCAGGACCCGCTCGGTCAGCTCCCGGGCCACCAGGAAATTCGGCGGCCAGGCCGTCGTGCGCGCCGTCAGGCTGTCCGCCTCCCCTGGGGAGAGCACCCCCAGGTCATAGCCCAGGCCGAAGAGGACCGAGGCGAAAATCTCCAGGCTCTTGGGGCTGGAAAAGGCGTTGTCCGTGGCGTTTAAGTTCGGCCCTCCCGAAGCGTGGAACTCGCCGGGTCCGGCCAGGAAAAGCAGGGGCCGGGTGCGGTCAGCCCTCAAGGATGCGAAAAGGGCGGCCCTCCGGGCCAGCCCGCCAATGGTGTGCGCGCCTCAACTGGGACAGGGCTTGTACTCCCCCTGGGTCTCGGCCGTGTAGGCGACCAACAGGGGGGGCAGGGGAGTCTCGGCCCGGGCTGGCGCGCACCAAAGCAAGAACCCGGCCGTGGCCAGGGCCAGGGCCGGGAGAAAAAACCGCGGCGGCTGGCGCATCAGGTGTTCAGGAAATCTTTCAACTCTTTTCCGGGACGGAAGAAGGGCAGTTTCTTGGGGCTGACCTTGACCACGTCCCCGGTCTTGGGGTTGCGGCCCTGGTAGCCCTTGTAATCCTTGATCTTGAAGGAGCCGAATCCCCGAATCTCCACCCGGTCGCCGCGTACCAGGGCTTCCTTGATGGAGTCGATGAAGGCCCCGACGATGACCGAGGCCTCGTCCACGTGAAGATTCTTCAGTTCGGACAAGGTCTTGATGAGTTCGCTCTTATTCATGCTTCCCCCTTTTTCGGGCTGGAGTCCAGGAGAGGGGCCGAAAGCCCTCGCCCGCCCCGAGGCCACATCTGACCGTGGGCCAAGTATTCCGAAAAAAAGCGTTTTCTGTCAAGCCCCTTTAGCCCTTGAAAGCAGGGAAATTCGAGAGTGGGGAGGATGCGGACAGAAATGCCTGATTTTCTTCACGATATTTTATGAGAATCTGGGACAGGGCCAGGATGTCCCGGGCCGCGCCGGAGCGCGGGGCGTTCTTCATGAGCGGGGTCTGCTTGCGCACCGAGTCGGGCACGGCCTTGTCGTGGCGCACCGAGCCCATGTACACCGGGTCGATGTCCAGAAATTTCCGGCAGGCCGCAGCCAGGCGGGTGAAGGTGGCCTTGGCCTCGGCCGTGCTGGCCGCGTCGTTGACCAGCACGTGGAACTCCTCCACATGGTGCTTGTTCACCAGGACCTTCATGAGCGCGTAGCCGTCGGTGAGCGAGGTGGGCTCGGGCGTGACCACCACCAGGCGCAGATGGGCCATGGAGGCGAACGAGAGCACCGTGGGGCTGATGCCCGCGCCCAGGTCCAGGATGAGGTAGGAGTAGCGGCCGAGCAGGTCCTTGAGCTTTCGAAACAGCTCCTCGCGCTGCTCCTCGTCCATCTCCACCAGTTCGGGCACGCCCGAGGCGGCCGGGAGCAGGTCCAGGCCGTTCTTTTCCAGGACCGTGACCACGTCCAGGGGGGAGACCTCCGGGGTGAGCAGGTCCTGGAGGTTCTTTTCCGGGGAGATGCCCAGCATGACGTCCAAGTTGGCCAGCCCTAAGTCGCAGTCCATGAGCATGGCCGACTGGTTCTGGGCGTACAGGGCGTAGCCCAGGTTCAAGGCGATATTGGACTTGCCCACGCCGCCTTTGCCGGAGAGCACGGCCAGGGACAGGGTCTTGTTCGGATTGCTCATGCCTATCCCTTTTTGAACAGAAACTGTTTTTCGCTGGCCAGGACCAGGGTTTCCCGGGAGCCGAAGTCCATGTCCGGCGAACTCACGGCCTCCACGCGTCCGGACTCCCCGCCTCGAGCCCGGGTCAGGGCCTCGTCAGCCAGGGCCATGAGGCGGTCCAGTTCGCATTCGCTTTTGCCCCGGTAGCTGGTCAGGCCCACGTAGCAGGAAATTCCGGCCTCCCGGGCCGAGGCCCCGTCCCCCCCGGGCAGGGACAACTCGTGCACGGCCGAGGCCAGGCGCTCCAGGATGCGCCGGGCCTTGGTCGGACCCAGGCCCGAAAATATCAGGGCGAAGCGGCCGTGCCCCAGGTAGGCGGCCAGGTCGTAGCGCCGCTTCAGGGTATGGATGATCCCGGCCACGGCCTGGAGCAGCACGGCCCCGTCCTCGCCCTGGGTCAGGGCCTCGCCCTCCAGGTCCACCAGGGCCAGGCTCACCGGCGCTTCGGCCCGGCGCGAGCGCTCCATCTCCAGGTCCAGGCCGTGCTCAAAGGAGTGCCGGTTGTCCAGGCCCGTGACCGGGTCGTGGGGGTCGGCGTAGGACAGGGCGTCCAGCCGGTACTGGATGTCCGAAAGATGGGGGTAGGCCTCGGGGCCAAGGGGCAGGGTCAGCCAGTTCCGCAGGTCGTGGCGCTGGGCCAGGGAGCGCCAGGTGGCCAGATCCAGGCCCCGGCAGAGCCGGAACACGGCCAGGGCCGCACCCGAGTCCCGGGGGGAGGAAGGATCCCCGTCCGCCTTGGCGTACACGTCCCCGCGCAGGGACAACAGTTCGGTGAGCATGGCCTCCAGGTCGGGCGCGGTCTGCTCAGAGTTCTTTTTTTTCGGCATGGGCGAAGAGGAGGTATCCTCGGATGAAATCGTCCAAATCGCCGTCCAGCACGGCGTCCACATTCCCGGAATCCGTCGACGAGCGATGGTCCTTGATCAGCCGGTAGGGCTGAAGCACGTAGGACCTGATCTGGCTGCCCCAGGCGATGGCGTCCTTGGTCGAGTAGTCGGCCTTCTTGCTGGCCTCGCGCTTCTTGACCTCCAGGTCGAAGAGCCGGGCCTTTAAGATCTTGAAGGCCTGCTCCTTGTTCTTGAGCTGGGACTTCTCGTTCTGGCACTGCACCACCAGGTTGGTCTCCAGGTGGGTGATGCGCACGGCCGAGTTGGTCTTGTTCACGTGCTGGCCGCCCGGACCCGAGGCCCGGAACACGTCGATGCGCACGTCCTCGTCGCGCACGGTGATGTCGATCTCCTCCTCGGCGTCGGGCCAGACGTCCACCGAGGCGAAGGAGGTGTGCCGACGTCCCGAGGCGTCAAAGGGGGAGATGCGCACCAGGCGGTGGATGCCCGACTCCCCCTTCAAAAAACCATAGGCATACGGCCCGGCGATGCGGATGGTGACACTTTTGAGTCCCGCCCCTTCGCCGGGAAGATAGTCCATGATCTCCAGAACATAGGCCTTGCGCTCGGCCCAGCGGCGGTACATGCGCAAAAGCATCTCGGCCCAGTCCTGGGCTTCGAGTCCGCCCGCGCCCGGGTGCACCACCATGATGGCCGAGTTCTTGTCCTCGGGCTCGGACAAAAGGGTGGACATCTCGGTGTCTTTCAGCCGGGAGCGCAGGATCTCCAGGTGCTCGTCCAGGGCCTCCAAGGCCTCGGGGCTGGGGTCGTCCTGGGCCAGGGCCAGCCACTCGTCCACCTCGCCCTTGGCCTCAAAAAGCCCGTCGAACAGGGTGTTGCGATTCACCAGGCGGCTTTTCTCGCGCATGAGCGGGGTCATGTCCTCGGGCCGGTCCCAGACCCCGGGCTTGGCCATCTCTTTCTCGATCTCGGCCAGGCGGACCTTCACGCCATCCGAGTCAAAGTCGCCCCCAAAGGCTGGAGAAACTCTCGATCAGGTCGCCCGACAGGGCTTTGAGTTCTGATAATTGCAGCATGGTCTGTTCGTGGCTCCGAAAAAAGCGTTGGAAGCGGGAAGGACTGTACACCGCGTCGGGGCGGTTGTCATGTGTTTGATGGGGTGGGCCGCGTGGGGCGCTCCTGGGACTTGATGTAGGCCCGCAGGGCGGCGTTGATCCGGGTCTGGTAGCCCCGGCCGCCGTGGGAGCGGAACCAGGCCAGCACGTCCCGGTCCAGGCGCAGGGAGACCTTTTCCTTGGACTCCCGCAGGAAATCCTCCAGCCGCATGGGCCTGGCCCCGGGGATCAGATCCTCGGGCAGGGGGAGGTTGTCCGTGTCGTTCTCGGCGTTGGCCGTCAACTCCGCATCGTCCATGCCCGCCACCCGGCCCCAGTCCGTGCCCGAAGGCATGCGCCGGACTTCCTCGGCGGTCATGGCTGCACCTGGCTTGAATTTATGTGTCAAAACCATATCTTCTCCTCTCCCGGGCATTGGCCCGGCGCACGGAAATGATCCGGAACACCTCGCCGCGCAGGGTGAAAGCCACCACCAGTACCTGGCCCTGCCCCTGTTCATGACATTGGCCCACGGCCAGGCAGCGCTTCTCCCCGTAGTCCCGCCGCAGGTCTTCGGCCAGCCAGGGCGAACCGCACAGCACTTCCACGGCGTCGGGAAAATCGATCCCGTGCTTAGCCAGGTTCGCCCGGCGCTTGGTTTCGTCCCACTGGAAGAGCATGACAAAATGTATGGACAAAATGTGGGTCTGTCAAGGGCGGGGGAATTTGGAAGGGGGGAGACGATGAGGCAGAAGGGAGAAAGAGAGATTTATTTCGCTCTCTTGATCCGTGTCCAAACCCGCCACCCCAGCCCCGCGAATCCGCCCAGGTAGAGCCAGGGCCAGAAGGCGAAGGTCTGGTGGAAGGGGGTCATGGCGGTCAGGGCCGTGGCCTGGCCGGTCAGGGCGGCGTCCGTAAAGAGATTGGTGCGGGCCGTGACCTGGCCCGTGGGCGCGATGAGGGCCGAGATGCCGGTGTTGGTGCCCCGGGCCACGAAGCGGCCCTGCTCCACGGCCCGCAGGACCGTGAGGCCCAAATGCTGGCCCGGGGCCGAGGAGCGGCCGAACCAGGCGTCGTTGCTGATGGACACCAGCAGAGTGGCCCCGGCCGCCACCCGGGCCTGGGCCAGTTCCGGGAAGATGCCTTCGTAGCAGATGAGCACGCCCAGGGCCAAGGGTCCCAGGCGCAGGGGGTTCACCCGGGTGCCTGGCGCGAACTCGCCCACGCCCTCCACCAGCTTGTTCAGCGGCAGCCAGGGGAACCATTCCTGGAGCGGCACGTACTCGCCAAAGGGCACCAGGTGCTCCTTGTCGTACCAGTCCGCGGGCTTGCCGGTCTCGTCCAGGAGCCAGGCCCGGTTGTGCAGGGAGGTGGAGTTGCGGGTGAAATCATGGCGATAGGCCGGGGACCCGAAGAGCAGCCCGGCCCGGGCCGTGCGGGCCAGGAGCGAAATCTTGGCCGTGAGCGGGCTGGACTCCTGGAAATAGAAGGGCAGGGCGGTCTCGGGCCAGATGATCAGGTCCAGCGGCCCCTGGTCCAGGGCCGTTTGGGTCAGGGCCAGGTACTTGTCCACCGTGCCGTCCTGATAGGCCTTGTCCCATTTGAGGCTCTGGTCGATGTTGCCCTGGATCAGGGCCAGGTTCTGGACCGGGCCGGGAAATTCCCGGGTCAGGCCCCACCAGCCGCAGGCCGCAAGGGTCAGGACGATGCCGCAGGCCAGGACGCGCATGTCCTTGCGGTTGACCCCGCGCACGATGCACACGGCCAGGGCCGCGTACACCCCGGACAGGCCGTAGGCCCCGATGATCGCCGCGCCCTGGATGGCCCCGGGCCAGGGGGCCAAGGCCGAGGACAGGGTCAGCCAGGGGAACCCGGTGAAGAGCACGTTCTGGGCCAGTTCCTGCACGGTCCAGGCCAGCCCGGCGAAGAGCACCAGGAGCGGCCCGTCCAGGACCCGGGCGGCCTGGCGCAGGGACCAGGCGAAGGAGGCGTAGTACAGGGCCATGATGGCGGCCATGAGCATGGGGCAGGGCGCGGCCAGAATCCAGGGCAGGCCCCCGAAATCGTGGGGGGGCAGGGACACCCAGTACAGGCAGGCGGTCACGGCCGTGAGCGAGGCGAGGTAGGCCGTGCGGAAGCAGGCCCGGCCCGAGATGGAGCGGAAGGCCAGGACCGCGAGCGCGGCCGGAAAGGCCAGGATCAGGGGCGGAAACTGAAGGATCGGGTTGAAATGCCCGAAAAAGGCCCCGACCACGGCCAGCAGGCCATACCAAATCACGCCGGTTGCCCGTCCCGCCCGGCCATGGAGCCCGAATACCCGCCCGAGGCCCCGGTGTGCGGCTCAATGAGCACCCAGTTCACGTGCTTGACATTGGCCTCGGTCACGGTGAAGCGGGAGCCGCCGATGTCGAAGAATTCGCCCTGGCGGGGGATGCGCCCGGCCAGCGCGGCCAGATAGCCGCCCAGGGTCTCCACCTGCTCGGAATCAATGGGCAGGCCGGTGCGCTCGGCGATGTCCTCCAGGGAGGCCCGGCCCGAGGCCTTGATGGTCCCGTCGTCCAAGTCGGTGATCTCGTCGATGGTCTCCGGGTCGTACTCGTCCCGGATGTCGCCCA
The DNA here is from genome assembly GCA_903835685.1 of uncultured delta proteobacterium. Taxonomy (GTDB): domain Bacteria; phylum Desulfobacterota; class Desulfovibrionia; order Desulfovibrionales; family Desulfovibrionaceae; genus CAILNX01. Next base: position 26,041 of record CAILNX010000022.1, read on the forward strand.
CGATCTCCTCCAGCACGTCCTCCAGGGTGACCAGCCCGGCCGTGCCCCCGTACTCGTCCAGCACGATGGCCAGGTGGGTCTTCTTGCTTTTGAGCTCGCTCAAGACGTTGCGGATGGGGGTGTATTCGGACACGAAATAGGGGGGGCGCATGAGGGTGTCCACCCGGGCCTCCATGTCTCCGCCGCGCAGGAGCGGGGCCAGGATGTCCTTGGCGTGGACCACGCCCACGATGGAGTCGCGGTTGCCCCGGTACAGGGGGATGCGGGAGTGCCCGCTTTTCACGAAAAGCTCGCCCAGCTCGCCCAAGGGGGTGTCCACCTCCTCGCACACGATGTCCGTGCGCGGGATCATGATCTTGCCCACGGTGCGCTCGCCCAGGTCCAGGACATTCAGGAGCATGGACATGTCCTCGCCCCCGATCTCGCCCTCGTCCTTGGCGTCCTGGATGCGGTCCTCCAGGTCGTTTTTCTTGAAAAAATGCCGGAACAGGGACCGCAGTCGTCCCTCGGGGCCATCGTCCAAAAGGTCCTCCCTGGTTTATGTGCCGAACTACGCAACAAAGGAACCGGCCCTGCGCCCTCGGCGCGCGGTCGTTTCCGCTGTTTCGGCCGACCTATCCAGCCGAAAAAATGTGCCTTGAGCGTTATAGGGCCGAATCCCGGACCCGTCAAGCGACGATAGGGTGACGGGCCGGGGCGATTCCGGGTGCGGGCCTAGTGCCCGACAATGGTGCGCATGCGGTCCAGGACCTGGGCAAAGGGCTCCACGTCCACGTTCACGATGCCGGAGAACGGGGTTTTTAGGTCCAGGATGATGACCACGGCGGCCATGAACAGGCCGACCACGATGCACTCGTTCATGAGCTGGTGCCCGGGCCAGTCGATGCGGGTGTGCCAGAACTTGGCCAGCATGAGCAGATAGCCGAAATAGATGATGAACACCACCGAGGGGTGGAGGTTCTCGGACAGCTTCACCGAGCGGGTCAGGCGCTGCTTGCTGATCTCGGAGAGCTCGGAGAGGAGCGCGCGGTGCAGGGCCTCTTCGGTTCGGTCCATGGGCGTGGCGTGCAGGGTCAGCCGCCAGACCGTGTCCAGGCTCTGCTGGGCGCCCGGGCTCATGTGCCCCTCGGCCATGGCCGGAAACTCCAGGTCTCGGATGTTCTTGGCGTATTCCTGGATGGCGAAGGGCAGCTCGGGACTTAAGTGCAGGCCCAGGGACAGGCGGTAGGCCAGGAGCACGGACTCGGCCTCGCGGTTGGTGGCGTCCTTGGAGGCGTAGAAGGTGTTCAGGAGCGAGACCAGGGCCATGCCCAAAAATACCGCGTACAGGGTGTTGAACAGGGCGTAGTTGGTGTTCAGGATGGCCACCCGGTCCTTGTCAAAGGGCACGGGCAGGCGCTTGCACCACAGGTAGATCAGGAAGGGGCCGATGAGGAAGACCAGGGTCAGGACCAGGTCGGACCAGAAATTCGAGCTGAACATGGGCGTGTCCTTTGAAAGCGGGCAGTCGGCTCCTTCGATATCAGCAGTCCGCTTCCGGGGCAAGGGAGCGCGCAGGCCCCGGGAAGAATTCTCATTGACCGGTTCGTGGGCCTCCTGTACCGAGGGGGACGCGTCATTTCCGGTCGTCCTCCATGGGCTCGGCCTTTGCAATCATGCGTCGGAGACCGCCATGTCCCACGATTTTCGCACCTACATCCGGGATGTCCTGCCCTGGGTGGCCTGGACCTCTCTGGCCTGGACCCTGGTGGTGTTGGCGGTCATCGGCCTGGAGGGCGGCTTCTCCGAGGCCGTGGCCGGGGACTGGGGCGTGAGCCTGTGGCTGCCCTCGGCCCTGGGCGCGGTCTGCTGGCTGGCCACCCGCATCTAGCCCCTGTCCGCACGATCAGCCCCAACGGAAAGAGAAGAAAAACCACCCCCCTCCCCTCTGTCCTTTCTCCTGATCCGTCTTATAGTGTGAGTACCCCCTTACGTGGTCGGCCATTGCCTTGGCCGGGCCGCGACGTGGGCCGTGATGGATTCGACCGGCCCAAGGGGGTGGTGGAACAAACAAAACACAAACAGGAGTTACGGTCATGATCGGCAAGCAGACTTACCACAACGCGCTATTGGACGCGTTTCCGGAGATAATCAGGGACGCGGATTTGGCCGAGCAGATAACCAACGTGGTTTTCTCGGTGCCTGTCAGGGCTCTGGAGAACGGCGATTCGGCCGTGCTTCCCGGGCTGGGGGCCATCGGCATTGATCGGTCCAGGGGGGCCAACTGCTTGAGCTACAACGCCGAGGAGTCCCTCATCAAGTGTCTCCTCCAGTAACCCGGCCAAGAGAAGTCGGCCCGGTCTCCTGAACCCTCCGACGGAGAGCGGTCAGAGCGCCGGGCCGATTCGTTTCCGGGGAAGACGCGAGAGGGTTCCGGCAATCCCGGGCAAGGGTGAAAGCGGTCCTGATTCGGGGACACATCGACGGAAGGAGGACACCATGTCTCACCATGGATCAAGCGAAGTGAGAACTTCGCCATTTCTGAGCAATCTCCTGAGCGTCAAGTGCAAGTGCGGGGAGAAGTTCACTATCAATCTGGATGATCCGGATCTGAAGGAACACATCCTGTCGCGTTGCTGCAACGAGGAAGCCCCGGTGAAGAAGTTGCGCAAGACCATCGAGGCTTATGAAAAGTATCTGGAAAAGAGGGCGGAGCTGATCGGCCTGGGATGGGACGTGGATTTGCCCATCGATCCCTGCCGCCAGTAGACCTTTTTTCAGTGCGGCCTCACTGCCTTTGGAGTGAGGCCGCTCCCTTTTGTCCCCTAGAACACCCGCTCCCCTTCCAACTCGCACCCGGCCGGGACCACCACCTGGCGGCCCGGGGCGTTGATCAGGCGCACCTCTCCGGTCAGCTTCACCCCGGCCTCGAAGCGCACGTCGCCCTCGACCGTGAAGGAGGTGCACTCGATCATGCTCGGGGCTCCGTCCGGGAAGCGGTCGGTGAAATCGTCCATCTTCTTGAAATACTTGGGGTCCAGCGTCACCTTGGGCAGGCTGCCCGAGCGTGCGGGCACGGGCACGATGGTCTCGTCCGGGGTGCGCTCGTAGCAGTCGGACATGACCGTGAGCAGGTCGTTGGTGGTCTTCACCGGCGCGAACCTGGCCCGGGGCACGCGCACGGCGGCCGCGTTCTGGAAATTGGACACGGCCGAGCCCATGGCCGTCTCGATCTGGAACACGTTGGGCGAGTCCGAGTCGCGCGGGTCCAGGGTCTTGGGATTGATGATGATGTCCAGGGGCATCATGTGGTGCTCCACGAACACCCGCTCGAACACGCGCAGGTCCAGCCAGATGGAGTTGGTGTTGAAATAGCGGTGGCGGCTGGTGTCGCCAAAGGACTCCAGGTCGGCCTCCGGGCACTGGGCCACCTCGCGCAGGACCAGGCGGCCGTCGGAAAGACGCCGGGCCAGATGCCCGCCCTTGCGGTCCAGACTGCTGCGGTCGGCCACCTCCATGATGAAGGGCAGCTCCTCCAGGGCCATGAGCCCCAGGATGCGCTCGTCCATGACCGCGCCCAGGTTGTCCGAGTTGGAGATGAAGGCGTAGTGGTAGCCGTTGGCCAAAAGCCTTTTGAGGATCTTGGAGGTGACCAGGGCGGTGTAGATGTCCCCGTGCCCGGGCGGGTTCCACTCCAGTTCGGGATTGGTCGGCCATTCGGCCGGGGAGAAGTCCTTGACCAGGACCTTGGGGTAGCGGTGCTGGAGAAAGGCCAGGGGCACCTCGGTCTCGCCGTTGTCGAAATCCCCCAGTTGCAGCATGGTTTCCTGGTGGGTCTTGAAGCTGTTCATGAGCAACAAGGGCAGTTCCACCTTGAACTTGTCCCGCAGCCGCCGGGTCTGGTTCAGGATGATGTCCAGAAAGGACAGGCCGTCCTTGACCGTGATGAAGCTCTTGGCCTTTTCCAGGCCCATGCTGGTGCCCAGGCCCCCGTTGAGCTTGATGAACACGGCCTGGCTCATGGCGTCGTGCCCGGCCCGGGTGTAGTCCTCCAGGGCGTCGTAGTCGCGCACGTCGCTGGGTCCCAAGGGCGCGATCTCGGCCTCGGCCAGCTTGCCCTGCGCGCCCAGGAGCAGCCGGGCGTAGTAGCTCTTGAACACGTTGACCACGATGGGCGGCATGCCCAGGGCCTCCATTTTCAGGGCGAAGGGCTTGAACTTGGCGGCAATGGCGGCGTCGTCGTAGACTATGGGCTTGGGCATGGTCGTCCTCTCTCCAGGGGTGTGTGGGCCAGTATTGCGATTACCAGAAATGTCTCAGGGGGACAAGCCCCGGACGGGCCCCATCCGGGTCTGTTTGGGCCGGACAGAGCGCCTATTTGCTGCCCGGGCCGTCGAAGCGCAGCTTCATGACCAGCACGGCCAGGGCCAGGACAAAGGAGAGCAGGTTGAAGAGCACCACCGGGACCGAGGCGATGAAAAACCCGTACACGGCCCACAGCCCGACCCCGATGACCATGAGCAGGCACATGGACAGGGAGATGTCCCGGGCCGAGCGGCTGCGCCAGGTGTGCAGCACCTGGGGGGCCAGGGCCAGGGTGGTGCAGCACCCGGCGGCAAAGCCGATGGATTCGATGAGGAAATCGGTCATGTCATTCCTGGGGCCGGTCGCGCATCCCGCGCCGGACCTTGATTTCAGGCCGTGGATGGCCTAGTGTGCTGTTGAAAGGGCATTTGGACCCCGATATTTGCAAAAAATCAAGGGAAATCCGCCTGCATGAGCCCGGACCCGTCCCCCCCGCCCCCTGCATCGTCCCCTGACGCCGTTGTGCTCACCGAAGGCGGCGCACCATCCTTATGAAACAGGTTCTCGTGGCCGGAACCCGTAGCGGGTGCGGCAAGACCTCAATGGCCCTGGGGCTCATGGCCGCGCTCACGCGCCGGGGCTGTGTGGTCGCGCCGTTCAAGTCCGGCCCGGACTTCATCGACCCGGCCTTTCACGCCCTGGCCTGCGGGCGAACCTCGGCCAACCTGGACCCCTGGATGTGCGGGGAAGAAGCCGTGCGCGGGATTTTCGCCCGGGGCGTGCACGAGGCGGCCGGATATCCGGCGGAAAGGGCCGCGTCCCGGCCCCTGATCGTTGTGGTGGAAGGGGCCATGGGCCTGTTCGACGGATACGCCGGGGATTCGGACCTGGGCTCGGCCGCGCATCTGGCCCGGATTCTGGCCCTGCCCGTGCTCCTGGTGGCGGACGTGGCCTCCCAGGCCCGCTCGGCCCTGGCCTCGGTCTCGGGATTCTACCAGATGGCCCCGGACCTCAAATTCGCGGGCCTGGCGCTCAACCGGGTGGCTGGCGAGTCCCATGCCCAGCTTTTGCGCCAGGCCTTTGCCGGACGGCCGGACCTGAAGGTCCTGGGCTGTCTCCCGCGCCAGGAGGTCCTGGCCACGCCCTCCCGGCACCTGGGCCTGGTCATGCCCGGGGAGGATGCGGGCCTGCGCGAGCGCCTGGGGCTTTTGGCCGACTGGGTGGAAACGGCCGTGGATTTGGACGGGCTGCTGGCCTGGCTGCCGGATGTGCCTGTTCCTGACTGGCCGACCCAAGAAGAAGAGAAGAAAAAAAATAATAAAAGTGCTGGGTTCGTTGACGATCCGGCCGATGGACAGGTTGGTCGGCAGGCCGGTCAGTTGGCCAGTCAGCATGCCCTTCGGCAGACCGATCAGCACCTTGGTCAGGAGGCCATTCCTGGCCCGGGCCGCCTCATTGCCGTGGCCCGGGACGAGGCCTTCTGCTTTCTCTATCCCGAGAACCTGCGCCTGCTCGAAGCGGCCGGGGCGCGGCTGGCCTTTTTCTCCCCCCTGACCGATCCGGCCCTGCCCGAGGGCGCCGAGGCCCTGTATTTGCCCGGCGGCTATCCCGAACTGCACGCGGCCACGCTGGCGGCCAACGCCTCCCTGCGTGCGGAAATACGCGACCGCTGCCTGGCCGGACTCCCGGCCTGGGGCGAATGCGGAGGGTTCATGTATCTGTGCGCGGCCATTCAGGATTCGGCCGGGGCCAGCCATCCCATGTGCGGGGTCTTCGACTGCGCGGCGGTCCTGAGTGAGCGCCTGGCCTCTCTGGGCTACCGGGAGGCCGAGATCCTGGTCCCCTCACCCTTGGGACCGGCCGGAACCATGGCCCGAGGCCACGAGTTCCACTACTGCCGCCTGACCGGGGACCCTGGCCCCGAGGCCCGGCCCGGCCTGCGCACGACCTCCCGCACCGGCCCCAACCCCGAGCCCCAGGGCTTTGTCCGGGCCAACACCCTGGGCTCCTGGCTGCACCTGCACCTGGCCTCCAATCCGGCTGTGGCCCGGGCCTTGGCCGGGGTCTGATAGGCCCCGGGCTCCGGAGGACCCCATGCGCCGACGCGATTTCCTGAAACTGGCCGCTGCCGGGCTCACGCTCTCGGCCTGCCGAACTGGTGGAGGAACGGGCGGTGCGACTGGCGGGGCTATGGGTCCCGGCCCTGACTCGGCCCCTGGCCCGCGCGTCCTGGACGGGATTGCGGTCATCGACATCCACGCCCACCCGGACTGTTCGGACGGCGACGGCGTGGCCAAGGTGGCGGACCTGGTCCCAGGGGGCCTAAGCGCGGCCTGCTTCGCCGTGGTGGGCGACTCGCAGTGGAGCCACGGCCGACCCTCGGATCTGACCGTGCACCCGGTCGAGCGCCCGTATGCCCTGCGCCAGATCAAGGCCTGGCTGGACGGACCCCTGGCCCAGGGCCGGGCCGCCCTGGTGCGCACGGCCGCTGACCTGCCGGGGGCGGGGGCCACGGTCCCCGGGGCCATCCTGGCCATCGAGGGCGGCGATCCCCTGGAGGGCCGGGCCGACCGGGTGGACGAGTTTTACGGCCTGGGCGTGCGGCTGATCACCCTGATCCACTACCGCAACAACGAGATCGGGGACACCATGCGGCCCAACCCCAAGGGCCGTGACTCCGGCCCCTTCCGGGGGGGGCTTTCGCCCGAAGGCCGGGAGATCATCACCCGCATGGAGGCCCTGGGCATGGTGGTGGACGTGGCCCACGCCAGCGCCGCCACCCTGGCCGACATCCTGGCCGTGGCCACCAAGCCGGTCATCGACTCCCACACCGGACCCTGCCACCGGGGCAGTCCGGGCCTGTGCGGCCGCCTGCGCACCCCGGAAGAGATGCGTTCGGTGGTGGCGGCCGGGGGCGTGGTCTGCTCCTGGGCCTATGCCCGGCCCTTGTCGGCCGGGGGCTTCGCCGAATGGGCCGGGGACATCATGGAGATGAAGGACTGGCTGGGCGCGGAGGGCGTCGGCCTGGGCACGGACACCGGCGGCCACCTGAACTACGTGAGCGGGTACCGGGGCTGGCGGGACCTGGACCAGTTGGCCCAGGCCCTCGTGGCCGCGGGCATGACCCGGGAGGAACTGGCCGGGTTTTTCGGCGGCAATGTCCGGCGGGTTTTGGGGCAGTGTTTGGGGTGAGGGGTGGCGGCCGCCAGGGGACGCTTCCGGGCGGAAGGCCGCAACGCAAAAGGCATCTCCGCCTTTGTTTTGAAAATATAAAAATTTTTAATACAAGCTATTAACAAAGTCGTTAGTTGCAATACACAAAAACTTTTCTGCCATTTGTAAAGCTTGACCCTGTAATGGCGAGAAGCTTTCCATTATTGCTAAAAGCGATTGACTGGACTTGTCCAACACTAATGTCTAATTTAGTTTCAGAAATGATCTCTCCAAACCGGAGATCGATAAACACAATAGATGGCTGACTGGTGCCAACGGCTACAATTTCTGATATTGGTGAAATTGTAGCACAACATATGTCATTTGATCCGGGTTCATTTCCATCGCGCTCAATCTCAATAAGTGAATGTGGATTTGAAATTTTATCTCCAACTGATACATCATGGATCAATGTAAACGATGTGGCGTCCCAAATTAAAATATGGCCTTGTGAATGCGTTGTTACCGCATATTTCCCATCGATGCTAAATTGTATATCATATGTATAATTGTATTTAATGTCGCAGTTTTTAATTGGCTTATATGATTGTATGTTGTATAGTAGTAGTTTGCTACCATTGTGAGAAAAGGCAAGTATTGATGGTAGTTTTGGATGAAACCTGCATGCATATATAGGAGTTTTGTGGTGCGATATAAATTTAGTCTTTATTGTTTTTGTAGTGTCAAAAATACAAATACGACCATTATTAGTTGAGGCTGCGACAAAATTATTGTCACCGGAAATTGATATGCTAAAAATTTTAAATTTGTTGGTGTTTAGTTCCGTAATCGTAGGTACTGATGAAAAAGTATATGTTTTAACTACACCATGGCTATTTACCGCGCACAGCAATGTGCCATCTGCGCTTATGTCTATGGATTCAATATCACACTTTTCGTCGCAGAATGATATATCGTATTGTCCGCCGTTTGAAATAACAAATGCTGTAAAAATATTAGAGTCCCCGCAGGCAAAAAGAAGGTTATCGTCGTGGGAGAATTTCAATTTATAAATAAATTGCGAGTGAAAGTCGAAGTTACGGGTATGATTAATTAGTGTCTGATAATTGTCAAAAGAAAATGATCTTCTTAGCGAGGATTGATCCCACGGGATTTGTTTGTAATCACTCCGTTTTATAACATCTTCACGAACTAATTGCATTAGTTTGTTGATCGTGATGTTATATTTCGGAATAAATTTTAATAGTGCATCTGTAAAAAGGCCGTGTTCAGATTGGGAGGAAGAGTCAAATGCAGTCTGGCCGGGGGCCGTGGAAAATGCTATAAATGTATCTGCATATGCATCGATTTTCGCATATTTGTCGGGAATAGTGATCCCATTACCAGCGGAACGTCCGGAAACATCTTTTAATAAGAATTGAGTAGGATCTGTTCTGCAGCAATCAAGAAATATTAAATTTGCGTTATTTTGCGCTAGCTTAAGTTTTTCTAGTATTGTGTTTAGAGATAGCGCTATGTAGCTAAAGTTATCATGATTATCGTTGTCAATCGGTAATAAATAATTTTTTGCGTTAATTTCACAGCCATGCCCTGCAAAATAAAACAATATTTCTGCATCTTTGTCTTTTATTAGTGAAATAAAACTATCTAGAGATGAGTGCATTTTTTCAGAGTTAAGATTCAATTGAACGGTAACTGCGAATCCTTTATAGGATAAAAGTTCACATATTGCATTGGCGTCACTACAGGCATTGTTCAGCGGTTGTGACGCGTATGTATCATTGCCAATAACAAGCGCATATCTAGGTCTAAGCTTATTTTTCACCTGCATCCCTCGTCAAAATTGTAGACATCATATTGCACAATACTCTTTTAAATGGATATTGCAAGTCGTTGGATTATTATGGGAGATATTGAGCGGTCCCTCACTCCCCGGCCTTGGCTCGGGCCGCGAGTCCCGCCCCCATTTCAAAGGCCTTGCGGCAGTCCTGGGGAAAGACCTCCTTGCGGCGCTTGGCCTTGGCCGCCGGGTCCCAGCAGGTGCTCACATACTTGGAATAGTCCTTGAATTGCAGGGTGTCGGTGCTGAGCAGCATCGCGCAGTTCCCGAAGATGCGGGTCATGACCCCTTGGGTGGCGGCCGTACTCCGGTCCTGGCCGTAGTCGGCCAGATGGGGCTCGGGCACGTTCATGGTGTAGATGAGGCCCGTGGCCAATTTGCCCGGGAAGATGGAGCGAAAGCCCGGGGTGTAGGTCAGATAGGGGAAGAGCAGCCGCTCCAGAAAGGAGCGCATCTGCCCGGATTCGGTGTAGAAATACAGGGGCGAGCCCAGGATCAGGACATCGGCCGTGGCCACCCGCTTGAGAATGGGGGCCAGCCCGTCGCGCACGGCGCAATGGCCGTAGCTTTTGCCCCCGATCTTCTTGCAGGCGAAGCAACTGATGCACCCGGTGTACTGATGGTCGTAGAGATGGACCAGTTCGGTCCTGGCCCCGGCCGAGGCCGCGCCGTCCAGGGCCTTTTGCAGCAGGGTGGCCGTGTTCCACTTCTTGCGCGGGCTGCCGTTGATGGCGATGGCCTGCATGGGGTTCCTCCTGGTTCGGGGTGGTGAGAGGCAGCATACCCGGCCTGGCCGGGGTTCGGCAAGGGTGCGGCCCTTGAAGAAACACCCGTTGACAGGTAGCCAATAAATGGCTATTCATCCCCCCATGTGGACAGTGGGATTTTCCGCCAAGGCGGCCCGGCAGGTTCCTGGAGGTCATCTCTATTGAAACTCACGAGGAAGCCCCGTACTGACGGGAGCGTTGAGCTTTCGGTCACGGTTCCCCAGGGCCAGGCCGATGCGGTCCAGGCAGCCTTTGACCGGCTCCTGGCCCAGCTTGGGGAGAGTGGCGAAGAGACGTATACCGTTGAAATGGTCCTGCCGGACATGACCCCGGGCAAGGTCCTGCGGGGCGCTCGCGGCTTGTCGGACCTGACCCAGGCCCAGCTTGCGGATACGCTCGGCATTCACAAGTCCAACCTGTCCGAGATGGAGCGGGACAAGCGGCCCATCGGCAAGGACATGGCCCGGCGGCTCGGCAAGGCCCTGGGCATGGACTACAAGGTGTTTCTGTAGAAAGGGAGCTTCCCGGCCGGTCACTCCCCGGGCAGCTCGTACATCCGTATCCCGCCCGAGGGGTCGATGAGCAGCATCCGGGGGCCGTCGGGCGTGGGAAGGACGCGGGCGTGCAGGGGCCAGACCGCGTCCAGGGGACGGGTGGAGAGGGGGCGAAAGTCCGCGTCCAGTACGCTTAGGCGCGTGGGCAGGGCGTCCACGTAGGCCGTGTGCAGGCAGAGCCAGTGGCCGCCGGGCAGGGGCTCCAGGCAGGCCGGGGAGATGAGGTCCGGGTGCTGGACCGCCTGCATGGTCTTGGCCGTTGGATTCACCCGGAACACCGTGTCCAGGTCGCTCACCGGGATGACCAGTTCTTGGCCGCCTGTCACTGGATCAGGGGCCGGATCAGGGGTCAGGTCATAGGTCAATCTCAGAAAGAAATGGGCGAACTCGTCCATGAGCCGGAAATCTTCCAGATCATAGGTCAGCAGCCGGGACGTGGCGTGGCTGAGCACGTACAGGCGGCCGTTCGCCGTGGTGAGCCGCATGGCCAGGCGGGCGCGGCCGTTTTCCGGCCGGTGCAGGGGAAGGCGGGCCAGGATGTGTCCGGCCCTGCTGCTGGTCAGGTCGAGCACGGTGAGCGAGGTGGCGTGGCTGCCCTCGGCCGGGGCGGTCAGGGCCAGGAGGCGCTCCCCGTCCGGATGGGCGCAGAGGTCCAGGACATAGAGGTTCTCGGCCAGGACGCGCAGGTCCCGGGAACGGGGGTCCCAGGCCAGGATGCGGGGCGGGATGCGCGGCGGCGCGGAGCCCGCGCCCGGGGCCGGACGGCCCAGGTCGGCCAGGAGGACCAGGCCCGAGTCAAGGACGATGAGGCGCGAGGGCCGGATGAGGCCCTCCTTGCGGCGGGTGATCGGGACCGGGATTCGGCCCCGGGCCTGGTCCGCGCGCAAGGGACCCAGGAGGTCCCCGGCCCGCCAGCCCAGGTCGGCCAGGGTCCAGGTCTGGGACCCCGGGAGCAGGCGGCCGCCTTTGGGGCGCAGGTCCGGGGACAGGGCCAGGTGGGCGGCCAGGCGCGCCCCGTGCAGGGGACTTAAACGGTCCTGGGCCAGTGCTTTCAGCCGCATGAGCACTCCTTTCCTCATCCGTACAAGATGGTACGGGGAAAGGCTAGGGGGCGGGTCGGGTCAGGCCCGAAAAGCGGGGGCAAGGCCCCCTGTGCACTCATATTTCCTCTTCTATTTCTTGCAATGACCCCTCGGCTGTGCTAGAGGAAGATACTGCGGCTCTTTCTCCTTGGCGGAAGGGAGCGAAACACATCGACCGGGAGGATTCTCCATGCGCCTGACCATGTCCAAAAAACTCTCCCTGGGATTTGGTGCGGTCATGTCCATGCTGCTGATCGTGGCTGGGCTTGGTCTGGGAGCCATGATGAGCTCCGACTCCTCGTTCCGCGAGTTCCAGACCATGTTCACCACCAGCAGCCGCCTGGGGGCCATGTCCTCCCACGTGCTGCTCATGCGCGTGGCCGTGGCCCGGTTCCTGTCCACCTTCAGCGAAAAGGACGTGGCCCGCTATCAGGACGAGAACAAACAGGCCATGGGCATCCTGGACGAGTCCGAGAAGATGGCCGTGGGCCCCGAGGAGAAACGCGGCCTGGCCGAACTCCGGGCCAATATCCGCAAATACGACGAGGCCTTCCAACTGGTGTCCAAGAAGCGCCTGGAAGGGGTCAAGATCCTGGACGAGAACGTGCACGGCCGGGGCTCGGTCCTGCGCAAGCTGCTTTCGGACATGATGGAGACCGGCCTGCGCGAGGGCGAGTCACGCGCGGCCGCCCTGGCTGGCGCGGCCCAGGAACACCTGCTCCTGGCCCGGTTCTGGGCCGAGCGCTTCTCGGCCGCGCCCGAGGCGGCCAAGGCCAAGCGGGTGACCGAGGAGTTGGAGCGGTTCGCCGAGGGTCTGGCCGTGCTGGAAAAAGAGCTGTTCAAGGGCGAGGCTTCGGCCGCCCGGGTGGGCGCGGCCGCGGCCCCGTCATCACCATCAGTATCGGGCGAGGGGGCCAAAGGACGCCTGCGCAAGCTCCTGACCGATCTGGCCGAGCAGCGCCGGGGGTACAAGGACTCCTTTGACCAGGCCGCCACCCTGGTCCTGGAATCGGACAAGGCCTGGACCGAGGTCCTGCTCCCGGTGGGGCCGGTCATCGGCAAGAGCATCGTGGACGCCGAACAGGCCCTGACCGCGCGCATCGAGGCCCTGGGCCGCCAGGTGGAGAGCGACAACCGCCGCCTGGGCTGGGCCGTGGCCGCCGTGGGCCTGTTCGCCCTGATCTCCGGCGTGCTCATCGCCTACTTCATCTCCAAGAACATCCTGGGGCTTCTGGGCAAGGACCCGGGCGAACTGGCCGAACTGGCCCGGCGCATCTCCGTGGGCGACACCCGGGCCACCTTTGACATGACCGGGATCAAGCCCGACAGCGTGTACGCGGCCATGAAGGACATGGCCGAGGCCGAGATCGAGGTGGCCACCCTGGCCGAGCAGTTGGCCAAGGGCGACCTGCGGGCCAAGGTCAAGCCCCGCTCGGCCGAGGATCAGCTCATGCTCTCCCTGGAGGACATGGTGCGCAACATCACGGCCGTGGTGACCAACATCCAGACCGGGGCCGAACAGGTGGCCGCTGGCAGCGAGGAGCTCTCGGCCACGGCCCAGAACCTGTCCCAGGGCACCAGCCAGCAGGCCGCCTCCATCGAGGAGTCCTCGGCCTCCATGGAGGAGATGAGCTCCAACATCGCCCAGAACGCGGACAACTCCCGCCAGACCGAGGCCATCGCGGTCAAGGCCGCGTCGGACGCCGAGCGCACGGGCGCGGCCGTGTCCCTGACCGTGGACGCCATGAAGCAGATATCGGAAAAGATCACGGTCATCGAGGAGATCGCGCGGCAAACCAACCTCCTGGCCCTGAACGCGGCCATCGAGGCGGCCCGGGCCGGGGAGCACGGCCGGGGATTTGCCGTGGTGGCCTCGGAGGTCAGAAAGCTGGCCGAACAGAGCCAGGAGGCGGCCCAGGAGATCACCGAACTGGCCCAGGGCAGCGTGTCCGCGGCCATCAACGCCGGGGACATGCTCACCCGGCTGGTCCCGGACATCAAGCGCACGGCCGATCTGGTCCAGGAAATCTCGGCCGCCAGCCGGGAGCAGAGCCAGGGCGCGGAACAGGTGAACAAGGCCATCCAGCAGATGAGCCAGGTGGTGCAGATGAACGCGGCCTCGGCCGAGGAGCTGGCCTCCACCTCCGAGGAGCTCTCGGCCCAGGCCGAGGAGCTGCAGAAGGCCCTGAACTACTTCCAGACCGATGATTCCTTCCTGGCCACGGCCCAGCGCTCGGCCAAGGTCCTGCGGTCCCCCCGGCCCACGGCCAAGGCCAAGAGGCCCCTGCCCGCGGGCGAGGCCCGCAAGAAGTCCCTGGCCCTGGACATGAGCGCCGAGGACGAGGACGAGGAATTCGAACGGATGTAAGCCTTACGGCCGCCCCGAAGGGGTGGCCCCTTTCCTTCGCCCGGCCAAAGGGCTACAGGTTCTGCGTGCGCCCGTAGCTCAGATGGATAGAGCGTCGGCCTTCGAAGCCGCCGGTCGGGGGTTCGAACCCCTCCGGGCGCACCAGAAAATTCAATGGGTTGCTGTCGAAAGGCGGCAACCCATTTTCTGTCTCTGCTCCCCTATTGCTCCCCTATGGATATCTTGGTGGGGCTACCCGGCGAGGCGGGCCAGTTGGTCCCGTAAGCGATCCGGGTCCACGGGCTTGGCCAGGTAGGCGTCCATGCCCGCGTCCAGGAACTCCTCCCGGTCTCCGGGCATGGCGTGGGCGGTCAGGGCCACGATGGGCGTGTGCGCGTAGGGCTGGCCCGAGGACCGGATCAGACGGGTGGTCTCCATGCCGTCCATGCCGGGCATCTGGATGTCCATGATCACCGCGTCGAAGCTCTCCCGGGAAAGGGCGGCCAGGGCCGACTCCCCGTCGCCCACGCACGTTGGGATATGCCCCAGCCGCTCCAGGGTGCGGGCCAGCCCGACCTGGTTGATGCGCTCGTCCTCCACCACCAGCAGGCGCAGGGAGCGGGCCGGGGCCACCTCGGTCTGAAGCAGAACTTCGGCCTGGGCCTCGGGCAGGACCGCCAGGTCCAGGGTGAAGGTCAGGCTGGTGCCCACGCCGAGTGCGCTCTGGGCCACCAGCTCCCCGCCCATGGCCCGCACCAGGCGGCTGGCGATGCCCAGCCCCAGGCCGGTCCCGTGGTATTTGCGGGCGTAGGTGCTGTCCACCTGGGTGAAGGGCTCGAAGATGGAGTGCAGCTTGTCCTCCGGAATGCCGATGCCGGTGTCGGACACGGTGAACTGGACCCTGGCCCGGTCCTCCTTCAGAGCCGGGGCCAGGACGGCCTTCAGGGTGGCGGTCCCGTGGGTCGTGAACTTCACCGCGTTCTCCATCAGGTTGGCCAGGGCCTGGACCAGGCGTTCGCCGTCCCCGGACAGGACCAAGGGAACGGCCGGATCGGTCTCGATCAGGATGTCCAGGCCCTTGGCCTTGGCCTCGGCAGCCTGAGAGGCGGCCACCTTCTGGAACACCTCGGCCAGGACAAAGGGGGTCTCCCGGATTTCCAGGGTTCCGGTCTCGATCTTGGCGAAGTCCAGGATCTGGTTGATGACCCCCAGCAGGGTGTTGGCCGAGAACCGGGCCATTTCCAGGTACTGGGCGTTCTCGGGGTCGAGTCGGTCCTGGTCCATGAGGGTGAGCATGCCGATGACCCCGGAAAGCGGGGTGCGGGTCTCGTGGCTCATGGTGGCCAAAAATTCGCTCTTGGTCCGGCTGGCCTCCTCGGCGGCCTCCTTGCCCGCAATCAGGGCCTCCTGGGCCATCTTGCGTTCGCCGATGTCCCGGACCAGGACCAGGATGCGGTCCTGGCCGTCGAGCGCGGCCTGGCGCATGGCCACCTCGCACCAGAATTCCTGGCCCTCGCGGTTCCGGCAGAGCCATTCGAAAACCTGGGGTCCCTCGTCCCGGGCCTTGCGCATCCAGTCCAGGGCCTGGTCCTGGGTGTAGGGGGCCTGGCCCGTGCTCAAGTCCTGGACCGTGAGATTTAAGGCCTCGGCCCGGTCGTAGCCGTACAGGGTCAGCATGCGCGCGTTCACGTCCAGGATGGCCCCGGTCTGCGCGTCGTGGATGAAGACCGCGTCGTTGATGGAGTCGAAGATGGTCCGGAAGCGGGCCTCGCTGTCGGACAGGCGGCACTGCTGCCGGGTGCGGTTCTGCTCGTGCCTCTGGATCAGGGCGTGCAGCAGCAGGGAGGTGATCAGGACGAAGAACCAGCCCTTCACGGTGTTGATATACGTGGGCAGGGCCAACAGATCCACCAGACGGTCGGAGAAGAGAATCCACAGGGAGCTGAATCCCGCGTAGAAGAAGACGATGGAGGTCGGATTCCTGGACTTCAAGACGCACCTCGAATCCCTGCGGTTGTCCCGTGACCCCGGTGGTCCCGGCGGCTGGACGGACACCTGGGCGGATACCTCTCCTCATCTTATGACACGGCAGGGGAAGTCTGTCCATGATCAATACGGAAAAAGGACCGGGCCGGGCTTGGGGCCTATCGGCCTGAGCGGCGTCCGTGGCCGGTTTCCAGAAGCCAGGCTGGGGGGGTATTTTATTTGTTCTGGACCGGGCAGGAGAGCGGGCCGTGGGCCTGGGCCAGGTCGGTCAGACGCTCCCGGCTGGCGGCCGTGGGGGTGGCCACGGCCCACAGGTCGTAGCAGCCCGGGCGCTCGAACGCGGCCACGGCCTGGAATCCGGCCTGAACCAGGGTCTCGGCCAGGATGGGGCGGGTGAAGCCCGAGTGGTGGGCCATGGACTCGTGGCCCTCGGCCAGTTCGGGCCGGAATCCGTAGATCATGTCCAAGGGCGCGACCCGGCCCAGGCCCGGAACGTCGAGCGCGGCCAGGAGCCGGTCCTGGACCACCTCCTGGCTGGCGGCCTTCAGATCCGGGCAGGAGAGGACCAGAAAGCCCCCGGGCGCAAGCACCCGCAGCAACTCCTTCAGGGCCGGGAGCACCTCGTGGGGCCACAGGTGCTCGATGATGTGGGCGGCCAGCACGGCCTCGAAGCTTGCGTCCGGGATCATCCCTAAGTCCGTGACGCTGCCCAGGATGTCCGGGAATACGTCCGGCCGCAGGTCCAGGCGCACCTCTTGCCAGGAGGCCGGGTCGAAGCGGGCCTGGGCCTGGGCCAGGGTCTGGGAACCGCAGCCCGCGTGCAGGACCCGCCGGATCTCCGGGGGGGCTTCGGGCGCGGCTTCGGGCGCGGCTTCGGGCGCGGATTCGGGTGAGGGAATGGGCGTAAGCCCGGCCCGGGAGGCGATCCAGGTCCGCCGGACTCTGGCCTCGGCCTCGATGAAGGCGGCCATCTCCCGGGGGTCGTGCTTGGCGGCCAGGGCCAGGAGATGGGCGCGCAAAAGCCCCAGGTCCTCCCGGGTGCGGGAGCGCATGGCCGCAAGCGTGCGCATGTGCGTGGCCGGGACCAGGCCGGAGTAGAGGATCTCCCGTCCGGCCAGGCGGGCGCGCAGATGGTGGTCCACGTCGGCATAGGGGCCGGGGCTGAAGCGGATGTCCAACAGCCCGGTCTCCTCCAGGGCCTGGCGGCGGTAGAGCATGAGGCAGGAGATGACGTGGTCCACCCGGTCGATGACGTCGAAGAGCCCTAAGTCCCGCACGGCCCCGGCATTGGTCAGGGCGAAGCCCTCGGCCGAGAATCGTTCGTAGCGGTAGGGCGCGCCGTGGACCCAGCCCGGGGCGTCCGGGCACAGGGCCTTGCCGCCCACGGCCGCGACCTTGGGGAAGAGCAGGGCCAGGCGCAGGAAATGGGACAGCCAGTCCGGGTGCATGCCCACCACGTCGTCGTCGCACAGGGCGATGAACGCGGCCGCCGAGTGGTCCACGTGGGTGAGCAGGTGGTTCACTCCCCCGCAGAACCCGATGTTGGGCGAGGTGGTCAGCAGTGTGGCCGGGAAATGCGCGCGAAAGCGGCCCAGCTCCTGTTCGATGGCCGGGGCCAGGTCTGAGTCGCCGCCGTTGGCCAGCACGAACAGGGCCAGATTCGGGTAGCGGGTGGCGGCCAGGGCGGCCAGGGTGGGGGCGAGGTGCTCGGTGCGGTGGCAGGTCATGAGCACATGCACCAGGGGGGCCGCCTCGGCCGTTTCCGGGAGCGCGGGCAGGGCGTCCAGCACATCGCAGGTGAGCAGCTTCAAGTCCCGGTCGCTGCTCGGGCCGTCCGGGCCAGCCAGCAGATAGCGCCGGGCCTCGGCCGGGTGGCCCAGGCGCAGCCAGGCCGCGCTGACCATGGGGGTCAGATGGGGGCTGTGCCGGTCCCCGAAGCGGTCCACGCACTCCTGGCAGCGGCCCCGGTCCAGGAGGTCCAGGGCCTGGGCCTCCTCGGGAGTCAGAGGGGGCAGGGGCGGCAGGGGCGTCAGGTTGGGCATGGCCGGGACATACATGCACTTCGCGCCCGGGGGCAAGGCCCCTTCGGTTCCTTTCCCTGGCCAGTGGCCAGACTTGGAACGATCAGTCCCTGATCCCGGGAGGTTTCGGGGTCGGGTGAGTGCTTGCTCAATAGTTGTGAAAACCCTATTGCCAGGAAATGGATTATCGGTTTTAACACGGGTAGGAAAACGAACCGGCCGGAGCGGCTGGCCGTAAGGGGCCAGGTCAGACTCAGGCCAAGCCAGGCCGCTTCAGGAGGTGGACATGGGCGTCGGGTGGGGACGGAGAAAAGCCTGGCCGGGCCTGCTGGTGGCCCTGGCCGCCGTGGCGGGGGCCGTGGTCCTGCGCCTGCCCATGTGGGACAGCTTCGGCCCCCGCGCCCCCTTTGTGACCTTCTACCCGGCCGTGATCCTGGCCGCGCTCTTCGGCGGGGTCTTCTCCGGGCTGGTGTCCACGGCCCTTTTGTCCCTGGTGGCCGCCCTCTGGGTCCTGGCCCCGGGGGGACTCCTGGCCATGGACTCCGCGAGCCTGGTCGCCCTGGGCATGTTCCTGTTCAGCGGCACGCTCATCTCCTGCATCATCGAGGCCCTGCACCAGGCCTCCACCCGGGCCTTGAAGGCCGAGTCCGAGGCCGCCCTGGCCGCCGAGCGCGGCCTGACCACCCAGGCCATGGACCGCCTGGCCGCCCTGGTGGAGAACTCGTACGACGCCATCGTGGGCAAGACCATGGAGGGGGTCATCACCAGCTGGAACTCCGGGGCCGAGAGCATCTACGGATACAGCGCGGCCGAGGCCGTGGGCCAATCGGCCTCCATGCTCTGCCCGGCGGGATGTTCCGACGAGGTCCCGGAAATCCTGGCCCGCATCAGGGCCGGGGAGCGGGTGAAGAATTTCGAGACCACGCGCCAGCGCAAGGACGGGTCCAGCATCCAGGTGTCCATGACCATGTCCGCCGTGCGCGGGCCGGACGGGAGTCTGACCGGGGTCTTGGTGGTCTCCCGGGACATCACCGAGCGCAAGCGGGCCGAGGCCGCCCTGCGTGAGAGCGAAACCTTTTTGCGCACCATCATCGAGTGCAGCCCGGACTGCGTCAAGGTGCTGAACAGCCAGGGCGAGCTGACCTTCATCAGCCAGGGCGGCCTGCGCCTCCTGGATTTGGAGGACGCCTCGGGGGTCCTGGGCCGGGCCTATGCCGATTTCTGGCGGGGCACCGCGCTGGTCCTGCTCCAGGAGGCCATGGAAGAGGCCCGGGCCGGAAGCCAGGGCCGGTTCCAGGGCTACTGCCCCACGGCCCGGGGCCGGACCCGCTGGTGGGACGTGTCCATCTCCCCCTTGCTCAGCGCCCGGGGCGAGATCGACCGCTTCCTGGTGATCTCCCGGGACGACACGGTGCGCAAGGAGACCCAGGAGGCCCTGCTGGCCGAGCGGGACCGGCTTTTCACCATCCTGAACACCACCCAGGACCTCATGTTCCTGAAGGACCGGGATTTCCGCTATCTGGCGGCCAACGCGGCCCACGAGGCCCTTCTGGGCATGCGGCCCGAGGACATGCTCGGCCGCACGGATTTCGAGATCATGCCCGAGAACCAGGCCCGGCTCTGCCGGGAGTCCGACGAGGCCGCCCTGCGCGACGGCTCGGTCCAGGGCGAGGAGCAGTGGGGGGAGCGCTGGTTCCGGGTGAGCAAGAAGCGGGTGCAGAACGCCTGGGGAGAGGCCCAGGGCGTGGCCGCGCTGATCACGGACATCACCCCGGGCCGCCGGGCCTTCGAGGCCCTGCGCGAGAGCGAGGAGCGCTTCCGTAGGCTGGTGGAGAACGCGCCCGACGCCATCTTCGTGCAGACCGGGGGGGCCTTCGCCTATGTCAACCCGGCCTGGCTGAAGCTGTACGGGGCGCGCGGCCCCGAGGAGGTCCTGGGCCAGCCCGTGTTCTCCCGCCTGCACCCGGACTTCCACGCCAAAGTCCAGGAACGGGTCCGGCGCGTCAATGAGGGCACCCCCCAACCGCCCAAGGAGGAGCGCCACCTGCGCCTGGACGGCAGCGTCCTGGACGCCGAGGTCTCGGCCATGCCCCTGGTCTACAACGGCCAGCAAGGGGCCCTGGTCTTTGTGCGCAACATCGCGGCCCGCAAACAGGCCCAGGCCCTGCACGAGGACCTGGAGCGCATGGCCCGCCACGACTTGAAAGCCCCCTTGAACGGGATCATCAACCTGCCCCTGGTCATGCTCGACGAAGGGGGGCTCTCGTCCGAGCAGGCCGAATGCGCCGAGCTCATCCACCGGGCCGGGCTGCGCATGCTGGATCAGATCAATCTTTCCCTGAACACCTTCCAGATCGAGCAGGGCGTCTATATTTTCAACCCGGAGCCCGTGGACCTCTTGCGCGAGGTGCGTTTGATCGCGGAGGAGCTTTCGGTCCAGATCAAGGCCAAGCGCCTGGTCCTGGAATGCTTCCTGGGCCAGACTCCGGCCGGGGTCACCGACTCCTTCGTGGCCCTGGGCGAGCAGTTGCTCATGCGCTGCCTGCTGGAGAACCTGTTGGTCAACGCCGTGGAGGCCTCGCCTTCGAGAAGCACCGTGCGGGTGGTTTTTACCCAAGGCCAGGACCTTCTGGTCCGGGTGGAGAATGAGGGAGAGGTGGACCAGAGCATCCGGGACCGCTTCTTCGAGCGTTACGTGACCCACGGCAAGCAGGGCGGCACGGGCCTGGGCACCTATTCGGCCCGGCTCATGGCCAAGGTCCAGGGCGGGGACCTGCTCCTGGACACCTCCCGGCCCGGGTTCACCACCCTCACGGTGCTCCTGCCCCGGACCCGGCCGCAAACCCCCCAGGCCGAGGCCGGGACTCTGGTCACGGACTGAAATGACCTTATCCTCTTCAATGATGGAAGAAAAAAAGAAACCCGGACTGGGCCGGTCCTGGCCGCGCGCCTTCACCTCGCACTGGGTGATCTTGAGTCTGGTCCTGGCCACCCTGGGATCGAGCGTGGGCTACAACCTCTTCCGGAACCACCGGGAGGCCCTGGAACAGGAGGAGGCCCGCCTGGCCGCCCAGGCCCGGGTCATCGAGGAGAACCTGGGCCATCTGCTCGGCAGCACGGACAAGGCCTTGCGGGAGGTCGCGGCCTCCCTGTCCAGGGACCTCGGGAGCGAGAGCGGCCCCGCCCGACTCAGCGAGGAAATCGGGATCATCGCCGGGAGCATGCCGGGCGTCAGCGTGGTCCAGGCCACCGACGCCCAGGGGACCATCCTCTTCAGCAGCCAGGCGCAGCTTCAGGGGCAGTCCCTGGCCTTCCGCGATTATTTTCAGCGGGCCAAGGGAATGAACAATCCGTCCCGGGTGTACCTCTCGCCGCCGCTCAAAAGCATCCGGGGCACCTGGAGCATGGTCCTGCACCGCAGCCTGCGCGGCCCGGGCGGGGATTTCGCCGGGGTGGTGGTGGCCGGGCTGGACTCCGGGTATTTCCAGACCCTGCTGGCCTCGGTGAACTACGCCCCGGACATGCGCACCGCCCTGGTGCACGGAGGCGGCCTGCTCTTTCTCGTGGACCCGGCCCGGGAGGGGGTCCAGGGAACGGACCTGTCCCAGCCCGGGTCCTTCTTCGCCCGGCACCTGGCCACGGGCCAAAGGGCCAGCGTGCTCACCGGCCGGACCAGGACCACGAGTGAAGTGCGCATGATGGCCCAGCGCACCATCCGGCCTGTCGGCCTGTCCCTGGACGTCCCCCTGGTGGCGGCCGTGAGCCGGGATCTTTCGGCCATCACCGCGCCCTGGCGGGCCAACGCCCTGGGCCAGGGACTGCTTTTCGGCCTGGCCGTCCTGGCCGCCTCGGCCGCCCTGTTCTCCTTCCAGCGCCGCCAGCGCGCCTCCCTGGATCAGGCCGCCCTGGCCCAGACCCGGCTGCACGAGAGCGAGGTTCTGTTCCGGACCCTGTTCGAGCGCTCCTCCGAGGCCCTGCTGCTCCTGGCCGACGGCCGGTTCGTGGATTGCAACGAGGCCTCCCTGGCCATGCTGGGCCTGCTGGACAAGTCCCAGCTTTTGGGCCGCAGCCCGGCGGAGTTCTCCCCGGAATACCAGCCCGACGGCCGCCGCTCCGAGGAAAAGGCCGAAGACCTGATCGCCCAGACCGAGGAGGGCGGGACCCACCATTTCGAGTGGACCCATCTGCGGGCCAGCGGCGAGCCCTTTATCGCCGAGGTGGGCCTGTCCCGCATCAGGCTGGGCGGGCGGCTCATGCTCCACGTGGCCTGGCGGGACATCACCCGGCGCGCGGAACAGGAGCGGATCGTGCGCGAGGCCCGGGATCTCTTGGAGATCACCGTGGCCAAACGCACCGAGGAGCTGTCGGGCACCGTGGCCGCCCTGCGGGAGGCCCGCGACCAGGCCGAATCCGCCGGGCGGATGAAGATCGCCTTTCTGGCCGGGGTGAGCCACGAGCTGCGCACCCCTCTGAACCCGGTGCTCGGCATGCTCCAGTTGCTCCTGGACCAGAGCCCCCGGCCGGACCAGATGGAGTTCCTGCAGGGCGCCCTGTCCGGGGCCGAGCGGCTGCTCTCCATGGTCAACGATCTGATCGAGCTGACCGGCCTGGAGGACGTGAAGGCCGCGACAGCCCCCATCGGCCTGGACGGGGTCCTGGACTTGTTCCGCCGGGAGATCGGGGCCAAGGCCCGGGCCAAGGGCCTGGACCTGACCACGACCCTGGCCCCGGACTCCCCGGACATCATCACCACGGACCTGAATCTTTTGCGCCGGATGCTCCTGAACCTGGGCGACAACGCCGTGAAGTTCACCATCCGGGGCAGCGTGGGCCTTACGGTGTCCGTGTCCCGGACCGGGGCGGGGAGGGGCCTGGCCTGCTTCGCCGTGTCCGACACCGGAATCGGCCTGGCCCCGGACAAGGTCGAGGCCGTGGCCGCGGGCCTGACCCAGGGGGAGACCGGCCTGGCCCGCCAGTACGGCGGCCTGGGCCTGGGCCTGGCCACGGTGCGCAAATGCCTGGACATCCTGGAGGGGACCCTGGAAGTGGAAAGCACCCCGGGCCAGGGCTCCATCTTCCGCCTCTGGCTGCCCGTGCATTTCTGCAGCCGGGAGGACTTGAGCGCCTGCCTGTTGGGGTAGTGTCGAGTACGCGAAACAAGACAGGCCAAGAATGAAGAATAAGAATAATTATTTCTTATTCTTGCGCGCTTGTGGGGGTCAATCGAGGGTCAGCGGACCGGCGGGTCCAGGGGCAGACGCACCGTGACCGTGGTCCCGGACTGCTCCGAGGTGTCCATGGCGATCCGGCCGCCCATGGTCCGGGTCATGATGGCCGCGCTGTAGGTGCCCAGGCCCGTGCCCCCGACCTTGTCGCAGGTGGCGTACTTCTCGAAGAAGCAGTCCCGCACCTGGACCGGAACCGGGTGGGGGTTGGTGATGGCCAGGACCAGATGGCCGTCCGCCACGGACAGGTCCACGTCCACGAACTCGTCCGGGGCGTTGGCCTCCAGGGCGTTGCGCACAAGGTTCATGACCACGATGTCCAGGAGCAGGGGGTCGGTCGTCAGGGTCAGGCCCTGCTCCCGGCCCGCCGGGACCTGTTCGCGGATGCGCACCAGGCCGGGGTCCCGGCCCATGCCCAGAGCCAGCATGTCCGCGTTTTCCCTGGCCATCAGAACCGGGTCGCAGTCCTTGGGAGTCATCCGGTAGGTCCCGGTCTCGATCTTGTGCATCTCCAGCGAACTGTTGATCTGGCTGAGCATCTTGCGGCTGGCCGTGGTCATCAGGCGGAGCATGGTGCGCTGGTCCGGGGTCAGGTTGTCGGCCGCCAGGAGCAGGACGGGGATGTTGATCAGCCCGGACAGGGGGGATTTCAAGTCGTGGCGGATGATGCGCTCCACGTCCTCCTTGATCCGCTCCAACTGCCGCAGTTCGGTGATGTCGTGGATGGAGGCCATGACCAGGGTTTTGGCCTGGTACTGGATGGGGCTGGTGTAAACGTCCACATCCCGGATTTCCCCGTTGGCCAGCCGGTGCCCGAAGCGGTAATGATTCTTTTCCGAACGGGAGGCCTTGGCCAGTTCCGGCAGGGCCTCTTCCTTGCCCAGGGCGTTGTTCAAGTCATAGATGAACATGCCCCGAAGCTGCTCGTACCCATACCCGTAGAAGGCCACGGCCGCCGGGTTGGCGTCCACGATGGCCCCGTCATTCGGGTCGATGATGAGCTTCACGGACTCCAGGCTGGTGAAAAAGGCCCGGTAGCGCTCCTCGCTCTCCCGCAGGTCCGCTTCGGCCTGCTTGCGCCAGGTGATGTCCCGGGCCGAGGCGTACAAATACACCCGGCCGTCCAGGGCCAGGCCCCGGGCATTGATCTCCACGTCCAGGACCTGCCCGTCCCGATGCCGGTGCCGGGTCTCGAAGACTTTGGGGGAGCGGATGAGCGCTTCGATGGTCGGGGTCAGTTCCCGGGGCTGAAACTGGATGTCCCAGTCGGCCACGTTTAAGGCCGCCGCCTCCTTCATGGTGTACCCGAGCATCCGGGCAAAGGACGGGCTGCACAGGAGCACATTTCCGCCCGTATCCAGGATGTGGATGCCGTCCGTGGCGTTCTCCAGCAGGGCCTGAAGCCGGGCGGATTCGGCCTTCAGGCTGCGCTCGGCCTGGTCCCGGGCCTGGCGGTCCCGGGCCAGAGATTCGGCCATGGCCGCAAAGGCCCCTTGCAGGGCCAGGACCTCCCGGCACCCGGTCAGGCCTCCGGTGGCCGGGAGCGGCTGGCCCTTGGCCACCAGGGCGGTCTCCCGCTCCAGGGTCTCCAGGCCCGAGGCCACCAGTTGGTTGGACAGAAAACCGCCGATGGCCAGGGCCAGGGCGGTGAGCATAAGGATCAGGACCAGGAGGCGGCCGTAGACCGGCCAGACCTGTTCGGCCCAGGCCGGGGTGGGAATCCCGACCAGGACGCCCATATACCCGCTCTCCCCGTGTTCGGTCCAGAATTTGATGAAGGCGTAGGTAATGCTCTGGCCGGTCTTGTCCGGGATGGTGAAGGTCCCGGCGTTGTTCGCGCTTCCGGCGATGTTCGCCCAGGCCCGGATCGTCCGGCCCACCGGGGAGGCCTCCTGCCGGGGAAAGCGCAGAAGCCGGTCGCCCTGGTCGTTGTAGAGCAGAAAACGGGCGCCTGTGGGGGCGTTCAAGTCAGCGAAATACCGGTCGTATTCATCGAGGCGCAGGCCCATGAGGAGCACCCCGGCCACCTGGCCGTCCGGGTCCTTGACCGGCGCGACAAAGGGCAGCACGGTCAGGCCCGAGGCCCGGCCCACGGTAGTACGGGCCACGATGAACCGGGCCCCCTGCATGACCGCCCGGAACGAAGCCCGGTCGCTGTAATTGATGGAGGCGTTGCTGGTCGCCGAGGAAGCCCGCAGATACCCGTCCGGTCCTGCCAGAGTCAGGGAGGCGTATTGCGGGTTGGCAACCATGAGGCCCTGGAACTGCTCCTGAAGCGAGGCCGGGTCGCGGTCGGCCAGGCCGGGCTGGCTGGCCAGGGTCTCCAGCAGGGTCCGGGCGTGCAGGATCACATCCTCGTGCTTGCCCCCGAAGTTGCGGGCCAGCTCCATGGCCTGGGCCGATACCGCGTCCTGCTCGGCCTTGAACTGCTCTCGGCCCAGGAAGAGCACGGCCACCAGCAGGGGGACCATGGCGCACAGGGTGGCCAGGCAGGCCAGGGAGCGCATGGAGCAGCGGGCGACAAAGCGGTTCAAAGGCCGAAGGGACATGAATAAATCCTCGATAGACGTGCGCGTGCGGCAGCGGAATCTACTCTCCGATATGCGCGCCAATGGCCGACATGAGCTGGGCGATGTCCACGGGCTTGGCCAGATAGTCGTTGCAGCCAGCCGCCAGATAGGTTTCTTGATCGCCTTTCATGGCGTGGGCTGTCAAGGCGATAATGGGTACGTCCCGCTTGGACTCTCCGGCCTGCCCGGCCCGGATGCGGCTGGTGGCCTCCATGCCGTCCATGACCGGCATCTGCATGTCCATGAGCACGGCGTCGATGTCCTCCCTGGCCAGGACCTCCAGGGCCTCCTTGCCGTTCCGGGCGGTGAAGACCACCTGCTTCTGCCTCTCCAGAATGCGGCTGGTGCCAAAGAGGTTGATCTGTTCGTCCTCGACCAGGAGGATGCGGGCCTGAAAGGGGCAGGCGGGCGAGGGGGACTTCCGGGCTTCCGGGAGCGGGGCCTGGTCCGCCTGGACCAGGGGGACCTCGATGGCCACGGTGGTGCCCTGGCCCGGCGTACTGCTCAAGGAGATGCTCCCACCCATGAGCTTGGCCATGCGTTCGGCCAGGCCCAGGCCCAGGCCCGTGCCCCCGTACCGGCGGGTGAAGGACCCGTCGGCCTGGGTGAAGGGCTCGAAAATGCGGGCCAACTGGTCCGGGGCGATGCCGATGCCGGTGTCGGCCACCGTGAAGCGCAGGGTCCGGCCTAAAGGGTCCGGGTCCACGGTCAGGGTGATGCCGCCGGTGTCCGTAAACTTGACCGCGTTGCCCAGGAGATTGAAGAGCACCTGGCGCAGGCGGATGTCGTCCCCGAGCAGGATGTCGGGCAGGCTCTCATCCACCCGGCAGTCCACGTAGAGCTCCTTCTGGGCCGCCTGGGGGGCGAAGATGGCCTGGATGGTGGAGACCAGGTCGCGGATGGAGTACGCGGTTTCGAACAGCTCGAATTTCCCGGCCTCGATCTTGGAGAGGTCCAGGATGTCGTTTAAGATGGTCAGGAGGTTGCGGCCGGATTGGGCGGCCAGGACCACCAGTTCGCGCTGGGCCGGTTTGAGCTGGTCGTGCTCCAGAACCTGGAGCAGGCCCAGGACCCCGTTCAAGGGGGTCCGGATCTCGTGGCTCATGTTGGCCAGGAACTGCGATTTGACCTTGTTTCCCAGCTCGGCCCGGTCCTTGGCCTCCAGCAGGGCCTCCTGGGCCTTTTTCCGGTCGGTGATGTCCCGGTTGCTGGCCCTGCGGCCCAGGGAGACCCCGTCGGGCCGGAAGATGGGCAGGCAGTGGTGGCTGATCCACACGATGTGCCCGTCTCGGCGCCTGATCCTGAAATCCAGTTCGCAGACCCCGATGTGCTCGAAATCCACCTCGTGCACGTGGCCGTTGAAAATCCCCTGGTCCTCCGGGAGGATGATGCTCCGGATGAGTTCGGGATCGTCCTTGAACTGCTGGACGGTGTATCCGGTGATGGCCAGGCAGGACGGGGACATCCAGACCAGGCGGCCGTCCGGGGCGCGCCAGTATTCCCAGTCGTAGGTGTGGTCGGCCACGGTGCGGAGTTTTTCCTCGCTCAAGGCCAGGGCGGCCGTGGCCTCCTGGCGCTCGGCCTCCCGGCCCCGGATGGACGTGCGCATCTCCTCAAAGGCCTTGGCCAGGAGCCCGGTCTCCCCGTCCTCTCCCGAGATGGACAGGGGCGGCGGATCGTCGCCCTGGCCAAAGGCCTTGGCCGCCTGGGCCAGGGTCTCCAGGTCCCGGGCGATGGCCGTCCCGCCCAGGACCCAGGTGGCGGCCAGGGCCAGGAGCACGGCCAGGGCCAGGGAGCCCAGGTTCCAGATCAGGTTCGCGCGGGCCTCGGCAAAGATGGTCTCCTTGGGAATTCCGGTGAACATGTACATGTAGGGCTCGGCCGCCGGATCAAGGCGCAATTGGGCGTAGGCCACCATGCGGATGGTCCCGTCGGAATTGACCTGCTCCAGGAAGCCGCCGCCCTTGCCGCTGGCCGCCGAGGCGAAATTTTTGGTCTGGACCGGCGCGCCCACGGGGCTGGACTGGTCGTCCGCCGGATAGCGGTACAGCCGCGCGCCCTGGCGGTCGGCAATGCCGAAGTAGGAGCCCTGCGGCAGTTTGACGTCCTCGAACAGGCGGCCGTAGTGCTCCAGCTTGATGCTGATGGTGAGCACCCCGCAGAGATGGCCCGAATCGTCGTACACGGGCTGGGCAAAGGGGAAGATGGGGACCGGGGTGACCCGGCCCACCGTGTATTCGCCCAGGGTGAATTCGCCGTTGGCCATGGCCGCCTGGATAAAGGTCCGGTCGGCATAATTGGCCGGGACCAGGGGCAGGCCCGAGGAAATGGCGTCCCCGCGCAGGTTCAGGAGCAGGAGGCTGCCGTAGATCGGATTGGCTTTCAGCACCGAGGCCAGGATGGTGGTGCTGGCCGGGATGTCCTGTTGCCGTATGGCCGGCATCAGGGCCAGGGTGTGCAGGATGGTCCGGGTCGCGGAGGTGACCCCGACCTGGACCTCGCTGAAGTTCTTGACGGTCAGCCGGGCCTCTTTTTCGGCCCCGTCCAGGGAGCGCCTGGTCTGGGCCACTCCGTTGAAGAGAATGATCAGCAGGGCGGGCAGGGAGGCGGTCAGGACCAGGAACAACAGTTTCTTTCGGATGGTCCCGCGAAAAAGGTCCCTCAGCATGTTCTTTTCCTCATGGGGGAAATGATAATACGGCCGTCCCTGATGTGAAGTCCTCGGTCAAGAGTATTTGCCTGTCATCGGAGAGAAGAGTCAATAAATTTATTGATCGCGGGCGGCTGCCTCGGTCCCGCCCCTGGGGTTGCCATTCCCCTTGACTCGGGCCATAACCAAAAAAATGGGGGCGGGCGAGGACCCTTGGGGAGGATTTTCCGGCAACCTGAACAGCGGGTGGGGCTATGGGCCTTGGGAACATATGGGGTGCGCGCCACCTGACCGTGCGCTTCCGGCTGGCCGGCCTGGTGCTGGCCTGTCTGCTGCCCGTGGCCGTGGCCATGGGCGTGCTGGTGGCCACCACCTATCAGGAAAAACGGGAGCTGATCTCCCGGCACATGCTGGAGACCGCGCGCACCTTAACCCTGGTCGTGGACCGGGAGATGGACGGGGCCCTGTCCACCTTGAAGGCCCTGGCCACCTCGCCCTCCCTGGCCCAGGGCGATTTCGTCGAATTCCGCGCCCAGGCCCGGGATATCCTGGCCGACTATCCGGACGCGGACATCATCCTGGCCGACGCCACGGGCCAGCAACTGGTCAATACCTATCTGCCCCTGGGTTCCCCCCTTCCCCGGCGCAATGTCCCGGATCGGGTCCGCCGCCTCTTCTCCACGGGCAAGCCGAGCGTCAGCGGGCTGTTCAAGGGCGCGGTCACCGGGCGGTTGCTGGTCAGCCTGGACGTCCCGGTGCGGCGCGACGGCCGGGTGGTCCAGGACCTGGCCATGACCCTGCCGGTGGACCACCTGGTGGAGGCCCTCTCCCTGCCCAAGCTCCCGCCCGAATGGGTGGCCACCATCCTGGACGACAGCAACGCCGTGGTGGCCCGGACCCAGAACCAGGAACAGTTCGTCGGCAGGCAGGCGGAGATGCCCGTTCTGGCGCAGCACCTGAAGCTGGCCCCGGAAGGGGAGCTGGAGGCCATGGGCCTGGCCGGGGTTCCGATTTTCGCGAGCTACAGCCAGTCCGCGGCCTCGGGCTGGACCGTGGCCTTGAGCGTGCCCAAGGCCCTGATCATGCGGGACCTCTGGCAGTGGCTGTCCTGGACCCTGGGGGGCACGGTCCTCCTGGCCGTCCTGGGCGTGGGCGTGGCCCTGCTCCTGGGGAACAAGATCGCGGTCTCGATCCAGGCCCTGATCGCCCCGGCCCTGGCCCTGGGCCGGGGGGAGCCGGTGCGGGTCGGCCACCTGGGGCTCAGGGAGACCAACGAGGTGGCCGAGGCCCTGGTCAAGGCATCCAGTCTCCTCCAGCAGCGCTCGGCCGAGGCCCGGGGCAAGGAGGAGGCCGAGGCCGCCAACCAGGCCAAATCCGAATTTCTGGCCAACATGAGCCATGAAATCCGCACCCCCATGAACGGGGTGCTGGGCATGCTCCAACTCCTCCTGCTCACCCCCCTGGACGAGGAGCAGAAGGAGCACGTGGACCTGGCCTTGAAAAGCGGCCTGAATCTCCTGGGCCTGATCAACGACATCCTGGACTTCTCCAAGGTCGAGGCGGGCAAGGTGGAGCTGGCCGAGGCCCCGGTGGTCCTGTCCGAGTTGTGCCGCTCCATTCCCAGCATCTTCCGGGAGCAGGTCACCAGCAAGGGCCTGTCCCTGTCCCTGGACGTCGCGCCGGAGGTCCCGGAGGTCATCATCGCGGACGCCGGGCGTATCCGGCAGGTGCTTTTCAATCTGATCGGCAACGCCATGAAGTTCACCGAGCGCGGCGGGGTCACGCTGCACATCGCCCCGGGCGGGAGGGTCGGGGCGGATCGCATGCGGCTCTGCTTCACGGTCTCGGACACCGGCATCGGCATCCCGGCCGAGCGCATCGCCGACCTCTTCAACCCCTTCACCCAGGTCGACGGCTCCCTGACCCGCAAGCACCAGGGCACGGGCCTGGGCCTGTCCATCGTGAAGCGGCTGGTCGAACTCATGGGCGGCACGGTGGGCATCGAGAGCCGGGTGGGGGAGGGCACCAGCGTGCGCTGCGAGATCCTGGTCGGCCTGCCCCCGGGCCAATCCCTGGACCAGGCCTCTCCTTCGGCCCAGGCCGACGCGCCCAAATTCCTCTGGACCGGGCTCAAGTTCCTCCTGGTCGAGGACGAGGCCGTGAACCAGAACATCGCCCGGACCCTGCTGAAAAAATTCGGGGCCGAGGTGGTCTGCGCGGGCAACGGGGCCGAGGCCATCGCGGCCCTGGCCAAGGAGCCTTTCGATTGCGTGCTCATGGACGTGCAGATGCCGGTGCTGGACGGGGTCGCGGCCACCCGGCGCATCCGGGCCGGAGCGGCCGGGTCGGACCGGGAGGATGTCCCCATCGTGGCCCTGACCGCCCACGCCATGGCCGGAGACCGGGAGATATTCCTGGACGCCGGGATGGACGACTACATCGCCAAGCCCATTGTCTTCGCGGCCCTGCAGGAGACCGTGGCCCGGGCCATGGCCCGGCGGGCCAGGGGCCTGTGAGGGGCTGGCCAGGGGCTGTGCCGTGGGAAGAATCACTCTCGTAAAAATGTGCGCCGTGGCCGTGTGCCTGACCGGCCTGCTCGTCCTGGTCGGATGGACCTTCGACCTGGGCGTCTTGAAGAGCATCCTGCCCCAGTGGGTGACCATGAAGCTGCTGACGGCCCTGGCCTTCATCCTCAGCGGGATGAGTCTTTGGGTCATCGCCAAGCGCGCCCAGGGCGAGACCCTGCTCTCCCAGGTCCTTCTCCCGATCCTCTCGGTGACCATCGTCCTGATCATGGCCACTCTCCTGTTCAGCGCCCTGATGAGCGCGCCCTTGGGGATCGAGGACCTGGGGGTCAAGGAGCGGCACTTCACCAAGTCGGTCAAATCGGGCCTGCCCTCCCTGGGCACCATGATCGCCTTCATTCTCTTCGCCTGGGCCGGGATGGCCACGGCCTTCTCCACCCGGAAGGTGGAAAAGCGGGTGAAGACCCTGGGCTGGATGGTGGGCGGCCTGGGTGGGGTCGGGGTCCTGGGCTACCTCCTGAACGCGGACCTGCTCTATTATTACCTTCCGGGCGTAAGCGGGGCCATGGCCGTGCACACCGCCGCGCTCTTCGTCCTCTTGGGGGCCGGGCTGATCCTGGCCGCCCGTCCCCTGGGCCTTGGGGCCGCTGCGTCCGTCTCCAGGGTGGAGGTCAAGATC
Organism: uncultured delta proteobacterium; assembly: GCA_903835685.1. Classification (GTDB taxonomy): domain Bacteria; phylum Desulfobacterota; class Desulfovibrionia; order Desulfovibrionales; family Desulfovibrionaceae; genus CAILNX01. The sequence continues at coordinate 57,745 of CAILNX010000022.1, forward strand.
GGATACGGGCTCTCCCTGTCCCTGGTGGCCCTGCTGGTCATCGGCACGGTCTCCCTGCTCAACAACTCCAAGGTGGTGGTGGCCACCGGGGTGCTCGAGTCCAGTCTGTACGGACGGTACGCCTTAAGTCGCCTGGACTATCAGCTTAAAGACGCCGAGGCCAATCAGCGGGGATTTCTGGTCACCGGCGACGACAGCTTCCTGACCTCCTACCGCGACCTGCTCCCGGCCATTTTTTCGACCAGCCGGGAACTCCAGGCCTGGGCCGCGGACGACCCCAATATCTCGAAAAAGGCCGAGGCCCTGGCCGCCCTGGTCGCGCAACGCATCGACCGCCTCGATGCAGGGATCGGCCTGCGCCAGACCCAGGGGCTGGAGGTGGCCTCCAGGTATCTGCAAACCGGCCAGGGGAGGCTGATCGTCGAGGCCATCCGGCAGGCCAAGGAGGCCCTGGACCAGGAAGAACGGCTCCGGTCCGAACAGCACGAGCAGGTGACGGCCGAGGCGGTGCGCACCTCCAACGCCGTGCTGTTTTTGGGGGTGTCCCTGGCCTTCATCCTGGTCACCCTGGCCGGGTACTGGGACATCGGCGAGCGCCACAGGTCCGAACGCCAGGCCAGGGAGGGCGAGGAGAAGTTCCGCACCATCGCCGACTACACCTATGACTGGGAGTACTGGCGGGCGCCGGACGGAGGCATGCTCTGGGTCTCCCCGGCTTGCGAGCGGCTCACCGGCTACAGCGCCAGGGAGTTTCAGGACGACCCGGGGCTTTTCCAGAAGATCGTGCTTCCCGAGGACGCCCCCCTTTTGCACGACCACCTGGAGAGCGTGGAGAACGCCCCGTCGAAATCCGGCGACATGGAGCTGCGGATCGTGAAAAGGTCCGGGGAGATCGTCTGGGTCCAGCACGACTGCGTGAGCATCTCCGCCCCTGACGGAACGAACCTCGGCCAGCGGGCCTGCAACCGGGACATCACCGCGCGCAAGCTCTCGGAAATGGCCCTGGCGGCCAGCGAGGAAAAATTCTCCAAGGCCTTTTTCAACGTCCCGGTGCTGTTCACCTTGAGCCGGTTGGATGACGGCCGGTATCTGGAGGTCAACGACCATTTCGTGCAGGTCTCGGGATTCAGCCGGGAAGAGGTCCTGGGCCGGACCTCCATCGAGCTGGGCTGGCTCTTGCCCGAGGAGCGGGACCGGCTGCTCAAGCGGTTGCGGGAGCAGGGCCATGTCGTGGGCATGGAGCTTCGGGTCTGGGCCAAGGACGGCCGGCCCGTGGACTGCCTGTACCACGGGGAGATCATCGAGACCCGGGAGGGACGGCAACTGCTGTCCCTGGCCCTGGACATCTCGGAGCGCAAGAGGATGGAGGAGTCCCTGAAGGCCGCCAAGGAGGCGGCCGAGGCCGCCAGCCGGGCCAAGTCGGAGTTCCTGGCCAACATGAGCCACGAAATCCGCACGCCCTTAAACGGCATCCTGGGCATGCTGCAAATCATCAAGCAGAGCGCCCTGGCCCCGGACCTGGCCGAGTACCTGTCCCTGGCCGCGCAGTCGGGCCAGCGCCTGACCCGGCTGCTCTCGGACATCCTGGATTTGTCCAGCATCGAGGCCGAAAAGGTGGCCATCGTGGAGCGAGTGTTCTCCCCGGCCGCAGTCCTGAAAAGCGTGCAGGATATCTTTCTGGCCCTCGGCCGGGAGAAGGGCCTGCCCCTGCGCGCCGCGCTCGACCCGGCCACCCCGCGATACCTGGTGGGCGACGAGCTGCGCCTCACCCAGATCCTGACCAACCTGGTCGGGAACGCCTTCAAGTACACGGTCCAGGGGGAGGTGTCCGTGGACCTGGCCGTTCAGCCCGGCCCGAGGGCTCCCGGCTGCCGCCTGCTCCTGACCGTGCGCGACACGGGCATCGGCATCCCGGCGGACAAGATCGAGGCCATTTTCGAGTCCTTCACCCAGGCGGACAGCTCCAAGACCAGAAGCCACCAGGGCGCCGGGCTGGGGCTCTCCATTGTGAAACGCCTGGTGGAGCTCATGGGCGGCGGCATCACGGTGGACAGCATGGTGGGTCGGGGCACGACCTTCTTCTGCACGGTCGGGTGCCGCCTGCCCGAGGCCGGGGAACTGGCCCCTTCCCCGGCCAAGGACCCGGCCAAGGACCCGGCCTCGGTCTCCGGCCTGACCATCCTTTTGGCCGAGGACGACGCCATGAACCAGATGTCCACCAAGCGGCTGCTGGAGTACGGAGGTCACGCCATCCTGGCCGTGTCCGACGGGCAGGAGGCCCTGGAGGCCCTGGCCCGCCGCGACTTCGACCTGATCCTCATGGACATCCAGATGCCGAACATGGACGGCCTGGAGGCCACCAGGCGGATCAGGGCCTCGGGCGGGCGCCACGTGCCCATCGTGGCCATGACCGCCTACGCCATGGTCGGGGACCGGGAGCGCTTTCTGGAGGCCGGGATGGACGACTACATCGCCAAGCCCGTGGACCTCGACGAGTTGAACCAGGTCCTGGCCCGGGTCATGGCCAGCCGGGCCAAGGGCTTGTAATCGGAAAAAGGAGGGGGACACGTGCGTCCATTGATTTATTTCTTGCTCTCCGGACTGGTGGTCGGCATTTATGGCGGGCGGGTTTGCCCGGTCATCCAGGCCGCGTCCGTGGTCCAGTGGGGATCGTTCCTGCTCCTGTGCTTCCTGGCCACCTGGGGCGCGCGCGCCCTGCTGCTGCCCCGGCTCGTGACCGGGGCTTCCGGGGACGTGCAGCCCCGGCGGGAGTTCAGCCTGGACTTCGGCCTGTACGTCCTGGCCGCCACGGCCACGGCCGCCTATGCCGTGCTCGGCCTGGGCTCGCCCGTGCCCAACGGGATCAAGGTCCTGGTCGGGGTCCTGGCCGTGGGCTTCTTCTTCTCCATCGAACTGGCCCTGAAACGCGAGCGCCAGGTGGTCATGGAGGCCCGGGAGAGCGGCCTGGACTGGCTGGTGGCCGGGCGCTATTTCCCGGTCACGCGCAAATTCGCCTTTGTGGCCGGGGCCTGCGTGCTCTTCACCGCCCTGGTCATCGCCGGGGTGGTGGTCAAGCTGATCCACGAACATTTTCCCGAGGCTCAGGGGCCGGAGTTCTGGGCCAGGGCCATGTACTGGGTGGCCCTGGACATCGGGTTCGTGGTCCTGTGCCTGACCGCGCTGACCATGCTGGTCATCTCCTCCTTCGCCCAGAACCTGAGGCTGTTCTTCAGCTTCCAGACCGAGTCCCTGGAGGCCGTGGCCAACGGTGATCTCAAGGTGCGGGTGCCGGTGGTCAGCAACGACGAATTCGGCTTCATCGCGGGCCGCACCAATCTCATGATCCAGTCCCTGGAGCAGCGGACCTTGGATCTGGAGCGCACCCAGGACGCCACCATCGTGACCCTGGCTTCCCTGGCCGAGACCCGGGACAACGAAACCGGAGCGCACATCCTGCGCACCCAGCGCTATGTCCGGGTTCTGGCCGCGCATTTGAGCGCAAAGCCCGAGCACGCCGCGCTGCTCACCCCCGAGACCATCGAGCTGCTGTACAAATCCGCCCCGCTGCACGACGTGGGCAAGGTCGGAGTGCCGGACGCCATCCTGCTCAAGCCCGGCCGCCACACCCCTGAGGAGTTCGAGATCATGAAGATGCACGCGGTCTATGGCCGGGACTCGCTCAAGTCCGCGGAAAGCATGCTCGGGAGCAACTCCTTCCTGCGCCTGGCCCAGGAGATCGCCTACACCCACCACGAGAAATGGGACGGCAGCGGGTATCCCCAAGGGCTTTCGGGCCGGGACATCCCGTTGTCCGGGCGGCTCATGGCCCTGGCCGACGTGTACGACGCGCTCATCAGCAAGCGGGTGTACAAGCCCGCCTTTCCGCACGAAAAAGCCAAGGGGATCATCCTCGAAGGCCGGGGGACCCACTTCGACCCGGAGATCCTGGACACCTTTCTGGCCGTGGAGGACGAATTCCTGCACATCGCCTGGGAGTACGGGGACGCCGCCCAGCCCGAGGCGGAATAGCCAGGGGAGCCGTCCCGGGTCTGACCCGGGCCCTGGGCTGCCCGGGGAGGTTGGCGCAGGGATTTTATCAGGTCCATGTATCGTTTTACTCATTGACTAATTTCGGCCGACAGGCAAAATCCGGGTAGCGTCCGCCCCTCCAACAGGGCGGACGCGGAGGACTCTAGCCAACAGGCGGCCCGACATGCAGAGTTTGAACTCCTTCATAGCCCGGCGCTCCATCCGGTTCCTGGTGGGCGTGATCGCCGTGAGCATCGCGGCCCCGCTTCTGGCCATGCTGCTCTTCATGGGACAGGAGCGGTTTCAGGCCAAGAAGGGCGAGATCTCGAACCAGACCATGGAGTTGGCCCGCCTGTTCAGCCTGAAGCAGGCGGATGTGGTCCTGCACGCCCGGACCTTGCTGGAGACCCTGGCCAGCCACCCGGGTCTGGTCGCCTCCGACCCGGCCCTGCTTCGCGCCCAGTTTCAGGGCCTCATGGCCGCGAACCCCCAATACGCCGTCCTGAATCTGGTGGGGCTGGACGGGAACCTCCTGGCCTCCTCCTCGCCCGGGGACACCGCGTTCAACTTCAACGACCGGGAGCATTTCCGGGTCGCCTGGCTGGAAAACCGGTTCTGCATCGGCCAGCCCGTCATGGGCCGGGCCGCAGGGCAGATGGTGCTCCCCTTCGGCGCACCGGTCAGGGGCCTGGACGGCCAGGTGGCCGGGGTGTTCCTGCTGGGTCTGCGCCTGGAGGAATACGACACGTTTTTCGCCAGCCTGAACCTGCCCGAGGGCGGCCGCTTCCTGCTCATCAACGAGCAGGGCACCCGGCTGTTGCGCTACCCCCGGCGGGAGATATCCCCGCCGGGTCAGAAGATTGGGGCCGTGAGCTGGGAGTTCATCGGCAAGACCCCGCAGGACGCCGGGACTTTCGAGATGCCGGACCAGACCGGCCAGCCCATGACCTACTCCTACATCCGGTTCTGGCCCGTGGGCCAAGACAGCGGCTCCATGGGCATCATCGTCGGGATTCCCACCCCGGACTGGATCAGCCAGTTCTGGCCGGTCTACGGCCGCATCCTGCTCCTGATCCTGGTGGTGACCGCCCTGGCCCTGGGGGGCGGCGGATTTTTGTCCCACCGGGTGGTGGTCGCGGGCCTGGTGGCCCTGGAGCGCCGGGCGGCCCGGATCGCCGAGGGCGAGGTCGTTTCTGGGGCCGAGGGCCTGACCGGGTGCCGCGAGGTCCTGGCCCTGGGCCAGGCCTTTGCGGCCATGTCCGAGGCCCTGGCCCGGGACATCGCCGAACGCAAGCAGGTGGAGGCGGCCCTGCGCGAGAACGAGGGGAAGTACCGCACCCTGTTCGAGGCCATCCTGGACCCGGTCCTGGTGGCCGACGCCCAGACCGGGATTCTGGTGGAGTGCAACCGGTCGGCCCAGGAGTATTTCGGCCTGGCCCGGGAGGAATTCATCGGGCGGCATCAAAGCGCCCTGCACCCCCAGGGGATGGTTACGGAAGAGGGGATGACCCCGGATTTCAGACTGCAAACCGGCCAGCCGGGTTTGATCGAGGACGTGCCCATGCTGGCCGCCGGGGGAAAGACCCGGCTGGTCTCCATCCGGTGCAATATCTTCACTATCTCCGGCCGCAAGCTCCTGTTGGGCATTTTCCGGGACACCACCGAGCGCAGGGAGGCCCAGGAGGCCCTGGAGGCGGAAATTTCCCGCCGCCGGGTCCTCATGGACCTGAGCCTGGACGGCATCGCGGTCATCGGTCCCGAGTACAGGGTCCTGGAAGCCAACCGCCGCTTCGCCGAAATGCTGGGCTACACCCCTGAAGAGGTGCTGGGCCTGCATATCTGGGATTTCGACGACCTGATGAGCGAGGCGGAGATCCGGGCCAGGTTCCCGGATCTGGCCAAGGTCAAGGCGGTTTTCCAGACCCGGCACCGCCGCAAGGGCGGAACGGTCTATGACCTGGAGGTGAGCTCCAGCGGGGCGGTGGTGGGCGGCCAGGCCATGGTCTTCACCGTCAGCCGGGACATCACCGAACGCATGCAGGCCCAGGAGGCCCTGGAAAAGGAGATATCCCGCCGTCGGCTGCTCATGGATCACAGCGTCGACGGAATCGTGGTCTACGACATGGACTTCACGGTCGTGGAGGCCAACCGCCGCTTTGCTGAAATGCTGGGATACACCCCCAAGGAGGTGATCGGCCTCCATCCCTGGGATTGGAACGCGGAGAAGGACGAGGCCTACTTCCGCACGGCCTTTCCCCCCTTGCAGACAATCAACGAGGTTTTTCAATTCAGGCACCGGCGCAGGGACGGCAGCATCTACGATGTGGAAGTCAGCGCCAGCGGCACGAAAATCGGCGACGAGTACTTTTGCTTCGCCATCTACCGGGACACCACCGAGCGCAACCAGGCCAAAGCAGCCCTGGAAGGGGCCATATCCCGCAGCCAGATACTCATGGACGTGAGCGTGGACGGCATCTGCATCATGGACGCGGACCACATGGTGGTGGAGGCCAATCGCCGCTTTGCCGAAATGCTGGGCTACGCCCCGGAGGAGGTGGTCGGCCTGCATTCCTGGGACTGGGACGCGGTGATGACCGAGGCCGACGTCCGGGCCGCCTTTCCGGACACCCCGTCCCTGAGCATGGTCTTTGAGACCAGGCACCGCCACAGGGACGGCAGGGTCTTCGACGTGGAGGTGAGCGCCGCCGGGGTGGTGGTGGGCGGCCAGGCCTTGAGTTTCTGCGTCAGCCGGGACATCACCGAGCGCAAACGCGCGCAAGAGAACATCTTGACGGCCAAGGAGGCGGCCGAGGCCGCCAGCCGGGCCAAGAGCGAATTCTTGGCCAACATGAGCCACGAGATCAGGACCCCCATGAACGGCATCCTGGGCATGCTCCAGCTCTTGACCACCACCTCCCTGACCCCTGAGCAGGACGAATACGTCCAGACCGCCACCCGATCCTCCAGTCGACTGACCCGGCTCCTCTCGGACATCCTGGACCTGTCCCGGGTGGAGGCGGGCAAGCTGGTGCTCGAAGAGGTGGAGTTTTCCATGCAGGCCCAGAAGGACGCGGCCCTGGAACTGTTCGAGGTCGCGGCCAGGCAGAAGGGTCTCAAGCTGGATTTCTCCATCGACCGGCGTATGCCCCCCGTGCTCGTCGGGGACAAGGCCCGCCTGGGGCAGATTCTCTTCAACCTGATCGGCAACGCCCTGAAATTCACCCAAACAGGCCATATCAAGGTCCAGACCTGCCCGCTGCCTGGTCCGTCCAAGGGCGGCCTGCGCGTCCTGTTCATGGTGGAGGACACCGGGATCGGGATTGCCGACAGCGAACTGAAAAGCATCTTCGACCCCTTCACCCAGGTGGAGGGCGACCATGCCCGGAAGCACCAGGGCGCGGGACTGGGACTGGCCATTGTCCGCAGGCTGGTGGGCCTCATGGGCGGCGATCTGGTCATCGACAACCCTCCAGGGGGCGGGGTGATCTTTTACCTCTCCCTGCCCTTCCGGCTCCCGGCCCGGGCCGCCCGGGAGGAAGAGGCCCGGCCGCTCACGGGCCGTCCCGCGCGCACAGGCCTGCGGATTCTGGTGGCCGAGGACGACGAGGTCAGCGCCCTTTCGGCCCGGCGGATGCTGGAGAAATCCGGACATGCCGTGGTGATCGCCAGGAACGGACAGGAGGCCCTGGACGCCCTGGCCGGGCAGGATTTCGACCTGATGCTCATGGACATCCAGATGCGGGTCCTGGACGGGATTGAGACCGTCAGGGCCATTCGGCTCTCCTCCACCCTGGGAGAGAAGTCCCGCATCCCCATCATCGCCATGACCGCGTACGCCATGGTCGGGGACCGGGAGCGCTTCCTGGCCGCTGGCATGGACGACTACATCGCCAAGCCCGTGATCATGGAGGCCCTGGCCGAGGTCATCGCGCGGGCCGTGGCCGCCAAGAACGGGCCAGGAAACCAATGAGAATCACGCATCCCTTCCCGGCCTCCTGGCTGGCCCTGGGCCTGACCTTTCTGGTCCTGGGTCTGGGCCTGGGCCTGAACCTGCGCCTGGAGCGCGGCCGGGTCGAAGCCCGGGAACAGGAGCGGCTCCTGGGCCAGGCCAGGGTCGTGCAGCTCGTCCTGGAAGGACAACTCTCTGCCCTGCACCGGGTCCTGGGCGACCTGGCCGGGGACTGGCCCAGACGCAGGTCCGAGGCGGATTTTAGCGCGCGCCTCGGCATTCTGGCGACGGGCATGCCCGGGGTGCGCACCCTGCTGGTCTTAGACGGCCAGGGCCAGGCACGGGCCTCCAACAGGCCGGAACTCCTGGACAAGAATTTCAGCCACCGGGACTATTTCACCCGCATCCGGGAAAACCCCGAGGCGGACATGTTCTTTGTCTCGGCTCCGTACACCACCTCCCTGGGCGTTTTCAGCGTGAACCTCTGTCGCATGATCCCCGGGCGGGACAACGAGTTCGCCGGGCTGATCCTGGCCACCCTGGACCCGGAGTTCTTCACCCCGCTTTTGGACTCCATCCTCTACGCCCCGGACATGCGCTCCAACATCCTGCACTCGGGCGGGGTCCTGGTCCTCATGCGGCCCGAGCACGAGGGCGTGGCCGGCAAGGACCTGTCCCGGCCCGGCACCTTCTTTTCCCAACATTTGCAGGGCGGGAAAGAGGCCAGCGTGCATTCGGGCCTCACCCACGCCACGGGCGAGGACCGCATGCTGGCCCTGCGTTCCATCCGGCCCCGGGGGTTTGTCCAGGACCAGTCCCTGGTGGTGGGGGTCACCCGGGACAGCGGGGCCATCTTTGCCGAATGGCGCTTCGACGCGCTCCGGCAGGCCGGGCTGTTCGCGGCCCTGGCCCTGGTCAGCATCGCGGTGCTGTTCGCCTATGAGCGCCGCAAGCAGGCCTTCGAGCGCCAGGAGCGGCAGGCCGCCCAGGCCCTGGAGGACAACGAGCGGTTCATGCGCACCATCACGGACAACATCCCGGGCATGGTCGGCTATTGGGACACCAGCCTGACCTGCGGCTTTGCCAACCGGGCCTACCTGGAATGGTTCGGCAGGCCTCCGGAGAGCTTGAAAGGCCTGGGCATCCGGGATCTCCTGGGCGAAGAGATGTTCCTGAGGAACGAGCCGCTCATCCGGGCCGCCCTGCGCGGCGAGCCCCAGCGTTTCGGGCGGGACATGGTGAAGGCCGACGGCACGGTCGGGTCCACCATGGTCCACTACATCCCGGACTGGAGCCAGGACCGGGTGGTGGGGTTCTTCGTCCTGGCCACGGACGTCACGGAACTGAAAAACGCCCAGATATTCCTTGAGGATCGCGTCCGGGAGCGGACCCGGGAGCTGGCCCGGACGGTCCAGGAGCTCAAACTGGCCCAGGACCAGGCCGAGTTGGCCAACGGCCTGAAGAACGCCTTCCTGGCCCGGGTCAGCCACGAACTGCGCACCCCGCTCAACCCCATCCTGGGCATGCTGGAGCTGGCCTTGGACTCGCAACTGGCCCCGGAGCAACGGGAGGAGCTGGCCTCGGCCCTTGCTGCGGCCCAGGGCCTGCACCAGATGATCAATGAACTGATCGAGTTCACCATCCTGGAGTCCCGGACCCCGGAGTTCAGCCCGGTGGGCCTCAAAAGCGTTCTGAACGCCCTGGAGCGGGAAATCGGCCCGGCAGCCGAAGCCAAGGGACTCTTCCTGCGCACGGACCTGGGGGCTGACCCGGAGTCGATCATTTTCACCGACCTGGATCTTTTGCACCTGGTCTTGCGGAAGCTGGCGGAAAATGCGGTCAAATTCACCAAGACCGGGGGCGTTTCCCTGGTGTTCGGCCTGAACCATCAGGACGAGGGCCAATCCGTGTTTTGCGCCTCGGTGTCGGACACCGGGGTGGGCATGGACCCGGCCACGATCCCGAGCATTCTGAGCGGATTCACCCAGGCCGACGCGCCCATGACCCGGCGTTTCGGGGGCCTGGGTCTGGGACTGGCCGTGGTGCGCCGCGCCCTCCAGCTCCTGGGCGGGACCATGGAGGTGCAGAGCGAGCCTCGCCAGGGCTCGACCTTCCGTATCTTCCTGCCGGTTCGGGACTGCTCCGGGGACCGGCTGGCCGGATGCCTGCTGGAGGTCCAGGCCAGAGAGGCCCAGGCCCCCTAGCCCGGGGCCTGCGCCTTCCCGGTCCCACCCGCTTGGGTGGGGACCAGTGACTGGCCAGGTTTGGTCAGCCTGGGAGGATGGGCTTTTAGCCCAGCTTCTTGAGCAATTCCTTGGTGCCCACGTAGCCCGGCCCTTCCTCGGCCTTCACCGTCTTGTAGAAATCGCACTCCATGCAGTTGCTGGCCTTTTGCGCAAAGGAGCCTTGCACCTTGCCGCCGCAGAGCGTGCCCGCGAGGGCCCAGCAGGACCGGCCGCCCATCTTGCCCTGGTTGCAGCCGTCGGTCTTTTTCTCCTTGGCGGCCGGGCACTCGCCAAATTCCGCCACCTTGGGGCCGCCGGGCTGACGGCCGCACTTCTTGAACTCCCAGCAATTCGTCTTGGCCATGACTGTGTCCTCCGTTGGATGTCGGGCCTAAATTCAGACCGAAAGAGTCGGATATTCTGTTTGGATAACTCCTGCCAGGGGGTTAGGCAAGCTTCCACACTGGATAATTTTGTGCTAGGTCCAAAAAATACAGGCATAAATGCCCGTCGCCCCCGGAGCATCACGCCTTCCACTCAAGGAGCCGAAATGTCGTTGCACCTCCTGTCCGCCATCACCAAGGTCAAGATTTCCGTGAAAATCTGGATCATCTCCGTGGTGACCATCACCCTGTTCATCCTGGTCGCCCTGTACGGTATCCTCCCCCTGGTGGCGGACAAGCTCATGGAGGAGAAGCGGGTCATGCTGGCCAACCTCATCCGCCTGGAGGCCAGCCAGATACAGGATTTCCAGGAGCGGTCGGCCAAGGGGGAGTTCCCGCTTGAGCAGGCCAAGGCCAGGGCCCTGGAGCGCATCGGCAAGCACCGCTACGGCGCGGACAACAAGGAATATTTTTGGGTCAACAGCGACACGGAACCGCCGGTGATGATCATGCACTCCACAGTGCCCGCCCTGGACGGGACGCCGCTCAACGTCGAGAAATTCAACTCCGCCACGCGCATGCGCTTTCGGGACGTGAGCGGCCAGTGGGTCATCAAGGAGATTCCCGGGGGCAAGGGCAACCTCTTCCAGACCTTCCGGCAGGTGGTGGCCGATAGTCCCAGCCAGGAGGGCTACGTCACCTACAACTGGGTCAAGCCCAAGCCCGGCGGCGGCGTCACCGAGCAGATGTTCCCCAAGGAGTCCTTCGTCAAGCTGGACAAGCAGTGGGGATGGATCATCGGCACCGGGATCTACGTGGATGACGTGGAGGCCGAAGTGGCCGGGATGCGCCGGATCATCATGGGCATGACCGGCGTGGTGGCCCTGGCTGCGGCGGCCCTCACCCTGCTCATCCTCCTGGGCATCACCCGGCCCTTGAGGCGGCTGGTGGACTTCTCCCTGCGCGTGGGCGAAGGCAAGCTCGACGCGGTCATCACCGGCCACTACCATGCCGAACTCGGCGAGTTGAAAGACTCCCTCTCGCTCATGGTGGACCGCCTGAAAGAAGAGATAGCCATCGCTCGGCAGCAGGAGGCCATTGCGGCCGAGAAGACCTGCGATGGGGAGAAGACCTTCCAGGCCCTCCAGGCCGCCCAGGACGAGGCCAGGAACCAGACCAGGCAGGCCGTGAACGACATCGTGGAGAAGCTGAAAGGGGCCAGTGGCGAGGTCTTCTCCTCGGTCATGTCGGCCATGATGGAGATCGAGGACATCCACAACGAGTCCGAGCGGCAACTCGGGCACATCGGCGAAGTGGCCACGGCCATGGATGAGATGACCGCCACGGTCCTTGAGGTGGCCAAGAACGCCGCGCGCGCCGCCGAGGGCGCGGAGAACACCCGCCAGAACGCCGAGAACGGTGCGCGCGTGGTGGAAAGCTCAGTCACGGCCATCAACACCGTGCATGACTTAACGGTCCAACTCAAAACCAACATGGTGGAGTTGCATTCCCTGGCCGACGGCATTGGCCGGATCATGGGGGTCATTTCCGACATCGCCGACCAGACCAACCTGCTGGCCTTGAACGCGGCCATCGAGGCGGCCCGGGCGGGCGAGGCCGGACGCGGGTTCGCCGTGGTGGCCGACGAGGTGCGCAAGCTGGCCGAAAAGACCATGACCGCCACCAAGGAGGTGGGCCAAGCCGTGCACGCCATCCAGGACGCGGCCAGGCTGAACATGGGCAGTGTGGACTCTGCGGCCCAGGCCGTGGAGCAGGCCAACGTCTATGCCAACGAGTCCGGCAAGGCCTTGAAGACTATCGTCCATCTCGTGGGGGACACCTCGGATCAGGTGCGCAGCATCGCCACGGCCTCGGAGGAGCAGTCCGCCGCCAGCGAGGAGATCGACCGGGTCATCAGCATGGTCCGCTCCGCGTCTCAGGTAGCCTTTGACAACACGGCCAACGCGGCCAACGCCGTGGCCAAGACCTCCAATGCCGCGCGCATCCTGCAAGATGAGATCGAAAGCCTGGAGAAGATGCACCAATAGGGAGCAACCCCAGGGCCCGGCGGGCTGCGCTTGGCCATTCTCCTGCCCGAAGACGAGGCCTGAACCCGCGTCCTCCGGCGGGACAGAGAACCTACCGACTTCAAGCATACCCATATCTGAGCTGATTTCCCCGTCTGGCACGTTCATTTTGGGCCTGGGCCTCCCCTGGGGACGTGTTTTGGGGGGGGCGCAGGACGGGAGGAGGCCAGAGGAATATACGACTGTTTTTGGAGGGATTATAATATTGCATTTCCCGATCAATTTATCTTGTTACGATTGAAAATCATGATTATTGTGCAGGGTGGTGGGATTCCAATCTTTGCCCTGATGATCGCGAGCCTCGAACCAATTCGCCAAGGAGGGTCTATGTGGAACCGTATCCGCAACTTCAGCGTCCTCACTAAAATCGTCGGCCTCTCCCTCCTGGTCATCGCGCTGTTCATGGGCGGGGTCTTCGCCCTCTTCCTGCCCAAGGTGGAGCAGAAGCTGGTCAGCGAAAAGCGGGAGTTCCTGCGCCAACTCGTGGACATCCCCTATGCCCAGATCAGGGAGTACGAGGGCCGCATCGCCAAGGGCGAGTTCACCCCGGAAGAGGGCCGCAAGCGGGCCATGGAGCGCATCAAGAACATGCGCTTCGGGGACAACAACTATTTCTGGATCAACGACACCAAGCTGCCCTATCCGACCATGATCATGCACCCCACGGTCCCGGCCTTGGACGGCAAGGTCCTGGACGCGGAGAAGTTCAACTGCGCCACCCAGTTGACCTTCGATCAGGGCCAGGCCAGCCTCCGGGTGGAGAAGAAGAACCTCTTCCAGGCTGCGGTGGAGGTGGCGCTCAAGTCCAAGCAGGGCTTCGTGACCTATGACTGGCCCAAGCCCACCAAGGACGGGGTGACCAAGGAGCTCTTTCCCAAGGAGTCCATGGTCCGGCTCTATGAACCCTGGGGCTGGGTCGTCGGGGCGGGCATCTACATCGACGACATCGCCGAGGAGTTGGCCAGTCTGCGCAATTACGTGCTGGTCATCTCCCTGGGCATCGTGCTGGTGGCCGTCATCGCCACCGTTCTCCTGGCCCGGGGCATCTCCGGCCCGATCCGCGCCCTGGTGGCCTACGCCGGGCGCATCGAGCAGGGGGACCTCGCGGCCGAACTCTCCGGGACCTTCCGCAGCGAGATGGCCATGCTCAAGACCAGCATCGCGGCCATGGTCCAGACCTTGAAGACCAAGATCGCCGAGGTGAACACGGCCCTGGCCTCGGCTGACGACGAGGCGGCCAAGGCCCGCGCGGCCACGGCCGAGGCCGAGGCGGCCCGGGGCCAGGCCGTCCAGGCCAAGCGCGACGGCATGTTGCATGCCGCGGCCAAGCTGGAGACCGTGGTGGAGATCGTCACCTCGGCCTCCCAGGAGCTGTCCTCCCAGATCGAGGAGGCCAGCCACGGGGCCGAACAGCAGGCCCGTCGGGCGGCCGAGACGGCCACGGCCATGGAGGAAATGAACGCCACCATCCTGGAGGTGGCCAGGAACGCCGGGCAGGCGGCGGTCACCGCGGACCAGGCCAAGACCCGTTCCGAGGACGGCGAGAAGGTGGTGGGCGAGGTGGTCCAGGGCATCGGAGATGTGCAGGCCCAGGCCCTGGCCCTCAAGGCGGACATGGACGTGCTGGGCAGGCAGGCCCAGGGCATCGGCCAGATATTGAACGTCATCTCGGACATCGCGGACCAGACCAACCTCCTGGCCTTGAACGCGGCCATCGAGGCGGCCCGGGCGGGCGACGCCGGGCGCGGGTTCGCGGTGGTGGCCGACGAGGTCAGAAAGCTGGCGGAAAAGACCATGGCCGCCACCAAGGAGGTGGGCGACGCCATCCACGGCATCCAGGAGGGCGCGAGCAAGAACGTGGCCAACGTGGACCGCGCGGTGCAGGCCATCGGGCAGGCCACGGGCCTGGCCCACAAGTCCGGCTCTTCCCTACGCGAGATCCTGACCCTGGTGGAGTCGGCCTCGGACCAGGTGCGCGCCATTGCCACGGCCTCGGAGGAGCAGTCCGCGGCCAGCGAGGAGATCAACACCTCGGTGGATGAGATCAACACCATCTCGGCCGAGACCTCCCAGGCCATGAACCAGGCGGCCCAGGCCGTGTCCGAACTGGCCGAACAGGCTACAGAGCTGAAAAAGCTCATCGAGGAGTTGCAGGCCTCCTAGCCTCCATTCTGGAACCGGCCGGAACGCCAGACGGGTTCCGAGAGCAATGGGGCGTGCTGTTCCTTGCAACCAGCCTCTCCATCCTGCTACAGGGAGAAGCGTGAGCAAATCATTCCTCCTGCTGCTGGCCCTGTTGAGCGGATGGTGCGGCCCCGCCCTGGCCCAGCCCGCCGAGCCAGGGCATGTCCTGGTGCTGTACTCTTACGGCTACGGCGGCCGGGGCGTGGAGCTGTTCAACGACGGCTTTTTCAAGGCCATCACCGAGGCGGGACTTTCGGCCAGCAACGTCCATGCCGAATACCTCGACCTGGAGCGCAACAAGGATGTGCCCGACTACCGGCGGGACATGCTGGACATGCTCCGCAAGAAGTACGCCCGACACCCCGTTGATCTGATCGTCACCATGCAGCAACCCGCGCTGGAGTTCCTGCTCACCGACGGGAAGGATATCGCCCCGCAAGCGCCGGTGATCACCATCCAGCACCGTCCGCTGCTCGAAGCGGAAAAGAGTGATCGCCGCATCATCGGCGAGGTCAATCAGTTCGACATCAAGGGCACCCTGGAACGGGCCCTGGAGCTGTTCCCCCGGACCCGGCGGGTGGTGTTCGCCTCGGGCAGCAGCGAGGCCGACGTCAAGATTGCCGGGGAGGCGGCCCGGGTGGCCGAGCCCTGGCGCGACCGGCTGGAGTTCGAATACACCAAGGGCCTGGCCCTGGCCGAGATTCTGCAACGGGTGGCCCACCTGCCTCCGCACAGCATCATTATTTTCACCCAGTACAACCAGGACGCGCAAGGCCATGTGGCCCTGGCCTACGAGGCTGAAAAGATGATCGTCGAGGCCGCCAACGCCCCGGTATTCGGCTTCTACGACTACACCCTGAAGAACGGCGGAGTCGGCGGCTCGGTGATTCCGGTCGAGGCCTCTGGCGCCCGAACCGGGTTTTTGGCGGTTGAAATCTTAAGGGGCGGGGCCTTGGACTCGGCCGGTCTCCTGCACGAGAGCGAGAACGTCCCGATGTTCGACTGGCAGCAGATCAAGCGCTGGGGGGGAGAGGCCCGCCGGCTGCCGCCGAACACGGTATTCGTCAACCGCCCGCCAACGGCCTGGCAGCAGTACGGCGGGAGCATCGTCGGAGCCCTGGCCTTCATCCTGGTCCAGTCGGCGTTCATCGCCGTGCTGCTCATAAACATCCGCGGCCGCAAGCGCGCCGAGGGCGTGCTGGCCAGAAGCGAGGCGGATTTCCACGCCATTTTCGAGGGCATTTCCGACTCCGTGCTCTTTGCGGACACCGAGCGGCACATTCTCCGGGTCAACCAGGCCTTCAGCCGCCTGTTCGGTTACACGACCGAGGACGTGATCGGGCACACCACCGAATTCCTCTACGCCGATCCGGCCGACTACGCCGAGCAGGGTCGCCTCCGCTTCCATCCCGGGACCAAAGCCGAGGGCGGAGTGTACGAACTGCGCTACCGGCGCAAGGACGGCAGCGAGTTCTGGGCCGAAACCAGCGGGACGCGCATTGTGGGTCCGGGCGGCGCACTCCTCGGCCTGGCGGGCGTGCACCGGGACATCACCGGGCGCAAAAGGACCGAAAAGAACCTCGCCGACGCCAAGGCCATGCTCGACGCGGCCTTTGAGCAGAATCCCATCCCCATGGCCCTGGTGACCGCGCCCGACGGCGTCTTGCGCATCGTGAACAGGGCCTGCAAGGAATTTTTGGCCATCGAAGACGAACAGGATTACCGGGGCCTGCCCTTGCTGGATATTCCGCAGACGTGGCAGGAGTATGACCCGGGCGGCCGGGCCGTGCCCATCACGGAATTGCCCCTGGCCAAGGCCATGGCCGGGGTGATCACCAAGAGCGAACTCTACCGCATCGTGCGCAAGGACGGGCAGACCCGCTGGGAGTTGGTGAGCGGCGCGCCGGTCTATGACCAGGACGGGCGGATGATCGCCGCCTTCATCATCTTCCCGGACATCACCGACCGGGTGCTGGCCGAACAGGATCTGTCCGAAGCGAAAATGCAGGCCGAGGCCTCCAACAGGGCCAAATCCGAATTCCTGGCCAACATGAGCCATGAGATACGCACCCCCTTGAACGGCGTGCTGGGCATGCTCCAGCTTTTAAAAACCACCCGGCTGGACCAGGAACAGGCGGAATATGTCCTGGCCGCGACCAAGTCATCCAACCGTTTGACCCGGCTGCTTTCCGACATCCTGGACCTGTCCAAGATCGAGGCCGGCAGGCTGTCCCTGCACGAGGCGGCCTTTGAGACCAACGGGCTCAAGAGCTCGATCCTGGAGTTGTTCACCACCGCCGCAAGAGAAAAAGGCCTGGCTCTGGACTTTTTCATCGATGAACAGGTGCCGCCAATGCTCGTCGGCGACGAGACGCGCATCCGGCAGATCCTCTTCAACCTGGTCGGCAACGCCATCAAGTTCACGGACCAGGGGTCGGTGCGGGTCGAGGCGTTTTTCCTCTCCCCCCAGGGGGAATCCCGCCCCCGGTTATTGTTCATCGTCCGGGACACGGGAATCGGGATCGGGGACGAACAACTGAGGACCATCTTCGAGCCGTTCATCCAGGCCGAAAGCGCCTATGCGCGCAGTTATCAGGGGGCTGGGCTGGGGCTCTCCATCGTCCGGCGGCTGCTCAAGCTGATGGACGGAGAACTCGCGGTCGAGAATTGCGAGGGCTGCGGGACCACGGCCTATCTCTCGTTGCCCATCGCCCTGCCGGGTCCATCCCTCGGGCCGGCTGTCCACCCGGAGGTTCCGGCCTGGCCAAGCCAAGCTCGCCCAAGGATTCTCCTGGCGGAGGACGACGAGGTCAGTCTGGTCGCTGGGAAACGGATGCTGGAGAAGTCGGGCCATGTGGTGACCACGGCCAAGGATGGCCGGGAAGCCTTGCGGCTTCTCGCCGAACAGGACTTCGACCTCATTCTCATGGACATCCAAATGCCGGTCATGGATGGCCTGGAAACAACCAGGGCCATTCGCGGTTCAACCGAACTCGGCCCCAAGGCGCGCCTTCCGGTCATCGCCATGACCGCCTACGCCATGGTCGGGGACCGGGAGAAGTTCCTGGACGCCGGAATGGACGACTCCATCGCCAAGCCAGTGGTCATGGAAGAATTGACCCGGGTCATTGAGCGGGTCATGGCCAGGAGGGGGCCAGGGGGTCTCGTTTCCCCTTGACCGAGGCTGGATAAAACGGGTATTTTTAGCAAGAATCAACGATTCCCCTCATGCTGCTGGAAAGCCCCCCAGGAAAGGCTGGACAAGGAACATGGACGCCCTGCCCGCCCGACACGCCAGCCCCGCCATCATCGAATGGACCATCCTCGGACTGGCCCTGCTGGCCCTGGGCGGCGTGCTCGGGGGCAACCTCTATCAGGAAAAAGCCAATATCGAGGCTCGGGAGCGGGAGCGTCTGCTGTACCAGACCCAGATCGTGCAGCAGATACTGGACGTGGACCTGGTGGCCCTCAATGCCGTGCTCGGGGACCTGGGCAGGGATTTCGTCCAGGGCAAGACCAGCCGGGACTTCAACCACCGCCTGGAGACCCTGAACGAGGCCCTGACCGGGGTGCGCACCCTGGTCATCCTGGACGGCGCGGGCCTCGCGCGGGCGGCTGACCCCGCGCGTCTGGCGGGCCTGGACTTCAGTCAGCGGGAGTTCTTCCAGACGGTCTTGAACAATCCCTCGCCGGACACGCTTTTCATCAGCCCGCCCTTTCAGACCGAAGCCGGGGTCTACGCCATCAATGTCTCGCGCATGATCCAGGGGCCTGACGGCCGCTTCGCCGGGGTGGTCACGGCCATCCTGGACCCGGATTTCTTCATCCCCCTGCTGCGTTCGGTGCTCTCCTCCCCGGACATGCGCACGGCCATCTCCCACGGCGACGGTCTCCTCTTCCTCCTGGTCCCGGACTCCAAGGGCGTGGTGGGGAGGAATCTGGACCAGCCCGGGAGCATGTACCGCAGGCACCGCGACAGCGGCCAGAGCTCCAACGTGTTCATCGGCCGGTCGTACTCCACCGGAGACGAGCGCATGCTGGCCGTGCGCACCATCCGGCCCACGGGCCTGCTGACGGACAAGACCATGGTGGTCACGGTCAGCCGCAAATACGCCGAGATCTTCACCGACTGGCGCACCCAGGCCGTCTTCACGGCCGGGCTTTTCGGGCTGGCGGTCCTGGTCTCCGGTCTGGGCTTCTTCCTGTTCCGGAAGCATCAGATGAAGTATGAGCGGGAGATGGCCCTGGCCGCCCGCAGGATCGAGGACAACGAGCGCTTCATCCGCACCGTGGCCAACTCGGTTCCGGGCCTGATCGCCTACTGGGACGAGAGCCTGCGTTGCGTCTACGCCAATTACGCCTACCTGGAATGGTTCGGCAAAACCCCGGAGCAGATGCTGGGCATGCCCATGCGGGAGCTTCTGGGCGAGAAACTTTTCACCAAGAACCAGCCCCACATCCAGGGCGCGCTGCGCGGGGAGCCCCAGCATTTCGAGCGCACCCTGGTCAAGCCCGACGGGAGCGCCGGATACACGCTCATCCAGTACATCCCGGATATGCACGGCGGCCGGGTGAAGGGCTTCTTCGTCCTGGTCGCCGATGTCTCGGAGCTGAAAAACACGCAGGTGGCGCTGGAGGAGAAGGTCCGGGAGCTGGACATCCTGGCCACCACGGACCCCTTGACCGGCCTGGGCAACCGCCGCCATTTCCTGGAGCACGCCCTGGAGGAGTTCAACCGGACCAGCCGGTTCGCCCTGGACCTGGTCTATCTCATGATGGACATCGACCATTTCAAGGCCATCAACGACACCCACGGCCACGATGCGGGCGACGAGGTCCTGAAATCCCTGGCCGCCACGGTCCGGGAGACCCTGCGCAGCACGGACCTGATCGGCCGTCTGGGCGGGGAGGAGTTCGCGGCCCTGCTCATCCACACGGACCTGGCCGGGGCCAGGCTGCTGGCCGAACGCCTGCGCCAGGCCTTGGAGGACAGCGAGGCCCAGACCAAGAGCGGCCCGATCCGCTTCACCGTGAGCATCGGCCTGTCGGTCTACGCAGGCCCCCAGGACACGGTCCCGGAGATCATGAAGCGCGGCGACCTGGCCCTCTACCAGGCCAAGGACACCGGCCGCAACCAGGTGCGGGTGTTCGGGGAGGTCTGAAGAAAAGGCCGGGAGGCCGGTGGATGGTCTCAGCAACGAAAAAGGGGGTGAGAAGTTTTCTTCTCACCCCTTCGATTTTGCTGGCGGAGCCGACGTGACAGAACCCGGCTGGCACGCTTCCATGACGAGTTTATTGCTCTTTTTGCGCCTGAAAAAGGTCTGGGACGGCTTGGGGAGGGAGAATAGCTCACCAAGGGGTTTCTGGACGACCTACTGAATTGCCTACCAATGCACTACCAAGCTATAATGAAAATAATATATAAGGCGGCAGGGCCGCATTCACGCTTGGCGCATGTGCCCCGGACGTTTTTCAGGGGGTTTTGGGGGTGTCCGCAAAAAAATGAGTGATCCGAAGAGATTCGGCAGGCTTGGGGATTGGTTGCTGAAATGTCAGTTCAAGGTAACAGACATGGCATGAATATCGAGGTAGTTAAAAAAAAGATCATTCGAGCCTGCTCAATCATGCTCTCATCCCCCCGGCTGAGCCAGAAGGTTATAATTGTTTAGTTGTTTTGGCATATTGGGAAGAAATGAATATGGACAGTCGCAATCCTGCCGAGCCATCCGGTCCTGCTCAGGACTCTCTTGCGGGGCAGTATAAGTGCTTTAGTACGGATTCGCTCAAGGCCCTCACCGGCCATGTGTGCTCTCTGCTGGACCAGTGCCAGGTTCCCGTGGACAAGGGGCTGTTGCGCCAGACCCTGACGGCCATCCAGCCGAATATGGAGCCTGCCGCCGTGGGCCGGTGCATGAAGGACCTGCTGGAACGGGAGTCCAAGGCCAACCCGGCCTCCGAGGAAGCCCTGGCCGAAAAGGCCGCCGCGCTCTTTGCCGGGGCCATGAGCGAAGCCTACTGTCTGCACGTCGGCCGCTATCTGGAGGCGGTCAATTGGAACAAGCCCCTGAACCAGGCCGTGGAGGCCGAGGCCCGGTCCTTTGGCCAGACCGTGCTCCGTCGCCTGCTGCCCCTGGCCCGGGTGGCGGCCACGGGCTGCGTCGCGCCCCGCGTGGTGCAGCCCCCGGCCCACCCGCTCCTGGACGCCTTTGGCCGCTCCCTGCTCTCGCCCCTGGAACGCCGCTACCCGATCCTGGACCAGGAGGACAGCCCCAGGCGGGGAGCGCCGGGCTTTCCCCGGGCCTTCTGCGCACCCGTGCTGGCCGAGATCAAGTTCCGGCTCATTGGCGACGACAAATACGACGCCACCAACGCCAAGTTCATTCACAGCATCCGCAACCACTGCCATGTGGAGGGCCAGCTCGACCGGGCCAAGATGCAGGAGTATTTCGATCACCCCACCGTGCGCCAGTATGTCGTGGCCTACTCCCTGCACCTGTCCATGCTCACCACCAGTTGGGCCTTGTTCGTGTTCGACAACCGGGATTCGGCCCCCTTAAGCAGCGCGACCCACCGCATCCTGCGCTTCTACATCCCCGGCCGCATGGACTCCCTGGGCGAGTGAGAGGCCAGGGGGCCTCCCAGGGGGCCTATCAGGCTAAGTGCCTGCGGGGACATTCTTCTCCCCGAACTGCATTTTCTTCACCAGCCAGGTCTTCAGGAGTTGGGTGAGGCACATGTAGCAGAAGAGAATGGGGGCCAAGAAGGCCCAATAGGCGTTCGGGAGCGCGACCAGTCCCAGGGACTCGGCAAAGGGCGAAAACGGGAACCAGATCCCGGCCAGACAGATGCTCACGGTGGTCAGGGTCAGGGCGGTGCTGGCCCGGCTCTGGATGAACGGGATCTTGTCCGTCCGGATGACGTGCACGATGAGGGTCTGGGAGAGCAGGGACTCGATGAACCAGCCGGTCTGGAACAGGGCCGGGTTCTCCCAGGCCTTGAAGAAGTACAGCATCACGAAGAAGGTGGTGTAGTCGAACAGGGAGCTGATCGGGCCGAGGCAAAGAATGTACCGTTTGATGTCGCCGATGCGCCAGCGCCTGGGCTGGGTCAGGAATTCATCGTCCACGTTGTCCGTGGGGATGGCCGTCTGGGAGAAGTCGTACATGAGGTTGTTGACCAGGATCTGAATGGGCAGCATGGGCAGGAAGGGCAGAAAGGCGCTGGCCCCCAGCACGCTGAACATGTTGCCGAAGTTCGAACTCGCGCCCATGCGGATATACTTGGTGATGTTGTTGAAGACCTTGCGGCCTTCGGCCACGCCCTTCTCCAGGACGATGAGGCTCTTTTCCAGAAGGATGATGTCGGCGGACTCCTTGGCCACGTCCACGGCGCTGTCCACGGAGATGCCCACGTCAGCGGCCTTCAGGGCCGGGGCGTCGTTGATCCCGTCACCCATGAACCCAACCACATGGCCGTTTTTGCGCAAGGTGGAAACGATCCGCTCCTTCTGCATGGGATCGAGTTTGGCAAAGACATGGTATTCTTCGACCTTCAGGGCCAGTTCCTCGTCGCTCATGGAGTGTATCTCGTCCCCGGTGACGATGTGCCCTCCGTCGTCCATGTTGACCTGCTGGCAGATCTTGGCCGTGATGATCGCGTTGTCGCCCGTGAGGATCTTGGGGGTGATGCCCATTCCCACCATGATCCTGAGCGCTTCGGCGGCCGTCTCCTTGGGCGGATCGAGGAATCCCAGGTAGCCCATGAAGGTCAGCCCGCATTCGTCGGCCACGCCGAAGTCCGTACGCGAGGCGTCAACCTCCTTGTAGGCCAGGCCCACCACCCGGAAACCGTCCTCGTTGAGTTCCGTGACCAGACGCTGCCTCTTGACCAAATGTTTGCCTTCAAGGGGCTTGAAGGTATCCTCTTTTTGATACTGGATGCTGCAATCGAAGACCTCTTCGGCCGCGCCCTTGCATATGAGCAGGGCTTTCCCGGTGTCCATGTCCTTGACCACCACGCTCATGCGCCTGCGCTTGAAATCAAAGGGAATCTCGTCGATTTTGATATATTTCGAGGTGTTCACTCCATGCAGTTGGGCGTCGTGGATCACCGCGTCGTCGATGGTGCTTTTGAGTCCGGTCTGGAACAGGCTGTTCAGGCTTGCGTATTCCAGGACGCTGTCGTCCTCTTCGCCCCGGACGTTCAAGTGCAGTTGCAGGATGATCCTGTCCTGGGTCAGGGTGCCGGTCTTGTCCGTGCACAGGACGTCAATGGCTCCGAAGTTCTGGATGGACTCCAGGCGTTTGACAATGACCTTCTGCCGGGCCATGGCCATCGCGCCCTTGGACAGGCAGACCGTGACCACCATGGGCAGCATTTCCGGGGTCAGGCCCACGGCCACGGCCAGGGCGAATATGAAGGCCTCATACCAGTCGTTCTTGAAATAGCCGTTCACCACAAAGACAAAGGGGACCATGAACATCATGAAGCGCAACATGAGCATGGTGAATTTCTTGATGCCCTTGTCGAAATCCGTGTCCACCCGCTTTTCGGAAAGCTTGGAGGCGATGCTCCCGAAGTAGGTTTTGGAGCCCGTGGCCATGACCAGGGCCAGGCCCGAACCGGATTCCACGTTGGTGCCCATGAAGCACATGCTGGGATCGTCAAGGCGCAATTGCTGACCGTTGTCCGCGGGTTGTTCCATGGCCTGCTTCTCGACGGGCATGGCCTCGCCGGTCAGGGTGGCCTGGTTGATGTACAAGTCCTTGGCTTTGAGCAACTGCACGTCGGCCGGGATCATGTCCCCGGCCGAAAGATTGACGATATCCCCGGGAACGACTTGGGTCAGGGGTATCTCCTGGCGGACCCCGTCGCGCAGCACCGTGGCCGTGGTATGCACCATGGCCTTGAGCTGGGCGGCGGCGGTGTCGGCCTTGGACTCCTGGATGACCTTCAAGGTCACGCCCAGCACGGCCATGAAGATGATGACCACGGCCGAGCGCAGGTCGTCGGTGAGGTAGGACACCGTGCCCAGGACCAGGAGCAGGATGACCAGCGGGTTCTTGGTCGCGTCCCACAGCCGATGGAGAAAGGTGACTTTCTTTTCCTTGATGGTCTGGTTGGGGCCGAACTGCTCCAGACGCTGTTCGGCCTCCTCGGTGCTCAACCCCAGGATCGCGGGCTTTTTCTCAACGGCAGGCTCGGTCAGGCGTTTGGCCAGTTCGGCAATCTGTCCCCACAGCGCCTCGAGATGCTTGTACAAATCCCAGGGGGCGATCTTCTTCTTGCTCGCCATGGCCGCCAGCGCATGCGCCTTCTGAGCGAAATGCTCCACCTGCTGAGCGAACTCCTCATCCGGGCCGAGCCGCAGGCTCTCGTCTTGGGCCTCGCTGGCCGGGGTGGTCGTCAGGTCCCTGGTCTGGTGATCATCCTGGTGCATATCCAATTCCCCATTGCGCGTTCAGTGCGTTCGACTTTCCCACCACAGGCGTGCCGGGTGACGCGCCACGGAATTTCATATGCGTGAAATGTGACGTTTTGGTGTCGAAGGCGTTGTCGTCGCAAGAAAGAGTCGCTCCATGCTCTTCCCTCTGACCACCCGGGCCTACCACAAACGAAAAGGGGTGAGGACTTTCATCCTAACCCCTTATTATTGGCTCTTTTGGAGTCTGGAAAAGGCTTGGGGGGGCCTGGGGAGGGGCAAGGGCCTCCCAGGGGGCCTATCACTCTCCCCCTCTGTAGGCAGATATCCGCCGTTCTCCACTTGACACTCAATCAAATTTGATATATCTATTTCGTATGAAAGGCCGGGAAGTCATTGACAGGCTCAAAGCCGAAGGGTGGACCCTTCGGCGCATCGCCGGGAGCCATCATAATCCTGGAGAAGGGCGGGAAGAAAGTCCCGGTCCCGGTGCATGGCTCACGCGACCTGACGCCCGGAACCCTGGCCGCGATCCAGCGCTAGACCGGCGTGAATCTGAAAGAGAGGGTGTAGGTATGGACATTCGTTATCCGGTCCTCTTGGAAGGCCAGAAAGAGGGCGGCTTCTTTGTCCGGTTCCTGGACTTCGAGGACGTTTTCACCGAAGGCGAAACCGAGGAAGAGGCGTTGTTCAACGCCATTGAAGTGCTATCGGCCATGCTGGCCACGAAGATCGAGGATGGGGACGCGATTCCCATTCCTTCCAAGAACATCCCCGGGGCCATTCCGGTTTCACCGGACGCCAAAACCCAGGCCGCTCTTCTGGTCCGGTTCGCCAGGGGGAAGCAGAGCATGGCCGAACTCGCCCGCGCCATGCAGACCTCCTGGCCGTCGGCCAAACGCCTGGAAGACCCCACCCATTGGCCGACCTTGAAGGGCCTGGAGCGGGCGGCTTCGGTTCTGGGGAAGCGTTTGATTATTCATTTCGAATAATCTCCGAATTTTCCCCGACAAAATACTCGCCAGGATAGGGCGCATGTAGCCCCGCTGACTGGCCCAGCGAAAAAAGGGGGTGAGAAGTTTCCTTCTCACCCCTTTTGAGGTTGTGCTGGCGAGGCCTGGCAGCGGCGGGCCTTTGGTCAGAAAACCCTCTAGATGGGCATATCTAGTTTAATTGTTTATATTTTTTTATATTTGGTGTGTAGAAATATGGGGGACGAGTATATTTCTTGTGTCGACATTATCAAAAGAGTTGCGTTATTTCGCCGAGCGGAATATTGGAAATTCATAGGAAAAAGTTCTGTAAAAGTTGTTTTAAATAAAATGTCTGACAGGCGGATTTTAATGAAAGCACTTAAAGATGTTGATAATTTTGGTGGAACTGATGCCGACAACGATGACATCCTGCTTAAGGCTTTCGAAGATCATGAAGCATTTTGCGATGTCTTGGCATTTCGTCGGCACATGATTATCGGGAAAAAGGGAAGTGGGAAGACGGCAATATTTAAAAAAATAATTGCTACACGCAAATCGGACTATTTCGCTTATGGACATACCTTTTCGGACTATCCATGGCATCATCATGAGCACCAAGCCCGTGTAGGGATTCCCGATTTTGACAAATATACTCACAGTTGGAAATTTCTAATACTCATGTCTGTGGCAAAAATTGCCCTGAACCAAGACAATTCGTTACCAATCAATTCCAATTCGATGGAAGATTTGCTCAGGATAGAGTCTTTCATTATTGATACATATGGTAGTAGAGACCCAGATATAACACAAATTTTTACTCCAACAAAAATTTTGAAAGTGAACTACCCCGCAGCAAGCTGCGGAGCATCAAAGACAAGAAAACAAAGACAGCTGTTGCTGATGTAACTTTTTATAATCTTTGCTGACGCCCTGATTTTTAACATATTTTGAAAGCATTGCTTCGTCTCCATGTTTGC
>CAILNX010000023.1 GCA_903835685.1 uncultured delta proteobacterium
GCCAGGTTCAGGGGCCTTAAAAAGGACACCTTCTACTGGCATTTGAAGGAATGTGAATTTCGGTTTAATCATAGGGCGCAGGACATTTACAAAGTCCTCCTCGAAATCATCAGAACTAGACCACTGTTCTAGGCATGACCCTTATTTTTTTCTTGGGCTTTATGGGCCGTTGCGGTCATACAGGCCATGCCCGGCCCGGTCGTCTTGGAAAGACCCGCTCGGCCGAGGGACCATACGGCCAAATCCGATGGGTTTCAATCGTCCTTTTCCAGCCTCTGCCGCCAGCCGTTCAACAGGGCCAGGGCCTCGAAGGGCGTGAGCCGGTTCAGGTCCATGGATTTCAGTTCGGCCAGGATGGGGTGGTCGGCCTCGGGTGCCGGGCTGTCCTGTTCCGGGACCAGGCCGGGCAGCAGGGTCTGGCTGGCCTGGGGTCTGGGCCGGGCCGTGCGGGAGTGGTGGGACTTCTCCTCCAGGTCGGCCAGGATCTCCCTGGCCCGGCGCACCACGGGCTGGGGCACCCCGGCCAGGCGGGCCACCTCGATGCCATAGCTCTTGTCCGCCGGGCCGGGCACCAGGCGGCGCAGGAACATGATGTCCCCCTTCCATTCCTTGACCGCGATGTTCATGTTGCGCACCCCGGGCAGCTTGCCCTCCAGGTCGGTCAACTCGTGGTAGTGGGTGGCGAACAGGGTGCGCAGGCCGCCCTCGCCCCGGCGGGACAGCTCCTCCATCACGGCCCAGGCCAGGGCTAGGCCGTCGAAGGTGCTCGTGCCCCGGCCGATCTCGTCCAGGATGACCAAGGCCCGGGTCCCGGCCTGGCGCAGGATGCGGGCCGTCTCCATCATCTCCACCATGAAGGTGCTGTGGCCCCGGGCCAGGTTGTCCGAGGCCCCCACCCGGCAGAAGATGCGATCCGCGATCCCCAGCCGGGCCTTTTTGGCCGGAACAAAGGAGCCGATCTGGGCCATGAGGGTGATGATGGCCGCCTGGCGCAGGACCGTGGATTTCCCGGCCATGTTCGGGCCGGTGATGAGCAGGATGCGGCGCTTGTCGTCCAGGGTCAGGTCGTTGGGGATGTACTGGCCGGAGCCCAGGGCGGCCTCCACCACCGGGTGTCGCCCGGCCTTGATCTCCATGTCCAGGCCGGTGTGCAGGACTGGCCGGGTCCATTCGCCCAGGCGCGCGGCCTCGGCCAGGCCCTGGTGATAGTCCAGCGCGGCCAGGGTCTGGGCCATGAACATGAACCGGGGCCGGGAGGTGGCCAGGGTCTCGCGCAGTTCCTGGAAGAGCTTGTACTCC
Source organism: uncultured delta proteobacterium (assembly GCA_903835685.1). Lineage (GTDB taxonomy): Bacteria > Desulfobacterota > Desulfovibrionia > Desulfovibrionales > Desulfovibrionaceae > CAILNX01. The sequence goes on from CAILNX010000023.1 coordinate 1,300, forward strand.
AGGGACTTGCGTTCCTCGGAAGCGGACAGAAGCTTCTCTTCCAGCTCCTTCAAGGCCGGGGTCACGTAGCGCTCGCCCGTGGCCAGGGTCTGGCGACGGATGAAATGTTCCGGGATGGGCGTCTGGCCCTGGGCGGCCTTGGACAGCTCGAAATAATAGCCGAAGACCCGGTTGAACCCGAGTTTGAGCTTGGGCAGGCTCCCGGCGGCCTTTTCCTGCTCCAGGAGCTCGGCCATGCGGGCCTCGCCGTGCTCGGTGAGCCCGATAAGCTCGTCCAGCCCAGGGTGATACCCGGGCTTGAACAGCCCGCCGTCGGTCACGGCCAGGGGAGGGGAGTCGGTCAAGGCCCGGTCCAGGAGGTCTTTTAAGTCCTCGATCCCGTCCCATTTGGCCAGCAGGGAGCGGTAGGCTCCGGGCGGGTCCTGGCCCATGGCGGACAGAAGTCCGGCATGCAGTCCGGGCAGGGAGGCCAGGCTTTCGCGCAGGGCGATGAAGTCCCGGGGCGTGGCCCGACCCAAGGATATCCGGGTGGAGAGCCGCTCCAGGTCGTAGACCCGGGCCAGCCGGTCCCGGACCAGGCGGCGGGCCTCGTCCTGACCCACGAAAAAGGCCACGGCCTCCTGGGTCCGGGCAATGGCCTCCAGGTCCCGCCAGGGGGCCTTGAGCATGGATTGCAGAAAGCGGCCGCCCATGGGCGTGACCGTGCGGTCCAGGACGTGCAGCAGGGTCCCGGGGCCGGTGCGGCCGTCCAGGCGCTGGAAGATCTCCAGGTTGCGCTCGGTGACCTCGTCCAGGATGAGGTGCTTGGACAGGTTCAGGGGCTTGAATTCGCCCAGATGCCCCACCTCGCGCATCTGGGTGCGCTCCAGATAGTGCAGGAGCGCGGCGCAGGCCAGGACCAGCTGGGGCTTGTCGGCCAGGTCCAGGATGTCCAGGGTGGCCACGCCCTGGGAGCGCAGGACCTTCTGGGTCCCGCCTTTGAAGTCAAAGCACTGGTGGGCAGGCAGTTCCGTGACCAGAACGGCCAGGTCCCTGTAGGCCTGGGGGATGGCCCGGCCCTGGGGCAGGAGCAGTTCCCGAGGGCCGATCTTCTGGACCTGCTGCCAGAGTTCGGGCTCCCGGCGGCTGAACAGCCCGGACCACTGGCCCGTGGACACCTCCACCCAGGCCAAGCCTCCGCCGCCTTTTTCCGGGTCGAAGATGAGGGCGGCCAGGAAGTTCGCGGTCTTGGCCTCCAGACTGCGGTCCTCGATGACCGTTCCCGGGGTGAGCACCCGGGTCACGGCCCGCTTGACCAGGCCCTTGGCCTGCCGGGGGTCCTCGATCTGGTCGCAGACGGCCACCTTGAAGCCCTTTTCCAGGAGCTGGGCCAGGTAGGAGTCGGCCGCGTGCAGGGGCACCCCGCACATGGGGGTCTTGTGCTCGGCCCCGGGGTTGCGGGAGGTCAGGGTTATTTGCAGTTCCTTGGAGGCGATTTCCGCATCCTCGAAGAAAAGCTCATAGAAATCACCCATCTGAAAGAAGAGCAGGGTGCCGGGATGCTCTTCCTTGATGCGCAGGTACTGCTCGAAGACCGGGGTGATTTTCGGGGCTGTCACGTGAGGGGGCCTGGGATTTTTACGTTCAACCGAACATCTTCACCCGGAAGGTGATGGAATGCCAGCTCTGGCAGCGGGGGCAGACGAAGAACAGGGTTTCCCGGCGCAGGCCGCAGGCCCCGCACACGAAGCGTTTCACCTGCCGGGCCTTGTCGATGAAGAAGTCCAACTGGGTCTGAAAGGGTGGGGACAGCCCCTCCTCGTCCTCGGCCAGGGCCAGAAGCTCCAGTCGGGCGGGCCAGAAATCCGGTTGCAGGGTCAGGCAGCGCTGAAGCCAGACCCGGGCCTCGGGACCGCGCCCCACCAGGAGGAGGAACCAGGCCCCGTAGTAGGTCAAGAGCACGTCGGCCGGGCGGTCGGTGAGCACCGGCAGGACCAGGGCGCAGACCCGGGGATCGGCCTGGGGGCCGTTCGGAAAGACGGTTCCGGGGCCCAGGGCCGGGCCAAAGGGGGCCGGGGGTCCCAGGGATTGGAGAAAGCCCTCCAGGATGGTGAAGACCAGGGCCGGGGCCACGGCGCTCAAGGCCTGGCGCAGGGTGTCCGAGGCCTCGGCGTCCTTTCCCGAGCGAAAGTCCAGGATCAGGGCCTGGAGCCAGGCCTCCACCGACCCGGGATAGACCCGCAGGGCTTTTTTCAGGGTCTTGGCCCCCAGGGCCGGGTTCTTCTCCATGGTTTCCGCAGCCAGGCGGACCAGGTAGTGGGCCTGGGCCACGGGAAGATGCAGGGAGTCGTAGAGGTCGGCCGCGTGCTGGAACTCTCCGCTGTCGGCAGCCAGCTTGGCCAGGGCCGTGAGGATGGCCGGGGTGTCTCCGCTGATGGCCCGGGCCTCCTCAAAGGCGGACAAGGCCCGATCCAGGAAGCCTCCCCGCCGGAAATCGCGGCCCAGTTCGAACCAGGCCTTGCCCTTGAACTCCGGGGCCAGGCCGGGGCGGGTGATGAGGTTGTTCCTGATCTGCACGGCCCGTTCGATCTCGCCCTGGCTGCGGTAGAGATTGCCCAGGGCCAGGTAGATCTCCACGGCCTCGGGATTGTTGCGGATGGCCTGGCTCAGTTCGTCGATGGCCGCCCGGGTGTCCACCTCGGTGCGGGCCTGGGGCAAAGCGGCAGACTCAGCCCCGGGCAGGGGAAGCTTGGGTCCGAACTTCCACGGCCTGAAACCGAGCCAGGACATAGGGCGCCCCCTGGAGGATGAAAGCTATTGGCCCGGCTGGCAGCAGACTTCGGGTTCCGGATCGCCGGTGGGGGACACGGGGCGCATGGCGGCGAGTTCCTTCTGCAACTGGGCCGTCTGGGCTCTGGCCGCGCGCAGGTCCTGGGACATGCGCAGCTTCTCCAGGCCGAAATACACGATCATGAGCAGGCAGCCCAGGGCAAAGGGAAGCAGGACCAGCCAGTACAAGGGCAGGGGCACGGTCTGCCAGTGGGCCACGAACACGTTCAGGACCAGGGTGATCTCGGTGTTCAAGGTCTGGATGTTCTGCACGAAGAAAAGCATGGCCACCACGAACATGACGAGCAGGAACAGGGCCTTGAAGAAACGCATATATTCCTCCGTTAGAGTTGGGGGTATCTGGCGAAAAACGGCTTGAGCCGTAAGTACGTCTCGGTGATGTGCTCCGGAACGACCCGGGTTTCGGCCAGCACGGCCATGAACGAGGCGTCTCCGTTCCATCGGGGCACGATCTGGAAATGCAGGTGGGCGGCGATCCCTGCCCCGGCGGCCTCGCCCAGGTTCAGCCCGGCGTTGATCCCCTGGGGCTTGGAGGATTCCTCCAGCACGGCCACGCAGACCTTCAGGCAGTCCATGATCTCGTGCCCTTCCTCAGCGGTCAGGTCCGTCACCCCGGGCACATGGCGAAAGGGGGCGATCATGAGGTGCCCGTTGTTGTACGGATACTTGTTCATAATCACGTAGCAGTGTTGGTAGCGGGCCAGGACCAGCCGCTCCTCGTCCTCGTCCCGGTGCTCGGGCAGGCAGAAGACGCAGGCGCCATGCTTGGAACCGAGAATGTACTGCATGCGCCAGGGCGCCCATAAGACCTGCATGGACCGTTCACCTCAAGGCCGGGCGATTTTTTTGCGATGTCGCGGTGGTGGAAAGTCTTTCATACGGAAAAACATCCCCAAGGGCAAGACACGCTCCCTTTGTTTTTCGGCCTTCCGGGTGCGGCAAGGGGGGCGGGAGGCCGAGAGAGAGCCCTCCGGTTTTTTCTTTCGCCCCGGAAGGATTCAGGATACTCTTAAGACTTGCGGCAGGGCGGCCCTGGCTGCGCCTTAAGGCCTGCCCGAGGGCATGGACATTGACCCCGGCCCTGATCCAGACGACTGAACGAAATTCGATCCCCAGGTTCCCTGTCTATGCCCCAGACCGACCAGAAAAAAGCCTCTGCCTACGCCCTGGCCACCGTGCTCTGCTGGTCCACCGTGGCCTCGGCCTTCAAGCTTTCCTTGAACTATTTGGACCCGGTCCAGCTCCTGTTCTACGCGGGCCTGGCCTCCATCCTGGTCCTGACCGCCATCCTGGCCGGGCAGGGCCGTTTGGGGCTCATCCGCACGGCCCCGCGCTCTGACCTCCTGGCCGCCCTGGGCCTGGGGCTGCTCAATCCCTGCCTGTACTACCTCCTCCTGTTCGCGGCCTACGCCCGGCTCCCGGCCCAGGAGGCCCAGCCCCTGAACTACACCTGGGCCGTGACCTTGAGCCTTCTGTCCGTGCCGCTCCTCAAGCAGCGCCTGGCAGGAATCGACCTGGCCGCAGTCCTGGTCAGCTACCTGGGGGTGGTGGTCATCTCCACCCACGGGGATTTTTCCTCCCTGCATTTTGCCAGCCCCTTGGGCGTGGCCCTGGCCCTGGCCAGTACTGTGGTTTGGGCCTTGTACTGGATCTACAGCGCCAAGGCTCGGCTGGACCCGGTGGCGGGCCTGCTGCTCAATTTCCTGTCCGGCACCGCGGCCACGGGCCTGGTTTTGATGCTCTTTTCCACGCCCCTGGTCTCGGACTGGCGGGGACTCGCGGGCGCGGCCTACGTGGGCATGTTCGAAATGGGCCTGACCTTTGTCCTCTGGCTCAAGGCCTTGAAGCTCTCGACCTCCTCGGCCAAGGTGGCCAACCTCATCTTCCTGTCCCCCTTCATCTCTCTGGTGCTGATCCATTTCCTGGTAGGCGAGGACATCGCGCCTTCCACTCTGGCCGGGCTCTGCTTCATCCTGGGCGGCAACGCCCTGCGCCTGGTCAGATCACCTGCAACCCTCAACCCGGAGATCACATCATGACCGAACGCCGACTCATTTCCTCTGGCTCCAAATGGGAGCCCATGCTGGGTTATTCCCGGGCCGTTGTGGTGGGCAAGACCATCCACGTGTCCGGCACCGTGGGCGTGAACGCCGACGGCACCATCCCCGAGGGCATGTACGCCCAGGCCAAGCGCTCCCTGGAGATCATCGGGGCCGCCTTGGCCCAGGCCGGGGCAGGCATGGAGCACGTGGTGCGCACCCGCATCTATGTCACGGACGTGAGCAAGTTCGAGGACATCGCCAAGGCCCACGGCGAGGTCTTCGGGACCATCCGCCCGGCCACGGTCATTCTGGAAGTGGCCAAGCTGGTGGACGCCGCCTTTGTGGTGGAGATCGAGGCCGAGGCCGTGCTCTAGGATAAACGTTGCGCCGAGGTGCGGCGTGAAGGGACTCTCCTTCACGCCGCGTCAGGGAGGTGCTCTGTGCAAGATTTTCGCAATACCGCGCATCCCTTTGCAGGCGTGGATATCGCCGGGCTGGACCAGGGACATGCGGCCCTTCTGGCCGGGGCGGTCGGACTTTTGCCGGATGCAGCCCCTTCCCAGGGACTGGAACCCCGGGAGCGGTGGCTGTTCCGTTTGGGTGCTCTGGCCGGAAAAGGGGAGTGGTCTCTGGCATTGGACTTGCTGGACGCTGCCCTGACTTCCGGGATTCTCGACCCCGGCCAAGCCCTGCGGGCCGCGCAGGAAGCCGTCCACGTCCTGGGCTGGCCGACCTTGGCCCGGCTTGGTCCCTTTCTTTCGGATCGTGGCCTGGCCCCGGTCCAGGACCTGTCCGACCCAGCCGCCGCCCTGCTTGGGTGGACGGGCTTAAATCCGGTCCACGGCCAAACAGGCCGGACCCTGACCGAGCGTGAAGTCTTTGCCGAGGGGCTGGGCCTCACCTGGGGGGCGCGTTGCTGGGAGACCTGATGTCCGTCCCGCATCCTCCGGGGGAGGAAAAGCGGACTCTTTGCTCCCGAGGCCTTTCAAACCGGGTTCCTGGCCGAGGCCTGCGTTCTGGACGGACGCATCGGGCTGGCCAATTTCTCCCGCATCCTGGGGCGTTGCGACGAGATCGAGGCCGGGGAGCGCCCGGCCTCCTGCTCGGTCCAGGGGTGCGACTGACTTACCCGGCCAGAAGCACGGCCCGAACCGGCGAGGCCTCCAGGCCTTGCAGGCGCAGGGGCAGACAGACCAGGACATAGGTCCCGGCCGCGACCCCGGTCAGGTCCAGGTTCTCCAGCAGGGGCGTCCCGGCCCCGAGCAGGATGTGGTGGGCCGGAAGGTCCGTTGACTGCACGGGATCAGGGGAGGGCGTGTCCATTCCCAGGAGATGCACCCCCCGGTCCAGGCACCACCGCGCGGCTTCTGGGGTCAGATGGCGGTAATTCCGGGAAAAGACAGCAGGGTCCCGCGAATTCTCGGGTCTGGTCTTAAGGAGCAGCCGGGGACATCCGGCCGGGATGCCTGCCGCCTCCAATTCTTCCACGCATATACCTTCTATTTCAGTATTTTCTTTATTTATCTCATGTCTTACTTGATTTTTATTTTTCAGGGCAAGGCCTGGCTCATGATCCGGACAGGACAGGTCCACCACCAGGGCCGGGCCGTGGAACAGGTCCAGGGGCAGGCAGTCCACGGTGAGGCCGTCCGGAAAGACATGGGCCGGGGCGTCCAGGTGGGTGCCCATATGCAGACCCAGGCTCATGGCCCGGACCAGGCTCGGGTCCCCGGCCGCAAGCGTGGCCACATCCCGGATTTCCAGGCCAGGGTCTCCGGGCCAGGGAGCGGTTTCAGCCGTCAGCGCCAGGGAAATGTCCATGATCCGGGTCGGGTGGCCCTCTGGCCGCTGGCTTTTTGGGCTCTCACATTTTTTCATGTCGAATCAGCCTCTTAAAGTTTGTCTCGACTTCCTTTTGATGCCAAATCCTGCGCAAGACCAAGGAAAAACACCCCCTGGAGCCTATCCTGAATCACCGGGGAAGCGCGGGCAGACCTGGTCATATCCAGGGACACGCCCGAAACAAAGGAGGACGTTGGGGGGGAGGCCAGGCTGTTCGCCAGGCTCCCGGATCAGGGCCACGGGGATGTTCAGACCCTTATTTGGGCAGACTGACGGTCAGGGTGGTGGTCCCGGTCTGGTCCGAAGTCTCCATGTGGATGGCCCCGCCGTGGGTCTCGGTGATGAGCCTGGAGGAATACGTGCCCAGGCCGGTGCCCCCTTTTTTCCCGGCCGTGATGTACTTCTGGAAAAAGGTGTCCCGGATTTCCTTGGGCACCACGCCCTGGTTGGTGATGGCGACAGTGTGGGCCTTGGGCGCGACGGACAGGTCGATGAGGATGAGTTCGCCCTGGGGCGAGGCCTCGATGGCGTTTTTGACCAGATTGGCCAGCATGGAATAGCTGAGCATCTCCTCGGCCATGACCACGAAGCTCTCGTTGCCCGTGACCAGTTGCCCCTCGATGCGCAGATGGGCCGAGAGCATCTTGGTCACGATGAGATTCTGGAATTCGGTCAGGATTTTGCGCAGCAGGGGAATCAGGTCCAGGGGCCGGGGCCTGATCCGGTAGTTGCCGATCTCCATCTTGTAGAGATCGAGCGACAGGTTGATCATCTTGAGGATCTGGTAGCCCGCGTCCATGATAAGCCCCAGCATCTCCCGCTGCTCCGTGGTCAGGTTGTCGGCCTTGAGAATGAGCTGGGGGAAGATCAGGATGCCGTTCAAGGGGCTTTTCAAGTCGTGGCGGGTGAGCCGGTCCACGTCCTCCCGGAGCTTTTCCAGGTTCTTGCGCTCGGTGATGTCCGTGAACACCCGGACCAGGCCGCCCTCGGCCATGGGATACTGGCGCATTTCGACGACCAGGCCGTTCGGGCCGCTCACCTCCATGTTCAACTTCTGCTTGGAATGGATATCCTTCTTGCTTTGCGCCCGGCGCTCCGGGGTGTATCCGACCCTGTCCGCCCAGGCGTCCACCACGCTGTCCAGGGTGTTGTGTTTGAGGAAAAAGTCTTCATCAAGCCCAAGAAGCTCCAATATCCTGCGATTATGGACCATGATCCGGCCCTGGGCGTCGGCCATGAACAGTCCCTGGCCCATGTTCTCCAGGGTGGTCTCCAGGATGGCGGTCTTGGCCCGCAGGGCCTCTTCGGCCAGGCGGCGTTCCGCCAGCTCTTTCAAGGCCATGTCCCGCATGGCCGAGGAGTCGCCCAGGCGCTTGTGCACCTCGGTCACGTCCTGGATGGTGAACAGGGCGTCGTAGTCCGAGCCGTTCTCCCGGCGCAGGGCGCTCACCGTGACGTATTGCAGGGGCGTAGACCCGTCGCGCAGAAGAAAGGGGATGATCCGGCCGTGCAACTGGGGGGAGAAGATGGCCGGAGGGCCGCCCTTGAAGACCACGTCCAGCCGGGCCGAGTACTTGGGTTCGCCCAGGTGCGGATAGGGGATGCGGATGTCCCGGCCGAGCATGTCCGTGTCCGGGATGCCGGTCCAGGTGGCCAGGCACTTGTTCCAGAGCAGGATCTTGTAGTGCCGGTCCACCACAAAGACGCCCACGGGCATGAAATTGAGCACGAAAAAACGATCTGTCGCGGTCTTGGAGACCTTGCGCGGCTTTTTGGCCGGGCTTTTGGGCGGAGTCGGGGAGGTCATGGGCGTTCGCCTCCGGAACGAGGGGTTGTGGAGCGGGCCTGGCGGATGGATTCCTCGGTCAGGGCGGTCTTGGCCATGCCCGGCACGTCCACGATGACGGCCATGCCCCCGTCCTCAACCACCGTGGCGCCCTGGACGCCCGGGGTGCGGCCGAAAACCCGGCCCAGGGCCTTGAACACGGCCTGCTGTCGGCCCACGATGCGGTCCACCACGATGCCGAAGCGCACGTCCCCGCCCTTGGCGATGATGACCTGGGAAAGCTCGGGCTCCTGGCCCGGCAGGCCGAAGAAATCCCGCAAATAGACCAGGGGCACCACCTCGGAGCGCAGGTTGAAGATGCCCCGGCCGTTCCCGGACCGCTGGGCCTGGCTGGTCTCCACGCATTCCTCGACATTGTCCAGGTGGAAGAAATAGTCCTCGCCGCCCACTTCCACCCGCAGGCAGTCCATGATGGCCAGGGACAGGGGGAACTGCATGCGTACCGTGGTGCCCTGGCCGGATTCGGACTCGATGTCCACCCGGCCGCGCATGGTGGTGATGGCCGCCATGACCGCGTCCATGCCCACGCCCCGGCCGGAAACCATGTCCAGCTCCTTGGCCGTGGACAGGCCGGGCAGAAAGACCAGAGCCAGCATCTCCTGGCGACTCAAGACCTTGGCCGGGTCCAGGAGGCCCTGCTCCACAGCCTTGCGGCGCAGGGTCTCGGCATCAATGCCCCGGCCGTCGTCGGTCACGGTGATGACCACTTCGTTGCCCACCTGATAGGCCGCAAGGGCCAGTTGCCCGGTTTCGCTCTTGCCCTGGGCCAGGCGCTCTTCCGGGCGTTCCAGGCCGTGGCCCATGGCGTTGCGCACCAGGTGACCCAAAGGGGAATTGAGCTGTTCGATGACCGTCTTGTCCATCTCCGTGTCCTCGCCCTGGATGGACAGCTCGATCTGCTTGCCCAGCTTAGGACCTAAGTCCCGGACCACCCGGCGAAAACGGTTGAAGCAGGTGCGCAGGGGCAGCATGCGCATGTCCAGGGCCTGGCCGTGCAGGGTGGCGCTCAAACCGCCGATCTCCTCCACCACGGCCCGGAGCTTGGGGCTGTCCACATCCTCGCTGATGCGGGCCAGGCGCGCATGGGCAATGGCCAGTTCGCCGATGCGGTCCACCAAGCCGTCCAGGAGATTGGCCGAGACGTTGATGCGCCGGATACGGCTGCCCTCGTCCTCCATGGCGATCTCGGGCGCGGCGGCCAGAAGCGCGGTGGCCTCGGCGGATACGGTCGGGGCCAGCGGACTTCGGGCCGCAGGGGCCGGGGGTGTGGGCTTGGGGATTGGCGAAGCTACGGGAGGCGTTTGGGGTGGCGCTTGGGGCTGGGTCGCGGGATTCCGTGGCCGGGCCAGGGCTGGCGGGGCTTTGGGCTTGGGAGCGGCCGGGGCAGGGGCCTTGGCTGCTGGAGCCGCTGGCCCGGGCTGGGGCGCAGGGGCCTTTTCCATGACCGGGGCCGCCGAGTCCGCCCAAGGATCATGGGCCGGAAGCAGGGAGCGGACCAGGGCCACGTCCAGACTGATGTCTTCCTCCACGCCCTCCCGGCATTTGAGCACCATGTTCTTCAGCCGGTCAAAGGAGCGCAGGGCCACGTCGATCAGGGGCCGGGAAACAGCCAGGCGCTTCTCGCGCACGGCCTGGAGCAGGCTTTCCACCTCATGGGCCAGGGCGGCGATCTGCGGTTGGGATACGGTATTGGCGTCGCCCTTGATGGAGTGGGCGGCCCGGAAAACAGCGTCCACCGTGGATGACGGGGCGTTTGCACCGGCACTTTCCAGGTCCAGCAGGCTTTTCTCGATGTTGACCAGCTGTTCCAGGCAACTCTCAATGAATATATCAATGATGTCAGCCTGATGACGCATAGAAATCCGCTCAGTTCCCAGCCATGGATTCGATGGACCGGACCAGGATGTCAAAGGAGCCCAGCCGGAAGAAGATGAGGATGTCCCCGCCGATGGTCCCGCCCTCCAGGTCGAAATGGGCGCGGATGAACAGAACCATGGTCTGGTCAGCGTGGATGCTCTGGATCAGGTGCTCAAAAGAGTCCTCGAAGTATTCCACGGGCAGGTAGTCCAGGTGATGGCCCAGGATATTGCCGAGGGAGCCCATGACCCCGTTGAGCACGATGTTGCCGATTTCCTGGAGGGTGGCCAGGCGCAGGCTGTCCATGTCCACGCCGCTGGGGGATTCCTCGCCGACCACGATAGACACCAGCCGTCCGGCGCTGGCGATGGGAAAGGCCAGCACGGCCATGCCGGTGAACGGGCCCTGGAAGGGCAGTTCGATGGCCGAGACCAGTTGGGAGACATCGGCCAGCAGGCAATGGACCGGGACGGTTTCCGGAGTCAGAATGAGGAGTTCCGGCACGCTTAAGCGGATATGGGTGCGGGTCATCTGGTTCAGCACCCCGGCCGCCTGGCCGATGCCGATATTGATGAGTTCCCGAAGGATGTCCAGTTGAAGGGGGGTCATCATGGTTGCGCGTTCCCCTGAGCACGAAAGAGGGAGAGACGTATGTTCCGGAGCCCGTCCGCGAGAGGCTGCCGCAGCCAGGGTCAGAGAAGAAGAGCCTTCAGCTTGCCTCGGAACACCTCTTCGTCCAGGGGCTTGTTGACCACCGCGCAAGCCCCCAGGGCCATGCACCGCTGCAAGGTGCTGGTCTGGATGTCTGCGGTGAGCACCAGCACCGGGATGTTCACTCCCATCTCGCGCAAACGGATCATGACCCCGATGCCGTCCACTTCCGGCATGTTCAAATCCAGGACCAGGGCGTCGGGACAATCGGCCGCGACCAGGTCCAGGCACTCCTGGCCATTCTTGGCCTCGACCGTGGTGAACCCCTCGGCCTTGGCCAGCTTGCCGAGCATCATGCGCTGGAACAGGGAGTCATCGGCAATGAGTAGCGTGGGCATGATCGGAACCTGCCGTATTTTTTCAACAGCGTCAATGTCGTCCGGCCAAACTCTGCCATTTTTCACCCGGGCGCACCCAGCCAGTCCCCGGGAATGCTCGGCCTGCGAACAGGGGCGAACCCCTTGCCCGGGGTCACATCATGTACAACTGATCCCCGGGGATCATGGCGATGCTGTTTTCCTTCAAGACCTCGATGGCCATGTCCGTGCGGTCGAAGCGGAAGATGATGATGGCCTTGGACTCGTGGGGATGCACGAAGGCGTACATGTACTCAACATTGATCTTCTTTTCCCCGAGTATCCCCAGGATGCGGTGCAGCCCGCCCGGGGTGTCGTCCACGGCCACGGCCACCACCGAGGTCCGGCCCACGGTCATGCCGTTTTCCTTGAGCACCTTCTGGGCCGCCTCGAAATCCGAGACGATGAGGCGCAGGATGCCGAAATCCGAGGTGTCCGCCAGGGACAAGGCCCGGATGTTGATCTTGTTCTCGCTTAAAATCCGGGTCACCTCGGCCAGACGGCCGGCCCGGTTCTCCAGGAAAATGGACAGTTGATCGACACGCATGGAGCACCTCTCGTTCAAGGGGGGTGTCAGGATTGGCCGCGCAGGTCCACCACCCGCTTGGCCTTGCCCTCGGAGCGCTGGATGGTCTTGGGCTCGACCAGCTTGACCTTGGCCGTGACCCCGAGGAATTCCTTGATGTTTTTGGATATCTTGGATTCAAGCTGCTGGAGTCCCTTGATTTCGTCGGAGAAGAAGGACTCGTCCACCTCCACCTGCACCTCAAGCATGTCCAAGGGGCCTTCGCGCTTGACCAGAATCTGGTAGTGCGGGGCCAAGCCCTTGGTCTCCAGCAGGATGGTCTCGATCTGGGAGGGGAAGACATTCACCCCTCGGATGATGAGCATGTCGTCGCTGCGGCCCGTGACCCGCTTCATGCGCACAAAGGTCCGGCCGCATTTGCAGGGCACATAGTTCAAGGAGGTGATGTCCCGGGTCCGGTAGCGGATCAGCGGCTGGGCCTCCTTGGTCAGGGTGGTGATGACCAGCTCGCCCGTGGTCCCCGGGGGAAGCTGCTCGCCCGTGATGGGGTCGATGATCTCCACCAGGAAATGGTCCTCCATGAGGTGCAGGCCGTCCTGGGCCTCGTGGCACTCGATGGCCACTCCCGGCCCCATGATCTCGGACAGGCCGTAGATGTCGATGGCGGTGATGCCCAGCTTGTCCTCGATGTCCCGGCGCATGGTGTCGGTCCAGGGCTCGGCCCCGAAGATCCCGATGCGCAGGGGCAGTTCCCGGAAATTGATCCCGGTCTCCAGGCCCACCTCGTAGAGGTACAGGGCGAACGAGGGGGTGCAGCAGATGACCGTGGACCCGAAATCGCGCAACAGGCCCGCCTGGCGTTTGGTCCCGCCGCCGGAGACCGGCACGATGGTGGCCCCCAACTCCTCGGCCCCGTAGTGCGCGCCCAGGCCCCCGGTGAACAGGCCGTATCCGTAGGCGTTGTGCACCACGTCCCGGTGCGTGGCTCCGGCGGCCATGAAGGACCGGGCCATGAGCTTGGCCCAGTTGCGTACGTCGCGCTTGGTGTAGCCCACCACCGTGGCCTTGCCCGTGGTGCCGCTGGAGGAGTGGAGGCGCACCACGTTGTCCTTGGGCACGGCGAAGAGTCCGAAGGGCGCGTTGTCGCGCATGTCCTGCTTCATGGTGAAGGGCAGAAGCTTCAAATCCGAGAGATGGTGGATGTCCGAGGGATGCACCCCGGCCTCGTCGAACTTCTTCTTGTAGAAGGGAACCGTGTAATAGACCCGCTCGACCAGGCTTTTGAGCCGGGTGAGTTGCAGAGGCTCCAGTTCGTCCCTGGGCAGGGTCTCCATGTCCACGTCGAAAATCATGCCGCACCTCCGTGTCTCCCCTCTGGCCAGGCCGCACCGGCGGCCCCAAAGGGGGTGAGAACAAGGACCTAGTGCCCGAAGGACTCGATTGAGTCAAGGGTCTGGAAAAACTGGCGAGGGAAAAGGCGCGGGCCTCGCGGGGCTACAGGCCCTCCAACTGGGAAAGCTCCTGCTCGTCCAGCAGGCTGTCGGCCTCCAGCACGATGAGCAGCCGGTCGTTCACCTGGGCAATGCCCTGGATGAACTGGGACCCGGCCCCGGAGATGACCGAAGGGGTCTCCTGCACGATGCTGGCCGGGATGCGCATGACCTCGCTCACCGAGTCCACCACGAATCCCACCACCATGTCCTTGATTTCCAGGACCACGATGCGGGTGCTCTTGGTGTGTTTCTGCCCTTGAAGCCCGAAACGGCGGGGCATATCGATGACCGGGATGACCTGGCCGCGCAGGTTGATGACCCCCTCCAGAAAGGGAGGGGACTGGGGAACCTTGGTCACTTCCTGTTCCCGGATGATCTCGCGCACCCGGGTGATGTCCACCCCGAGCCTGCGGCCTAGGATGATGAAGCTCACCAGTTGCAGTTCTTCGGCCCCGGTGGTGTCGCGCTCTTCTTGTGCCATATGTCCTTCTATCAGGTCCGGCCGCCCGCTCGCAAGGCCCGACCCCGTTATTATTTCGTCACATCGTGTTGGGGGGCCGCCGACCGGTCATCCCTGGGTTGCGCCCGGCCTACAGCCGGGCCGAGGCCAGGATGCGGCCGATCATCTCCGGGTAGTCGATGCCCGCCTGGCGGGCGGTTTCCGGAAATCCGGCGCCCGGGGTGATGCAGGGATTGGTGTTGATGTCGATGATGAAGGGGCGGCTCTCATCATCAACCCGGAAGTCCACCCGGGTGTAGCCGCCCAGGCCGAAAACCCGGGCGCAGTCCAGGGTGGTCCGGGCCAGTTCGGCCAGCAGGGGGCCGTCGGACTCCGGGTAGTCGAAGGAGCGGATGGTGTTTAAGTACTCAAAGGACTCCTCCTCCCATTTGGCCTGAAAGCCTATGATCCTGCGGCGCTTAGGCCCGTAGCCGCGAAAGATCTGCTCGGCCGGGGGCAGGACCCGGGGGCCGCCTGGGCCGTGCAGCACGGCCATGTTGAATTCCCGGCCGTCCACGAAACGCTCGGCCAGGCAGGGCAGGCCCAGGGCAGCGACCCGCCGGTTCATGTCCCGGGCCAGGACCGCCGGGTCCGTTCCCTCCAGCACCGAGTCCTCGTCAATGCCCATGGACCCGTGCTCCCACACCGGCTTGATGATCCACGGTCCTGGAATGGAAAGAGATTCCGGCAGAGGCGCGGCCCCTTGAGCGGCGAGGTCCAGGGGCAGAGCCAGCCAGTCCGGGGTGGGCAGGCCGCTTGTGCGCAGCACGGCCTTGGTGCGGTCCTTGGCCGCAGTGGCGAACATGGCCGCTTCGTCCGCCCCGGTATGGGGCAGGCCCAGAAAGCAGAGCAGGCCCGGGGCCAGGTGGGCCAGGCGGCTGCTCCCGGCCACGGTCTCCACCAGGTTGAACACCGCGCCAGGGGCCAGTTCGCGCAACCTGCGGGCCACGGTGTCCAGGTCCAGGGAAAAGGGCAGGAGCACGGCCTCGTGGCCCAGGCTGGTCAAGGCCGTGGACACAGCTCGGGCCTGGTCCAGGTTGTCCAGGGCGTCCTTGGCCGCGTCCGCCTCCACAACGTCGTGCAGGACCGCCACCTTCATCGCCATTCTCATAGTCGGTCCAGCCTTTCCAGGGCTGCGTCCAGGATCATGCCGATGAGGCTGTGGAAGGGAATGCCGTTCAAACGGCTCAAGATGGGCAGGTCCGAATGGGCGTAATGCAGCCCGGCCAGGGGATTGACCTCGATGAAGCTGGCCTGGCCCGCCGCGTCCAGGCGCACGTCCACCCGCCCGGCGTCCCGGCAGCCCAGGCCCCGCCACACGGCCAGGGACAGGTCCTGGGCCGCCTCGGCGTCGGCGTCGGTGCGCAGCACGTAGTGCACCAGCTCCTCGCAGTTCTCCTTGTTGTTGTAGGAATAGACCTGGGCGTCCGCCTCGGGGTTCAGGATCACCTCCATGACTCCCACTGAGTGGGCCTTGGCCCCGTTGCCCACCACGCCGCAGGTGAACTCCCGGCCGGGCAGGAAGGTCTCCACCAGCACAGGCTGGGCGTACCGGGCCAGGAGGCCCAGGCAGACCGTTTCCAGGTCCTCCCTGGTGGTGATGCGCGAGGCCGCGGTCACGCCCTTGCCCGTGCCCTCGGCCAGGGGCTTGGCGAACAGGGGAAAGGGCAGGTCCACGGCCGCGATGTCCGCCTGCTCCCGGATCACCACGAAATCCGGGGTGTTCAGGCCCAGATCCCGGACCACCCGCTTACAGGCCGCCTTGTCCAGGCTCAGGCACAGGACCAGGGGGTCGGAAAACACATAGGGGATTTGATAGGCGTCCAGCAGGGCTGGGACCAGGGCCTCGCGGCCAGAGCCCCACATGCCCTCGGCGATGTTGAAGACCAGGTCCCAGCGGCGTCCCTCGCCCAGGGCCTTGATGAGGCTGCGGGCGCTGCCGATGCGCTGGGTCTCGTGCCCGTGCCCCTGGATGGCCGTCTCCAGGCCGATGATGGTGTCCTCCTGGTCGAATTCGGCGATGTCTTCCTCGGAAAAGCCCTGGGCCCGGTATTCCGAGCGCAGGTCGTAGGTCAGGCCGATTTTCATGGGAATATCCTTATGAAGAGGAATACCCTCCGGGGGCCAAAGGGGCTCGCCCCTTTGGAATCCCACCAGCGTCCGCGCGGGAAAGACCCGCGCGGACGGGGGGTGTCTTCGGTGTTATTGGGGCGTTCCGGTCTGGCAGTCATGGTCGGGGTAGCGATAGGAGCCGCCCCAGGTATTGGTGAGCAAGATGTCGCCGTTCTCGCGGCCGGTGATGAAGTCCGGAGACACCGGAATCTTGCCCCCCCCGCCCGGCGCGTCAATGACGTAGGTGGGCATGGCGTACCCGCTGACATTGCCCCGCAGGGCGCGCATGATCTCGACGCCCGTGGATACCGGGGTGCGGAAATGGGCCGACCCGGCGATGGGGTCGCACTGGTAGAGATAATAGGGCCGCACCCGCATCTTGAGCAGGCCTTGGAAGAGGGCCTTCATGGTCGCAGAGGCATCGTTGACCCCGGACAGGAGCACGGTCTGGCTGCCCAGGGGAATGCCCGCGTCAGCCAGAAGCCCGCAGGCGTGGGCCGCTTCCGGCGTGAGTTCAGCCGGATGGGTGAAGTGCAGGCTCATCCACAGGGGGTGGTATTTCTTGAGCATGCGGGTCAGTCCCTTGGTCACGCGCTGGGGCAGCACGGCCGGGATCTTGGTCCCGATGCGCACGATCTCCACGTGCGGGATGCGCGAGACCCGGGCCAGGAGCCATTCCAGGGCCTCGTCCGGCAGGGTCAGGGCGTCGCCGCCGGACAAAAGCACGTCCTGGATGGCGGGCGTGGCCTCGATGTAGGCCAGGGCCTTTTCCCAGCGGTGGCGGAGCTTGCCGATATCGCCCGCGCCGCCCATGCCCCGGGAGCGGGTGCAATAGCGGCAATAGGTGGAGCAGAAATCCGTGACCAGAAACAACGCCCGGTTGGGATAGCGGTGCACCAGCCCAGGCGTGGGGGAGTGGTGCTCCTCGCCCAGGGGGTCCAGGGCCTCGCCGGGTGAGAACAGGGACTCAGCGGCCGAGGGGATCACGCATCGACGCAGGCCCTGGGCTGCATTCTCCGGGTCCAGGAGCGAGGCGTAGTACGGGGTCACGGCCAGGGGCAGGGAGGAGCGGTTCAGGGTGATGCCCTGAATCTCGTCCGGGCTCAAAGGTAAAATTTTGGAGATGGCCTCAGAAGAGGTGATGCGGTTCTTGAGCTGCCAGCGCCAGTCGGCCCAATCCCGCTGGGAGGTGCGGGGGAAATGGGCGGCATAGAATGCTTTGCGGGCCGCGCCCGAAGGGGGGAAGGGATAGAAAATCTGGGGACGGGAAGAGGCGCCCAGGGAGGGCTTGGCTGAGGCGGCTCCGGTCAGATCCGGAGAGAGCAGGTACATTGGTTTCTGGGCCTGGGACGGCCCCGCGCCAGGTTCGGGAGGTTCGCTCTCAATTTCCATCGCGTTTTTCACGTCTGGCTCCTTTTCACGCGCGAAGGCCGGAAGGGAGACCCTTCCGGGCTAAAAGGTCACTGCGCCTTGGCCTTGGTCGGCCCGCCATCCCCGCCGGGCAGGCTGCCCTCGGGGGTGGCGCATTCCTCGGAATCCGGGGCGATGACCTCGAAACTGGTCAGGGTCAGCACCCGCTCTCCATTGTCCTTTTTTTCCAGCATCCCGCGCCCGGCAATGGCCTTGCCTTTGTGCAGGGTCAGGTCCGGGGCGGCCACCAAATAGTCTCCGCCCATATCGTCGCGGATATACACCTGATTCCCCAGGGCCACCACGGTCCCGGACACCAGGACCTTGTCCGCGGCCCAGGACTCCGTGGCCCAGGTCACAGCCAGGATCAGGGCAGCGGCCAGGACGACGGTCATGACCGGGGACAGGAAAGGGATGATCAGGGCTGTGCGCCCGCGCGCCGTGGTCTCATCCTGAATTCGGGCCATGGTCCTTCCTGTGTCCTGCGGTGTTCGCCAGTGCCGTCCTTGGTCCCAAAAACCAAGCGAAGGCATTGAGGTGGCAAAAGGCAATATGCAGACCATTATTATATCATACTGAAATACAAGTATATATACGAAAAGTACAAAATGCTTCGGAACTCAATATTCCGAAAATATTCTATGAAGCCGGGTCGGTCTAGAAAATTTCTTGACTCAGAGGGAGGAAATCCAAGCAGGCCGGGGAAAACAAGAAATCAAGAGATAGGAACTTAAAATTCCGAATAGGGTGGTTTCGGAACTTGAAATTCTTATTGTCTCCGGGTGGGCAGAATGAGGGGCCGAAGAAAATCAAAAATGAGGTCTGGACGAGAAAATTTGAGCCCATGAAAAACTCAAGGGTTTACTTGAAGTTTTCCTTGCGCAAATCGTATTTCTTCATGAGTTTATGTAATTGTCTCGGAGTGATGCCTGCCATTGAAGCGGTCTGGCCGATGCGGCCGTTCTGTTCGGACAGGACCTCTTTCAGGTATTTCCTCTCGATCAGGTCCAGGGAACGGCGACGGGTTTCGGCCAAGGTCAGGCTGGTGTCCATGGCCACGCTCGGCGCGCGGCCCAGGCCCACGAAGAGTTCGGCCGGGAAGCTTTCCGGGGTCAGGGTGTCGGAATTCTCCAGGATGAAGGCCCGTTCCACCAGGTTTTCCAGCTCCCGGATGTTGCCCGGCCAGCGGTATTCCTGAAAGGCCTCCAGGACCAGGGGGTGCAGGCTTACGATCTCGGCCGAGTAGAGGAGATTCAAGCGCTTGAGGAAGATTTCCACCAGCAGGGGGATGTCCTCCAGGCGGTCGCGCAGGGGCGGCAGTTCGATGGGAAAGACGTTCAGCCGGTAATAGAGGTCGTTGCGAAATTCCTTGGCCTCGCACATGGCTTTCAAGTCGAAATTGGTGGCCGCGATGATGCGCGCGTCCGCATCAATGGGGGCCTCGCCGCCCACCCGCTGGAAGGTGCGGTCCTGGAGCACTTGCAGGAGCTTGATTTGAACGGCCGGGGTCACGGTGGCGATCTCGTCCAGGAAAATGGTCCCGCCCCGGGCGATCTCGAATTTGCCCAGCTTGCGCTTGACCGCGCCGGTAAAGGCCCCTTTTTCATGGCCGAACAGTTCGCTCTCGATCAGGGTGTCCGGGATAGCCCCGCAGTGCACGCTGATGAACTGGGCCGGGCGCCGCTTGCTGTGGCTGTGGATGAGCTTGGCCAGCACGCCCTTGCCGGTTCCGATCTCGCCCGAGAGCAGCACCGTGGTGTTTGTGGGCGCGACCATGCGGATTTTATCGAAGACCTCCTTCATGGCCGCGCTCTTGGTGCGGATGATGTCGGCCGACTCGTCGCTCCAGAAGCTGTCCCGCAGATAGTCCAGCTCGGACTGCATGAGCTTGGAGTCCAGGATGCTGTCCAGCACGTATTTGAGTTCGTCGGAGTTGATGGGCAGGGCCAGGTAGTTCCCGGCCCCGGCTTTTACCGCGTTCACCGCGTCCCGGATGCGGTCCTGGGGGGTGGTGACAATGATCTCGGTGTGCGGATTGGCCTGCCAGAAGGGCTTGAGGGCCTCCTTCCAGGGATTCTTGGCCGAATGGTTGCGCTGGTCGGCCAAAAGGTCGATGTCGATGAACACGAAGTCCACATTGGTGGCGGCCATGGCCCCCAGGCACTCGGCCTGGGACGCGGCGGACTCCACCACGTAGCCTGGCGCGCAGGCGTCCTTGATGACCGGCAGCAGGTCAGGGGCAGGGCGGAGGACCAGAATTTTTTTCATGGCGTTCGATCGCTTGGTCCCCCTTTAGGGCCGGGGAAGGGGAAATGCAAGGGGGATGTCGGGATTCGGCCCGAGCCCACCTGGCAGCCCCCGAGGAGAGGCCCCCAAGGCTTCAACAGGGCCGGTCCTCTAGAGAGGGCGCAACTCCAGGTGCACCTTGCAACCAAGAGCTTCGGCGTACTTTTGAAGCGTGGTCAAGCTCTTGACCTTCCCGGCCTCGATCTTGGCCACGGCGGGCTGGCTGATGCCCATCACCTCGGCAATCTGAGCCTGGGTCTTCCCTGCGCGGGTTCGTGCGGCGATGGCCTGGCTGATAAGCGAAAACTCCTCCTCCAGGGCGTCATATTCCTTGCGGAATTCCGGGTCAGCCATCAGTTTTTCTCGGGTTCTGTCGAAGGGGATGGTCTTCTTTTTCATGATATTTCGCTCCATCGGCTCCATGCCAGTTCAATCTCTGCCCTCGGGGTTTTCTGGGTCTTCTTGGTGAAGGACCGCAGGATTACGAGCTCCCGGCCAGTGTCCAGCACATACAGACTCCTGGCGATTCCATCCCGGCCGGATGCCCGCAGTTCCCACAACTTGCCTTCCACGGGGCGGGCCAGGGGCATGGTCAGCGCGGCGGTCCCGTGGATTTTGAAAAGCTCCAAAGCCCGGACCAGGCGAGCCTGCACGTCCTTGGGAAGCCCCTGAAATTCCTTCTCGGCTTTGGGGTTGCCGAAAGAATAGGTCCAGGCGCTCATGGGAAAAACATAACCAACTGGTTATTAGATGTCAATCCCCGCTACGGATACGCAACGAGGCATAGCGTACGATTTTTCCCATTTCGTGAGCAGACCCCAAAGAGAGAAAAACACAGCCACGGCCCAGGCCACAGAAGAGGCGGCCTGCTATCTCCCTTGCTCAAACTCAATTCTGCGACCCGCAATGCCTGGCGCATATCCTGCTGAAATGATTACACGCCGATTTCTCTTAAGATACTCTCGAAAAAGACACGATGGATTTGGCCGGATTTTCCCTGTGCATTTTCGTTCTGGCGATAGCCCTAGGACCATTGTCCGAGGCGTTTTCCGATCCCTTTGTCAGCAGGTGACAGCCATTTTTCCGCTTCAATCTCGGTCCAAAGTCCTACCCCTTCTCCTCCACCTGCATGGCCATCTTCCGGGCCATGCCGAGCTGGGCCTGGCGGGTGGGGGCCTCGTCGTCCAGCTTGGCGGCCATGAGCCGCCGCAGGATTTCCGTGTATAGCGGCCCAGGGGGGATGCCCAGGGCGATCAAGTCCTTGCCGGTGATGTCCAGCTTGGTCTGGCGCAACCGGGTCAAGTACAGGGAGATGTGCTTGCGCACGTTCTCCGTGCGGGAGCGGGCCATGAGAAAGAGCAGACTCTCCACGGGCTGGTGGGAGAGGATGGCGTGCAAACGGCTGAGTGAGCCGTGCTCCGCGTTCCAGGACATGAGCTCCGGGGTGGCCTGGTAGATGAAGGCCTTGAGTTGGAGGAACTCCCGGCGCTCCCGGCCCGAGAGGCTGAAGCGGTCGCAGGCGCGCTCGACCTTGGGGCTGTCCATCTTGCGGGTCATGCCCAGGAGATAGAGTTTCCAGGGCGCGGGTTTGGGCTCCAAATAGAGCAGGTTGTACCAACTGTGCACCTTCTCCAGCTCCTCCAGGATCTCCTCCTTGGGGCCGTCCAGCTCCATTTCCGGCAGGATGGCGCGCAACAGCTTGAACTCCTGCATGCGGCGCAGGCAGTTGAGCGGCGAGGACTCTTCGAAGACCAGGCGCATTTCGTGGAACAGGCGGCTGCCCGAAAGCCGGTCGAAGATGCCGAGCTGCACCACGTTTTTTATGAGCCGCTCGGTCTGGCCGCCGATGCGGAAGGCGAAGCGCTGCTCAAAGCGGATGGCCCGCAGGATGCGGGTGGGGTCTTCCACGAAGCTCAAGGAGTGGAG
This sequence comes from uncultured delta proteobacterium, assembly GCA_903835685.1. Taxonomy (GTDB): domain Bacteria; phylum Desulfobacterota; class Desulfovibrionia; order Desulfovibrionales; family Desulfovibrionaceae; genus CAILNX01. Next base: position 23,035 of record CAILNX010000023.1, read on the forward strand.
CACCCGGATGGTGCGTTCCTTGATGTCCCGCTGGGCCCCGAAGAAGTCCACCAGACGGCCCATTGATCCGGGATTCAGATGCAGGGCCAGGGCATTGACCGTGAAATCCCGGCGGTAGAGGTCCATTTTGATGGAGGACAACTCCACCACGGGCAGGGCGGCCGGGAATTCGTAGTATTCCAGCCGGGCCGTGGCCACGTCCACGCGCTGGCCGTCGGGCAGGACCACCACCGCGGTCTTGAATTTGTGATGGGGCTTGACCCGGCCCTCGTAGCGGTCGGCCAGGGCCTGGGCGAACACGATGCCGTCGCCTTCCACCACCAGGTCCAGGTCCAGGTTGGTGCGTGCCAGGAGGATGTCCCGCACGAATCCGCCCACGGCGTAGACCTCGTAGCCCAGGGCCGCGCCCAGGCTTCCGGCCTCTTCCAGGAGTTTGATCATGGGCGCGGGCAGGCGGTTGCGCATGGTGCTCTGGATGTTGCGGTCCCGCTGTTTGTCCGGGAGCAGGGACTCGGGGATGCGGGCCGGTTCCTGGATGAGCACGTTGATTAGGTCCGTGCGGGTGATGACCCCCACGATCTCGTCGGCCGTGACCACGGGCACCAGGCGCTGGCGATGGCCCACGATGATGTCCATGGCCTTGTACAAATCGGCCTCGGGCGCGATGGTCCTGAAATCGCGGAGCATGTATTCGCCCACGGCCACCTGGCTTAAGCCATGGCCCTGGGCCTTGTCCGCGATCTTGTGCTCCATGAGGCCCACCACGCGCTTGGTGCCCGGGGCCGTGACCACCACCCCTTTCAGCCCGAACCGGGTCATGAGCTCCACGGCCCGCTCGATGCTGGCGTTTTCCTCGATGCACACCGGGGCCTTGTTCATGAGCGAATCCACGGTGCGCTGGGGGTGGATGTGGGAGGAGAGCAGAATGAAAAGCTCGTCCCTGGCCTCGGCCGTGGTCTTGTCCTTGATGCTGGCCGAGGCGGCGTAGGCGTGCCCCCCGCCCCCGAAATGGGCGCATATTTGCCCCACGTCCACGTCCGGGGTGCGCGAGCGGGCTACCAGATGCACCCGGTCGTCCATGCGGGCCAGGGCGAAGAGCACCCGGATGTTCTCCATGTCCAGGAGCTTGTGCACCAGAAAGGCGAAATCGCCAATATAATGCTCGGCGTCGGCCTCGGTGATGACCACCTCGATGCCGTGGATGTCGTAGGTCTTGGCCGCGGCCAGCATGTCGTTCAGGAGAGAGACCTGCTCCGAGGACAGCTCCCGGGAAAGGATGTCGGAAATGACGTTCAAGTCCATGCCCCGGGCGCGCAGCCAGGCCGCGGCCGTGAAATCGTGCTCAGTGGTGGAGTTGAAGGTAAACGACCCGGTATCCTCGAAGATGCCCAGGCCGAGCATGGTGGCTTCCTCGTCGAACAGGTCGATATCCTTGCCGAAATACTCGTGGACCAGGATGGTGGTGGTGGAGCCCCAGGGCTTGACCACGCTTTTTTCGGCCGGAAGGTCCTCGTCAGTGTTGGGATGGTGGTCGTAAAGGTGAATGCGCAGGCCTGGCTTGTCCAAAATCGCGCGCACATGCTGAACCCGGGAGGCCTGGCGGGTGTCCACCAGGACCAGAAGCTCCACGGTGTCCGGGTTAATATCCTTGAATGTTTTGAAATTGAACAAATATGTCGTGCTTTGGATGAAGAAATTGCGCAGGTTCTTTTCCTGGCTGCCCGGGAACACGAGCACGGCGTCGGGATAGAGCTTGCTGGCGGCCACGATGGCGGCCAGGGCGTCGAAATCCGCATTGGTGTGCGCGGTGATGACAGTGGGGGCCTTGAGGCGGTGCGGCATGGTTCTATCCCGAGCGGGGGTGGTGCTGGCGGTGCAGACGGCCCAGGCGGCCGGTCTGGACATGGGTGTAGATTTCCGTGGCACTGATGTCCGAATGCCCGAGAAGGAGCTGGACCGTGCGCAGGTCGGCCCCGCCCTCCAGGAGGTGGGTGGCGAAGGAATGGCGCAGGCCGTGGGGGGAGAGCGGGGTGCGGATGTCCGCCCTGACTGCGTACTGCTTCACGATCTTCCACACCCCCACCCGGGACAGGCCCTGGCCGAAACGGTTCAGGAACAGGAAGTCCGTCACGGGTTTAAGGTCCTTTCGCCGGTTTTGCAAATATTCGTCGAGCCAGGCCTGGGCCCGGGCGTGAATGGGCACGTAGCGCTCCTTGCTGCCCTTGCCGAAGACCTTGAGCACCCCGGCGTGGTGGTCGTAGTCCAGGGGCTTCAAGGTGATGAGTTCCGAAACCCGCAGGCCAGCGGCGTACAAAAGCTCCAGCATGACCCGGTCCCTGAATCCGCCCGGGGTGGACACGTCCGGCGCGGCCATGAGCCGCTCCACCTCGGCCGGGGTGAGCACCTCGGGCAGGAGCTTGGGCAGCTTGGGGTTCTCCAAAAGGGCCGAGGGGTCCTTAACGGCCCAGCCTTCGGCCAGGGCGTGGCCGAAAAGCCCGCGCAATGCGGACAGGCGGCGGGCCATGCTGCGCGGGGCCAGGCCTTTGCGGCGCAGGTGCATGAGGTAGAGGAACAGCCCCTCCTCGGTGAGGTCCTCCAGGGAGGCGGACTTGTCCCGCAAAAAGACCAGGAGGTCCTGCAAATCCCGGGCGTAGGAGGAGAGGGTGTTCTCGGCCAGGCCCTTTTCCACGGTCAGGCGCTCCAGGTGGCTGTCCACCCAGGGATGCGAAATTTGGGGGTGGGAGGGCAGGGGGGCCTTGGATCGTTCAGCCTGGACAGGCAGATCAGCCTGAACAGGGCGTTTGGGCCCATTGGGGCGCTTGGCCGGGGCAGGGGGGGAGGGAAGGTGTTTTTTCGGTCGCATGGGGATGGCTTTCCCATACATGGACCCGGGCGGAAGCTCAAGGCCGGGCGGGTCCATGCATACAAAGCGAGGGCCGGACGAGGGCAAGACCGGGGGGCGGCGTCATTGACAGCCCGGCCGCAGACCATTAATGAACGGCTTCACATTTTCCTTTGAAGGAGCCTTCCATGTCGAACTTCCACCTGGCCAAGCGACTGGCCGCCCTCCCTCCCTATCTCTTCGCGGCCATCGACAAGGTCAAGGAAGAGGTCCGGGCCACGGGCAAGGACATCATCAGCTTAGGGATCGGCGACCCGGACCTGCCCACCCCGGATTTCATCATCGAGGCCCTGCACCAGGCGGCCAAGAACCCGGCCAACCACCAGTACCCCTCCTACGTGGGCATGCTGGCCTTCCGCCAGGCCGTGGCCGACTGGTACAAAGAGCGTTTCGGCGTGAGCCTGAATGCGGCCGACGAGGTGGTCGCGCTCATCGGGTCCAAGGAAGGCATCGCCCATTTCCCCATGGCCTTCATCAATCCCGGGGACATGGCCCTGGTGGCCACGCCCAACTACCCGGTGTACGGCAGCGCCACCAACTTCGCCGGGGGCACGGTGGAATACCTGCCGCTGACCGACGAGAACGATTTTCTGCCCGACCTGGACTCCATTTCCAGCGACACCTGGAAGCGGGCCACCATGATTTTCGTGAATTATCCCAACAATCCCACGGCAGCCACGGCCCCGGACGCCTTTTACCAGAAGCTCATCGCCAAGGCCCGGGAGTTTAACGTCATCGTGGCCCACGACGCGGCCTACACCGAGGTCTACTTCGACCCGGCCAAGAAGCCGCGCTCCATCCTGGAGTTCCCGGGAGCCAAGGACGTGGCCATCGAGTTCCACTCCCTATCCAAGACCTACAACATGACCGGGTGGCGCATCGGCATGGCCGTGGGCAACCCGCAGCTCGTGGCCGGTTTGGGCAAGATCAAGGAGAACGTGGATTCCGGGGCCTTCCAGGCCGTGCAGGAAGCGGGCGTGGCCGCGCTCAAGCACGGTGAGCCCTATGCCGAGAAGTACCGGGCCATCTACAAGGAGCGCCGGGACGTCATGTGCGCGGCCCTGAAAAAGGCCGGCATCGAGCACCACGTGCCCGAGGCCACCTTCTACATCTGGTGCAAGACCCCCAAGGGCTTCACCTCGGCTGATTTCGTGACCAAGGTCCTGCGCCAGACCGGCGTGGTGGTCACCCCGGGCAACGGGTTCGGCACCCCGGGCGAAGGCTATTTCCGCATCTCGCTCACCGTGCCCACCCAAAGACTTGAGGAGGCTGTATCACGGATCGTCAACTTGTAGATGTCACCATCGGCCTGGGCTCCAACATCGGCGACGACCCTTCCGCCAATCTGCGGCGGGCCGTGGACCTGATCCGAAAGCTCAAGGGGGTTACGATCATGGCCCAGTCCAAGGTCTACCTGACCGAGCCCCAGGGCCGCAAAAACCAGCCCTGGTTCCGCAACCAGGTGGTGCGCATCCGGGTCTCTCCTGACGAATGGCCGGGGAACCGCCTGCTGGCGCGCTTCTTCATGATCGAGGCCAAGCTTGGACGGGAGCGCTCGGGCGAACTCTGGGAGCCCCGGCCCATTGACATCGACATTCTGCTCTACGGGGACTGGAAAATATTGAGCCCGGCCCTGATCGTGCCCCACCAGCACATGCGCAACCGGGCCTTTGTGCTCGTGCCCCTGAAGGAGATCGATCCGGAGTTCCGCTTTCCGGACAACGGTCAGAGCATCGACGAGGCTCTGGGCCAGGTCGCCTACCGCCTCCAAGGGGAGCAGATCTTTCAGAAATAGGGAATCCGGTACAGGATCGCCTCCTGACCCGGTGCGGCCCGGCTTTTGGCCGCAACCTCCAACCAAAAGGATTCTGCCATGTGGCGTTACGTGTTCCTCGCCGTGTGCGGCTATGTCCTGTACAAGATGTTCATGGGCGACCGCCGGAACAAGGCCGCCCAGCAAGCCCAGGCCCAGCCCAACCCCATGGCCTCCCAGGGCGAAGAGATGGTCAAGGACCCCATCTGCGGGTCCTATGTGTCCAAGGAAGGCAACATCCGGGTGCGGGACGGCGAGAACCTCATTCATTTCTGCTCCTATGACTGCCGGGACAAGTACGTGAAGCAGATCGAGGAACGCCGGGCCATCGAATCCTCGGAGACCAAGAGCTAGGCCTGCGAAGACCAAGAGCCAGACTTCCCGGAGCATCACAGGCCAGGGAATCCGTCCCCAGCCCGTCCAGCTAGGAAACACCCCCAAGCCTTGCCCCTGGACAGCTTTGCCCTGAACAGGCCTTGCCCCTCTGGCTTGGCCCTGCTCATTGATTCTTTTAAATCCAAACACTTCCCAAAATAGCCGATACACATCAGGAGTATAGTCGTCCGCGCGCGACAGCCCCCCCCCTACGGCACAAAGTATAGCTACTATCTTTACGCATAGCTTGATGATTTAAATACTTAAAATCAATCAAACACTGGCAGCCGTAAGAGATGTTCCTGCTGGGCAGACTCCAGCCCGGGATCAGCCGGTCCCTGATCTGGAAATCCTGTTTTTAGCCGGTGCGATCTACACCGGACAGTACCCACGCTCCCATCTCGTCCTTGATTTTGCCCATCTCTCGGTCGAATTCGCGAATCTCTCCTGTGTTTTTCAAAACTACGACGCTCAAATCCTGAGTTCTGCCTCGGAAACCGCTGATTGGTTTCAAAGGGGCAGGTGATTTCCTTGAAACTCACAAGGGACCGGTGAACGCTCGTGGACTTGCCCGAGCGTTCACCGGAAAATCGCGTCAAGATCACACGCCACGTCCGAGAACGTTCATCTCGGACTGAAAGGCATTTGAGTCCGACCCTGGACCTAAGCCCCGACAGCGCATCAGCAAGCATCAGCCCAGCAAATTCCAGCCAAAGGGCTGATTCAAACGATTACATATCGTAATCAAAATGTTTACATCTATATTTCAGCATGTTGACAGTAGTTGCGAACAAAAGAAGCGCCATGCGCGACCGCGCGTTCGTTTATTTTGGGATTAACACATAATGTAAATTATGTTAACATGAATAGGCGTGAGCATGGGGTGAAGCCCAGGAATACACGGCTGGCAAGCGATGCCAGCCACTCCCCTTCAATTTGTTCCGGAATGGGCATTTTCAGGCATTTTCCTTGACCGGGTACATTGAGATCAGGCCTGGGTCGGGAAAATGTCGGAGAATCGACGTGACGAAGCCGTCTGAGAAGATCACTCCAGGATCAGGAATGGTCATCACGGGCCAGCAGATGGCCCTGGATTGTGTTTCCGGGTTGGGCGCGAGCTTGGGGTCATGCGAGACCCCTCTGTCGCTCAGGGGTCAAATGCGGGGGATTTGCGGCTATGGGACGTCAGGGCGCGGTCTTGACTCCGTACTGCTTGCGCCATTCGTCCAGGAACAGGATGGCGGCGTCCAGATCGGTGAGCACGCCCTGCTGCTGGCGGACGGCCCGCACCAGGTCCTCGAAGCCCGTATCAGCCGGGAGCTTCAACTTGGCCAGAAGATTGAGGATGTCCTGACGCAGCCCGGCCGGAAACTCCGGGGGAAAGAGGTCCGTGCGGACCCGGTTCCTGGGCCAGTCCGGCAGGCGCTGAGCCGCGAAATCCATGAGCGTTTGCATGCGCGCCGCATAGGTGTGGTCCCGCAGGGTCCGCTGCCGGGCCTTGTGGGCCATGGCCGTGCGTTCCTCGGGATGGCGCAGAAAATACTCGATCCCGTCCTTGAGCCCGCGCAGATCCGTGAATGTGGCCAGTTCGTCCGGGCCGAAAAGCTCGGGCAAAAGCTCGCGCTGATCCACGAGCTGGAAGGCCCCGCAGGCCGCGACCTCAAACGTGCGCGGGTTGACGAAATCCCCCCGGGAGATGAGCTGGTCCACCCGCACGCTGGAATGCAGGTTCAGGTTGATCTTGGAAGCATTGAATATCTTGACGCAATCCTCGCTGGACACCCGGGCTCCGCCCCGTTGTACCAGAGGCGCGAGAACAGGGTCCTCCTCCCAGTCGTTGCCCCAGATCTTGAAGTCCATTCCGGTGAACTCGCGAAAGGCCAGGCGGCGGTTGGGATACCCCGCGCCCATGAAGGACAGGTCCGAGCCGAACAGGCGCTGGTCCTGGGCCGAAAGCTCCAGGGGCCGGTGGAAATCCGGCTGGGCGGCCAGGGGCAGGTACAGGGCGTTGGCCACGCCCAGGGTGGTCAACTGGTCCAGGAACGGATCCTTCTGGATGACCGCAAAGAGATCGTAGAACGGGGCATAGGACTGCCAGTAGGTAAAGAGCCGGAAATCCTCCACAAACCACATGGCCGTGGCCACCTTGTCCCGTTGCAGACGCTTCAAGGCCTGATGGGACAGAGGGGCCTGGGCCATGGCCAGGACCAGGTCCGGCTCAAAGGTCTCGGTCTTGGCCGCCACTGCCTGGGCCACAACCTGGAGAAAGGTGTTCTGGAGGTATTCGTGGCGATCCGAGGTCAGGTTCAGGTTGTCCAGGGCCTTGTAGGCCCCGTAGAAATCCGGGGCCTCGAACACGTCCACCAGATGCCCCAGATCGCGCAGGGCCTGGGCGCAGAAGCGTCCCACGGGCAAGGAGCCCCCGTACAGGGGCAGAACCACAAGGATGCGCAGGCTGTTCATGGGGGGCCTACCGCTCGTTTTCGGTCATCCAGTCCCGGTCCTGGTAGAAGGCCAGGGCCAGGGCCGGGTTGGGGGCGTTCTGAAAGCAATCATCCACAGCTAGGTGTTTGGCAAAAAAATCGCGGAACTCCAAGCGCTTTTTCGCAAAGGGGTCCTGCCCTGCGCCCAGAGGCTTGTAGATCGCACCCAGGGCGTCGAAGGCGCTGGCCAAGCCCAGGAGCCCAGGTGGGGCGTGGCCAGCCTCCCCAGTGGCCAGGGCGCGCAGAAAACCGTGTTCCGCAAAGGGCCGCAAACAGGCCAGGTCGTGCTCGCAGGGCGCGGACTCCAGGCAGGGGGTGCAGGGCTGCACAGCCTGCCAGACCGTGTGTCCCAGGCCGTACGGCCCGGTCTCGAAGCACCAGGCCGAGGACAGGAAAAAGGCCGTGACCGGCGTACCCAGGTGCGCGGCCAGGTGCATGATCCCAGTGTCCGGGGTGAGGAGCGTGGAGAGCCCCCCCACTTCCCGCACCAGGGAGGCCCAGTCCGTGGCCCCGGTCAAGTCCCGAACATGTTTGGCGGCCCGGGGATTCAAGCTGCGCATGAGCTTTGCCGCCAAAGGGCGTTCGGCCGCGCTGCCCAGCAGGGTGATGGCCCCCCTGCCCCGGCCTTCCCAGGCCGCGGCCACGACCGGGGCCAATATCTCCGGGGGCAGGGAGCGGCGCAGGCTCCGCCCGGCCAGGACCACGCCCACCCCGCCGCCTTTGGGGCTGGCCGGAGGATTCACGGTTTCCGGGGCAATGGGGTCGGCATGGAAAGCGGCCCAGAAGTCGATCAGGTTCGGGGCCAGGGGCCGCTCCCAAGGTCTACGGAAAGCCAGGGAGGGCCAGGCCCCCTTGATCCGCTGCCCGTTGCGCGTGCGGTAGCCATGCACCGTGTCCGGGTCGAAGAGTCCGGCCAGGGCGAAGTTCAGGCCTGAGAAATTCAGGTTGTAGACCGCCGAGAACCCGGCCCGGGACAGATCGGCAAAGACCTGGCGGTTCTGGCCCAGCACCAGGCCCAGAGCCTCCTCGGGCCGGACCCCGGCCGCGTGGGCCGTGATGGGGTGCAGAATGAGTTCGGGATAGACCAGGCGGGCCAGGGCTTCCAGGGAGCGGTCCAGGCAGAGATGCACCTCGGCCCCGGGCTGGGTTTGAAGGGAAAGAATCAGGCGCTTGGTCTGGATCAGGTCCCCGAAGCGGGCCAACTGGACCACGAGAAATCGCGGCATGGGCTGGATGCGACCCCTAGGGGCCGACCTGGGGCGTCTTCTGGTACACCCGCCAGGGCGCTTGCCCGGTCTGGAAGACCACCAGGGCGGCGAGTCCCTGGGATTCCAGCTTCTTGGCCTGGGCTCCGGCTTCCCGGGGATCGGCGTAGGAGCCCACCAGCCGGGTCTGACCCAGGTCCGGCTTGCCCCAGTTCTCCACGTGGTACATGAGTTCCCGGGATTTCGGGGCAGCGCCTTCCTGGGAGTCCGGGGTCCAGGCATGGCGTTCGATGTTGCGGCGGGAGGCCGTGGCCACCGTGGGCTCCTTGCCCGTGGCGCTGCGCACGGCATTGGCCCTGGCCCGGGCCTCGTCCCGGCTCTCGAACATCCCGGACTGGACCACGTACCAGCCGTGCAGATACACAATGGAGGAGGAAATCCCCCGGGAATCCAGGTCGGCCGCCAGGCTTGTGGCCGGTTCAGGCTCGAAATACCCCCCGGCCTGGACCAGATAAACCCGATCCGACGGGGTCTTGACCGATGCGGCCTTGGCCTTGTCCCGGTCCAGCCCCACCACGACCTCCACTCCACTGCGCTTGAGCCGATCCAGGGCCACGGTTTCGGCTGGAGTCGGCGCGGTTTCCTGGACTGATTTGGGTTCGGACTTGGGCACGGGCCTGGGCCGGATGGCCGGAGCGGACTTTTCGGCCAGGGCGGGCCGGGCCGAGGATTTCTTCTTGGGCGCCGGGGCCTTGGGCCGGGGCGTGTCAGCCAGGACCTGGCCGGAGAGCCGGGTCACCAGGACCCGCGAACCCGTGCTGTGCTCCACGGAGCGGGCCTGTTCCCGGGCCTGATCCAGGCTGGGCCATTCCCCGCAACGCACCACATACCAAGGCTTGGCCCCTGAATGGGAACGCAGGACCTGGACCTTGGCCTCCAGGCCCTTGGCCCGCAGGTCGGCGGCCAGGGATGCGGCCCGACGCTCGGTTCTGAAGCTGGCGATCTGCACGGTGTAGGACTTGCCGGTATGGGCCGAATCAGCCTGGGCCTTGGACCCGGGAGCGGCCTGGACTTTGCTCTTGGCAGCCAGGGTAGGCATGGAGAGAATGGTGGTCGGGCCGACCGATGGACTAGCCAGCTTGCTGGCTGAGGCATGGGCCAGGGCGGACTCGGATTTGGAGCCAGGGATATTGGAGTCCGCAGCCTGGGCCAAGGCGCACAGCGAATCGGACAGAGGGCCGGACAAGACCGAACCCAGGCCAAGCCCGGCACACAGGGCCAGGAGCATGGCCCCGATGAGGAGCGGATAGGTGCGTCGAGCCATGCGGCCCCCTTGAAAAAGCACCGGAAATCCGGCCGTGCACTGACGAGCGCGTCAGGTCCGATTCGACCCAAGGCCTGAGCCCCACACAGGGCCAGCCATTTCACGCGCCGTTCCTTGCCTGCCTCTACCCTGTTTCAGCCTGGGAGTAAAGGGCAAATCCTGATATTTTGTTGCAATACCGACAGGTTGAGAGAGGGTTTCCGGCCTCTATCCGGGACGCGTCAACCCTGGGCGAACCTGTTTTGCAACATACCAATATCATTTAACAATCTTAACGAAACCCCAGGGTTGGAAGACGGGAAAGGCCCGTCGGCCCTAGGTTACACGAAGTCCAGGAGGCAGGGAATGCTCTTTTCCGACTTTGGGGCCAGGGCCGGGTCTGGGGCCGACGATTCGGAATGGACCAAGGGCTCGGCGTTCCTGTCCGTCTCAAGGGTGGCCGGGACGACCGCCTCCCCTGCCGGACTTTTGGGCGCGCCCTGAAGCAGTTGGGTCCGCACCTGGCAAAGGGGATTCACCGAGACCGGTTCCGGGTCCTCGAACCCCTCGCCCACAAAGGCCCCTTCCCCGCCCAGATGGCGTTCGTAGACCACGCCCCACTCGCGCAGGCCGAGCAGGGCCGGAATCATGGCGCAGCCCATGTCCGTCAGGCGGTACTCCACCCGGGGCGGCACCTCGCGGAACACCTCTCGGCTGACCAGCCCGTCGCGCTCCAGTTCGCGCAACTGCCGGGCCAGCATGCGCTCGGTCACTCCGGGCATGGCCCGCCTGAGTTCACTGTAGCGCATGACCCCGCCCTGGGCCAGATGAAACAGAATAATGGGCTTCCACTTGCCGCCAATGACCAGAAGGGCCAACTCAAAATAGCAACGATATTTCTTTCCTTTCAATTCCTTGATATCGCAGACTTTTGTCATGGTGTTATACCTGCTTGCATGCTGCTATACATTTTACCCGTTGCCAGCGCTATTGGCAGTACCTTCTGTCCGACCAGATACCATCAGGCGTATCCAAATACATGGGAAAAACTACTGTGCTCGGGACAACACCCGGATGAACACCTTGATATAACGCGATTTTATTTGTACGTATCCACCGTGACAGCCTATTCCTATACTTTGTGTAAGTATCATACAAGGAAGACCATACTTGTCAAGGATGGGGATATGGTCCATGGGTTCAAGGGTGATCTCTTGATCTGGAACCAATACCCGAGGAGGGATGTCTCATGAAAGCAGTGGCAGTGAACGGAAGTCCCAGAAAGGGCGGGAACACGGAAATCCTGTTGGGCAAGGTCCTGGCCCCGTTGGCCGCAGCCGGGTGGGAGACCGATCTGGTCCAGGTGGGAGGCCGGAACATCAAGGGGTGCATCGCCTGCTACAAATGTTTCGAGAACAAGGACGGGCACTGCGCGGTCACCAAGGACATCTTCAATGGAATCATGGATAAGCTGGCCGTGGCTGACGCCATCATTTTCGGCACGCCCACATATTTCACCGATGTTTCGGCCGAACTCAAAGCCCTGCTGGACCGTTCCGGCCTGGTCTCCCTGGCCAACGGCCGCCTGTTCATGGGCAAGGTCGGGGCGGCCGTGGTGGCCGTGCGCCGGGGCGGGGCCACCCACGCCTTTGACACCATCAACCACATGTACCTCATGTCCGGCATGATCGTGCCCGGGTCCCTCTACTGGAACATGGGCTACGGCCGAAACAAGGGCGAGGTGGAGAGCGACGCCGAGGGCTTGGCCAACATGCAGCACCTGGGCCAGGCCATTGACTGGCTGGGCCGGGCCATTGCGCCCAACCTGAAATCCTACCCCAGGCCCAAGGCCCCGGGCGAGGAATAGGCCTCCAGCGTATTTTCGGAGCGTGGCGGCTCGGCTGGCCCGGGCCGCCGCGCGCATCCGGGCCAAGAGGCCGTCCCCGAGACATCTATCCCAACCGGGGCCCGCGATTTACTTTGATCCCCTCCTCTGCTATCTCCCGGCCATGCGTTATTACCCGGTGTTTCTCAATCTTGAGGGCAAGGCCTGTCTGGTGGTCGGCGCGGGCCAGGTGGGCCGCCGCAAGGTGGCCACGGTCCTGGACTGCGGCGTTGGTTCGGTGGTCGTTGTGGACACCCGGCCGCCGGACGAGGACTTTGCCCCCCTTCTGGCCAACCCGCGCCTGAGCTACGAGACCCGGGCCTTTGCGGAAAGCGACCTGGACGGCGCGTTCCTGGTCATCGCCTCCACCAGCAACGAGGAGCTGAATTGGCGCATCAGCCGGTTGTGCGCCGAGCGCGGGCTGTTGTGCAACATTGTGGACCAGCCCGAGAAATGCAGTTTCATCGTGCCAGCCATGTACACCCAGGGCGACCTGACCCTGGCCATTTCCACGGGCGGGACCAGCCCGGCCCTGGCCAAGAAGATGCGCAAGGAGATGGTCGAGCATTTCGGCGCGGAATACGGGACCTTCCTGACGCTTATGAGCCGGTTGCGGCCCCTGGTCCTGGACCTGGACCACCCTACCGAGGCCAACACGGTCCTGTTCCGCTCCATCGTGGATTCCGGGGTCCTTCAGGCCCTGCGGGACAAGGACCAGGCCCGGGCCGAGTCCCTGCTGGCCGCCCTGCTCCCGGAGTCCTTGCGCCCGAACATCCCGGAGCTTGTGCATGGACTCCTTTAGCCTTTTGCAGGCGGTCATCATCTTCGTGTACCTGGCGGGCACGGTCCTGGTTTTCGCCGGTCCCATCCTGCATAAGGAGCGGCTCAAAAGCCTGGGCAATGCCGCGGCCGTGGCCGGGTTCGCCCTGCACACCCTGAACATCATCCTGTACCTCTCCCTGGAACAGGGTCTGGCCCTGACCGAGGGCAGCTTCTACTTCAGCCTTCTGGCCTGGAGCCTGCTGCTCATCTATTTCATCCTCTGGTGGCGGCTGCGCCTGGGCTTTCTCGGGCTCACGGCCGCGCCCCTGGCCCTGCTGCTCTTTGTCTCCTCCCTGGCCACCGTGGGTACCCGGGTGGCCATGCCCAAATCCCTCATCGGGGTCTTTTTCAGCCTGCACATCGGGTCGCTTTTCGCCAGCATCAGCCTGTTGACCATGGCCTTTGGCGCGGCCCTGGCCTTCATCTACCTGGAAAAAAAGATCAAGACCAAGGCCAAACTCACCGGCCTGGGCAAGGAAATGCCCTCGCTGAACATGCTGGACAAGGTCAACCACTGGGTCATCCTGATCGGGTTTCCCCTGTACACCCTGGGTCTGGTCACGGGATTCATGTGGGCCAGGCAGGCCTTTGGCCGGGTTTTTTCCTGGGACCCCAAGGAAGTGGTGGCCTTGTTCGTCTGGTTTTTGTTCGCCCTGCTCTTTCACCAGCGTCTGGCCCTGGGCTGGCGCGGCCGCAAGACCGCGGTCATGGCCATCTGGGTTTACGGCTTCACCCTGCTCTCCCTGGTGGGGGTCAACTTCTTCGTGGTCACCCACCACGGCTTCAAATAACCACGGTTTCACACAACGATGGATCAAGACATCTTCCTTCTGGGATTCAATCACCGCACGGCCGCAGTGGCCGTGCGCGAAAAATACGCCCTGACCACGGTGGAGAACTTCACCTCCAAGCTGGCCCGGGCCGTGCCTGCCCGTGAGGTCATGTGCCTGTCCACCTGCAACCGGGTGGAGATTCTGGCTGTTGGCCGCAAGGGCAGCGGTTTGCGCGACGCCATCCTGGACTTCTGGGCCAAGGCCTGCGGGGGCCGCGTCGAGGAGCTCGCCCCCCACGTGTACCGCTACGAGGGACACGAGGCCGTGGGCCATCTCTTCAAGGTGGCCGCCAGTCTGGACTCCATGATCGTGGGCGAGCCCCAGATCCTGGGCCAGCTGAAAACCGCCTACCGCGACGCCGTGGACCAGGGTTCGGCCAAGGTCATCATCAACCGCCTGCTGCACAAGGCTTTTTTCGCGGCCAAACGGGTGCGCACCGAGACCAACATCGCTTCCAGCGCCGTGTCCATCAGCTTCGCGGCCGTGGAGCTGGCCCGCAAGATTTTCGGGGACATGACCGGGGTCACGGCCATGCTCGTGGGCGCCGGGGAAATGGCCGAACTGGCCGCCACCCACCTCCTGGGCAACGGGGTGAAGAACCTGCTCATCGCCAACCGCACCTTTGCCCGGGCCGAGGAATTGGCCAAGACCATGGGCGGAAAAGCCATCACCTTTGAGGAGATCATCGGCCGCCTGGCCGAGGCGGACATCGTCATCAGCTCCACCGGAGCCCAGCACACGGTAATTCAGGCCCGGGACGTGCGGCCGGTGCTGAAAAAACGCAAGAATCGCCCTATGTTCTTCATCGACATCGCCGTGCCCCGGGACATCGATCCGGACGTGAACGGCCTGGACAACGTGTACCTCTACGACATCGACGACTTGAAGGAGATCGTGGAGGAGAACATGGCCCAGCGCCGGGGCGAGGCGGTCAAGGCCGAGGCCTTGGTGGACATCGAGGCCGAGGCATTCGGCAAGTGGCTGGAATCACTCGGACTCCAGCCCACCATCCTGGATCTCTACGGCCGGGCCGAGCGCTGCGCCCGCCAGGAGCTGAAAAAGACCTTGAAGCGCCTGGGACCCGTGCCCCCCGAGGCCGAGGAGGCCCTGGAGACCCTGGTCCTGTCCTTGAGCCGCAAGATTCTCCACGAGCCCGTGGATTTCCTCAAACGCCGCACCCGGGAGGAAGGCAAGGCCGACGAGTTCATCTCCCTGGTGCGCCGGGTGTTCAACCTGGACGACGACTCCGTGCCTGCCGACGCCCATGCCGACCGCCTGGACGACAGCGTGGAGCAAGGCTCGGCCTCGGACCCGGACACCTGCCAGTAGAACGATACAACCGGCCGCTTGCGGCCGCGCCCAAGGATGCCTGCATGCGCGTCTACGTCATCGACGAATTGCTCCGGGAACAGGTGCAGCTCATTGAAAAGGCCATGAAGGCCAAGGGCTGGACCGGGGGAGTGGAGGGAATCTACTACCTGCCCCTGCCCCAGGAGCTTCTGGACCCGGACCAGGCCGAGCATCTGGCCGAGTGCGGCCCCTTCTTCCTGGCCGTGGAGGTCCTGCCCGAGGCCCTGCGCCTGGAGCTTCTGGTCCGGGCCGCCAACATCATCCGCTGTTCCTGCATCCGCTACGCGACCCCGGTCCAGCGCAACCACATGATTGATTTCTTCGACGCCTTCATTCGGGGGTTGGACATCCCGGTCTAGCCCGACTGCGGGAAATACCCTATTCTGGAACGCCATACCGGAACATCTGGTCCAGGAGCCGCCCATGACCCGCCCTGTCGATCTGCAAGCCTTCCCGGAAAAACTCCAGGACCTGCACCCGGAATGCGCCCGGCTCTGCCTGGACGTGGAGCGGTTCGTGACCCAGGACCTGGGCGCGGACCTGACCGGCAAGCGGCTGGTGGCCGCCCTGTCCGGTGGTTCGGACTCAACCGCCCTGCTCCTGGTCTTCCACTACCTGGCGGAACGAAATAATTTCACCCTGATCGCCGCGCATTTCAACCATCTGCTCCGGCCCGAGGCCGAGTACGAGTCCTGGTTCGTGCAGCGCATGGCTGAGAGCCTGGGCCTGACCTACCGCAGCGAGGCCCGGGACGTGCGCGCCCACGCCCTGGAGTTCAAGCTCGGGCTGGAAGAGGCTGGCCGGGCCTTGCGCTATGGTTTTCTGGAGCGCTTAAGAGGCGAGATGCAAGCCGATTACATCCTGCTCGGCCACCATCTGGACGACCTGACCGAGGACATCCTCCTGCGCCTGGTGCGCGGAGCTGGCTGGCCCGCCCTGGGCGGCATGCCCGGCAGCGACTCTATCCGGGGGATCCTGCGACCGTTTTTGCTCACCCCAAAATCCCGGCTCATCGAGTTCCTGGTGGACTTAGACACCACCTGGGCCGAGGACGCCAGCAACCAGGACACCCATTTCGCCCGCAACCGCATGCGCTACGACGTGGTGCCCATGCTTACCCGGGAGAATCCCAACCTGGGCCAGAGCATGGCCCGGCTCTGGCGTCAGGCCGAACTGGACCGGGGCTTTTTCGAATCCGAGATCCAGGGCCTCTTGGACACGGCCCTGTCCCCGGTCACCCCGTTCAAACGCAACCGGCGCATGCTCCTGCTGGACGAACCCCTGCGCAAGGCCCACCCGGCAATGCGCCTGCGGGTGTTCAAGCGGGTCTTGGAGCGCCAGGGACCAGGCCAGGTCCTGGCCGACACCCTGCTCCAACTCGAAACGGCCTTTGCCCAGCCCCGGATTGGGGCCGCCCTCCAGTTTCCGGGCCGCAAGATTGCCCGAGTCACCAACGAAGGAATCTGGTTCGAGAAATCCAAGGACGAGGACTGGCCCGAGGTTATGGAGGAACAGACTCAGCCCGAAGGCCAGGATACGGACAAGGACGAAACCTGACCGGGGGGACGGCCCTGAATATACGCTCTATTTATTTGAAATAATTTACTAAAATATAGCGGATGGCCAGAACGCCTTTTGCGGCGTTTTCCTGCCCTGCCCTGGGCGTGATCTCGAAAAATCCTAGAAAAGCCCGGAAAATCGATTTTCCGGGCTTTCCAATTTTATCCAAATTTTACGTATAGATAGATCAGTGTTGGCCCCGGAGGGTCAATTCGAGGGCGGGGCTTGGGATTCGAGGTGGCGGGACATGAACAAACAGATCTGCTCCATGTGGGCGTGCACCCGATCCAGGATGGTGCGGGCCAGGTCCAGGTCTTCGGCCAGGGCAGCTTGTTCCAACTCCAGGCAAATCTGGCGGAGGTTCAGGCAGCCCATGGTGGCTGCCGCGCCTTTGAGGGAATGGGCCAGGAATTTGAGCCCGGGCAGGTCGCCGTTCTCCAAGGCCTGGCTCATATCGGCCACCCGTTTGGGCTCCTCGCGGATGAAGACCGAGAACAGCCGGGCCAGGAACTGCGGCTTGCGCGCGATCATCTCCGCCAGCCACTCGGGGGCAATGAGGAGATCAGGGGGGATTGAGGGGGACGGGCCTTCTGGCTGCATCACGAACATATCTCCTTGCTGAACCGAAATCCTTCTAGCGCGAACATTCCCACCCGGGCAAGGGGGAATTGAGAGATTATAACCTGGCGGAGGGTCTATCCCTTGACCCCGATCAGGGGCAGGACCCGGGCCACGGCCCGGACCAGCCCGGCCCGCTGGGCGCAGTCCACCACCTCGTCCACGTCCTTGTAGGCCCCCGGGGCTTCCTCGGCCACTTCCTTGAGGCTGCGGCAGCGCAGGTAGATGCCTTGATGGCCAAGGGATTCCAGCACGTCCCGGCCCTTGTAGCGTTTTTTGGCCTGGGACCGGCTCAAAGCCCGGCCCGCGCCGTGCGGGGCTGACCCGAAAGAGAGTTCCTGGGCCTTTTCCGTGGCTGCCAGGATGTAGGAGGCCGTGCCCATGCTCCCGCCCACCAGCACGGGCTGGCCCACGGGCCGCAGGTCCTTGACTAGGTCCGGATGGCCGGGACCGAGCGCCCGGGTGGCCCCCTTGCGATGCACGAAGAGGCGGCCCTTGCGGCCCGCTCCGGTCGCGTCCTCCTGGCGGCAGGTGTTGTGGGACACGTCGTACAAAAGCCGCAGTTCGGCCTGGGGCAGGATGCGCTCAAAGGCCAATCGGCACAGGTGGGTGATGGCCTGGCGGTTGGCCAGGGCGCAGTTGACCCCGGCCCGCATGGCCCCCAGATAGTCCTGGCCCAGGTCCGAGAGGATGGGCGCACAGGCCAGTTCCCGGTCAGGGAGCTTGAGCTTGCGCTTGATGGCGTCCTTGGCCATGAGCATCATATAATCCGTGGCGATCTGATGCCCCAGGCCGCGCGACCCGCAATGGATGGAGACCAGGGCGTCGCCCAGGGCCAGCCCAAAGGCGCTGGCGGCCGGAGGGTCCAGGATTTCCGCCACCCACTGCACTTCCAGGTAATGGTTGCCGGAACCCAAACTCCCGATCTGGTCCCGGATGCGGGCCATGGCTTCGGCGGACACGGCCTCGGGCCGCGCGCCCGGCGCGCATCCGGCGTCCTCCATGCGGGCCAGGTCCGCCCGGGTTCCCAGACCCCGGTCCACGGCCCACTGGGCTCCGCCTTCGAGCATGACTTCGATGTCCTCCTGGCTCAAGCGCAGGCTCCCGCCCGCGCCAACGCCCGAGGGAGTGGCCACGAACAGCTCGTCGCCCAGGTTTTCCTGTTCGGCCAGGATGTCCTCCCGGGTGAGTCCGGTATGCAGGGTGCGCACCCCGCAGCCGATGTCATAGCCCACGCCCCCGGCCGAGACCACGCCCCCGGCCTTGGGGTCAAAGGCGGCCACCCCGCCGATGGGGAACCCGTAGCCCGAATGGGCGTCGGGCATGGCCACCACTGGCCCGACCACGCCTGGAAGTCCGGCCACGTTCATGATCTGCTTCAAGGCCTCGGGCTCGAGACCGGCCAGGATTTCCGGCGAGGCGATGAGGAGCACGGGCGCACGCATGGGACCCGTGGGGTCCATGGTCCACTGGCACTCGCCGGTCTGGCGCAGTCCTTTCATGGCCCCCTCCCCTACTTCTTGGCCACCACCTCCAACTCCACCAGGGCGTCCATGGGCAGGCGGGCCACTTCCACCGTGGTGCGGGCCGGATAGGGTTTGGGGAAATGCTCGGCGTACACGGCGTTGATGGCCGCGAACTGGTTCATATCCTTGATGAACAGCCCGGACTTGACCACATGCGCCAGGGTCAGGCCAGCGCCTTCCAGCACGGCCGTGATGTTCTTGATGACCTGGCGAGTTTGAGCCTCCACCCCGCCGGAAACCAGCTTACCCGTGACCGGATCAATGGGGGTCTGGCCAGAACAGAACAGCAGGTCCCCGGCCCAGACCGCCTGGGAATACGGGCCGATGGCCTTGGGAGCGGCCTCGCTGGCCACGATGATCTTGTCAGACATGGGGTTGCTCCTTGTGGATGGGTGTTGCAGGCGTAAGCCCGCCCTACCGGGTCATGATCCGGTGCAGCCGCCCGGCCTGGAGACAAAACGCCTCGATGCGGGCCTCGATGAGCTGGGGGAAGGGGTTGCCGTCGGTCTCGATGGCCAGGAAGGGCAGCTTGCGGCTGTCCCCGGGCAGGTGGCGGCCCCGGCTGTCCCCGTTCATGGCCGCGAGTTCGCCGCTGGTGAATTTTTCGGAGAGCACGGCCTCGGCCACCCGGGCCGGCATGCATCCGAAGGGGCCGATGGAGATGATCCCGCAGGCCGGGTCCAGGATCTCGTCAAAGGCCGCGCCCACGGTGAGGATGGCCTCGCCCGAGAGCATGGGCGAGAGGAACCGGCGGCCCGCCTTCATGATCCGGCCCATGTTGGAGGCCTGGTGCACCAGGCCGCTGGCGCTCAAAAGCCGCCGGATGCGGAAGTCGAAATACCATTTCACCCCGGCCCGCAGCCAGTAGTTCCGATCCGGCGCGCCCTCGATGCGGTTTCTTATGAGCCAGTCCGTGTACTTCATCCACTCGGTGATGGGCGAGGTGCGTAGGATGAAACCCCGGCGGGCCAGGCGTTCCACCAGCCCCTGCCGGGCGATGGGGTCGTGGCGCACGTAGATCTCGCCCACCAGGGAAAGCTTGGGAATCTCGGCATAGGGCCGTTTGAGGCCAATGCTGGCCAGGGACTTACCCACCCGGGCCAGTTCCGGGGCCAAGGCCTTCCAGCCCCGCTCATTGGCTGTGAGCAAGGTCTGGAACTCCCGTTCCAAAAGGGCCAGGGCCGCCTCGGGGTCCGTGGCTCCGGCCAGGATGGTGGCCCGCATCTCCTCGAACAGGTCGCCCACCAGGATGCTCTGCCAGGCGGCCAGGGTCACGCCTGGCCCCAGGCCCCCGTAGCCCTCGGTGGAACAGGTGGCGAACACAGCCGCGTCGGGAATCTCCAGGCGTTCCAGGAGGTTCCTGGTGAACACGTGGTACTGGCCGAAGCGGCAGGGTCCCACGGCGCTGGGCATGAGGTACAGGGTCACTTCCGAGGCCGGACGCCGGTTCAAATGGGTCAGCAGCGACCCCACGGTGAGTTGCAGGGGCAGGCATTCCTTGCAGGTGGAGCGCCCCCGGCCGAGTTTCAGGCCCTCCTCGTCGCAAGGGGCCAGGGCCAGGGAGCGGATGCCCGCGCGCATCATGCCTGCGGCCACCATCTCCGAGCTGTAGCGGCCCATGGAGGGCACGGCCAGTCGCAGACGCTCGTGAGTCAGGGGCAGCCACTGGCCGTCCGAGGCAGTCACCCCGGCCCGGCCTCCCCGAGCCTCCATGCGCGCTGGCCGGAACGAGGAGCGGGGCATGGTCCCGGCCCGATGGCCCATGGACCGCCAGTGCCGGGCGATGTCCAGGAAGGCCTCGATGCGGGTCTCGATGCCCGCGTCGGCCGTGTGGCTGTCCAGCTCCAGGGTCAGGGAGGGCTTTTTCCCCATGGTTTCGCGGAAATAGCCCAGGATGAAGGAGTCCGGCCCGCAGGAGAAATTGGTGATGTAGGCCCCGAAGAGCCGGGGATGGTCGGCCGTGAACCGGGCCGCGCGCAGGATGGACCGGCCCAGGCCCCAGTACATGTTGTGCCCGGGGTCCAGCGGGGTGTCCTGGCAGGGCAGCATATCGTAGGGGATGACCCGGGTCTTGCGCGAGGCGAACTTGGCCGGGATGCCCTTGTTGGCCCGGGAGGTGAAGGCGTTGTAGGACCTGCCGAAAAGGACCACGGCCGAGGCGCCTTCATCCTGGTCCAAATCGGCCAGGACCTCCCGGCCGCGAGCATGCAGGTCCGCGAAAAACTCCTCCTGAACCTGGCAGGCCCGGGCAAAGGCCCGCGCCCCCTCCTCCCTGGTCTTGCCCAGGGTCCGGGCCATGTCCAGGAAGGCCTGGGAGGCGACGGCCAGCCCCTGGGCGAAATTGAGCACCGGGGAAAGCAGCCGGGGGCCGTAGGCCTCCAGCCTGCGGAAGGCGCTGCGCAGATAATAGGGCTCGCCCTGGACCAGCACGCAGGTGCAGGAAACCTCGGGTCCGTCCTGGTCCGGGCCGCGCCCGTCGTTGGATTTCGGCAGGGGCACCGAGCGCACGTGGGGCAGGTACAGCCAGTCCGGCTTGCGGGCCAGGAGGTCGGCCATGAACCCGTGGGCCAGTTCGCCCGGAAAACAGAAGGCCGCGCCCCGCTGGTTCACGCCTTGGGCGTCCAGAGCCTCGGGCAGGACCGGGCGCAGGCCCAGATCCTGGAAAAAGGCGTTGAACATGGGGAAATAGGTGTTGGTCAGAAAGGAGCGGTTCAGGCCCACCGTGGGCCGGGTGTCGGCCGGGTCGGCCGGGCACAGGTCCCGGAACACGCGCCGCTCCCGCCAGGACACGCAGTCCATCTCCTCCTGCCGGTGGTCCGAGCGGGGACGGATGGCGTCGTAGCGGTTGCAGATGCCCCCGAAGGGAAAGACCTGGCCGCCAATCTCGATGCGGGCGATCTCGCAGCCCAGGTCGCAGCGGCTCTTGCCGCCCTTGCACACAAAGGGCTTGCGGTACACGGCCTCGCGCCCGGCCAGTTCCTTCAAATCGAAGCGGGCCGGGGTCAGCAGGCCCTGGTCCATGCGGTGCAGAACCTCCAGGGCCACCCCGAAAGCACCCATGAGCCCGGGTTCGGGCGGGACCACGATGCGCTTGCCCGTGAGCGCGGCCATGGCCACGGGCACGGCCGGGTTGTAGCACACCCCGCCCTGCATGAAGACCGTGTCGCCCACGGGCCGGTTGCCCTTGACCCGGTGGTCGTAGTTCACGCAGATGGAGGCCACCAGCCCGGCCACGATGTCCGGCAGGGGCACGCCCTCCTGGATGGCAATCTTGATGTCCGAGGAGATGAAGGCCGCGCACTGGTCGTTGAAATTCGGCGGGTTTTGGCCCAGGAAGGCCATTTCCCCGATGTCGGCCACCTCGATGCCCAGGGTCTCCTTGGCCGATTCCTCCAGAAAGGAGCCCGTGCCCGCGCTGCAGGCCTCGTTCATGGCGTAGTCGCTGGGCACCCCGTTGGTGATGGCCGTGTACTTGGCGTCCTGGCCGCCGATCTCGAAAATGGTGTCCACTTTGGGGTCGAAATGCACGGCGGCCGTGGCGTGGGCGATGATTTCGTTGATGACCCCCTCAGTCCCGGCATGCAGCCCGGCAATGGCCCGGCCCGAGCCGGTCACGCCCAGGCCGACGATCTCCACGGGCACGTTCAATTGCACGTCCAGGCTTTTGTACACCTGCCGGGCCGCGCCCACGGGATCGCCCGAGGTACGCAGGTAGTCCGCGGCCAGGATGGCCCGGTCCCGGAGGCGCAGGAGCACGCCCTTGGTGGTGGTGGAGCCCACGTCCAGGCCGAGGATGACCGTGTCGCCCGGTCTGGCCCGGCCCCGGGGATGGTTTTTGAAGGACACCAGGTGGCGGAAGGCGGCCAGGGGCGGAAGGCGCATGAAACTGGTGCTGGCCTCCCGGAACATATGGTCCGCCCCGGGAAAAATCGCGGTCTCGTGCTTCAAAGCCCACAAGCCTGCGCCCAGAGCCTCGAACCAGGGCGCGGCCTCGGGAACGAGCACCTCCCCGATCTTGTCCCGCAGGCAGCGGACCATGAACTGGTTCTGGGAGCAGCCGCCCACCAGGAGAATCCGGTCCCGGGGCAGGCGCTTCATAATCTCCAGGCATTTGTCGGCCATCATCCGGGCCAGTCCGCCCACCACCTGGGGCCGGGGTACGCCCTTGTTCAGGGCGTGGGTGCAGTCGGACTTGCAGAACACCGAACAGCGGCCCGAGACCTTGTGGGCCGGGCTGTTCTCGTCCATGCCCGTGAGGTCGGCCACGCCAAGGCCCATGCGGCCGAGCTGCTGGAGCAGAAATTCGCCGGTGCCCGAGGCGCATTTATTGCCGGTGAGCACGTTCTGGACCTGGCCGGACTCGTCCAGGTGATAGGCCATGAAGGTCTCGCCGCCCGCGCTGACCACCACCCGGAAGGGATGGCCCGGGGGCAGGACGAAGGCCGTGGCCAGCTCCACGGCCTCGGGCTCGCTCACGTTGGGCAGGGAGAGCAGGCGCTTGAATTTGCGGCCGGTGGCCGCCACCCGGAGGCGGTCCAGGTCCTTGATCCCCGCCAGCATCTCCAGGAGCACGCCGCGAGAGTCGCCGCCATGGGCCTTGGTCCTGGCCCAGAGCACACGGGGGCCTTGGTCCGTGGCGCTTAAGCGGACCAGCCCGATGGTGGATGCGCCCACGCAGATTCCCAAAGATTCCATGTCCGGGCTCTATACCCTCTCACGGGCAAAGGCACAACAGCCCGGCCCGATCATGGCCCGGGGGGAGGCGTCCAGCCCATCCTGCCCCGGGCCTCAACCGTCGGGTTTGACAGGAGGGCGCTATTGTCCATACACCAGACATACGGGAGCAAGGACGTTCCCCGGCCAGTCAGGGCCAATCCCGGGAAATCCGACCCATGAATGTCTCGAACATACCCTTCATTGTTGCCACAACAAGCCGGAAACATGAAAAAACATTTCTCAACCCACCATGTCTGCCCCCAGCCGAAGCGTGAACGCCCAACCCTGGTCCTGGCTGTGTTTCTTCAAACGGCTCGGGCGGCCTGCTCTTGGATGGGAGTCCTGACGCTGAGTCTGATCCTGGGATTGGCCGTGAATGTGGTCCTGGACCAAAGCACGGCCCAGGCCGCGCCCGATCCCCGAACCGGGCTGGCTGCTCCGACCTCCCCTTCCCATTCGGCCAAAGAGCGCCATTTGCGGTCCTTTTCCAGCCAGGTGGAAATCCAGGCTGACGCGCGGATCCTGGTCCAGGAAAGACTGGAGTTCGAGACCGGACAAGCGGACCTGTCCCGGAACTTCGCCACCCTGTTCCTGGACGACCAGGGCCGGGAATCTAGGGTCAACGTGCGGGTGCAGGCCATGGACCTGGACGGAATGGCCCTGGCCTGGAAGGAGGAGCCCCTGGCCCGGGGGGTGCGGGTGCGGCCTGAAAGCCTGCCCGGCCTGACCCCTGGGACGCACGTCCTCACGCTGTCGTACGCCCTGGACCGGCAGATCGCCTTTTTCCCGGCCTTTGACGAACTGTACTTCGACGCCACGGGCGCGAACTGGGGATACACGGCCGACCGGGTTCTGGTCGAGGTGGTCCTGCCCCAGGGGGCCACCCCCCTGCGCCATACGGCCTTCACCGGACCAGCCAGATCAGCCGGAGCGGCCGGGGCCTTGGGCCGGGCCTTCACCGCCTCGACCCCAACGCCCGGGGTGATCCGGTTCCAGTCCGTCGCGCCCCTTGGACCTGGCGACGGGTTCACGGTGAATGCGGCCTGGCCCAAGGGTTTTGTACGCGAGGGCGGAGACGACCCAGGCCCGGACTCGGCAAAAAGTCCTGGGCTCCCGGTGCCCCAGGCCCAGTCAGAATCCGGTGCGGTTGAAGGCCAAAACCCCGCGCTTTCGACCCAGGATGCAGGGGAGGCCCGGCCCGGCCCCGATCCGGCAGCCGGGACCACGTCTTCGGCCCCTCCCCTGCCCGAGACGATCCTGGGGCTCGTGGTCCTGCTTCTCTGCGCCCTGGCCTGGAAACAGCGCCAACTCAGGCGGAAAAAGGCCGAGTCCGTTCCGAAAACTGCCCTGGCATCCCCTTCCGCCGAGACTGCCGTTCTGACGGAAAAGCCGGTGGGCGGGCCTGACGCCAACATCCTTCCGTCCAATGGGGGACCTTCGGCCAGCAATCCAACAGGCCCCATTGAGACCGAATCTGCTGTTGGCACTGGGGAGAACGCAATACCCGAGGCCGGGACAGCCAACACCACCGATGCTCAGGCGGAACAAAGCCCAGCGTCCGCCCTGGAGCAGGCCCAGCCCTCCCCTCCCAAGGATGTCAACGGTCGGAAGATGTGAAGCCAGAGGACGTCACCCCGGAAAGCGCTCTTGGGGCAGGCCGTAGAGCACGGTGTCCAGGATTCCGGTGGAGTAATGGCCCAGGCGGAAGCGGTAGCCCGGCAGGGTCCGGGCCAGATGCAGGGGGATCTGGAACAGGTCGAATTTGGAATGGTACAGGCACACGGCCAGACAGGGCCGGAAGCGGGCCAGGGATTGGGCCGCGCCGCGCAGGACCGGCAGTTCGGCGTTCTCCACGTCCAGCTTGAGCAGGTCCAGGCTGGCCAGCCCCTGTTTGCGGACAAATCCGTCCACGCTGAAGAGCGGAACGGGAACCAGCCCGGCCCCGCCCGATTGCTCCTGCCTGCCGGAAGCTCCGTCCTGGCCCGAAGGCCCCTCCACTCGGCTGGCCTCGCCGTCCACCCAGAGCCAGGACTCCCCGTCCGTTTCCCAGAGCCCTCCATGCACCAGGGTGAATCGGGGATCGGCCGCAAGCCTGGCCGCGTGCGGCCCCTCGTGCAGAAATCGGGGAAAGGGCTCGAAGGCGAAGAGGTGTCCGTCCGGGGTCAGACGCTCCAAAAAATCCAGGCTGTTGGTCCCGTCAAAGGTCCCGCCCTCGATGATTGTTCGGAACCGCAGGTCCTCGAAGAAATCCAGATAGACATGCCCATGCGGGGGCCAGGGCGTCATTTCCAGGCCCCCGGCGCAGCCGGGAAGGGCCTGCTCCTGGCCCATGGCCAGGACGTTGAACATCTCCAATGTCACGGTGCGCAGGGCCACCACCCGGCGGAACAGGTCCCGGTCCTCGGGCCGAAGAAAGACCGCCTCGGCCGCCGCCAGTTCCGGGCCCAGGTCCCCAAGCTCCTCCTCCCAGAAACACTGCCCGGGGTTCACGGCCGGGTGCAGGACCAGGGCGTCGCGCACCCCCCGCCCCTCCAGTTCCTGGACAATGGCCGCGTAGAAGACCGAGGCCACCACCACGCGCACCGGCTCTTTCATCCCGGCCAGGTCGTCCACATGCAGGACCGGCAGCCCGTCCTTCTGTCCCCGGGTGAAGGAATCCACGAAGCAGGCCACCCTCGTCTCGGGCCTGTAGCGATCCAGGTAATGCTTGAAGGCCAAGCCCTGCTTGCCCGAGCCGTAGATGGCCAGGGGCTGGTCCTGGGACAGGATGGACAGATCGGTCAAAAAGCGCATGCGCCCTCACACGAAAAGACCGCCACAGGCGTTCGGCCAGCGGCGGTCAAAAAGAGTCGTTCCGTATTTTCCCATGCTTGCTGCATCACAACAACACGTCGGCCATGCCGTAGAGCCGCCCGGCTTTCTGCCCGGACAGCCATTTGGCGGCACGGAGCGCGCCCTGGGCAAAGGTCTCCCGGGAGTGGGCGCGGTGGGTGATCTCGATGCGTTCGCCAGGGCCGAGGAAGTAGACGGTGTGGTCGCCGACCACGTCCCCGCCGCGCAGGGTCTGAACGCCCAGTTCATCCTTGGGGCGCGGGCCGATGATGCCGTCGCGGCAGTGCTTTTTCACGTCGTCGTAGTCCCAGCCCCGGGCTTCGGCCAGACACTGGGCCAGTTTCAGGGCCGTGCCGCTGGGCGCGTCCTTTTTCTTGTTGTGGTGGATCTCCACCATCTCCATGTCGTAGGCCGGGCCGAGTAGGCGCACCAGTTCGGGCAGGATTTTCAGGAGCACGTTGACGCCCACGCTCATGTTCGGGGCCCAGAGCAGGGGGATGGTCTTGGCCGCCTCGTGCAGCTCGGCCACCTGGTCCTTGGACAGGCCCGTGGTGCCGATGACCGCGCCAGCCTTGTGTTTCAGGGCCGTGCGCACGCTGTTCATGCTCACTTCCGGGGAGGTGAAGTCGATGACCACGGCCCCGGGCACGGGCAGGATGGCGTCCAGGTCGGCAGCCACCTTGACCCCCATGTTCTGGAGACCGGGCACCAGATCGGCCCGCTCCACCAGGGCGGCCACGGAAAAGTCCGGATTGTCCTTGGCCAGTCCGTAGATCATGGAGCCCATGCGGCCCTTGGCTCCCATGATGATGATCACGCTCACGCTCATGACCTGTCCTTGTCCTGATTTGAAGTTTGGGGGAATTCGGTTGGCCCGCCGGAGCGCAGAAGTTCCAGGAACCCGGCCTGATCCAGGATGGTTAGGCCCAGGGCGCGGGCCTTGTCAAGCTTGCTGCCGGCCTCGGCCCCGGCCACGACGTAGTCGGTCTTTTTGGACACCGAGCCCAGGACCTCGCCCCCGGCCTCCTCGACCAGGGCCTGGGCCTGGGGCCGGGACAGGTCCGGCAAGCCGCCGGTGAACACGAATTTCTTCCCGGCCAATGGCCCGGAAGCCTGGGCCGGGCCATTGGGGCCATTGGCTCCAAGCCCCCGGCCGCTCTGGCCCCGGGGCCAGAGCCCCAGGCATTTCAGGTCAGCTAAAAGGGCCTGGTTGGCCGGGCTGTGGAAAAAGGCCCGGATGGAGGCGGCCACGGCCGGGCCGATGTCCGGGAGGTCCAGGAGCGGGTCGGCCTCGGGTTCGACCAGGGCCACAGCCATGAGGCTGTCCATGTCCGGAAAGGCCTGGGCCAGGGTCTTGGCCGTGCGCTCGCCCACGTGGCGGATGCCCAGGGCGCTGATGAGCCGGGCCAGGGTGGCCCCGGTCTTGGCCGCGTCGATGGCCGAGAGGAAATTCCCGGCGGCCTTTGGTCCCATGCCCTCGCGCTCCAAAAGGTCCGTGGCCCGCAGGCGGAAGAGGTCGGCCGGGGTCTTCAGCGTGCCGTCCAGGGCCAGCCTCTCCACCCATTTCTTGCCCACGCCCTGGATGTCCAGCCCGGCCTTGGACACAAAGAAGATGATGCCCTGGATGCGCCGGGCCGGGCAGGACAGGTTTAGGCAGCGCACGGCGGCCTCTCCCTCCTCCCGGGTCACGGGCTCAAGGCATTCGGGGCAGAGCTTGGGGAAGGCGTAAGGTTCTTCCGCGCCGGTGCGCTCCTCGATCACGGCCCGGACCACCTGGGGGATCACGTCCCCGGCCCGCTGGATGACGACCGTGTCGCCGGGCCGCAGGTCCTTGGCCGCGATCTCGTCCTCGTTGTGCAGGGTGGCCCGGGACACAACCACCCCGGCCAGGGACACGGGTTCGAGTTCGGCCACGGGCGTGAGCACGCCGGTGCGGCCCACCTGGACGAGAATGGCGTTCAAACGGGTGCGGGCCTGGATGGCCGGGAATTTCAGGGCCATGGCCCAGCGCGGGGCCCGGGCCGTGGAGCCCAGGAAGGATTGCAGGGCCAGGCTGTTCAATTTGGCCACCAGGCCGTCGATCTCCAGAGGGAGCGCGTGGCGTTTTTCCCCCAGGTCGGCAAAGCCCTGCTCCACCTCCTCGGGCCGGGCGCAGAGCCGGGCCAGGTCCGGGATGGGCAGGCCCAAGTCGGCCAGGCCGTGCATGGTCTCGGCCTGGGTGGTCCAGGCCCGGGCCGGGTCCGGCCAGGCTACCAGGCCAACGCCGTAAGCGAAAAAGCGCAAGGGCCGGGAGGCCGTGATCCGGGAGTCGAGCTGGCGCACGGACCCGGCCGCCGCATTGCGGGGGTTGGCGAAAACCTTGTCCCCGGCCTCGGCCTGCCGGGCGTTCAGGGCCTGGAAGTCAGCCGTGGGAATGACTACCTCGCCGCGCACTTCGAGCAGGGAGGGCACGGGGTCGCCCTTGTTCGAGGCCAGGACCAGGGGAAGATTCTTCACCGTGCGCAGGTTCTCGGTCACGTCCTCGCCCACTTCCCCGTCCCCGCGCGTGGCCGCCCGCACGAAACGGCCGTTCTCGTAGACCACTTCCAGGGCCAGGCCGTCCAGCTTGGGGTCGATCCAGAACTGGCTTAAGCTGCGGTCCAGGTCCTTCCATATCTCGTCGGTGACTTCCCCGAAGGCCGAAAGAAGCGCCTCCTCGACCCCTGGCGAAAGCATGAAGAACTGCCGGACCAGGACGCCCCGCACCTGGGCCAGAAGGGCCTTGCGCGTGCCGCGACGGGGCGCATCGCATTCCCGGTCCACCACCTCGCGCAGGTCTTTACGCAGCTTTTCCCGGGTTTTGTCCTCCAGGGACTGACCCAGCCCGGCCTGCACCTGATCCAGCAGGTTGGCCAAAAGCTGGTCGCGAAAGGCCCGGCCCACCCGGGCCGCGAATTCCCGCCAGTCCGTAACGTCCATGGCGTTGTCCAGGCTCTGCATGGGCAGGCTGTGGCGCAGGGAGGCAAATCCCTCGGCCACGGCCCCACCCACGCGCCGGGTGGGAGAATTGGGGTCGGTAAGCTCCGGGTGCGCGGCTTCCAAGGCTTGCAACTCCCGGAACAGGGCGTCGAACTCGGCGTCGGTGATCTCCGGGGCGTCCAGCAGGTAATAAAGACGGCTGTGGCGTTCGATGCGGGTCCGTAGTTCGCGGACGCGATCAGCCGGAGTCTGGGGCGCGGTCATGATGTGTTTCCAGACCTAAAAAAACTTAAAGTATCGCTTCAATATTCTTCAAATCAGCATTCTTTCCAACAGCTAACAGCATATCCCCAGCCTCGATGATCTCCGTGGGGCCGGGATTGAAATGCATCTCGCCCGCAGGCTTTTTCACCGAGATGATGATCAGGTTGAAGCGCTGGCGGATCTGGGAGGAGATCAGGTCCTTGCCCACCAGCTCCGAGGATGGGGTGACGGCCAGTTCCTCCATTTGCAGGTCCACGTCCTCGCGCATGGCCAGGTCCAGGAAGTTGGTCACGGCCGGGCGCAGCACGCTCTGGGCCATGCGCATGCCGCCGATGACATGGGGCATGACCACCCGGGTGGCCCCGGCCAATTTCAGTCTGGGGATGTGCGAGGCGTCGTCGGCCCGGGCGATGATCTGGATGTCCGGGTTGATCTGCCGGGCCACCAGGGTCACGTAGACATTGGCCGATTCCTTGGTCAGGGCGGTGATCAGCGACTTGGCCCGGGGCAGTCCGGCCTCAAGCAGGGTCTGGTCGCTGGTGGCGTCGCCGGAGAGGCAGAGGATTTCATCGGCCTCCAGTTGGGCGATGAGCGCCGGGTCCTGTTCCAGGACCACCACGGGATTGCCCGCGCGGATGATCTCCCGGACCACGATGCTGCCGATGCGGCCGTAGCCGCAGACGATGAAATGCCCGCTCATCTTGCTGATGGTGTTACGCACTTTTCTCCTCCCCAGGAATTTGGCCAAACGGCCGTCCATCATGATCTGGGCAAAGGAGCCCACCAGGAAAAAGAAGCTGCCCACCCCGCCCAGGATGAGCGTGACGGTCCAGAGCTTCCCGGCCGTGGTCAGGGGATGGACCTCCTGGAAGCCTACGGTGGAAAGGGTGATGACCACCATGTAGAAGGCGTCGAAGAAGTCCCAGCCCTCGATCCACACGTAGCCCATGACGCCAGCCACGAACACGCTGATCAGGGAGGCCGAGCCGTAGATGATCTGCCAGAGCACGGCATACTGGGCCCTGAATTCCTTGACCCGGCTCTTGATGTCCGCTTTGAGGCCCATTTTCTCTCCTAGCCCAGTTCCAGCAATCGCGCGCGCAGGGACATCATGCTGTCCCGCAAGGCCGCGGCCCGTTCGAAATCCAGTTCCTTGGCCGCGTCGCGCATGTCCCGCTCCATGCGGCGGGCCTCTTTCTCCATGCGTTTTGCGTCCCAGCCGAACCGCGCGCCATACTCGGCCACGGTTTCCGCAGCCAGGGCCAGGCCTGGCGTCGACTCCTGGGCGTACATCGAACCCAGCGCGGTTTCAAGGTTTTTTCGGATGGTCTGGGGGGTGATCCCGTGTTCCAGGTTGGAGGCGGCCTGCTTCTCCCTTCGGCGGGCGGTCTCGTCCATGGCCTGGCGCATGCTGGCGGTCAGGGCCTCGGCATAGAGCACCACCCGGCCGTCCACATTGCGCGCCGCCCGGCCAAAGGTCTGGATCAGGGAGCGGGCCGAGCGCAAAAAACCCTCCTTGTCCGCATCCAGGATGGCCACCAGGGAGACCTCGGGGATGTCCAGGCCCTCGCGCAGGAGGTTGATGCCCACCAGCACGTGGAAGGCCCCGGCCCGCAGGTCCTGGATCACGGCCATGCGCTCCAGGGTGTGGATGTCCGAGTGCAGGTAGCGGGTGGCCAGTCCCATCTGGTTGAAATGCTCCGTCAAATCCTCGGCCATGCGCTTGGTCAGGGTGGTGACGAGCACCCGTTCGTCCCGGTCCCGGCGCATCTTGCACTCGGCCAAAAGGTCGTCGATCTGGCCCTTGACCGGCCGCACCTCCACCTGGGGATCGAGCAGGCCCGTGGGCCGGATGATCTGCTCCACCACCAGGCCCTGGGACCGGTCCAACTCCCAGGGGCCGGGCGTGGCCGACACGTACACGGCTTGGCCGATGCGGCCCAGGAATTCCTCAAAAGTCAGGGGGCGGTTGTCCAGGGCCGAGGGCAGGCGGAACCCGAAGTCCACCAGGGTGGTCTTGCGCGAGCGGTCGCCGTTGGACATGCCCCCAACCTGGGGCACGGAGATGTGTGACTCGTCCATGAACAGGATGAAATCCTCGGGGAAATAGTCGATGAGCGTGGCCGGGGGCTGGCCCGCCACCCGGCCATCCAAGTGTCTTGAATAGTTCTCGATCCCGTTGCAGTACCCGATCTCCTCGATCATCTCCAGGTCGTACTGGGTGCGCTGCTCCAGGCGCTGGGCCTCCACCAGGCGGCCCGTGGCCTTGTACTCAATGAGGCGCTCACGCAACTCCTCCCGGATGTCCGTGGCCGCGCGCTTCAGGTTGTCCCCGTCGGACACGTAGTGGCTGGCCGGATAGATCACGGTCTTGTTCAGCCTGGCCCGGATGTCCCCGGTGAGCGGGTCGGTCTCGAAAATACTCTCGATCTCGTCCCCGAAGAACTCAATGCGCAAGGCCTGCTCCCGGCTGTAGGCCGCGATGACCTCCAGAACGTCCCCGCGCACCCGGAAGGTGCCCCGGTGGAAATCGTAGTCGTTGCGCTCGTACTGCACCTCGATGAGCCGCTCCATGAGCCGCTCCAGGCTCAAACGCTGGCCCACCTCCACGGGCACGATCATCTTGGCGTAGTACTCGGGCGAGCCCAGGCCGTAGATGCAGGACACCGAGGCCACGATGACCACGTCCCGGCGGGTGAGCAGGGCATGGGTGGCCGCGTGGCGCAGCTTGTCGATGTCGTCGTTGATGGCCGAGTCTTTCTCGATGAAGGTGTCCGAGTGCGGAAGATAGGCCTCTGGCTGGTAATAGTCGTAATAGCTGACGAAATATTCCACGGCATTGTGCGGGAACAGGCCCTTGAACTCGTTGTAAAGCTGGGCGGCCAGGGTCTTGTTCGGGGCCATGATCAGGGCCGGGCGCTGGACCTCGGCAATCAGGTTGGCCATGGTGAAGGTCTTGCCCGTGCCCGTGGCCCCGAGCAGGACCTGGTCCCGGACCCCGGAGCGCAGGTTGGCCGCCAGGGCCTGGATGGCCTCGGGCTGATCGCCCATGGGCTTGAATTCCGAGACGATTTCAAAGGGTCTGGACATAAGGTGCTTTCTTGAATAAGACTTGGGGAATGGAAGCGGGCCGCCTGTTGGTCCCTACGATTTTTTCGATACAAAGTCATGGAAATAAACATCCTCTCCCCTGCCGCCCCCCTGCCCGTCACCCGGGCCTGGGTCATGTCCATGACCATCCGGAGCTTCAAGGGCCGCCGGGACGTGGAGGTGCACCTGTTCCGCCCCTCCTGGTCCGAGGCCGAGGAAGCGGCCCTGGATTCCCACGGGCTCATCGGCGAACCCCTGTCGCCCGGAACATCCGGGGACCCTTCGGGCAGCCGCCGCATCATCCTGGAGGCCTTCACGACCGAGGAACGGGACCAACTCGTGGCCTATCTTAAGGAGCACTACGCCTCCCGGCTGACCGGTCTGGTCTGCGCCCCTCTGGATTTCCCGGTCCCCCTGGGCCTGACCCCGCTCTCGGCCATGGACGAGGGCAAGAGCATCGGGCTCATCCGCTTCGAGCGCATCCCCCACTACCAGCTCCCCTTCCCGACCCGGGGGCTCTATGACTTAAGCCAGCACCGGCCCATCGTGGATGCCCAAGCCCAGGCCGAAGGCTGAGACAGTCCCCTCTGTTTTAAACATATCAAGCCCTTCCAAAAATCGAAAAACGTGTGTAACCTTTCTGGAACGATCCTGGTCTGTCCATATTGGGCGACGGACCCGGACGCGGGACAGTTGCGGGCATTGACCGCAGGCACAAAAAGGATGGTATGGATGAGGACTTTGGGCGCATCGGTTTCAAGGGAGACAGTCAGGCCATGCGCGACCTGACCGGGTTCTCCCCGCGTCGCATCCTGGTCTGCCAACTCCGGCAGATCGGGGACGTGCTCCTGGCCACTCCGGCCATCCGCCTGCTCAAGGCCCGCTTCCCCGAGGCCGAGATCCACGTGCTCACGGAAAAGAAATGCCTGCCCGTGCTGGAAAACAATCCCGACCTGCACACGATCTGGCCCCTGGACAAGGCCCGGCTGAAAAATCCCCTGGCCGCCCTGCTCTACTATTGGAAGGTGGGCCATCAGGGCTATGACCTGATCGTGGATTTCCAGCAGTTGCCGCGCTGCCGCTGGGTGGTCCTGTTCTCGGACGCAGCGGTCAAGTTCACCTTTCCCCCGCCCTGGTACAACCGCTGGGCCTACACCCACTGGGCGGCCTTCGAGGAAGGCTATTCGGCCAAGACCAAGGCCAGCATCTTGAAAGCCCTGGGAATCACCTGGAACGGAGTGCGGCCCCGCCTGTACCTGACCGAGACCGAACGGCGCTGGGCCGTGGACTGGCTGGCGGCCCAAGGCGTCGGCCCGCACACCCCACTGGTCACCGTGGACCCCTCCCACCGTCGCATCACCCGGCAGTGGCCCGCCGAGCACTTCGCCCGGGCACTGGACCTGGCGGCCGAAAAAAAGCCCGAGACCCGTTTCCTCCTGCTCTACGGCCCCGGGGAACTGCCCGTGGTCCAGGCCGTGAAGGACGCGGCCCGGATGAAGGACAACATCTTGCCCACCGGGGACATGCTCACCCTGCGTCAGATGGCCGCAGTCATCGACCGGGCCGACCTGCATTTCGGCAACTGCTCGGCCCCCCGCCATTTTGCCGTGGCCCTGGACACCCCCTCCCTGGCCGTGCTCGGGTCCACCAGCCTGGCCTGGACCTTTCCCAGTCCCGAGCACAGCCACGTGGATAAGGGCCTGCCCTGCCAGCCATGCAACCAGAACACCTGCCGCCTGGTCGGCCTGCCCTGCCTGCGGGAGCTTGAGCCCGAGGTGGTGGCCGCGCGCCTATTGGACTGCCTGGAGCGCTCCCTGGCCGGGGACTTCAAGCCCCATGAGGCCTGATCCGCCTGCCAAGCCTCCGGCCGCATCCGCTCCATACGCTGAGGTCACGACGCTAGGTCCGGTGCGAGAGTTTGCCAGCGAAAATGGAGATGAGGCCCCCCAGGAGCAGGTAGCCGATGATCACTTCCGCCAGGACCAGCCAAGCGGCCACCAGGGTACGCGGGGCGATGTCCCCGAAACCCAGGGTTGTGATGGTCACCCCGCTGTAATAGAGCATGGACCAGAGATTGAACGGCAGGTTGGCCACGGCGAAATGGTTCTCCCCGAGCTTCAGGTAGATCAGGGCGAAAAGAAAGAGCACGGCCAAAGACAAGACGCCCCAGCGCAGGATGGACCGGCCGCAGTTGCAGGAGAACCACCACAGGAAGCAGACCCTGCGGCCCCGGGCCGTCTGGCACAACTCCTCCAGATGCTCCTGAGCGCTGAAGAACTGCTTGAGCCGGGGACTGCCGTGGCAGCCGCTGAAATTGATCTCCGCGCAACGCATGGTGGTGTCCAGGAGGAAATCCATGCGCCGCCGCCAGATGGCCCTGGGCCGGAGCCTCGTCTCCCGGAGCAGGAGGCCCAGGATGTCCCGGTCGTAGATGCACCCGGAAACACGGGTGTCCTGAAGGTCCACGCCGGTCAGATTGGCCCCGCACAATCTGGCCCGGTGCAGATTGGCCCGGCGGAAAAGGGCGAAGGCGAACTGGCCATGGTCCAGGTGGGCCAGGCTCAGGTCCGCCCCCTGGAACTGGGCGTCCTCGGCCTGGACGTACTGGAGGGAGGCCCCGCGCAGGTCGGCCTTGGTGAACTGCACCCCGTCCATCCTGGCCCGGTCCAGGCAGGCGAATCCCAGGGAGGCCTGGCCCAGTCGGGCCTGGCTCAGATCGGACAGGCGCAGGTCGGCGTGGGCCAGGTTGATCCCCCGCAGGTCGCGCCGGGACAGATCGGCCTTGTTCAGGTCAATGGCCAGGCCGGGATTAGCCTCCCGCCAGGCGTTCCAGGCCTCGACGCCCTGGGCTAAGATGTCCAGTTGTTCCTGGTCAGCCACCCCATTCCCCCTTCTGGACCGATTCGCCGGGCCGGATTGGCCCTAGACGCAAGGTCCGACCACCAGACATTTGCAGAAGAACACGAAATCCACCAGGAAATGGGCCGCGATCTGGGGCCAGACGCTCCCCGTACGGACCATGACCGGCATGAACAGGCCGCCGATGATGGCGGCGTTGAGCACTGCGGGCAGGCCCAGGGACCAGTGGATGAGGCCAAAGGTGACCGATGTGGCCAGATAAAAGGCCACCGGGCTCTTGAACCGATCCTTGAGCACCGTGCAGGCCAGGCCCCGGAAGATGGTCTCCTCGCACAGGGCCACCAGGGCCACGCCCACGAAGCAGTCCAGGACGAACAGGGGCGAGGTGTTGTCCCAAGGCACGAAGGCCAGGCGCAGGCTGGGCAGGAACCGCTCCAGAAGGGGCGCGCCCAACTGATCCATGGCCACGGACAGGCAGGACAACAGGGCCGTGAGCCAAATCATGCGGCCCAAAGGCAGGCGCTTGAACCCCAGATCGGCCAGGCTGATGGTCCCCTGGCGCAAGGCCCAGCCCAGGATGGCCAGGGGAATGGCCTTGACCGCGATATAGTCGAAAATGATGAACTGCTTGAAGGTAGTGACGGCCATATTACCGAAGTCGTTGAGAAAAAAAGGCAGGGAGGCCAGGATGAAGACGCGGAGTTTAGCCCGCTGGAGATCGTCCGTGACTGGGATCACCGAGGGAAGCCGCCTCGTGTCGCGTTCCTGAACATGCAGCCCCTTTCGCGGGTGCGTGAGGTCGAGACGTGGTTCTTCTTCATTTTCGGGTGAGCCTCTGGAGGGAACGCGACCTTAGTCCAGCTTGTCCTTGGCCTTGCCCACGGCCCGGGTCACGTCCTCCCAGGCCTGAGCCGCCTTGGCCGCCTCGAAGGTGATGGAGAACTCCCCGCTGTCGCCCTTGAAGCGCACGGCCCCGCAGTACAGGCCTCCGCCCAGGGCGGCCAGGAGGGTGATGATGAGCCATTTCTTCATGCCTGATCCCTTTCCCGGTCCTGTACCACAGGTCCGGCCCTCAATCGAGCCCTTTTTCCCGGTTTAAACTCCTGGTTTCCAACTCCCACCGCCCCTGCCGGGTGGGATGCTCCAGGCTGGCCTCCAGGCGGCGCAAGAATTCGGCCCGGCACAGCTCCCTGGCCCCGAAGCGTTGCATGTGGGCCGTGGTCTGCTGGCAGTCGATCAAGTGGAAGTCCCAGGCCAGGAGTTGGCGGGCCAGGACCACCAGGCAGGCCTTGGAGGCCTCGGGCGCCTCGTGGAACATGGATTCCCCGAAAAAGACCCGGCCCAGGGACACCCCGTAGAGCCCGCCCTTCAGTTCGCCATCCTGGCGGGCCTCGATGCTGTGGGCCAGGCCCAACTCGTAGAGCCGAGTGTAGGCCTCGATCATCTCCTCCACCAGCCAGGTCCCTTCCTGGCCCGGCCTGGGCGCGTCGGCGCAGGCCCGAATCACGGCCGGAAAATCCTGGTCCATGGAAAAGGTGAAGCGACCCTGGCGCAGGACCCGCTCCAGGCTGCGGGGCACGTGCAGCCGGACGGGCTCCAGGACCAGGCGGGGGTCGGTGGACCACCACAGGATAGGGCTGCCCTCCCCGTACCAGGGGAAGATGCCCTGGGCATAGGCCGTGACGAGTCGGTGCGGATGGAGGTCCCCGCCCACGGCCAGAAGGCCGTCGAACTCCGCCTCGTCAGGATGAGGAAAGAGATGTTCGTCGGGCAGGCGGTAGATGGGCATGGCCTTACAACGGTCATTGTATCGGAAAGAAATTCGCGGATGCAACCCTAGAGTGGCGTTCCCGAAATTCGACCAGCCAAGAAGGAAGAATAAGAATAATTATTTCTCATTGTTGCGCACCATCGAAGGACGCCGCCAATTCCGGAATGTGGCCCTAGCCCTTCTTTTCCGGCCCGACGCAATACCCGATCCGGAAGGTCCCGGTCTTGGGGTCCTGGGCCAGGACCTCAGGCTCCCCAACCGCCTCCACCTCGGCCTCCCCGCCCTTTTGCAGGCAGCCGAAAAGGATCTCGTCGGCCAGGGGGTCCTTGATCTCGGTTTGCAGCACCCGGGCCAGGGGCCTGGCCCCAAAGGCCGGGTCGAAACCCTTGCGGGCCAGGAGGGTGCGGGCCGATTCCGAAAGCCGGACCTTGACCCGCTTTTCCTTGAGGGCCGCGTTCAACTCGGCCAGGTACTTGTCCACGATGCGGCCCATGGTGTCCGGGGACAGGGCGTTGAAGGGCACCACAGCGTCCAGGCGGTTGCGGAATTCCGGGCTGAAGAGTTTTTCCACGGCTTTCATGCCCTGGTCCTTGCGCTCCTGGGTGGGGTCGTTGCGAAAGCCGATGCCGCCCTTGGCCATGTCCCGGGCACCGGCATTGGAGGTCATGAGCAGGATCACGTGCCGGAAATCGGCCTTGCGGCCGTTGTTGTCCGTGAGCGTGGCGTAGTCCATGACCTGGAGCAGGATGTTGAACACGTCCGGGTGGGCCTTTTCGATCTCGTCCATGAGCAGGACGCAGTGGGGACTCTTGCGCACGGCTTCGGTCAAGAGGCCGCCCTGATCGAAGCCCACATAGCCCGGGGGGGCCCCGATGAGCCGGGCCACGGTGTGCTTCTCCATGTACTCGCTCATGTCGAAGCGCAGGAACTTGATGCCCAGGACCTCGGCCAACTGCCGGGCCAGTTCGGTCTTGCCCACGCCCGTGGGGCCAGTGAGCAGGAAGCTGCCCTGGGGCTTTTCCGGGAGCTTCATGCCCGCGCGCGAGCGCTTGATGGCCCGGGCCAGCAGGGCCACGGGCTCTTCCTGGCCGAAGACCACGGCCTTCAAATCCTCTTCCAGGCTGGCCAGCCGTCCCTTGTCCGAAAGGCTCACCCGTCCGGCCGGGATGCGGGCCATGCGGGCCACCACCTTCTCGATGTCCGCCGCGCTCACGGTACCCGAGGCCCGGCGCTCGGACAGGCGGAAGAAGGCCCCGGCTTCATCGATGACGTCAATGGCCTTGTCCGGCAAAAAGCGGTCGGTGATGTGCCGGGCGGAGAGCTCCACGGCGGCCTTGATGGCCGAGGGCGCGTAGGCCACCTGGTGATGTTCCTCGTAATAAGGCTTCAGGCCCTTCAAAATATCGATGCTCTCCTCCACCGTGGGCTCGGCGATCTCGATTTTCTGGAAGCGCCGGGACAAGGCCCGGTCCTTCTCGAAATGGTTCTTGTATTCCTCGTAGGTGGTGGACCCGATGCAGCGCAACTCGCCCGAGGCCAGGAAGGGCTTCAAGATGTTGGAGGCGTCCAGACTCCCCCCGCTCACGGACCCGGCCCCGACCACGGTGTGGATCTCGTCCAGGAAGAGGATGGCCCCGGGCCGACCCAGGAGTTCGGACAAAATGGCCTTGAGCCGGGCCTCGAAATCGCCCCGGTATTTGGTTCCGGCCACGAGCGAGCCCATGTCCAGGGCAAAGACTTCGACTTCCTTGAACATGTCCGGGACCTCGCCCCGGGAGATCATCAGGGCCAGGCCCTCGGCCAGGGCGGTCTTGCCCACGCCCGGGTCGCCCACGAACAGGGGGTTGTTCTTGCGTCGCCGGGCCAGGACCTGGATGGTGCGGGACAGTTCCCGGGAACGTCCGATGAGCGGGTCGATGCGGCCTTCCCGGGCGCGCTTGGTCAGGTCCGTGGTGAATTCCTCCAGGGCGCTCTTGCGGCCAGGGGCGGCCGACGGCGCGCCAGGAGAGCCCTCGGGCCGGGCTGCGGGCTGTTCGTCGGGCAGACCGTGGGAGATGTATTCCAGCACGTTCAGGCGGGTCACGCCCTGGGCGCGCAGGAAATACACGGCAAAGGAGTCCTCCTCGTCGAACAGGGCGGCCAGGATGTCCCCCACGTCCACGGTGTCCTTGCCCGCCGAGCGCTTCTGCCACACGGCCCGCTCGAATACCCGGCGCACGCTCAAGGTCTGGATCACGTCCGAGGAGGCGTCCTCGGGCAGGCTCTCCATGTTCTCCACGAAAAAGCGCTCCAACTGCTCCTTGAGCCGGGGCACGTCCGCCCCGCACCCGGACAGGATGCCTTCTCCGGCCGAATCCTGGGTCATGGCGTGAAGCACGTGCTCCAGGGTCAGAAACTCGTGATTGCGGCGCTTGACCTCGGTGATGGCCAGGCTCAGCACGCTTTGCACCCGTTTGCTCAGCATCTATTCCTCTTCCATGCTGCAACGTAAGGGAAATCCTGCGTTGCGAGCGGCTTGATGGACCAGGGACACCTTTGTTTCAGCCACCTCGGCCGGATACAGACCGCAGACCCCCAGGCCCTCGGTGTGCACCATGAGCATGATCCGGGCAGCCTCGGCCTCGTTCTTCTTGAAAATATGCATGAGCACCCCCACCACGAACTCCATGGTGGTGTAGTCGTCGTTATGCAGCAAAACCCTGTAGAGCCTTGGCTCCCGGACTTCGTCGTCAGCAAAGGCCTCGGGGCTGGACTCCCGGCCCCGGCGCGGTTCGGACATGGCTCTTCCTTTTTCTGACCCGATGGTTTGCAGGAATATAGGACCGAATGTCCCGCCTGTCGAGGGGCCTGGCCCCTAGTCCCTTTCCTGGCACAGGCTCAGCAGTTCCTGGCGGCGTGGTTCGGGGAAGACAAAGGACTCCTCCTCGGCCAGACCCTGGTCTCGGCGCCAGGCCAGGTGCAGGGCGTGGTAGTTGGCCGTGGAAGTGCGCCCGGGGTCCAGGCCCAGGGCTGCGGCACAGGCGAACAGGGCCTCGCGCTCCCCCTCGATCTCCACGAAATCCCCAAAAGGCAGCCGGTCCAAGCATACGTGGCAGTCGGCAAACGTCCACTCCTCGCGCACCTTCTCGTAGACAAAGGTCGGGGCGTATCCCAGTCCGGCCAGGATGGTCTCCATGGCCCCGGGGTCGGCCACCCGGGTTTCAATCTCCTCGAAGACCTTGACGTCCCCGGGCTGGGGTCCGACAGGCGGGTGCTTCAAGGTCAGCACGGCCTGGCCTGCCCGGCGCAGGCGCAGGAGCACGCGTCCGGCGCGCAGGGAGCGGGCCGGGTCATCAAAGACCGTGTTGCGCTCGAACACCCGGCCCAGGGACCGTCCGCCGAGTTCTTCCAGGCGCGCCCGGACCCTGTCCAGGTCCGGGTCGAGAAATTTCAACTCCACTTCCAGGGCCATGGGCATCTCCTGATCCGACATCTGTCTGGATTTCAGTAGGGCATCAAGGGCCTTTCAGGCAAGCGCCCTTTCCCCCGCCTCCCCCATTGCCAAACCAGGGCAACCTGATTAAATAGCCTTCTTTCCGGGGCGTACCCCGCCTCTGCCCAAAGGGCCGCCCGCCAACTCCCAACACCACGATACGCATACTACCATGTACAAGACCACCTTCACCGCCCGGGTCAAGACAGAAACCGAACCGAAAATGCGCCAACTCATGGGCGACCGCTCGGCCGAGGTCTTTTTCTCGGAACTGGTGGACGCCCTCTACGAAAGGCGCACGCACCGCAATGTCCCGCCCATGTTCCGCGCGGACATGGACCGCTTCCTGTCTTCCTTCAGTCTCGTGGAGGACGCGGTGGCGGACATCATGAGCCAGGCGGAAAAGCAGATCGGCAAGGCCAGGGACGAAGCCAAGGCCCAGGCCGAGACCCTGGCCCACGAAATGGCGGCCCTCACTTCCCGCCTTGAAGAGCAAAAGAGCCGCATCGGGAGCCTGGAAGCCCAGGCCCAGGACGCCCAAAAGCGTCAGGAAACCCAGAACGTCGAGGCGGTCCAGACCATGCAGGATTGGCTGGGCCGGGAAAAGGTCTGGCGGGAGCGGGAGACCCAGTTGCAGGACCGTATCGCCCGTCTGGAAGAGGAAGTCCAGGCCGCTGGCCGCAGGCACAACGGCTTGAAGGACGAAATCAGTGAGCTGAAAAGCACCCTGGAGGACGCCCGCCGGACCATTGAGGCCGGGGAGCGGCGCCTGGATGCCCAGTCCCAGTCCCAGTCGGCCGAGCTGAAAGCCAAGGACCTGGAGGCCGAGCGCCGGGTGCTCAATGCCGAAAAATCGGCCAAGGACAGCTTGAGTGTCAAATACGAATCCCAGATCAAGGACCTGTTGTCCAAGGTGGACCAGGCCCGCAAGGAAGAACGGGAAATCGCCAGCCGGGCCGCCACCAACGCCGAAAAGAAGATCCTGGGTCTGTCCTCCCAGGCCGAAGCCTCCCGCTCGGCGCTCAAGGCCGAACTGGCGGCCCTCACCTCCCATATCGACGACCTGCACAAGGAATACGCCCTGAAACTGGAGAAGGCCCGCATCGACGAGAGGGACAAGGCCTTGATCCGCGAGGACGAGGCCAAGGCCTCCCAGGAAAAGCAGTTCCTGGACCTGACCAATGAGAACAAGATCCTCAAGCAGCGCTTTGAGGCGCTCAAGACCAAGCAGGAGGAGACGGCCCGGGAGCACCAGAAGGCCCTGGACGGCCTGTCCCGGCGCATCGAGCAGGCCCGCCAGGAAGAGCGCGCCCATGCCCGCAAGACCTTGGATACGCTGAAATCACGGGTTTCGGACATGGAGGGGCACATGGACAAGGCCCAGGAGACCATTCAGGCCCTGAAAAAGGAAAAGGGGCAGGAAACAGGGGGGCCGACGGCCGACTAGGAAATCCTTCCGGAAAAAGAGCATTCTTTCACTTGTCTTTCGGAGTGGCGTGCGCCCGGACGCGACTCTAGCCTGCCTTGTAATGGCGCATGACCTCGGCGCAGATGGACGGAAGCGGCATGATCTTGTCCACCCCGCCCTTCTTGATGGCCTCTTGAGGCATGCCGAAGACCACGCTGGTGGCCTCGTCCTGCGCGATGCAATACGCTCCGCCCTCGTGCATCTCGGCCATGCCCTTGGCCCCGTCGTCGCCCATGCCGGTCATGATCACTCCGATGACGTTCTTGCCCGCATACCTGGACCCGGAACGGAACAGCACGTCCACGCTCGGCCGGTGGCGGCTGACCAAGGGGCCGTCCTTGACCTCCACGAAATAGCGCGCGCCGCTGCGCTTGAGCAGCATGTGCTTGTTGCCAGGGGCGATCAAGGCCCGGCCGGGAATGATGGTGTCGTTGTCCTCGGCCTCCTTGACCGTGATGCGGCAGGTCAAATCCAGGCGCTTGGCGAATGCGGCGGTGAAATGCTCGGGCATGTGCTGGACAATGGCGATGCCCGGGCTGTCGGCCGGAAAGGCCTCCAGAAAGACCTTCAAGGCCTCGGTTCCGCCGGTCGAGGCCCCCACCAGCACCACCTTTTCCGTGGTCTGGAGGCTCATGGGCGGCTTGCCCTTGGCGATGACCACGTCAGCGTCCAGCTTGGGCTGGACCTTCATGGGCATGCCCACCCTGATCTTGCGCATGTTGGCTGCGGCCGCGGCCTTGACCGCGTCGCAGATGCGTATCCTGGACTCCTCCAGAAATTTCTTGGTGTCCAGCCGGGGCTTGGTGATGATTTCCGTGGCCCCGTACTCAAAGGCCTTCAGGGCCGTCTCGCTGCCCTCCAGGGTCAGGGAGGAGCAGATGACCACCGGGATGGGGTGCTGGCTCATGATCTTGCGCAGAAACGTCAGTCCGTCCATGCGCGGCATTTCGATGTCCAGGGTGATGACGTCCGGGACTTCCTCCTCCATGCGCTTGGCCGCGACAAAGGGGTCCCCGGCCGAGCCCATGACCTCGATGTCCGGGTCCGAAGAGAGCATCTGCACCAGGGTCTGACGCACCAGGGCGGAGTCGTCCACAACCAGAACGCGAATCTTCTTGGTCATCGTCCTCTCCGAAAAAACCGTGACGCTGTCCCGGCCTTCAGGCCAGGGGGCGGTATTAAATCCGTTTGTACACTGTCGGGGCCACCTGCTCCAGGGGCAGGGTCATGCCGGTCAGGCTCTCGGAATGCCCGATGAAAAGATACCCGCCCGGCTTTAAGTGCCGACAGAACTTGTTGAACAGTTTTTCCTGGGTGGGCCGGTCGAAATAAATCACCACGTTGCGGCAAAAAATCACGTTCACCGTGGTTTTTAAGTCGAAC
The DNA here is from genome assembly GCA_903835685.1 of uncultured delta proteobacterium. Lineage (GTDB taxonomy): Bacteria > Desulfobacterota > Desulfovibrionia > Desulfovibrionales > Desulfovibrionaceae > CAILNX01. The sequence continues at coordinate 66,523 of CAILNX010000023.1, forward strand.
TCGTCCATGAAATTCAGGCGGTCAAAGGAAATGGCCTCGCGCAACTCCCGGGACACCCGCACCAGGCGGCGGGTCTTGTCCTTGCTGCGCAGGAGGTATTTCTTTTTCATGTGATTGGGGACCGGGGCCACTTTTTCCTCGGCGTACACCCCGCGCATGGCCTTTTCCAGAACCTCCAAGGAGATGTCCGTGGCCAGGATGCTGAACCGGAAGGAGGGATTCTGCTCGGCGAACTCCGAGAGCACCATGGACAGGGTGTAGGGCTCCTCACCCGAGGAGCACCCGGCGCTCCAGATGTGGAAGGCCTCGCCCCGGTGCCGGGAGTAGAATTCCGGCAGGAGCCTGCCGTACAATATCTCGAAATGCTTGGGCTCGCGGAAAAAGTCCGTGGTGTTGGTGGTCACGGCATTGATGAGATAGAAAAGCTCCTTGTCCATGCCGCTCGGGCTGAACAAGAAGTCACAGTATTCCTTGTAGTTGGACATGCCCAGGACCCGCAGCCGCTTTTGCAGCCGGGCCTCCAGCATGGTCTTTTTGGACGGGGGCAGCTTGATCCCGAATTCACCGTGGATGAAATCGCTGAAAATCTTGAACTGCTTGTCGCCCATGGAGGTGGGCTTGGCCACGGGTTGGTTGGGGTCGTACGTACTGTTCAGAGCCATATGAGGTATCCGCAAACGGATGGGTTAAGGAAAAGGGCGAAATCAACGCGCCCGGATCAGTTGCGCCGCTCCACGTGACGTCCCATGACCGCGCGCACCAGCCGGGGTACGTCCAGGATCAGGGCCATGGTGCCGTCTCCCTTGATGGTGGCCCCGGAGATGCCTTCCACGTCGCGGTACACCCGGCCCAGGGATTTGATGACCGTCTGGTGTTCGCCGATGACATGGTCCACCACGATGCCCACCCGGGTGCCCTCCACTCCGGTGATGACGATCTGCTCGATAGGCGGGCACTGCCCGGGGGTTTCGAACCAGTCCCGCAGCCGGATGTAGGGCACGATCTCCCCGCGCAGGTTGATGATCTGCTGGCCGTGGGAGTTCTCCACGTCCTCGCGGGTGAGCTCCACGCACTCCTCCACCAGGGACAGGGGGACCACGAAGTACTCCCCGCCGGTGACCACCTGGAGCCCGTCGATGATGGCCAGGGTCAGGGGCAGCTTGACAGTGATGGTGGACCCCTTGCCCACCTCGCTCTGCAGGTCGATGCTGCCGCGCAGCGAATCGATGGCCCGCTTGACCACGTCCATGCCCACGCCTCGGCCGGATACGCTGGTCACCTTCTGGGCCGTGGAGAATCCAGGCTGGAAGATGAGATTCAAAGTCTCCTTGAGGGGCAGGTCCACGTCCGGGGGAATGAGCCCCCGCTCCACGGCCTTTTTCTGGATGGCCACCGGGTCCATGCCCTTGCCGTCGTCAATGATCTGGATGAGCACCTCCCCGCCCGAGTGCTCGGCGGACAGGATGATGGTCCCCTTGGCCGGCTTGCCCTGGGCCGCGCGCTCCCCAGGGGATTCGATGCCGTGGTCGATGCTGTTGCGCAGGAGGTGGACCAGGGGATCGCCCAGACGCTCGATGACGGTCTTGTCCAATTCCGTCTCGGCCCCCCGGGTGATGAGCTCCATCTCCTTGCCCAGCTCATTGCTCAAGTCGCGGACCAGGCGGCGAAATTTGCTGAAGGTGGTGCCGATGGGCAACATCCGGATGCCCAGGGTGTTGTCCCTGAGCTCATCGGAAAGGCGCTCCAACTGCTCGGCCAGGGCGGTCAGAGAGGCGTCGCCCTTCTGGCCCACCACCTGGGAAATCTGGGCCTGGACAATGACCAGTTCGCCCACCAGGTCCACCAGGTAGTCCAGCTTTTCCGCTGCCACCCGGATGCTGGAGGTGTCCGCGGCGGCCTTGGCCTTGTCGGCGTCAGGCGGGGCCGACTTGAGTGCAGGCACGGGCTTGGGTGGACGCTGGGCCTTGATCTCCTTGATGACCGCCTGCTCCATGAGGGCCGATTCGATGACCGATTCCGCAGCCAGACCGGCCTCGGCCAGGATGCGGCCCAGGGGCTTCTGGTTGCTCAAGGCCCTTTCCAGCTCCTCGGGCCGCACGTCCCCGCGTTCGATGAGGATCTGGCCCAGGCGCTTGGGTTCGTCCTCTTCGCTCTCGTCCCGGAGATCCTCGAGCACGGACACGGACACGTCCAGGTCCCCTTCGGCGAAGAAAAACACGTCCTCAATGGCCGCTTGCGGTTCGGCGGAGCGCAGGATCACGTCCCACCACACATAGCGGGTGTCCGGGTCGAAATCGCGCAGGTTGGGAATGTCCTTGGTGTGAGCGATGGTCCGGGCCTGGCCCAGCTTGCCGAGCTCCTCGAACACGGACTGGAGATTCTCCGTGGCGCTGGACCCGGTGGTCTGGCGTTTGATGCGGATGCGGTAGACGATGGGCGCGTCCAGAAGGCTTGGCCCTTCGGGTGCGGGTGGGGCTTGCGGGGAATCCCCGGGTTCCAGGTCATCCTGTTCGACCTGGGCCGCTGGCGCGGGGGCGGCCATGCGCTGCAGGGCGCGCAGGCCTTCCAGGATGGCTACGGCAGCCTCGGGGTCGGTCTCCTGGCCATCCAGGGAGCCATCGAGCATTTCCTTGATATGGTCCCGGGCTGAAAAGACCAGGTTGAGCAGGTCCTTGGTGACGCTGAGTTCCTCGTTGCGGACCTGTTCGAAAACCGTCTCCACCTCGTGGGCGAAACTGGCGATGTCGTTGAATCCGAACATGGAGCCAGAGCCTTTGATGGTGTGCATGGCCCGGAAGATGCGGTTGATCAGATCGCGATCCGTGGGGGCCTGCTCAAGTTCCAAGAGGCCAGTCTCGAGTTCGCCTAAGAGTTCGTAGGCTTCTTCGCGAAAGGCTTGTTTTTGCAGTTCGTCCTGGCCCATTCCTGCTCCGCGTGAAGGGTTGACGTATCCAGGGGCCTGGGGGCGCTCCAAGGGCAGTTCCCAGAATTCCAGCGCTTTTTTTCAGAAAAGAATCATGCGCACCAAAAGGGAAAAGGCCATTGTCCCTTGCCCCAAGTCCAACCCGTCCAGCGCAACTCCCGGGAAAGCGCAACGGACACGCTCCTCGGTGAATTTCATTCCTTTGATACTTTAGACCTTTTCGGATGGCAAGGCAATGCTCGCAAGTTCTAACGTCGAACATGCCGCCCAATGGCCGCACGATACCCTGAGTTCTGCCGGGAGGTCCCAAGAACAGGGGACCAGGGCATTTCCCGGAACAATCCGGCACGATGACATTTGCAAGCGATATATGATCGCTTGTAATGCATCAGAGATTCTGATTTCATGGCAGGACCGGCCGGATTCTCTGTCTGATCCCGGCCCTGAGCCTCACCTGGCCACATCCCCGAACGCCCGTGCTTCCATGTATTAAATTCAACAATAATCCCTTATACTAGAAAAAGTCTAGTTTTTATCTAGATTTAAATTGCGCCTTGCACTCCCTTAAGACCAAGGCCCTTCCGGTCCTGAACGCTCCCTGGTCTCAGGGTTTGATGCCGCTCCACGCGATTGAACCGACGGCCGCTCAGCGCCACCACCCAAAATAAACTCAAAATGGATATGCTGGAAACGAATGAAGGCCCTCCTGGCGGACAGGAGGGCTGTGCTTCTGGCTCAATCAGGGAAAAAGTGAGGGGGACGGCTTAATGCAGGACGTCGAATCGTTCGAAATGCATGGAGAATCCTGCCCGGCCCTGGGTGGCTGAACGCAGGTCCGTGGAAAAGCCGAACATGCGGCTTAAAGGGGCCAGGGCTTGCACGATCTTTTGCGCGCCCCGGTCGATCATGTTGTCCACCTTGGCCCCCTTGGCGCCCAGGAGGCCGACCACATCGCCCACGAACTCGCCGGGGACCGGAATCTCCACGCGCATGATCGGTTCGAGCAGGAGCGGATCGGCAGCGGCCAGGGCCTTTTTCAGGGCCTGGGCCGCGGCCATGCGGTAGCCCACGGCGCTGGATTGAGAGTCCCGGCGCTTGAGTTCCAGGACCCGCACCAGCACGTCCTGGACCGGGTAGCCTTTGAGCACCCCGCTCTGCAAGGAGTCGGTGAGCCCCTCGTGGGCGGCGTCCAGCCAGGCCGAAGGCCACAGGGCCGGGTCCACCTCGAAGCGGATGACCCGTCCCTGGTCCCGGGCCAGGGGCTCCACGGCCACCCGCACATATCCGTAGTGCATATCCTCGCCCAGCTCCCGGCTGAACTCCTCGGCCCCTTCGGCCGTGCGCCCGGCGGTCTCCTGATAGACCACCTGGGGCTTGCCCGCGCGCGGGGACAGGGAATGCTCCCGGGCCAAACGTTCAAGTACTACTTCAAGGTGGAGTTCGCCCATGCCCGAGAGGATGATCTGCCCGGAATCCTGGTCGATCTCCTTGCGCAGGGTGGGGTCCTCCAGCATGTACTTGTCCAGTATCTCGTTCACCCGGTCGGCTTCCTCGGCGTTGCGCGGCTCGATGGCCAGGGAGATGACCGGCTTGTACCCCTCGATCTGCTCCAGGATGATGGGGTCCGAGGCCAGGCACAGGGTGTCTCCGGTGCGGGCCAGGCGCATCCCGGCCGCAGCCACGATGTCCCCGGCCTGGGCCGATTCCAGAGGCTCCTTGCGGTCGGCGTGGAGCCTGAACAGCCGGGCCACCCGCTCCTCCTGGCCCTGGGTGGAGTTGAACACCGTGCTCCCGGCCGCAAGCACGCCCGAATACAGGCGCATGAGCACCAGACGGCGGCCGGTCTCCGTGGTCAGCTTGAAGGCCAGGGCCGAGAGCGGGGCGTCCTTCTGGGCCGGGAAGGACTTCTTCTCGCCCGAGGCCGGGTCCACGCCCTCCACCTGGGGCACGTCGGCCGGGCTGGGCAGATACAGGCAGATGGCGTCGATGAGCGGCTGCACGCCCACGTTCTTCAGGGCCGAACCGGCCAGGGTGGGCACCAGCTTGAGCCCGATGGTGGCCCGGCGGATGGCTTGGCGTACGGTGTCCGGCTCAATGTCCGTCCCGGCCAGATAGAGGTCGCACAGGGGCTCGTCCTCTTCGGCCAGGGTCTCCAGCATCCGGTCGCGCCAGGGGGCCAGGCGTTCGGCCTCGGCCGGGGAAAGCTCCCGGGCCTCGTAGTCCATGCCCTGGCTGGCCGGATCGAACACCAGGCGGCGCATGCCCACCAGGTCGAACACGGCTGAGAATTCCTGCCCCTCCCCGTCCGGGACCTGGATGGCCAGGGGCCTCGCTCCCAATTTGTCCTTCATGGAGGTCAGAACGTCCTGAAAATTCGCTCCCAGCCGGTCCATCTTGTTCACAAAGGCCAGCTTGGGCACGTGGTAGTTCTCGCTCTGCCGCCAGACCGTCTCGGACTGGGGCTCCACCCCGCCCACGGCGCAGAACACGCCCACGGCCCCGTCCAGAACCCGAAGCGACCGCTGCACCTCAATGGTGAAGTCCACGTGGCCCGGGGTGTCGATGATGTTGATGGTGTTCGCGCCCCACTGGCAGGTGGTCAGGGCCGAGGTGATGGTGATGCCCCGCTCCTGCTCCTCGGGCATGAAATCCATGGTGGCCGTGCCTTCGTGCACCTCGCCCATGCGGTGGATGCGGCCGGAATAAAAGAGGATGCGTTCGGACAGGGTGGTCTTGCCCGCGTCGATGTGCGCGATGATCCCGATGTTGCGCAGCCGGTCCAGATGGCCTTTGCCGTCCTTTTTCTTGCTCATGACTGGCCTTGGTCCCCCTGCCAGGTGAACCAGCCCAGGCGCGGCCGGAAGAAGCATTCGGCCGAAAGCCCGGGCCAGGCCCAACAGGGCTCCTGGCCAGGCCCGAGCACCAGAGGCGCGCCGCCCAGGTACTGGCCCATGCGTTCCTCGGAAAGATACACGGCGTCAAAGGCCGAGGCCGAGAACCGCTCCATGTCCCCCTTGCGGCGGGAGAAACCCTTGTCCGGAAGCCGGGGGCAGGGGCCGAAGACCGCGAAGCGCAGGTCCGGATGGGCGAAGCGCAGGGCGGCCAGGTCGAAGTCGTCGGGATCGTCCAGCCATACTCCGGCCTCGGCCGCCACCGGGGCCTGGGCCACTCCCAGGCCAGCACCCAGGGGACCGGGCTGAGGCAGAACCCCGGCGTCCAGGCCGGGAAAGGAATACAGCAACCCGGGCCGTCCCAGGCGGTTCAAATGGGCCAGGAGGCGGTCCAGGGACTTGGGCGTGAGCACGCAGGCCCGCTCCTGCCCGGCCAGTTCCAGGGCCGTGAGCAGGGCCGGGACTGGCGATGGAACTGGCGATGGGAGCGGCGACGAGGCCGAGCTCGCGCCTTTGGCCGGGGCGTCCTGAAGCAGAAAGGCCACCAGGACCTCCCCCACCCCGGCGGTCAGGGCCGGAAGGAGCGCGGCCAGGAGCCGGGCCGGTGAGGAAAAGTCCAAAGGAAGCAGGAAGATGGCGAAATCGAGAGGGGTCGAATGGGACAGGGTGAAGTATCCGGCCCGGGGATGCCCGGTTTCCAGCACCTTCCAGCCCACGGCCGGAGGATGCCGGTCGTAGAGCCGGGCCAGGCAGGCCTTGATCCAACCGCGCTGGCGGTCGTCCATGGATTCGTAGGCTTGGCCGAAGTCCTGATCCGGGATCAGGTCCGCCTCAAGCCAGGCGGGCAGGACGCGGTCTCCCATGGCGGCGGTCGATCTCCCAATGTTGCGAACCGGCCCCGCCGGAGGCCGGGCCGCCCGGTTTGAAGGCTACAGCCAGTCGAACCAGCGCTTCCAGCTTCCCTGGATGCGCTCCCGCTCCTTGGCGGACAGGGTCTTCTGGTATTCGAAATAGGCGAACTCGGCCCGGCGGCGGGCATAGTCCTTGACATCGGGCAGGTCCCCGAAGTTCTCGCCCACGAATTCGTACCGTTTCCAGGCCGACACGTAGCGCGAGGCCCGCCAGTAGAAATCCGCCACGTACAGTTCGTGCTCGGCCAGCAGGCGGCGGCATTTGACCACGTACTGCTTGGCCCCTTCGGCGTACTTGGTGGCCGGGTAGGATTCCTCCACCCGGTAGAAATACTCCAAGCCTTCCTGGATGTTGGCCATGGGAAGGTCGATGGTCTGGAACATTTTGTAGTAGGCCACCCCGATCTGGTACAAGGAGTATGGGGTCTCCTCGTGGGTGGGGTGCATGGCCTCGAACTCCTTGTAGGCGTCCACGGACTCCTGGTACTTCTCGTTCATGAAGTGCGCGTCGCCCAGGCCCAGTTCCGCCAGCGGGGTGTAGGGGCTGAAGGGGTAGCGGTCCTTGAGCTTGGAGAAGTATTCCGAGGCCTTGCCATATTCCTTGGAGTGCATGGAGTCCACGCCGGCCTCGAAAAGCTCCTGGGCCGTGTCCTCCGGGGGGCCGACCAGGAAATAGTCGATGAAGCCGCAACCGTTCACGCAGAACAAGACCAGGGTCAGAAGCGACCCCAGGAGAAAACGTTTAAACATGCAGATGTTCCAGGTAAGCGTAGGCCGCGGTGGCGGCAGTGGCCCCGTCTCCGGCAGCGGTGATGACCTGACGGCAGGCCTTAGAGCGGATATCCCCAGCAGCAAAAATCCCGGGCAGATTGGTTTTCATCTCACCATCGGTCATCACGAACCCGGCCTTGTCCCGTTCCAGCCCCTCGGGGAAGAAATCGCCCACAGGCTCGAACCCGACAAAAACGAAAACCCCATCCACGGGCAACTCCCGCGTTTCACCGGTTTTCAGGTCCTTGAGCAGGAGGCCGGTCACTCCGGCGGTCCCGCCCTGGATCTCGTTCACCACGGTGCTCAGCACGGGCTGGATCTTGGGATTGATGAGGCATTTGTCCAGGTAGCACTTGCACCCCCGGAACTCGTCCCGGCGGTGGATGAGATAGATCTTCTTGACCAGCCGGGCCAGGTACAGGGACTCTTCCAGGGCGGAATTGCCGCCGCCGATGACGGCCACGGTCTGGTCCCGGAAAAAATTCCCGTCGCACAGGGCGCAAAAAGACACACCCTTGCCCAGGAATTTCTCCTCGCCGGGTATTCCCAGCCTGCGGTAGCGGGCCCCGGTGCAGATCACCACGGCCTTGGCCTTGATCCGCTCCGCCCCGACCAGAAGCTCGTATTCCCCATCCGGGCCAGGGGTTATCTCCCGGACTTCGTCGTTGAAGCGCTCGGGCTGATAGTTGTCCAGGTGGGCGGCGAAGAGGTCAGCCAACTCGTAGCCCTTGATACCCTTGGGATGGCCCGGGTAGTTGTCGATGACCTCGGTCATGAGCACCTGGCCGCCCGGGGAAAGCTTCTCGCACAGGGCGACCTTCACCCCGGCGCGCAGGAGATACAGGGCGGCCGTCATTCCTGCCGGCCCGCCCCCGATGACCACGGCGTCGAATATCTTCATGTCAGCCAATTTTCTTGTCGATCATTTCCTTGATCGTGCTCTTGGACACCGCACCGGTGGACTGCTCCACCACCTCGCCGCCCTTGAACAGGATCAGGGTAGGGATGGCCCGGATGCCGTACTTGCTGGGAGAGGCCGGATTTTCATCCACGTTCATCTTCACGACCTTGACCCGGCCGGCGTATTCGTTGGCCAACTCGTCGATGACCGGCCCCATGGCCCGGCACGGCCCGCACCAGGGTGCCCAGAAATCAACCAAAACAGGCAGATCGCACTTGAGGACTTCCTGTTCGAAAGAACTGTCCATGACCTGAGCAGCCATTTCGTCTCTCCTTTGTTATGGCACCGAGGGAGGATGGGGGCTTCAAAAAAGGCCCTGGGCTCCCGAAGGTTCCAGACGTTTTGGACAAGTGAGGCATACTAGTTCCCGGGGGGGGTTGTGTCAAGTTTGAAGAAAAGAGGATGTGAAATCAGGCCTTGAGCGGCAAGGGAAGGGATTGCCCCAGGGCCGTGGACCAGATACACGAAAGAGGAAGGGCTGGTCCTCCTTGTGGGGGCGAGCGGGTGCAGCCTGTCCCGGCCGGGACAAGGAGGGGGCGTGAACCTGTACCTCATGCAGCACGGGGCCTGCTATTCCGAGCAGATCGACCCTGAGCGGGCCTTGAGCCCGGTGGGCCAGGACCAAGTCAAGGCCTCGGCCCTGGCCATGAAGGCCATGGGCCTGACCTTTGACCTCATGCTCTGCGGGGCCAAGAAGCGGGCCGTGCAGACCGCGGGCATCGTGGCCCGGGCCTTGGGTTTCCCGGAGCAGGCCCTGCTCCCCTCCCCGGCCTTGAGACCCACGGCCACGGCCCTGGAAATGATCGCCCTGCTTGAGGAGCACAAGGACCGGGAGTCGGTGTTCATCGCCGGTCACCTGCCCGGCCTGGCCGTGCTGGCCTCGGCGCTGATCTCCTCGGCCAAGGTGGGCCTGCATTTCGAGAACGCAGGCCTGACCCGGCTGGACGTGGCCCACCTGGCCCCGCACGGGGCCACGCTCATCTTTCATCTGCTGCCCGCGCAGCTTCACCTGATGGCTCCGGGGAAAAAGAGGGTCTGACACCTCCCTGGCCCGCAGGTCAGGAACCCTGCACCTTTCCGGCCGCCAGGGTCTCTTCCAGCAGTTCCCGGGCCGCCTGCTCGTCCCCGGACTCCACCCACTCGATGTCGGCCTCGGGCTTAAACCAGGTCATCTGCCGCTTGGCGTAGGCCTTGGTGTTCTTGATCCACAACTCCCGGGCCTCGTCCAGAGACGCTTCACCCTGAAGATGGGCCAGCAGCTCGGAACACCCGATGCCGGTCCACCCGGGCGCGGCCGGGTCCGGGCAGCGCTCCCAGGCCGCGCGGGCCTCGTCCAAGGCCCCGGCCGTGAGCATGGCGTCCGTGCGCCGAACCAGGCGCTCCACCAGTTCCCGGCGCTCCAGGCCCACCCCGATTTTCAGGAAGCGCCAGTCCGGCCGATCGTGGTCCTGGGCGTGCCAGAAGCTGAAGGGACGGCCGGTGGCCTCGTAGACCTCCAGGGCGCGGCAGACGTGATGTTTGTTGTTGGGATGGATCTTGCGGGCGTAGACCGGGTCCTTCCAGGAAAGCTCCAGGTGCAGGGCCACGGACCCCACCTCGGCCAACCGGGCCTGCACGGCCTCGCGGATCTTGGCCGGAATGGGCGGAATGGGCGCGAATCCCCGGGTGAGCCCCCGCAGATACAGGCCGGTGCCGCCCACCAGAAGGGGCAGACGCCCCTGGGCCAGGGCCTCGGACACGGCCTCCCGGGCCTGGTCCCCGAACCGCCCGGCGGAAACGGCCTGGGAGGTGTCCATGAATCCATAGAGTTCATGCGGGCAGACTTGGCGCTCGGCCTCCGAGGGCTGGGCGGTGATGATGGGAAAATCGCGGTAGACCTGGCGGGAGTCCAGGTTGATGACCGTGCAGGGCCGAGTGACGGCCAGGGCCAGGGCCAGGGCGGTCTTGCCCGCTCCCGTGGGACCGAGCAGGCTGACCACCAGGGGGGCGTCCGGGGCCTGGACGCGGGGCGCGACCGTGCTGCGCTCCATGCTAGCGCCCGCCGACCAGTCTGGCGTAGACCTGGGTCAGGACCGTGTCCGGGACCAACCCCTTGATGTTCCCGCCGTTCTTGGCCACTTCCTTGATGATGGTGGAACTGAGATACATCCACTTGTAGTCGGTCATGAGGAACACGGTCTGGATGCTGCGGTGCAGCCGCCGGTTCATGAGGGCCATCTGGAATTCGTATTCGAAGTCGGACACGGCCCTGAGTCCCCGCAGGATGACCCCGGCCCCGCGCCGGGCGGCGTAATCCACCAGAAGCCCGTCAAAGGGCTCGACAATAATCCGGGGCTCGTCGCTGAAGACCTCCCGGGCCATGTCCAGGCGTTCCTCCACGCTGAACAGCGGGACCTTGGGCGTGCTGATGGCCACGGCCAGCACCACGCCTTCGAAGGCGTCCAGGGCGCGCTTGACCAGGCTGATGTGGCCGTAGGTCAGGGGATCGAAGGTTCCGGGGTAGATGGCCCAGCGGGGCTGAAGTTTTTCCATGCGAGTATCCTTGTCTGGCCGTAGGTCCGGTCGGTGAAAAGGGTCAGGGACAGATCCCGGGCAACCTCAGGGGTGACGGCGGCCTCCACCTCGGCCACCACGATCCCGTCCGGGGCCAGGCCGCCCTGGGCCAGGAGGGCGGTCAGGGCCGGGGCCAGCAGGCCCTGGCCGTAAGGCGGGTCGATGAAAACCAGTCCGCAGGGAGGGCCGGGAAAACGTTTCAGGAAGGCGGTCACATCCTGGCGGAACACCCGCCAGCGGCCCGCCTCCACCCCGAAATCGCGCAAATTTTTCTCGATGAGCAGGGCCGCCGACCCGGCTTTTTCCACGAACCCGGCCCAGGCCGCGCCCCGGCTCAAGGACTCCAGGGCCAGGCTGCCGCTTCCGGCGAAAAGGTCCAGGACCCGCAGGCCCTCCCAGGCCAGGCCCCGGGCCTCAAGCAGGGAGAACAGGGCCTGGCGGACCTTGTCCGTGGCCGGCCGGTAGCCCGGTCCCGAGGCGGTCTTGATGATCCGTCCGCCCAGGGTTCCGCTGATGATGCGCATGTCCGCCTCGGCCCGTCCCCTATATCTCCGACACCAACTCCACGACCATGCGGTTGATCTCCATGAGCCGGTCGCGGATTTCAGTCTGGGACTCCCAGGGCAGGGCCTGGACCTGGCCCACACGCTTGTGCAGTTCGGCCAGCAGGTGGTCGGCGTCCCCGAGCAGGAAATCCCAGTCGATGCGCGGGGCGGCCGTGACCTTGGCCACCTCGGTGGCCGGGACCTTGCCGGGAAGAAGGGTCAATTCCTCCAGATAGCTGGGAATATGCACGGTCCAGCCAAAGGCGGCCTTGATCTTCTCGGCCAGGTTCTTCTGGGCCGCCGGTTCGCCGTGCACCAGGATGACCTCGGGGTGCCCGCCCCGGAAATTCTCCATCCAGGCCATGAGTTGGGACAGACCCGCGTGGGCGGAAAACCCGCCGATGGTGAAGATCTTGGCGTTCACGGCCACTTCCTCACCCAGGATGCGAATTTTCTTGGCCCCGTCCACGATCTTGCGGCCCGGGGTGCCCAGGGCCTGATACCCGGTGAACACGATGGACGCGCCCTTGCGCCAGAGGTTGTGGCGCAAATGGTGCTTGATCCGGCCCGCGTTGGCCATGCCGCTGGCGGAAATGACCACGGCCGAACCCTTGATGTCGTTGATGGCCTGGGACTCGCTGGTCTTCAAGGTAAACTTTAAGTTTTTCAGTTTGAGGGGGCTGTCCCCGTTGGCGATCATGACCTGGGCTTCGTCATCCAGATACTTGGGATTGTTTCGGAAAATCTCGGTGGCCTTGGTGGCCAGGGGGCTGTCCACGAACACCGGAAGGTCGGACGGCAGGCGGCCCTCCTTGGACAGGAGGTGCAGGGTGTAGATGATCTCCTGGGTGCGGCCCACGGCAAAGGCCGGGATGATGATCTTCTCCCCGTTCTTATAGGCGTAGGCAATGGCCTCGGCCAACTCGTCCCGACTCTTGGTCTCGTCCTTGTGATCCCGGTCGCCGTAGGTGGACTCCACGAACAGGTAGTCCGCAGCCACGATGGTGCTCGGGTCATTGACCAGAAGCTGGTGAGGCCGCCCCAAGTCCCCGGAAAACACGATCTTCTTGCTCTCGGTCCCTTCCTGGTAGGTCATCTCGATGACCGAGGAGCCCAGGATGTGCCCGGCGTCCCGGAACACGACCTCGACCCCGGGGCCAGGCTTTAAGGGCTGGCCGTACTCCACGGTCTTGATCAGGGCCAGGGTCTTTTCCACGTCGGCCTGGGTGTACAGGGGTTCGCTCATGCGCTGGCCGTGGCGCTGGCTCTTCTTGTTGCGCCACTCGGCCTCCATCTCCTGGATGTGGGCGCTGTCCAGGAGCATGATCTCCATCAGGTCCCGGGTGGCCGTGGTGGCGTGGATGGGGCCGGAGAACCCCTCCTTGACCAGGCGGGGCAAGAGGCCGGTATGATCGATGTGGGCATGGGTGATGAGGATGAAATCCAGTTCCTTGGGCCGGTACAGGGCCACGTTCCAGTTGCGCATCTCGATCTCGGCGTTGCCCTGGTGCATACCGCAGTCCACGGCGAACCGGTGCGAGGCGGATTCCAGGATATAACAGGAACCGGTCACGGTCTGGGCCGCGCCCATGAAAGTGATCTTCATCAATGCTCCTTGCGGATTCGGGGTCGAGGTGGAGGGAAATGGTCCGAGGCTAGGCCAGCACCCTTTTCTTCTTCTTGCCGCCCGGGGTGAATTTCTTCAGGTCGATGTGGAACTTGCGCACCTTGTAGTTCAAGATGCGGTAGCTCACGCGCAGGTCCCGGGCGGCCTGGAGCATGTTCCCCCGGGACTTCTTCAGGGCGTCGCACAACAGCTCCTGCTCGAACTTGGCCACGGCCTCGCCAAAGGACAGATGGGTGTCCGTGGCCGAACTCTCGGCGGTCTGGAGCGTGGGCGGCAGGTGGTAGGTGCGGATGACCTCGTCCTCGCAGACCAGGACCGCCCGCTCCATGCAGTTGCGCAGCTCGCGCACGTTGCCCGGCCAGTGGTAGAGCACCAGGCAGTCAATGGCCGGGGTGGAGATGCGCTTGACCGACGTGTTGTATTCCTTGGAGAAATCCTGAAGGAAATGCTCGGCCAGGGGCAGGATGTCCTCCTTGCGCTCGCGCAGGGAGGGGATGAAAATGGGGAAGACGTTGATGCGGTAGAAGAGGTCCTCGCGGAACAGGGACTGTTCCAGAAGCTCCTCCAGGGGCCGGTGAGTGGCGCAGATGAGCCGCACGTCCACCAGAATGGGCCTCTCGCTGCCCACCCGCTGGATCTCCTTTTCCTGGATGGCCCGCAAAACCTTGGCCTGGGCGTCCAGGGACAGCTCCCCGATCTCGTCCAGGAACAGGGTGCCGCCGTGGGCCACCTCGAACAGGCCCTTCTTGGTCTGGATGGCCCCGGTGAAGGCCCCCTTCTGGTGGCCGAAAAGCTCGGACTCCACCAACTCCGAGGGCAGGGCCGCGCAGTTCAGCTTGATGAGGGGCTGGTCCTTGCGCGGACTGGCCTGGTGGATGGCCTCGGCCAGAAGCTCCTTGCCCGTGCCCGACTCCCCGCGCAGAAGCACCGTAGCCCGGCTGGGACCGACCTGGCGGGCCTGGCGCAGGACCATGCGTATGCTTTTCGAGGCGGCCACGAAATTGGGCGGGGGCGGGGCGTCCAGGACCTGGGAGCTCATGCCCTGGGACAGGAGCTGGTTCTGGAGCACCAGCTCCTCCTGCAAGCGGGCCACGTGGGTGGCGATGAGGCTGGCCACCACCTCCAGAAAACGCAGATGGCTCTCCAGAAGCTCGCTGGGCTTGGAGTCGATGTCCACGCTCAAGGTGCCCAGGATCTCCGGGTGCTCCTCGTCGTCACCGTCCCGGCCCGGGGCCACGATGGGCACGCAGATGAAGCCCAGGGCCTGGAGTTCGTTGGGCGTACGGCCAAAGGCCTTGTTCAGAAAGGCCGGGTGCTCGGACAGCCGGGGCACCACGATGGGGCGGCCGGTCTCAAAGACCTGGCCCACCACGCCCACCCCGGGCTCGTACACGGCCTCGGCGGTCTTTTCCGGGCTGTAGCTGATGGAAAGGCGCAGATTGTCGGCCACCGGGTCCACGATGGCCAGAAAGGCCCGGGTGTACCCGATCTCCTCGGCCATGTTGCGCAGAAGCGCGCCCAGGGTCTCGTCCAGACGGCTCTTGGGGTCCAGGCTCTCGATGGTGGAGCGCAGGACATGGAAGAACAGTCCCTGCTCGGTCCCGGCGTCGATGACAGAGGTCATAGCGTTCCTTGCGGACTTCTCGGGTGTTTCATTGGGTCTGAAAAGCCTCCACGCCCAGGGTCAGGGCCTTGACGTTGCCCTCGGCCACCTTGGGCTTCATGGTGGCGCGAATGGTCGCCTCCAGGACTTCCGGGCCAAAGGGCAGCAGGCCCGAGGCGCAGAGCGCGCCCAGAAGCGCGATGTTGCCGCTCTGCACCGCCCCGCAGCTCTTGCCCATGGAGCGGATGGAGAAAAAGCGCACGGTCCCGGCGCAGGCCGAGGCCTTGGCCTTGATCTCTTGAAGGTCCGGCCCCTGCTCCCGGCCCAGGGCCACGGCCATGGGCGCGATGAATTCGTCGGAAGACAGGATGATCCCTCCGGCCTTGAGATAGGGCAAGGCCCGCAGGGTCTCGATGGGCTCGAACCCCAGGAGCACGTCGGCCTCGCCAAACCCGATGCGCGGACTCAAAACCCCAAGGCAAAGGGTGGATTCCACCACGCCGCCGCGCTGGGCCATGCCGTGGATCTCTCCGGCCGTGACCGGCAGGCCCTGGGACAGGACGGCCTGGGCCAGAAGCTTGGTGGCGGTCAGGGTGCCCTGCCCTCCCACGCCGGTCATGAACACGCGCAGGCTTTTCGCTTCGGACATCTAGGCGCTCCTTTTCCGGGCTTTGATCCGGTCGCAGACCTGGAGGCAGAACATGCAGCCCGAGCAGGAGAGTTCGTCGATCTCCACCCGTCCGTCCTTTTTGGAAAAGGCCGGGCAGGCCAGGGTGTCCAGGCACTGCCCGCAGTCGTCGCAGGGGTCGGGGATGTAGGCGGTCATGGGCTTTTTCACGGCCATCACCCGGCGGGCGAACAAGGGACAGGGCTCTTCGGTGAGCAGCACGCGCACCCCGGACATACCCTTGAGTTCCTCCAGGGCCTTGGTGGTGGCCTTCAAATTCAGGGGATTGACCTTGCGAAACTGGGTCACGCCCAGGGCCTTGACCACGGCCTCGATGTCGATGCGGGCCGGGTTGTCGCCCAGCGCGGTCTTCTCCACCCCGGGATGAGGCTGGTGCCCGGTCATGGCCGTGGTCTTGTTGTCCAGGATGACCAGGAGGATGTCGTGGCGGTTGTACACCGCGTTGGCCAGGCCGGTCATGCCCGAATGGAAGAAGGTGGAGTCGCCGATGAAGGCCACGACTTTCTGTCCGGCGGCCCGGGACGCGCCGCACCCGGCCGAGACCGAGGAGCCCATGCATACCAGGAAATCAGCCATGCGCAGGGGCGGCAGAAGCCCCAGGGTGTAGCAGCCAATGTCCGAGGAATAGGTGGCCTCGTCCCCGTAGACCTGGCGCACGGCGAAATAGGCCGCCCGGTGGGGGCATCCGGCGCAGAGGTTGGGCGGACGCACCGGCAGTCCTTCGGTTCCGGCGCAATGGACCGGCGTCGGGGCCGTGCGCCCAAGGGCCGCGTACAGGGCCTCGGTGACCATGCGACCCGAGTATTCGCCGTGTCGGGGCAGGCAGGCCAGGTCCTTGCCCTGGATGAGAAGGGACAGCCCGGCCTTCTGGGCCAAGGCCCGGACCTCGGTCTCCAGGATGGGCTCCAACTCCTCCAGCACCAGCAGGGACTTCTTGCCACGCATGAAGGCGGTCAGGCGCTCCTCGGGCAGGGGGAAGGAGAAGCCCAGCTCCAGCACCGAGAACTCGGCCTCAAGCCCGGACTCGGCCAGGGCGTCGGCCAGATAGGAGCGGTTGATGCCCACGGCCAGAACCCCGTGGGGGCCCGAGCCATATTCCTTGTTAAAGGGGGAGGTCTCCACCTGGGTCCTGGCCCTGGCCATCTTGGCCATGAGGTCCAGGTGCATGGGACGGGCGAACACCGGCACAGGCACGAAATGGCGCGGGTCCTTGGGCACTCCGGCCGGTTTGGTCTTGGGCATGAAGGGACCGAAGGTCACGGGACCGCGCAGATGGTTCACCCGGGTGGTGGTGCGCAGCATGACCGGCAGGCCGTGCTCCCGGGAGAACAGCAGGGCGGCCCGGGTCATGTCCTTGGCCTCCTGGGCCGTGGACGGCTCGAAGCAGGGAATCCCGGCCAAACGGGCGTAGGCCCGGTTGTCCTGCTCGTTCTGGCTGGAGTGGCAGCCTGGGTCGTCGGCCGAGAGCACCACCAGTCCGCCCGGCGCGCCCAGATAGGCCAGGGTCATGAGCGGATCGGCGGCCACGTTCAGGCCCACGTGCTTCATGGTCACCAGGGTCATGGCCCCGGCCAGGGTGGCCCCGGCCGCGACCTCAAAGGCCACCTTCTCGTTGGTGGAGTATTCAAAGGAGAAATCACCTTCGGGCGAAAGCCGGAAAAAGGTGTCCGGCACTTCCGAGGAAGGGGTTCCGGGATAGCAGGTGACCACCTGGACACCGGCTTCCAGGGCGCCGCGCACAATGGCCTCGTTGCCGAGCAGAAGCTCGATGCGGCCCGGTGCGTCGGCCAAAAGGGGATGGCCCATGCTTTAAGTCTCCTGGTCCGTGCGGGTTAGAGTCTGGACTTGAGCTGCTCGACCTTGGCGTCGAGATAGGGCTTGTCCTGATCGTTGGCCGAGGTGCTGGAAAGCTCCTGATAAGCCTTGACCGCCGCGGGCCAGTCCTGGGCGGCTTCGGCGGCCGAGGCCAACTGGGCGGTGACTCCGCGTTTGGCGGCCGCAGGGGCTGTGGCGGCCAGGGCGGTGAGCGCGGTCACGGCCTCCTTGTTCTTTCCGGCGAACATCAGGCATTTGGCCTGACCCAGCTTGGCCGTGAAGGTCAGGTTGGGGTCGCCCAGTCCTTCCAGGTCCTTCCAGGCCGTCTGGGCCTTGTCGAAGTCCTTCTCGTCCATGGCCACCCGGGCCAGTTCCAGATAGGCCTTGGCCTTCAAGTCCGAGGGCGCGGTCTTGGCGTAGGTCTCCAGGGCGCTCATGCGCTCGGCCCCGAGCTTCTGCACGATGATCAGACCCAGCTCGTCCTGGGCCTTTTCCACATTGCCCTTCCGGATATGGGAGGTCACGGCGTAAACGGCCACCACCAGGATGATCCCGGTCACGGCCCAGCCGATCTGTCTCAGATTGCCGAGCATGAAATCGAGCACAGGGTGGAGCTTGTCCGGCACATTCTGTTCCAAAGTGCGCAGATCGATGGGAATCTGCTTATTTTCCAGGTCCATGCTGTCTCCCTTCACAGGTTATGGCGTTGCCGCGTCCCAGAGTCCATGCCCGAGACGCGAGGGGATTCCTTAAATAAAAATGACAAAAAGGTCAAAAACAATTT
Source organism: uncultured delta proteobacterium (assembly GCA_903835685.1). Classification (GTDB taxonomy): domain Bacteria; phylum Desulfobacterota; class Desulfovibrionia; order Desulfovibrionales; family Desulfovibrionaceae; genus CAILNX01. The sequence goes on from CAILNX010000023.1 coordinate 84,595, forward strand.
TCCCTTTTTGTCTGTTTTTCCAAAAATAAATAATGACCGGGGCTTTTCCGGAGACCAGGACCCAGGCGGCCGGGTCTGGCCCGGGATCAGAGAAAATCCGGGTCGATGGCCGCCCGGCCGTTGGCCAGCATGATCTTGACGTAGCGCAGGGTCCGCTCGTCAACCGGCACGATGGGGAAATTGCGGCGGCACTCGTCGCACTGGGCCATGGCCGGCTGGGTGGGGGCCATGAGCGGGACCTCCCGGCCGCAAAAGGGGCAGGGATAGAGAAATATGACTTCCATGCCCACGGGCTTGACCGGGGTCAGGGGCTTTCTGGAGGATTCGCTCATGCCGAGGGCTTCCTTTGGATCAGGCTTTTTCCAGTCATTCCAGCAGGCTTGTCCAGGCCCCAGAGGTCCAGGATGGTGGGGGCGATGTCGCCGAGCACCCCGTCGGCCAGGGGCAGGTCCGCGCTGTCGGCAGCCACATGGGCCAGCCAGACCGGGTTCTTGCTGTGCGCGGTCTGGGGGCCGCCGAGGGCGTCGATCATCTCCTCGGCATTGCCGTGGTCAGCAGTGAGAAGAACCCGCCCTCCCCGGCCCAGCATGTCCTCGACCACCCGACCCAGGCAGTCGTCCACGGTCTGGCAGGCGGACACCACGGCCGGGATGAGCCCGGTATGACCGACCATGTCCAGGTTGGCCAGGTTCATGACCACCAGGTCGTATTCTGCGGCCTTTTCCAGAAAGGCGGCGGTCACGGCCCCGGCGCTCATCTCGGGTTTCAAGTCATAGGTGGCCACTTCCCGGGGCGAGGGGATCATGATCCGGTCCTCGCCCGCAAAGGGCTCTTCCCGGCCGCAATTGAAGAAATAGGTCACATGGGCGTATTTCTCGGTCTCGGCCAGGCGCAGTTGGCGCAGTCCAAGGCCCGAGAGAACCTCGCCCAGGACCCCGCCCACGTCCATGGGCCCGAAGGCCACGGGCAGGCCGAAGGTGGACTCGTATTCGGTCATGGTGGCGAATCCCGCCAGGCTCGGCCGCGAAGCGCGCGCAAACCCGTCAAAGGCCGGATCGAACAGGGCGCGGCAAATCTGCCTGGCCCGGTCGGCCCGGAAATTGAAGAAGAACACCCCGTCGTTGTCCTGGATCAGGCCCACGGGGCGGCCATCGGGTCCGGTCATGACCCGGGGTTTGACGAACTCGTCGTTCTCCCCGGCGGCATAGGCCTCGGCCACGGCTTCCACGGGGTCCGTGGCCGGGATTCCCTGGCCCTGAACCATGGCCGCATAGGCCAGGGCGTTGCGCTCGTAGTGCTTGTCCCGGTCCATGGCGTAGTAGCGGCCCGTGACCGTGGCCACCCGGCCCGCGCCGATCTCGTGCATGGCCTGGACCAGGTCGCGGGTGTACGCAAGGCCGCTGGTCGGCGGGGTGTCCCGGCCGTCCAGAAAGACGTGGACGAAAATTTCCGGCACGCCCGCAGCCTTGGCCGCTCGTATGAGGGCGTGGATGTGGTTCTGGTGGCTGTGCACCCCGCCGTCGGAGACCAGGCCCAGGAGGTGCAGACGGCCGCTTCCGGCCTTGGTCCGGGCGAACAGATCGGCCAGCACCGGGTTGGCGGCAAAGGCGCCGTCCTCGATGGCCATGTCGATGCGGGTCATGTCTTGATAGATGATGCGGCCCGCGCCGATGTTCATGTGCCCCACCTCGGAATTGCCCATGAACCCGTCGGGCAGGCCCACGGCCCGGCCCGAGCAGCCCAGGCGGGCCTTGGGATGGCTGGCCAGCAGGCGGTCCAGAATAGGGGTCCGGGCCAGGGACACGGCGTTCCCCGGCCCGGCCGGGGCGATGCCCCAGCCGTCCAGAATGAGCAGCAGGACCGGAGTCCTTGCGGTCACTGAACCTCTCCCTGGGGCGTGGCCGGGACGATCAGGATGCGCTCGGCCTCGGGCCACAGGCCTTCGATGTTGTAGTAGCGGCGGGTGGTTTCCTGGAAGATGTGCACGATGACGTCGTTGGCGTCCAGAAGGACCCAGTCGCTGTCCCGGTAGCCTTCCATGCCCAGGTAGGCCATCTTGCGCTCGCCCAGGCTGTCCAGGGCGGCGTCGGCCAGGGCTCGGCCGTGCCGGGGGTTCTTGGCCGTGCACACGATGATGAAGTCAGACACCGGGCAATGTCCGCGCACATCGAGCACGGCCACGTCCTGGGCCTGTTTTTCCGAAAGGCTGGCGGCCAGAACCTTGGCCTTGTCCGCACTGTCAACGGATTCGAAATCAGAAGTCGTCTTGCGTTTGATGGGCATGTTCGTCCCTTGGTCCCGGTTGGACCGGCAGGGACTCTACTGGATTTGACCCGGACCCGCAACGGGATTCCCGACCCAGGACCCTGCCCGGAGGCACAGGACAGGCCGGACGGTCATTGACACCTCACCCATCTCAGGCTAATGCCTTGTGAATCTTTTGAACAAGGGAGGAATTTCTGTGAATATTCTTATTTTTGGACCCAACGGCAGCGGCAAGGGCACCCAGGGCGCCCTGGTGAAGAAGAAATACGATCTGGATCACATCGAGTCCGGGGCCATTTTCCGCAAGCACATCGGCGGCGGCACGGATCTGGGCAAGCAGGCCAAGGCCTTCATCGACCGTGGCGAGCTGGTTCCCGACGACATCACCATCCCCATGGTGCTGGACGTGCTCAAGTCCTCTGGCGCCAACGGCTGGCTCCTGGACGGCTTTCCGCGCAGCATCGTGCAGGCCCAGAAGCTGTGGGACGCCCTTGTGACCGGTGGCGTGAAGCTGGACTTCGTCATCGAGATCCTGCTCCCCCGCCTGGTGGCCAAGAACCGGATCATGGGCCGCCGTCTCTGCGCCAATGACAACAACCACCCCAACAACATCTTCATCGACGCCATCAAGCCCAACGGCGACAAGTGCCGGGTGTGCGGCGGAGCCCTGTCGGCCCGCGCCGACGACCAGGACGAGGGCGCCATCGACAAGCGTCACGACATTTACTACGACTCCACCACCGGAACCCTGGCCGCTTCCTATTTCTACAAGGACCTGGCCGCCAAGGGCAAGTGCAAGTACATCATACTCGAAGGGGAAGGCTCCATCGACAGCATCAAGGACACCCTGCTCAAGCAGCTGGACTAGTCCTCAACTGCCTTCGGATGATACAGGCCCCTGGATCTTTGGTCCGGGGGCTTTCTTATCAGCCCAGGAGCTTGGCGATGCGGTCAGGATCGAAATGGTGGCCGAGCCCTTCGTCCGGGCCGGAGGACAGAAGCCCGCGCACCTGATCCAGAAGGGCTGCGGCGTCATCGGCGTTCCGGGGCGCGCTGAAGCTCACCGTGTCGCCCGAGGCCGAGGCGGAAGTCCCGGCCGAGGTTGCCGAAGCCCCAGCCGGGGCCGAACTGGCGGCAGTGGCGGCAGGTTCGGCAGGAGCGTTGGCCCCGGCGGGCTGCGGGATGCCGGGCTGGGCCAGACGGGCGGCGTCCAGGACACCCTGCCCGCTCATGGTGGACTGGTTGATGATCATGCTCATTTTTTCCTCCTTGGGGATCAGAGGGAGGTGAGCAAGAATCGAGCCGGGGAACGCGAAACAGCCGGTCAACCCGAGGGTCGACCGGCTGTTTATTCCGGAATGAAAAGGACCGGGGGGCTCTTAAGCCAGGGCGGCTTTGTTCACCTGCTCGGTCAGGCGGGAAATCTTGCGGGCGGCCATGCGCCAGTGCACGATCTTCTTGCCCGCGGCCTTGTCCAGCACCGACGAAGCGTCGCGCAGGGCGGCCTGGGCCTTGTCCATATCCTTGGACTCAAGGGCGGTCATGACTTCCTTGACCGCGCTCTTGATGCGGGTCTTTGCGGCACGGTTGCGGGAACGGCGGATCAGGCTCTGACGATGCCTTTTGAGCGCGGAAGCGTGGTTGGCCAAGACAGTCTCTCCTCTTTGAAGCGATGATGATTATAGCCGCTGCCGCCCGGACTGGGCGGCCATGCTGTCCATGTTGAAAGGCAGCCTGTAGCCCCCCCGGCCCGTGCTTGTCAAGATTTTTTCAAATTCCCCGCTCATTTTTTTTCCTTTTCCCGGGCCGCAGCTCCTACTCCAGCGTTGCCAGGCCCAAACTTTTAGGATATCAACACGAGTATCGCCCTGATGCGACCAACTCCCGACACCACCCACAAGGGGAAGCGTCCATGGCCGAACAACACCAGACACGACAAGACGCCGAACTGATGCAGCTGGTCACCTTCAGCATCGGAGAAGAAGAATTCGGCGTTGACATCCTGAAGGTTCAGGAAATCATCCGCACCATGGAGATCACCAAGGTGCCCCGCGCTCCGCAATTCGTGGAGGGCGTCATCAATCTGCGCGGCAAGGTCATCCCCATCATCGACCTGCGCCGCCGTTTCGGCCTGACCACCCGGAGTCACGACAAGCACACCCGCATCATCGTCATCGAGCTCTCCAACATGATCGTGGGCTTCGTGGTAGACTCGGTGTCCGAGGTACTGCGCATTCCGGCCAGCACGGTCGAGCCGCCCCCGCCCGTGGTCTCGGGCCTGGAGTCCGAATACATCAGCGGCGTGGGCAAGCTGGAGGACCGCCTGCTCATCATGCTGGATTTGAACCGCCTCTTGAGCGGCGAGGAGCAGGCCAAGCTCACCCAAGTGTAACTCCCAGGCCCTGTCCTGACGGTCGAGGCCCCGGACTCGCGGCTGCCAGCCCCGCAAAAGGCTCGCCCGGGAAACGGCCCCCCTCATTCGCAACCCTGACCGGAAAGCCGCCCGCGCTGCACGCGCGCCAGCGGCTTTTCTTCATGTTTCATGAAGGACGTATCTGGTGCGTTTTCCCAAGGAACTTGAGCCTTATTTCCAGGGCGTGGGCCAGTCCCTGCGCATCTTCAAGAGCGGCCCGGCCACCCAGGCCATGCTGGCCTCCCGGCTCCTGGCCCGGGGCCAGAGCGTGGTCCTGCTCGTGCCCGGAGCCCGGGAGTTCCGGGAGCTCAAGGCTCTGCTGGAGCTCTTCGGCGGCCGCCCGGAAATTGAGAACGCCCCTCCGACCCCGGCCTGGGAATCCCCTTGGGCCTTTCTGGGACCCTGCCCGCCGGGCCGCCCCGAGGCTGCGGACTGGGCCTGGCGCTGGCCCGCGCTCTACGCCCTGTCCCAGGGACGGCGTCCCTCGGGACTGCTCCTGACCATCGACAACCTGCTGCCCAAATGGCCGCCGCCCGAGGTTCTGGACCACATGGTCCTGACGCTGGGCAAGGGCGAGGACATCTCCCCCTCCCTGATCCTGGACCAGGCCGTGGCCTGGGGCTTCCGCCGGGTGGCCCTGGTGGGCGACCCGGGCGAGATCGCCCTGCGTGGGGACATCCTGGACATCTTCGCCCCAGGGTACGAAGCCCCCTTGCGCCTGGAGTTCTTCGGGGACAGCCTGGAGGAAATCCGCCTCTTCGATCCCTCCACCCAGCGCTCCCGGGCCGGGCTGGACCAGGCCACCCTGCTGCCCGCCCTGCCTGCGGTCATGACCGGGGATTTCGCGGCCCAGGCCACCGGCTTCTGGGACTCCCTGCGCAAGACCGGGGAGATTTCCGAGAACTCCCGGCGCTTCCTGGACGAACGCATGGAAACCGGGGACGGCCGCCTCTGGCCCGGTCTCTATTATGAAGGGGCCGTGCCCCTGGAGCGGTACTTCCCCCGGGACGCGGTCTGCCTCTTCGTGCAGTCCCAGAGCCTGCGCTCCCGGCTGGAGGAAGGGGAATGGGCCTTCAAGGAATACCTGGAAAAAGAGGCCCGAGACATTGGCCCGGTTTCCGGGCACCGCTGGCCCCGCCACCTGATCCACCGAACCGAGGCGGCCACCCGCGAGGCCTGGCGGGACACCCGCCAGATCGTGTTCGAGGACCTGGTCATCGGCCAGGACAAGAACGGCCTGGACCTGCCGGAAAAAAGCTACGCCACCTTCGCCGATCTCTTCTGGCAGCCCGAGAGCCGCAAGCGGCCCTGGTCCGCGCTCATGGCCGCCCTGCGCCAGTGGCGGGAGGAGCGGCACCAGACCATCTTGAGCTTCCACAGCCCCCGCTCGCGCAAGAAATTCCTGACCCTGGCCGAGAAGGAGGACCTGTCCTTCTCCTTTGAATACAACCCCACCAACCGGGGCCTGTACGCCCTGGTCTCGGGCCTGAAAAAGGGCCTGGACCTGGAATGGGGCAATGTCCTGGTCCTGGGCGAGGACGTGCTCCAGCCCGAGACCGGGGCCACCACCAAGGCCCGGGCGGACAAGGCCTTCAAGGGCCTGGACGACTACGACGGACTCCTGCCCGACGACCTACTGGTGCACCGGGACTACGGCCTGGCCCGCTTCGGCGGCCTGCACCGGCTGAAAATTGCCGAGGCGGCCAACGACTATCTGCTCCTGTTCTTCGACGCCGAGGACAAGCTCTACCTACCCGTGGACCGCCTGAACCTGGTGCAACGCTTCAAGGGACCCGAGAGTGCGACCCCGGCCCTGGACCGTCTGGGCGGAACCCTGTGGAAAAAAACCCGGGAACGGGCCCGCAAGGCCATCGAGAAGATCGCCCAGGAACTGGTCCAGATGTACGCCTTCCGCAAGGTGGCCAAGGGCTACGCCTATGGCCCGGTGGACCAGATGTACTGGGAGTTCGAGTCCACCTTCGGATTCGAGGAGACCCCGGACCAGGGCCGGGCCATTGCCGAGGTCTTCGCGGACATGGAAAAGCCCGAGCCCATGGACCGCCTGGTCTGCGGGGACGTGGGCTTCGGCAAGACCGAGGTGGCCCTGCGCGCCGCCTTCCGGGCCGTGCTGGAGGGCAAGCAGGTGGCCCTGCTCTGCCCCACCACCATCCTGGCCGAGCAGCACTATCAGACCTTTACCGCGCGCATGGAGAATTTCCCGGTGCGCGTGGGCATGCTCAGCCGCTTCGTCTCGCCCCAGCGCCAGAAAATCGTGGTGGAGTCCGCGGCCCGGGGTGAGGTGGACATCCTCATCGGCACCCACCGCCTCCTGTCCAAGGACGTGAGCCTGCCCCGGCTGGGGCTGCTCATCCTGGACGAAGAGCAGCGCTTCGGGGTCAAGCACAAGGAACGCCTGAAGGAGTTCCGCAAGACCGTGGACGCGCTGACGCTTACGGCCACGCCCATTCCGCGCACCCTCCAGCTTTCCCTGTCCGGTCTGCGCGGGCTCTCGGTCATCGAGACCCCGCCGCCCGAGCGCAAGGCCGTGCATACCGCCTTGATCGAAAAAGACGGCCCCATGCTCAAAACCATCCTGACCCGGGAGATCGAACGCGAAGGCCAGGTGTTCTGGGTGTACAACCGGGTGCAGGGCCTGGAGCGGGTGGCCGAATACGTGCGCGGCCTGGTGCCGGACGCCCGGGTGGGCATGGCCCACGGCCAGATGAACGAGAAGATCCTGGAAGAGACCATGCACAAGTTCTGGCACGGGGAGCTGGACGTGCTGGTGTGTACGGCCATCGTGGAGTCCGGCCTGGATTTTCCCCGGGCCAACACCCTGATCGTGGACCAGGCCCAGATGTTCGGCCTGGGCCAGCTCTATCAGTTGCGCGGCCGGGTGGGCCGCAGCGAGCGCCAGGCCTACGCCTATTTCATGGTCCCCTCGCTCTCGGGCCTGTCCGAGCTCTCCCAGAAACGGCTCCAGATCATCCTGGACCTGGACTACCTGGGCGCGGGCTTCCGGGTGGCCATGGAGGACCTGCGCCTGCGCGGGGCCGGGAACATCCTGGGCGAATCCCAGTCCGGGCAGATCGCCAAGGTGGGCCTGGACCTCTTCCTGGAGATGCTGGAGGAGGAAGTCCGGCGGCAAAAGGGCGACACGGCCCAGGTCCGGCCCACGGACCCGGAACTCAATTTCACCTTCGAGGCCCACATCCCCGAGGAGTACATCCCGGACCCCAAGGAGCGCCTGCGCTACTACCGCATGCTCTCGGCCCCGGACACCCCGGGCGGGCTCGTGGACATGGAAATGGAGATCAAGGACCGCTTCGGGGCCATCCCGGTCCAGCTCAAGAACTTCCTGGCCCTGCTTTCGCTCAAGCAGGTGCTCTCCCGGCTTCAGACCGAGAGAGCCGACCTGTACCCCGGCCGCACCCTGCTGACCCTGGCCCAGGGCGCGGTCCTGTCCACCGAACGGGTCCTGGATTGGATAGGAAAGCGTTCCGACCGGGCCAGGCTCCTGCCCCCGGGCAAGATCGAACTGCGCCAGGACAAGGACCTGCCCCCTCACGAGAATCTGGCGGCCATGCGCCAGGAGTTGGAAGAGCTTGTCCCGGCCGAACTTTCCAGGCAATAGAAACCCAGGCCGCGCTCACCCCAAACGGAAGATGCCCATGCCCCTGAAATCATATTTCGCTCTTGTCATCACTCCTGGCATCACTCCTGGCATCGCCCTGGTCCTTGCCCTGTGCCTCAGCCTGGCCGCCTGCGACCGGGCCGTGGAGGAATCCGGGGTGGTGGCCAAGGTCAACGGCAGCCCCATCCGGCTGGAAGAGATCGAATTCGGCCACGACAGCCTGCACCTGGACGGGGGCGAGGCCTCCATCCCCTCGGTGAGCAAGCTACGCCGGGAATACGGGGCCATCCTGGCCGAACTGATCATCCAGAAGCTGGTCAAGCAGGCCTTGAAGGCCAAGGACCTGAAAGTGTCCGACGAGGAGGCTGACGCGGCCGAGGCCACCATCCGGGGCGACTATCCCCCGGGCAGCTTCGAGCGCATGGTGGCCGACCAGTACATCGACATCGGACGCTGGCGGGACCAGTTGCGTTACCGCCTGGGCGTGGAAAAGCTCCAGCAGGCCGTGCTGCGGCCCCAGACCCCCTTGAGCACCGAGGAGGCCGAGGCCTACTATCGGGACCATGTCCAGGATTTCACCATTTCAGCCCGGCTCCGCCTGCTGGTCCTGCGTGGCCCCACCCGGGAGTCCCTAGAGCGAGCCCTGGATTTCTACCGGGTGGAAAAATCCCCGGAGGCCCTGTCCCAGAAATTCACCCAGATCGAGGCCCGGGAGATGCGTCTGAAAACAGACCAGATTCCGGCCATGTGGAAAAAACCCTTGAGCTCCCTGAAACCCGGCCAGGCCACCCAAATCCAGTCCAACACCAGCGGATTCGAGGCCCTCATTCTCTTGGAGGAGACCCCGGCCAGGGTCTTGAAACCGGCCCAGGTCTACACGGTGATCGAGAAAATCCTGGTGGAGCAGAAGCTTCAGGAGGCCTTCACCCGCTGGCTGGACGAGGAGCTGGCCAAGGCCGACATCCAGATCAGCCGTCACCTGCTGCCCCGGGACGAGGCCGGGGACAGCTCCCAGCCGCGGGACGAGGCCGGGGACAACTCGACCCGGGCCCAACTCGGCAACGCCACGGACACGCTGTTGCGCGGCAAGTGAAAAACGACTAGAACCCCACCTGTCCCAAGTATCCGACCCGAAAAGGACACGAATACGATGATCGACGCCCTGAAAAAAGCCCTCCTGCCGACCGGACTGACCGCAACCCTGGCCCTGGCCTGTTTTTTGTCCTCCCCTGCCCCGGCCCTGGCCCAGGATGAACTGGTGGCCCGGGTGGTGGCCGTGGTCAACGACAAGATGGTCACCCAGTACGACCTGGACCAGCAGATGAAGCCCCTGCTGGACAAGATCAGGGACCGAGTCCTCTCGGCCCAGGAAAAAGAGGCCATCAACACGGCCAAACGCCAGTTCCTGAACAAGATGATCGACGACATCCTGATCGAGAAGGAAGCGGAAAAATTCAAGATCGCGGTGACGGACCAGGAAGTCACGGCCGAGATCAAACACATCAAGGAAAAGAACAACCTCACGGACCAGGGCCTGGAGATGCAGCTCCTGGGCGAGGGCATGACCACCAAGGAATTCACCGAGAAGATGCGTTCGGACATGCTCAAGCACCGCATGGTGGCGGGCATGGTCCAGCGCAAGGTGGTGGTCACCGAAGAGGAGATCCGCAAGGCTTACGAGAATGATCCCAAAAGCGCCACCCGCCCCCTGGCCTCCAGCAGCGCCATGGGCACCGGCGGCCGAATCCGCCTGCGGCTGATCATCCTGCCCAGCGGGACCCCGGGGGCCGAGGTCAAATCCCGCATCGAGCGCAAGGAGATGACCTTTGCCGAGGCGGCGGACAAGCTGTCCAAGGGACCCGGCGCAGGCCAAGGCGGGGACCTGGGGGAGCTGAACTGGAACGACCTGGCCCCCCAGTGGAAGGAGGCCCTGACGGGCTTAAAGGCCGGACAGATCAGCCAGCCCTTCAAGCTCAACGCCAACGATGCCCTGCTCCTTCTGGAAAGCAAGGAGTCCGAGAAAAAGGACAAGGAGCCCGAGGCGGAGAAAAAGCCTGCCGAGCAGGAAAAGGCCCCCATCGACCCCTCGATCCGCAACCAGATTTACGAGTCCATCTATGCGGTCAAGATGGAAGATCTTTTCAAGGAATATCTGGACAAGCTGCGTAAGAAAGCGGTCATCGACATCCGCATCTAGTTCCGGACTCGGGCCGGACGCTTCCGGGGCTGGATTTCGGCCCGGATCGTGCGAAACCGATGCCAGGGACACGTCATTGCCGCAAAGGAATGCGTGACATCCTCGGGAAATACGTTTAGGTGCTTTTGGAAGCGTTGACACCCAGGCGGGGATTCCCCCGGCTGTCCGGTCAGAACCGGGTCAACACATACGCGGGGGACGCATGATCGACAGGGACATGAGCTTCAAGGAGCTTGGCGAACTGTTGCGCATGGAGCGCGAGCGCCAGGGCGTGGGCATAGATCAGGTCATCAAGGCCACCATGCTCAACCGCCGCAAGCTCACGGCCATCGAGGAAGGCCGGATCGACGAAATGCCCCATCCCGTGTATGCCAAGGGCTTCATCAAGAATTACGCACAGTTGCTCGGGCTTGAAACCGAGTCCATCTCCGAGATCATCGACCGGGCCTACGGGGTCAAGCCAGCCACGGACACCGCCCCGCCCATCCAGGAACGGCTCATGGCCTTTGCCGCGCAGCCGCCCGAGAGGGAGCTGTCCCGGGACAAGAAATCCTTTCTGCCCACCCTGCTCATTCTCCTGATCCTGCTGGTCCTTTTGGGCGGCCTGGTCATGTTCATCCAGAGCCCGGGCCAGCTCAAGGACACCAACCTGGGCGGAGCGGTCAAGACCGTGCTGGACAAGACCGGGATCACCAAGCCCCAGGACAAGCCCGGCCCGGCCCCGACCCCGGCCCCGCCGCTCTCCCCGTCCCCGGCGGCCAAGCCTGTCCCGGCCCCTGAACCGGCCATTCCCCAGCCTGCGGCCGAGGCTCCGGACAAGGAGGCCCACCAGGTCCAGAACCAGTCGGCCATGCCCCAGCAGAAGGCTGCCGAGGCCTTGGCCGGGGCCTTCAAGAAGGATTCCGTCAAGGAGACCGGGGCCAAAGAGGCCGCTCCCGCCAAGGAACAACCCGCCCCGGCCAAGGAGCAACCCGCTCTGGCCAAGGAAGCCTTTGTGACCGTCACGGCCACGCCCAAGGGCACCTGCTGGGGCCAGGTCCAGATCGACGGGGGCGAGGCCAAGAAATTCTACGTGCAGTACGGCCAGGCCGCCCGCTTCGACTACACCAAGACCCTGTGGCTCCGCCTGGGCAACGCTGCGGCCGTGCAGGTGGTCCACAACGGCCAACCCGTGGCCATCGAGGCCGCCCAGGGCCAGGTGCGGGTCCTGACCTTCCCTTAAGTCCCTCAAGCCTGAAACGGGGCCTTGCCTCGCCCGCCCGGCCCCGACCCTGACCATGAACTCTTGACCATGGAACAAACCGAAAAAGTCCTGGTCCTGCGCGTGGGCCGCTTCCGCGAAACCGACATGTGGGTGAGCTATCTCTCGCCCTCCCAGGGCGTGACCCGGGCCTTCGCCTTTGGCGGAAGCCGCAGCCGCCGCCGCTTCGTCGGTTGCCTGGACGCGCTCAACCTGGTCATCTTCACCCACGACACCACGGTCAAGGCCCACCAGGGCAAAAAGCTCCTGGAAGGGAGCCTGGTGCACGGTTTTCCGGGCCTGCGGGCCAACCGCAATGCCCTGGCCGCTGCCGGGCATTGCCTCAAGTTCGTGGAGGCCGTACAAATCGGCCCCCAGGGTTCCAGAAAGGCCTTTGACCTGACGCTTTCCACCCTCTACGGCCTGGAGGACCAGACCCTGGCCCCGGCCGCCGCGCCATTACTCTTCAAGACCCGGACCACCTACGACCACGGCTACGCCCCGGAGATCGGGGAGTGCATAAGCTGCGGCCTGCCCCTGGACCAGATCCCCGAGCCCTGGTTCCTGGTGGACAAGGGCCGGGTGGCCTGCCCCAATTGTCGCCCGACGGACAGCCCCCTCTTCAAGACCAGCGCCGGAGCCCTGCGCACCCTGGACTGGATCGGCCGCTCCGATCCCAAGGACTGGCCCAGGCTGGCCATAAAGCCGGATATCCATCAGCAGTGCGGGCAGGTGCTGGACGCGTACGTGGCCTGGCATTTCGGGCTGGTCTGGGAGGACGGGTGGTTCCGGAAAAATTGACGCATCCCCGCTGCCGCCTCGGCAGAGAATTTATTTGCATTTAATTTTATAATTATTAATATATATAAAATCAATCCACCAAATAAATCAATTGTTAATTCGACAATTTGAACGCACGCTTGAATAAACTCACAAGAGACAAAGTCATGAAAAAGACAAACACAAACGGTA